>DATLIX010000167.1:0-2492 GCA_035539215.1 Dongiaceae bacterium | reverse complement strand
CCGCCGGTCTGCGCATCATCGCCCAGAAGCGGGTCCAGCTCTCCAAGGCCCAGGCCGAGAAGTTCTACGAAGTTCATGCCGCCCGTCCGTTCTACAATGATCTGGTGAGCTTCATGACCAGCGGCCCGGTCGTCGTGCAGGCGCTGGAAGGCGAGAACGCCATCGCCAAGTATCGCGATGTCATGGGCGCCACCAATCCGGCCAATGCCGCTGCCGGCACCATCCGCAAGGAATTCGCGGAATCGATCGAGGCCAATTCGGTGCATGGCTCGGATTCGCCCGAGAATGCCAAGATCGAGATCGCCTATTTCTTCAGCGGCCTCGAACTGGTCGGCTGAACCGATACGCTTTCGGGGGCAACCCGGAAAGACGAAAGGCGCCGGAGCGATCCGGCGCCTTTTCTGTGCCCGACCCGATCTCTGTTCGACCGGTCGGTCGGGAGCGATCAGACGGTGAAATAGACCGCGATCAGCGTGACGATGGCGACGCCGATCGATCCCCAGAACAGCAGGCGGCAGAAGCCTTTCCAGGTTTCCTGGCGATTGGCCAAAATCTGATCATTGATCGACGACATCGGAAGGCTCCCAAATTGCGAGGCAAGATGGGGCTTTTTAACGCAGGTGTTGCGCCGTGGCAATCCCGCCGGCGTGCTCCCGGCGGTGGCGTCCAGGGCAGCGGGGTTGCGGCGGCGCGGCTCAGGCGAGCGCGGGATTGATGAGAAAAGCCGCCGGGTCGCCGGTGCTCTCGACCACGGCGGTCTCGCCCTCGATCCGGACTTTGCCGGCGGCAATCAGTCGCAGGGCATGGGGATAAAGCCGGTGCTCCGCGGCCAGCACCCGCGCGCCAAGGCGGTCGGGCGTATCGCCGGCCAGCACCGGCACGGCCGCCTGGGCGATGATCGGGCCGGTATCCATCTCCGGCCGCACGAAATGCACCGTGCAGCCATGCAGCTTCAGGCCGCGCGCGATCGCCCGTTCATGGGTGTGCAGGCCTTTCAAGGCCGGCAGGATGGCGGGATGGATATTGATCATGCGGTCGCGCCAGGCCGCGATGAAGCCATCGGTCAGCAGGCGCATGAAGCCGGCGAGGGCGATGAAATTGGCGCCGGCGGCGCGAATCCTGGCATCCATCGCCGCATCGAAACTGCCGCGATCGGCAAATTCCGTGTGGTCGATGACCGCCGTCACCACGCCAGCCTTTTCGGCGCGGGCGAGACCGGCCGCATCCGGGCGGTTCGACAAGACCAGGACGATCTCGATCGGACTCTCGGCCGTATGCGGACCGAAGGCGTCGAGAATCGCCTGCAGGTTGCTGCCGCGTCCGGAAATCAGCACGGCAAGGCGCAGCTTCTCGGTCATCGGACGGCGGGTCAGGACCAGTTGGCGGTGTTGTTGACGACGCAGCCGGGCGCATCTTTCGCACGGGCGACGATCTTGCCGATGCGATGCACCGTTTCGTCCTGACCTTGCAGCGCTTTCTCGACATCGGCGGCGCGATCGGCGGCGACCACCAGGATCATGCCGATGCCGCAATTGAAGGTGCGGCTCATTTCGTGCGCATTGATGCCGGCGGTCCCGGCCAGCCACTGGAAGACCGGCGGCAGGGGCCAAGCGCCGCCGTCGATCTCGGCCTGCAGATCGGCCGGCAACACGCGCGGGATGTTTTCCAAGAGACCGCCGCCGGTGATATGCGCCAGCGCCTTGACGGCGCCGGTTTCGCGAATCGCGGCGAGGCAGCTCTTTACATAGATGCGGGTCGGCGTCAGCAAAGCGGCACCCAGCTTCTGGCCCTTGGCGAAGGGCGCCTCGGCCTCATAGCCGAGGCCGCTGCGCTCGACCACCTTGCGCACCAGCGAATAACCGTTGGAATGGACGCCGCTGGAGGCGAGGCCGAGAATAACGTCGCCGGCCGCAACGCCGTCGCCGGTGATGACCTGCCCGCGTTCGACGGCGCCGACGGCAAAGCCGGCGAGATCGTAATCGCCCTTGGCATACATGCCGGGCATTTCCGCCGTCTCGCCGCCGATCAGGGCGCAGCCCGCCTGGTGGCAGCCTTCGGCGATGCCCTTGATGATGGCGGTGCCGGCCGCCACATCCAGCTTGCCGGTGGCGAAATAATCCAGGAACAGCAGCGGCTCGGCGCCCTGCACGACGAGGTCGTTGACGCACATGGCGACGAGGTCGATGCCGACCGTGTCGTGCTGCCCGGCATCGATGGCGACCTTCAGCTTGGTGCCGACGCCATCGGTGGTGGAAACCAGAATCGGATCCTGGAAGCCAGCGGCCTTGAGGTCGAAGAACGCGCCGAAGCCGCCGAGGCCGGCCGCGGTGCCGCGCCGCGCCGTGGCTTTCGCCAGGGGCTTGATCGCTTCGACGAGGGCATTGCCGGCATCGATATCGACCCCGGCATCGCGATAGGTCAGACCGTTGCCAGCCTTGCCGGCTCCGCTGCTGCTTGCGCCGCTGGTTATGGCATCCTCCATGGTTTCGGGC
>DATLIX010000166.1:0-10594 GCA_035539215.1 Dongiaceae bacterium | reverse complement strand
GTCGCCTCAGCAAGGATTTCGAGCGTCATGCCCGCAAATCCATCGCTTTCATCCGCCTCGCCATGATCCGCATCATGCTCAGGCGCATCATCGCAAGCCGTTCAGTCTGAATCCGATCTTTCCGGAACGGCTCTTAGGCTGTTTAACGGATTAGGGTTCAAGCAGCTGAATGTCGAAGTAAAAAATAAGAAAAAAGCCGCTAATCGAACGCAGAGCGGTTCGGAAGCTTCTGCTCGATGCGAAGAGTCAACTTCCAAAGGGAGGGGATGGCGCGATAGTGTTTAAACTCGCCTACGATCATGGCGGGATAGATCAACGAGAGCTCGATGCAGCTTGTCTATCATTTTTAGCTAGTACTTCGCGTGTAAGATTTGTGGGCTATTGCTTCGAAATTGATCAAGACCCGCTAGCTTTGCGTTTCGGGCATTGCTTCATAACGAAATCGGGCCGCCATGATGGTCTTGTTCCAGCGACATCCTCCATCATAAGTTCAGTGAACTATATGCAGGACATACAGCCCGAATGGGCTAACCTAGTGAAGCAAGGTTGAAGTCGGCCATTGATTGTTTCTGGTCCTGTACTGGTTCACCTCTCCGCCAGCGCCAGCTTGGCGCCGAGCGCCACGAAGGCGGCGGCGAAGCTGCGGCGCATCCAGGTGAGGATGCGGGGGCGGGAGATGATCTGGTTGCGTACCGCAGCGGCGAAGAGGCCATAGAGCACGAAGACCGCGAAGGTCATGGCCATGAAGATGGCGCTCAGTTCCAGCATGAGGGGCAAAGGATGCGCCTCGTGCGCATCGACGAATTGCGGCAGGAAGGCGAAGAAGAAGATCGACAGCTTCGGATTGAGGATGTTGATGAGCACCGCCTGGACGATCACCTTGGCCGTCGAGCGCGGGCTGTTCGCGGTGTCGACGCGCAGTGCCCCGTGTTCCTTCAGCGTCTGCCACGCCATATAGAGCAGATAGGCGACGCCGGCATATTTCAGCGTATGGAAGGCGAGCGCGCTTGCGTGCAGCAAGGCGGCGAGGCCGAGTACAGCCGCCGCCATATGCGGCACGATGCCGAGCGTGCAGCCGAAGGCGGCGACGATGCTGGCCTTGGGTCCGCGCGACAGGCCGGCCGCCAGGGTATAGAGCACGCCCGTCCCCGGCGAGACGACGACGATCAGCGTGGTGATGAGAAAATCGAGGCTCACGGTGCTCCTCCCCTTGCAGGCCATATAATTCTCGGGCCGGGCGCTTCCGTGCGGGCGCAACACACGGCGGGGCCAGTCTAGAGCGCGATCGCTTTAAGTGGAAGCGGACGGGCTTCCAGTTAAGACGTGATCGCCCTCTATTCTAATAAGGCGAGCCGGATTCACGCCAGGCGGACGCGCCTTGCCGTTCCAGCGGCGAGGAATTGCCATCGAGCCTATCGACGGCAGAGCGCCGCTCAGGACCCGGCGAGCGACTGCATCAGGTGCCGGGTCGCGGCGTCGTGGCATTGATCCGCAACGTTTTTCAGCACGTTCGTTTGCGACAAGGCGTCCAATTCCTTGTTCTCCACTGCCGCTTCCTGTTGAACCTGCGCGTTAACGGCGTCGCTCAGCGTCTGTTCCAGCTGGCGCTGGGCATTCTCCAACGAGGTATCCGCGACGGCATTCCGGCCGGCATTCGTCATCGCGTCAGTGATCTTCTGCTTGAGCGGCGCGTCATGCTGACCCGCCCGGGCGATCATATCGGCGGCCTGCCGTTTCATGATGGCATCAGGGCAGGAGCCCGGCACCAGTTCGGAGGCGATGTTGACGCGATTCTTCCGTTTCACCGCGACACGGGCGGCGGTCAGCCAGACACAGTTCGTGCCATTCGACAGTTGGCGGGTCGTCGCTTGCAGGTTGATGGCGCTCTCGATTTGTGTCTCCACCAGGGTGACGACATTGATACGGTCGGCAGCGGCATGGCCGCCGCGCGCGGTATCGATCGCGGTGAGGGCCTGCGCGTTCTGGCTGCGGTCTTCCGGCGCCTGCTCACGATCGAAGCTGACATCGACGGTCGGCGTCGTCTCGGCGCGGCATACGGGTGGGGCTTCCGCCGGCAGTGCCGCCGTTGTTTGGTTGTTAGACGCAGCACAGCCCGCCAGCATGACTGCGCCGGCTAAAAACAGAGCCCGATACATGATTCCCCCAATGCGCTTCCCGATTCCTTGAGCGGATCGCTTTCCCCAATTCGGCGATCCGTTGGCATAGCCTAGCGCAGCCGTTATGGACTGCCTATGCCTCTTATCGTATGCGAAGCGCGATCTCGCCGTGGAACGCTTAAGGCCCGGCTGCGCCATCACTGCGCGCCGGAAGAACCGGCGGGGCGCGGAATTTGCGGAATCAGCATAACCGCCGCGCGCACATTGAATGTTTGCCGCGTACCGGCAAGGGCGGGCGTCCGACGCGGGCCGCACTGGACAGTCGCAGCCTGGAGGGCGGAAGGGCCTGACGACGATATCGTCGCTCGATCGAAGTCATAAACACCCAGTTAACCATACTCTATGGTTTTCAACCAGGCATGCTTGATGCAGATCAACGACATCAGAACCGCTGTAGTGACTGTAGAGCCTTCCGTAACTGCGGTTAGAGTTTCCATCATGCCACTGACCCTTGGCCGTTGGCTCGAATTCCTCGCGATCGACGCGGATGTGCTGGAAGCCCTGCGCGATTTTGCCGGCATCGTCGAGCCGCATATGGACGGCATCCTCGATCATTTCTATGAGCGGATCCTGGCGCAGGAGGCCGGCGCGAAGCTGTTCAAGAATCCCGAGATGCTGGCGCATGTCCGCGAGGCGCAGCGCCGGCATTGGGTGGAGCATGTCTTCGCCGGGCGTTTCGATCACGATTATCTGCGTGCGACGCTGGCCATGGGGCGCAGCCATTTCCGCCTCGGCGTCGATCCTATGCTGTTCTCCACCGCCTATTGCCTGGTGCTGAACGAGGTCGGCGGCGTGATCCTCGCCGAATTCGGCAACCAGCCGGCATTGCAGCGCCGCTACCTCACTGCCGTCAACCGCGCCGTCTTTCTCGATCTCGGCCTGGCCACCTCGGTCTATTACGATGCCTATCTCGCCGATATCGAGGGCATGTCGCGCGAGCTGAATTTCAGCCTCGCCCGGGCCGGCGAATATCGCGACAACGAGACCGGGCTGCATCTCATCCGGATGAGCCGCATGTGCCGGGCCCTGGCCCTGGCGGCCGGACAGGATGCCAGATGGGCCGATATGCTGCAGGTGGCCAGCCCGCTGCATGACCTCGGCAAGATCGGCGTGCCCGATTCAGTGCTCTTGAAAGCGGGCCGGCTCGATCCGGCGGAAGTGGCGGTGATGCGCAAGCATCCGCAGATCGGCGCCGATATCATTCCCGACCATCCCGCCGCCGTCATCCGCATGGCGCGCCGCATCGCGCTTTCCCACCATGAGCGCTGGGACGGGTCCGGCTATCCGACGGGACTCTGCGGCGAAGAGATTCCGCTGGAAGGGCGCATTGCCACGATCTGCGATGTTTATGACGCGCTGCTCGCGGAGCGTCCCTATAAGAAGGCCTGGGACCGGCAGGACGCAGTCGCCTTCATGCGCGAAAATCGCGGCGCCATGTTCGATCCGATGCTGATCGATATCTTTCTTGCGATCCTGCCGACCATCGACGCGATCCAGACATCCTATGCGGAAGAGACGGCACGCGCCGACGATCGGCAACGGCCGGATGGTCTGGTCACCACGGCAGCACCTGGTTGCGATTGTTGACGAAGCGCAGCCCGGCGCGGCCGCGATTGCGTTCCACCGTGTCGACGACCAGCGGAATCGCCTCCTCGACGGAATAGGTCGCCGCATCGGTGCCGAGATCGGTCTTGATCCAACCCGGCGCCACCAGCAGCAGCGCGCGGGGATCGCCGGCATGTCGGCCGGCGAAGCAGTGCATCAGCATGTTGAGTGCCGCCTTGCTGGCGCTGTATAGTTCCCAGAAGCCGTTATTGTTGGCGATACTGCCGATTTCAGATGACATCACGGCGATGACGCCGGTCTGCGGCACGCGATCTTCGAGAATCTCCACCGCCCGCACGGGTGCGAGCGCATTGGTCGCCATCATGTCGAGGAAATCGGCCGGATCGGCATCGCGCGGCGTCGCCTCGCGCGCCTTGCAGATGCCGGCATTGACGAAGAGCGTGTCGAGTTGCCGCTGACCGAGCCGGCCGCGCACCGCCTGGACTGACGCGGCATCGTCGATATCGACGATCTCGACAGTAAGGCTGCGGGGATAGCGCGCGGCGAGGGCGGCCAGTTGCGTCGACGGCGTGCGCTGTGTCGCGATGACATGCCAATCGCGGCTGCAATACTCCTCGGCCAGAGCCAAGCCGAGGCCGCGTGAGGCGCCGATGATGAGTGCCGTCTGTTGCTGGGTCATGTTGTTACCTCGTCGGGGTTGATGTCGTTGGCCGGTGTCTCGTCTCTGGCTTTCGCTTGCGCCGGATTCGCCACACGCTTCCATGCCCATTCCATCTGTCGTCCGAGGGCGCGATCCACATGGGCAGGGTCTCTGCGGCGACAGCGCGCCGTCCCCGCCATGGACTTCCGGTGCCAGCCCGGTGGCGACAAGGATGTATCGCGCCACGACTGGCAGGCGGAATATGCCATTGCATTGACCGTACTTTGAGCGTCATTGTGTCAGCTCATTCGTGACAAAAAATCAGGGATAAAATGCCTTACGACGGCAGATTGCTGGCCGGTGTTACTGTGCTGATGGCGGTGGTCGAAGCGGGGACGATCGTGCGGGCGGCCGAGGCGCTGGGCCTCTCGCCTTCCGGTGTCAGCCGTGCCTTGTCGCGGCTGGAGGCGCGGGTCGGCGTGCGCCTGCTGCAGCGGACCACGCGGTCGATGACCCTGACCGACGAGGGGCGGCGGTTCTACGAAAGCGTCGGGCCGCATCTGGCGGGCATCGAGGAGGCCGCCATCGACGCCGCCGGCTCGACCAGCAATGTGCGCGGCCGGCTGCGGGTGAATATCGATCCGTTCTTTTCGCGCATCGTGCTGTCGACGCGGCTGGCGGAATTCCTCGCCCGCTATCCGGACCTCACCCTCGAACTGATCATGCGTGACGCCGTGGGCGATCTGGTGGCCGACGGCTTCGATCTCGCCTTGCGTTTCGGCGATCCGCCGGTCGGCTCGTTCTTCGCCCGCAAGCTGGTCGAGACGCGCATCCTGACGGTGGCCTCGCCGGGCTATATCGCCGCGCATGGACGGCCGTCGCATCCGCGCCAGGTTGAGCAGTATGCCTGCATCGATTTCTGGGACGCGGCGCATGGCCGGGCCTATGAGTGGGAGTTCCGGCGCGGCGCCGAGGTGCTGCCGGTCAAGGTCAAGGCGCGTCTGCTGCTATCCGATACCGGCACCATGATCGGTGCCTGCGAGGCGGGCAGCGGCATCGCCCAGATTCTGGAACTGGGCCAGCGTCACCTGCTGGACAGCGGGCGTCTGGTCGAGCTTTTTCCTGATTGGACCGATGAGCTGTTTCCGCTCTATGCGATCCATCCCACCCGCCAGCACCGGCCCGCCAAGGTGCGGGCCTTCATCGATTTCTGCCTCGAGGTGATTGCCGTCGCCACGCAGGGTGCGGCGCGGGCCGCAGAAGACGGCAAGGGCCGTCGTGAGCCTCCCGTCGAGGATCCGCGGGTGGGCGATGCTCAGGTGGGCGATGCTCAGGCGGTCGATGCTCAGGCGGCCGATCATCAAGGCGTCAATCAACCCCCAGCGCGCGGCCGTACGCGGCAAAGATCCGCGTGAGGCGCCAAGCATCCCGCGAGGGAAGAGCGCCGCGGTATCGGGGACTTGAGGTCCCGTTTCCGAGCGTGCTTGGACGTGTGGTGGGCCCGACCGTGCCTGGATCACGCTTTGCGATCACTGCCGGCGAAGCGGGCGCGGCGTTCCTTCAGCAGTTCGCGGAGCACCGAGCGGTGGCAGTGGCGTTCCTCTTCGCAATAGCAGCCGAGTGAGAAATTGGTCTGGTGCGACAAGGCCGCCAGCACGTCGAGCAGCCGCGCCGCATCGCCGTCCTTCATCTCGCTGCGGAAGCGCCGGGTGAAATCGGCCCAGGCCTTGGCGTCGTCCGCATGTTGTGCCGCCAGCGCCTGCTTCACCAGATCGGGGCTGGGCGACAGCTGGGGCAGCCAGACGTCGTAATAGTCGCGCTTGGCGAAGTCGCTTTTCGGCACGCCGCGCGGCGGCCGGCGCACGGTGCCGAGCCGCAGGCCTTCCTCGGGATGCCGCGGCTCGCCGAGCCGCACGATGCGCAGGGACATGACGGTTTCCGTTTCATGCTGTCGCTGCGGCGAGCATATATCGTCCCGGCGCGGTCAGGATAGGATTTCCGCGTGCCGGGTGAAGATCTCCTTGCCGATGCGGATGGTTTCGCCGATCAGCAGGTCGAGATCCGCGCGCTGCGTGCGGTGATTGTTGATGGCGGCGCGCAGGCAATGCTGGCCCCGCACCGTGGTGTCGGAGAGGACGGCAATGCCTTGTTCCTGCAGCCGCAGCATGATCTCGATATTAAGCCTTTTCAGCGCCGCGCCGTCGATGACGCCCGGCTGGAAACGGAAGCAGACGATATTGATGGTGACGGGGGCGACCAGTTCCAGCAGGGGCTCCGCCTTGATGAGCCCGCTGAGATAGCGGCCCTGGGCGATATTCTGGTCGATGAGGCGGCCGAATTTCTCGACGCCGTGTTCCTTCAGCGCCATCCAGACTTTCAGCGCGCGAAAGCCGCGGCTGGTCTGCAACCCGTATTCATGCAGCCAGTCGCCGGAGGCGAGGCCGCGCGGCGCCGCCTCCAGATATTCCGGTGTGACGGCGAAGGTGTCGTGATGCAGATGCGCGTCCCGCACCAGGGCGCAGCCGACCTCGAAGGGCGCATGCAGCCATTTATGCGGATCGAGCGCCACGGAATCCGCGCGCTCGATCCCGGCGACAAGGCCGGCATGGCGTGGTGCGATGGCGAGCAGGGCGCCGATGCAGCCATCGACATGCAGCCAGAGGTTTTCCGCTGCGGCGAGATCGGCCAGCGCCTGCAGGTCGTCGATGGCGCCGGTATTGACCGTGCCGGCGGTGGCGATCAGGCAGGCCGGCTGCAGGCCGGCGGCGCGATCCTCGGCGATGGCGCGGCGCAGGGCACTGAGGTCGATCCGCAGATCGCCATCGGTGGCGATGCGCCGCAGAGCGACGTTGCCGAGGCCAAGCGCCTCCAGCGCCTTGCGGTGGCAGCTGTGCACCTGGTCCGAGGCGTAGTAGCGCAGAGGCCTGCGGATTGCGGCCACGCCTTCTTCCCGGATGTCGACGCCGGCCTTGGCATTGCGGGCGACGGCAAGGCCGATGAGATTGGCCATCGATCCGCCGCTGACCAGGGTGCCGCTGGCGGCGGCGGGGAAGCCGATCATTTGCTTGCACCAGTTCACTACCTGGCGGTCCATGGCGGCGGCGGCATGGCTGCCGCCGCCAAGATTGGATCCCTGGATGGCGGCGATGAAATCGGCCAGGGCGCCGGTGAAATTGCCCGACCCCATATACCAGGCCCAGAAGCGCGGATGAATGTTGCCCATGGGATAGGGCATCAGCTTTTCGGTGACATCGCGATAGACCTCGCGCAGCGCGGTCGGCGCTTGCGGCAGTTCCGCCTCATAGAAGGCGCCGATCTCCGCCGGCATCTCGCGCCAGGCGGGGCGGTGGCGGACATCCTGCAGATAGGCCACGGCATCCGCGACCACCTGGTGCGACAGCGCCATCGCCTCCGACCAGTCGGCGGGGTCGAGGGTTTCCTCGAGCTGCATCGTATTCCCGGCGGCGAAGGCCGCCTTGCTTGTTTTGGTCTTGGCGGCGAAGCCCGCCTTGCGCAGTTCATTCATCGCGCTCTCGTGTTCGGTTTCGGGTGGCATTATTCGGCGGCAAACTGGAAGCCGGGCGTCGAGCGGGAGAGGGCGATTTCCGCCTCATTCATCTCGACCTCGATCTCATCGAAGAGCGGCGTCGACATATAGCGTTCGCCGGTATCGGGCAGCATGCAGAGGATGACCGAACCGGCCGGGGCGCGTTCGGCCACCTGGCGGGCAACGGCAAAGGTGGCGCCGCCGGAAATGCCGGCGAAGATGCCTTCCTTCTGCGCTAGGGCCTTGGTCCATTTCATGCCGTCGACGCCGGTCACCGGGATGAGTTCGTCGTAGAATTTGGCGTCGATCGCCTCTTGCAGGACCTGGGGAATGAAATCCGGCGTCCAGCCCTGGATAGGATGCGGCTCGAAGGCCGGATGGCTGGCGCTGGGCGCGCCGCCCTGTGTCCGTTCCTGCGGCCGGCCGCTACCGATCAGCTGGGCATTGGCTGGTTCCGTCAGCACGATGCGCGTCTCCGGCCGTTCCCGGCGCAGCACGCGGGCGACGCCGGCGACGGTGCCGCCGGTACCATAGCCGGTAACGAAGTAATCGAGCCGCTTGCCGGCGAAATCGTTGACGATCTCGCGCCCCGTGGTTGCCTCGTGAATGGCCGCATTGGCGGCGGTCTCGAACTGGCGGGCGAGGAACCAGCCATTGGCCTCGGCCAGTTCCACCGCCTTCCGGTACATGCCGAAACCCTTTTGCGCACGCGGCGTCAGCACCACCTTCGCCCCCAGCATGCGCATCAGCTTGCGGCGTTCGATCGAGAAACTGTCGGCCATGGTAACGACCAGGGGATAGCCCTTCTGGGCGCAGACCATGGCGAGGCCGATACCGGTATTGCCGCTGGTCGCCTCGACTACCGTCTGGCCGGGTTTGAGCGCGCCGCTGCGCTCCGCCTGCTCGATGATGTTGAGGGCCAGCCGATCCTTGACCGAGGCCCCGGGGTTGAAGAATTCGGCCTTCACATAAAGTGTCGCATGATCGACGCCGAGATTGTTGATGCGGATCACCGGGGTATCGCCGACCGTATCGAGAATGCTGTCGAAAAGGCGGCCACGTCCCTTGGTTGTCCTGATTGGCGTGGTTCCGGTTGCGGTTGATGACGGCATGGCTGATCTCCTGCTGCAGTACGGGGCTGGTCTTCACGACCTGATTGCTACTTTGCGGAAGGTGCTGTCTTGTGGACGCGCCCATCCCATATAATCTGTCGGCGCGCATCCGACCGGCGCGAGGCGTTGACCGACCGCGGCATTAACCTCCGCCGGGGATCACTGGCGGCGGTTGATTGCCGCCGGGTGCCCGGCCGCGGCGCCGGGTGCATGACGTTGATTCCGATGATAAATTAGCGGCAGCGAGGGTATCGTGGTAGCAGGCGTGGAAACGCACGTGGAATCCGCAGGGACGGATGACGACGGCCGGCAAGCCGCCGGTCACGTGCGCATGTTCGGGCCGCTGACGATCAGCCGCGACGGTGTCGTGCAGGAACTCGCGGCATCGCGCAAGCTGCGCGCGCTCTTCGCCTATCTTGCCCTGGCCCCGCATCCCGTCAGCCGCAGCCGGCTGTGCGAGCTGCTGTGGGACGTGCCCAACGATCCGCGCGGCGAGCTGCGCTGGTGCCTCAGCAAATTGCGGCGTGTGATCGATGATCCGCACCGCCAGAGAGTTGTAACCGCCGGCGAGATGGTGGCGCTCGACCTTGCCGGCTGGCAGGTGGATGTGCGCGACATGGTCGCGGCCTGCGCGGCCGGTATCGAAGCATTGCCGCCGGAGCGGCTGCACCCGCTCGCGAGGCTCTTCGTCGGCGATTTCCTGGAAGGGCTGGAGATCGATCGCAGTCCCCATTTCGATAACTGGCTGCTGGCACAGCGGCGTCATTTCCGCGCCGCCCACGTCGCCATCCTGGAACGGATCGTCGCGACGCTGCCGGCGGGTGACGACGCGGCCCTGCCTTATCTCGAGAAATGGATTGCGGTGGCCCCCTTCGAGGACCGGCCGCATATCGCCCTGCTGGCGGCCCTGGCGCGGCGTGGGCAGATCGCGGCGGGCGATGAGCATGTCACCGCCACCGCGCGCCTATTCGAAGCGGAGGGTCTCGACGTGCTGCCGCTGCGCGCCGCCTGGCGCAGCCTGCGCGAGCGCCGCGCGCCCGGGCCCTCCGTCGCCCAGGCTGAGACCGCCGTTCATCTGACGGCCGAGGTCCGTCCGGCATCGGGCGGCGGCACGCCAGACCTGATGGTGGCGCCGCGCGCCTCGCAGCGGGCATCACTGGCGGTGATGCCGTTTGCCGAAGAGGGCCAGACGGGTGAGGTACGGGCGGGCGGAGCGGGGGCGGCCGGGGCGCGGGGCGGATTGGCCGACGGCCTGACGCATGACATCATCACCCGCCTTGCCAAGCTGCGGAACCTCTTCATCATCGCGCGCGGCTCGGTCTTCGCCCTGGCGGAACAGGGGGTGATGCCGGATGAGGCGGCGCGGCGGCTGAACGTCGATTACATCGCCACCGGCAGCGTGCGGCAAAGCCATGGCCGCGTCACCATCTCGATCGAACTGGTCGAGGCCCGCACCGCGCGGATCGTCTGGGCCGAGGTCTTCGATCACAAGCTGGACAAGGCCTTTCTCGTGCTCGACGAGATGGGCAACCGCATCGTCGCCTCCATCGCC
>DATLIX010000165.1:0-75594 GCA_035539215.1 Dongiaceae bacterium | reverse complement strand
GAACGGCCATAACGGTGCGGTGCTGTGGCTGACCGGTCTCTCCGGTTCCGGCAAGTCGACCCTGGCCGGCGCCGCCGAGCATCGCCTGTTCCAGCGCGGCCGCCAGGTCGTGGTGCTGGACGGCGATACTCTGCGCCAGGGCCTCAACAGCGATCTCGGCTTCAGTCCTGAGGCACGCGCGGAGAACATCCGCCGCACCGCCGAAGTGGCGAAGCTGCTGGCAGAGACCGGCCTCATCGTCTTCGTCTCGCTGATTTCGCCGTGGCGGGCCGATCGCGACAAGGCGCGCCGCATCGTCGGCGACAACTTTGTCGAGATCTACGTGCAGGCGGATATCGAAACCTGCAAGGCGCGCGACCCGAAGGGGCTCTACAAAAAGGCGCTGAAAGGCGAGATCAAGAACTTCACCGGCATCGACCAGCCCTATGAAGCACCGGAGAAGCCGGAACTGGTCATCGACACCGCGCAACTCACCGAAGAACAGGCGCTGCAGCGGCTGCTCGATATGGTCGATGACCTCACGGCGCTGAACGGCGCGGAAAATCGCCACCCGACGGACTCCTATACGATCTGACCCTATACGATCATCAGCGGCTGCTCCCCGTCCCTTCGCTGCCTGAAGTCCCCCGGGCGACGGGACAGGGGTGCCGCATAAAATTCGCTTGGCACCGCGCCGGCGCCGCGTTTACGCTCATGCCATCGTCGACCAGTGGGGTGGTTACGATCGTATGCTCGGGGACCAGACATGACGCGGCGTTGGCGCCACCGCGCCAAGCGGCAGTGGAACATCCTCTTCATCTTGGCCGCGACATGGCTAACGGCCTGCACCGGCAGTCCGTCGCAACCCCTCGCCGCCAAGATCGATCACCCGAAAGAGGTTCCGCCCTACCAGATACATCTTCTCGCCAAGGGCACCGAGATCGAGCTCGCCGGTGGCATGCCCTTTGGGACGACTGAGGCGGTGCGCAAGCAGCTGGAAACGGCACCCGCTGTCCACGTCATCCATCTCAACAGCACCGGCGGCCAGGCGCTGGAAGGTTACAAGCTCGGCCTGTTGATCAAAGAGCGCCATCTTGTCACCTATACCTCGACGACCTGCGCCAGCGCCTGCACCCTGGCCTTCATCGCCGGCACGAAACGCTATCTGGCACAGAACGCCTGGCTTGGCTTCCACAGTGCCTCGCTCTCGTTGGGCGGCGATAGCTGGGCAACCGGCAACCGAGCGATGCGCGACATCTATCAGAGCGCCGGCCTGCCCGGCGACTTCATCGCCAAGGCGCTCGAGACCGCGCCGAGCGAGATCTGGTATCCCACGCATCAGGAGCTGACCGCCGCCCATGTCGTCGATGAAATCGTCGACGGGCGGAAATTCGCCCAATCCGGCCTGGCCCATTGGGACAATGCCGCGGAGCTTGATCGGGTCTTGCAGGAAAACCGATTTTACGCGGTGCTGGCGGCGAAAGACGCAAGCAGCTACACAAAAATCAGAGACATCTTCCTGGCCGGATCAAAGTCGAACCGCAGCGCCGCCGAGGTGGATGCCGAAGCGGGCAAATTCGCCGAAAAACATCTCTTCCCGCTCTACATCAGAAAAGCGCCCGATGCTGAACTGCTGAGATATCAGCGCGTGCAACTGGACGAGCTTGAGTATCTCTCGCAGAACCAGCCGACGGCCTGCGCGGCCAGCGCGTTTCCCGACCTCGGCATCGCCACCAACGATCTCACCCATACGCTTTCCCTCTCTCTGCAAGCCAAGGAAGTCGCATCGCTCGCCGACCTGGCCGAAGCGGCCATAGATCATCCGCGCACAAATGATGACGAGGCAGCCGCCAAGATCACCATGCTGCGATTCTTCCGCGACCTTTTCAAAGCCTCTCCCGCCGTGGGCGAGATCATGAGAAATCCAAAAGCGCATATCAACGACCCGCAACTTCTCTGCAGCACGGTGCGGGATTTCTACCGTACACTGTTGGAACAGCCCTCCGAGCAAGCGGCGGCGATCAGCCGGGCCATTCTCGGCGACCACTCTTGATGCGGTCGCCGCAATCGCGATCAGCCTCTCCGGCGCTTGCACTCGTTGTGATTGTTCAGCCATCGCACCGCTGCAACAATTGCTATCCAGGCTGCAGGTAAAGCGATAACACGGCATGCGCTTTTGCGAGCATTCGCTGAAACAGGAGCCAAGCCGAATTTTGTTTGGTGAAAATTAAGATTGCTCATAGTCTCATCATATCCGTGCGGGGGATAATCGCTCGGGAAGCAGCATGTTCTGGGTCTCACATCAGCAGACGTCATGCGTCACGCGCCGGAGCGGCGCTGCCTTGTTTCGCGCGCTTTGTCGCCGGCGCGATCGTCGTGCCTATGCCCTCGCCGCGGCGATCCTGATATGCGGCTGCACGCCGGTACAGACAGGATCGTCGCCGGTACAACAGGCCTTCGCGCCGCCGGTCACCCCCAACACCACGAAAACCTCTTCGCTCAAACCCTATTCGATCCATCTTCTGTCGGACGGCACGGAAATGGAGCTTGCCGGCGGCATGCCGGAGGGCACTGCCGACGCCGTGCAGAACATGCTGGACGCGCATCCGTCGATCAAGGTCATCCATCTCAACAGCGATGGCGGCGAGATGATCGAGGGCTACAAGCTCTCGCTCCTGATCAAGCAGCGCCATCTCACGACATATACCGCGGCGACCTGCGCCAGCGCCTGCACCCTGGCCTTCCTGGGCGGCTCGCCGCGCTATCTGGCGCAAGGCGCCTGGCTCGGTTTCCACAGCGCTGCGCGCACGCTGGGCGGCGAGACCTGGGCAGCGGGAAACGACGCATTGCGGACACTTTATCTTCAGGACGGCTTGCCGCATGCCTTCGTCGACAAGGCATTGCAGACGATACCGAGCGAGCTCTGGTTTCCGACCGCTGGTGAATTGCGCGCGGCCCATGTCATCGATGCCGTTGTCGATAACGGGCGCTTTGCCAAGTCAGGCCTTGCCTATTGGGCCTCCGCGGCCGATGTCGATCAGGCCCTCAAGGAAAACGACCTCTATGCGGCAATCTCGGCTCATGACACCGAGGCCTATACGGAGATCCAGAGCGTCTATCTGAGCGGCGCCAAGCACGGCGGCACAATTGCCGCGATCGATGACCAGGCCAGCCAATTCGTTATCGGCACGCTGGTACCACGCTATATCAAGAAGGCCTCCGATCAGGCCGTGCTGCGATATCAGCGCGTGCAGGTGGAGCAGCTCACTTACCTCAAAGACCTGGATACCGGCGCCTGTGCGGCGCAGGCCTTCCCCAATCTCGCGATCAGCCAGATCGACTACATGCATGAGCTGCCGCTCACCATGAAACGCGAGGGGATCGCCGCCTTGGCCGATATTGCCAATTCCGCCTTCGAGCAGCCGCACGCGCCGGACAGCAAGCCCGCCGCTCATGCCGCGATGCTTCGCTATATCCGCCTTCTCTACCGGGAAGCACCGGACGTCTTCGCCGTCATCAGCGAGCCTGCCGCCAGCCGCAACGACCCGGCCAAGCTCTGTCATGCAGCGACCGCTTTCCTGAAGGGCATCCTCGACCAGCCGAGCGAAGATGCCGCCATCATCGCGCGCGACCTGATGGGCGGCACTTCTTAGCCGGGTCGCTGGCCATCCGCCGCGCCGGACAGCCAGCGCGTCGTATAGCGCGCTGTTTCAATGGGTTACAATCGGTTACACCCCGAAGCTGGCAATCCTTCCCAAGCTGTCTAAACTGCCTGGCATCCCGCAACCGGAACGGACCACGCGCCGATGCCCGCCGATACCCCCCTTGAACCGGGGCAGCAAGCCCAGATTAAGCCACGCCATTTCATCGCGAAATTCTGGAAACTGGCCGCGCCCTATTGGCGCTCCGGCGACTGGAAATTTGCCTGGATTCTGTCGCTCATCATCATCGGCTTCAACCTGGGTCTGGTCGGCATCGACGTCGTCCTCAACTACTGGAACCGTGATTTCTTCAATGCGATCCAGAATAAGGATGAGAAGGCGTTCTGGTATCTGCTCGGCAAATTCTGCGTCATTGCCGGCGTCTATATTGTTGTCGCGGTCTATTACCTCTACCTGCGGCAGATGCTGATGATCCGCTGGCGGCGCTGGATGACGGACGCCCTGCTGCAGCGCTGGCTGAACAAGCGGACCTATTATCTGCTACAACTGGCGGATTACGGCACCGACAATCCCGAGCAGCGCATCGAGCAGGACATTAGCGCTTTCACCAGTTCTACCGTGTCGCTGGTCATGGGATTGTTGAATTCAGTTGTGACGCTGTTTTCCTTCACCTTCATTCTCTGGTCGGTCTCCGGCCCGCTGGCCTTTACCCTCGGCGGCTACAACATCGTCATCCCCGGTTACATGCTGTGGGTTGCCGTCCTTTATGCCGGCGCCGGCACCTACCTCGCCTATCGCATCGGTCGGCCCTTGGTCGGCATCAACTTCATGCAGGAGCGGTTCAACGCCAGTTTCCGCTTCGGCATGACCCGGCTGCGGGAAAATGCGGAAAGTGTCGCCTTCTACGGCGGCGAAGCGGATGAGAAACGGCGCCTCGACAACGCATTCGATAAGGTCTGGCGCAACTGGTTCCAGTATATGAAGCAGACCAAGCGTCTGACCTGGTTCACCTCCTTTTACGGCCAGGCTGCCAGCGTCTTCCCATTTTTCGTTGCTGCTCCCAGGTACTTCTCGGGTGCGATTGCACTCGGCCAGTTGACCCAGATCGCCGATGCTTTCAGCAGCGTGCAGGGCGCCCTGTCCTGGTTCGTCGACGCCTTCTCCTCGCTGGCCGACTGGAAGGCGAGCGTCAACCGCTTGATCGCCTTTGTCGATGCGATGGAGAAGGCGGAACAGGACGCCGCGCGCATGTCGTCGCTGGTGGTCCAGCACGATACGGATTCCCGCCTCACCGCCGACCTCACGGAAGTTGCCTTGCCCGACGGCCGCCAGCTGCTGAGCAAGATCGGCTTTGCCATTCAACCCGGCCAGCGCGTCCTCATCGACGGTCCCTCGGGCAGCGGCAAGACGACCCTGTTCCGGACGCTTGCCGGCCTCTGGCCTTTCGGCAGCGGCAAGATCCAGTTGCCGGGCAAGCAGCGGACCCTGTTCCTGCCGCAGAAGCCCTATCTGCCGATCGCCACCTTGCGCGAAGCCCTGGCGTTTCCTTTGGCGCCCGACGCCGTTGCGACCGAGCAGGTTATCGACGCCTTGAAGGCGGTAGACCTGAATGCCATGGCCTCGCGTCTTGAAGAGCGCAACAACTGGTCGCTGATCCTCTCCGGCGGCGAGCAGCAACGCATCGCCATTGCCCGCGCCATCCTGACCAAGCCCGACTGGCTGTTCCTCGACGAGGCAACTTCCGCCCTGGACGAGGAAAGCGAACAGCAGATGTATCGCCTGCTGATCGAGCGGCTGCCGCGCACCGCCATCATCAGTATCGCCCATCGTGCCAGCCTGCGGAAATTCCACGACCTGCGCCTGTCGATCGATCCGGAGCGTCAGATCATCAATATGTCGGAGCTGAGAAACCCCAGCGAGGCAATCGCCTGATCCAGGCGGGCAGGCCGAGTTGGCAATCGCTGCGATGAGCCGAAGGACGCGCTGACTAAGCCATCTCGGCGGTCGCGCGTCCGCCCTCTTCCTCCAGCCATTGGCACAGGCTGCGAATGGCTGGGTCGGCCGAGAGCCGCTCCGGCACCACCCAGTGATAGGCACGGCTCGGCAGACGGAGATTGGGTAGCGGCGCAACCAGCCGGCCGCTCGCCAGATCGTCGGCGATCAGCGGCACCGGGCCAAGCGCGAGGCCAAGCCCGTCTTCCGCCGCATCGAGACAAAGATAGAAGTGGTCGAATTGCTGGCGGCCGAGGAATTGCAATTGCTGGGCACCGATCGCCCGCAGCCAATGCTGCCAGGCATCCGGCCGCGTCTCGGCCTCGAGCAGAATATGTTGCGCGAGATCCTTCACCGTCGTGATCGGCTTTCGCCGCAACAGGGCCGGGCTGCAGACCGGCAACTCCCATTCCGCCATGAAGGCAGCCGCACGGTGGCCCTGCCACAGCTCCGGACCGCGACGGACCGCGAGGTCAAAGGGCTCGCCCAGCCGCGAGATCGGCCGGTCCGAGGTGACGAGGCGCAATTCGATTTTCGGATTGAGCTGTTGAAACCGCCCCAGCCGCGGAATCAGCCAGCGCATGGCAAAGGTCGGCAGCACGTTCAAGGTCAGGCGACGCGCCGAGACCGCCTGGCGCAATTGATCGGTGGCGGCGGCCAGGTCATCGAAGGCGGCGGTAACGGCGCGCTGGTAATCGCGGCCGGCATCGGTCAGCACCAGGCGCCGGCCCCGGCGCTCGAACAAGGGGGTGCCGAGATCGGTCTCGATTTCCCGGATCTGCCGGCTGATCGCGCCATGGGTGACGAACAGCTCTTCCGCCGCCCGGGTCAGGTTTTCATGGCGGGCAGCGGCTTCGAAGGCTCGTAACGCGGTCAGGGATGGCAAGCGACGCGACATGATGTGACTATAGATCACAAATCCGCAGCCTAAAAATGGTTTGTCGCCGGCGCCGGATCAGGCCACTTTATGGCAGAAACCCGGGGGGAAACATCGTGCAGGACATGGCGCAAGGGGATCAGGCCGCGAGCGAGAAACCTGTGAGTTATAGTTCGATTTTTCTCGCCTTTTCCAAGATCGGCCTTTGCGGCTTCGGCGGCGTCGCCGCCTGGGCGCATCGGGTGCTGGTCGATGAGCGCGGCTGGTACACCGACAAGCAATATGCCGATCTGCTGAGCGTCGGCTCGGTCCTGCCCGGTCCCAATGTCTGCAACATATCGATCATGGTGGGCGATCAATTCCGCGGCGCCCTGGGTTCGCTCACGGCATTGGGCGGCTTGCTGGCGGGGCCGCTGCTGATCCTGATCGTCCTCGCCACACTCTATGAGACCTATGGCGGCCTGCCGCTGGTGCAGGCCGTGATCGGCGGGGTGACCGCGGCGGCGGCCGGCCTCGTCATCGGCACCGTGATCAAGCTGGCGCGGCGGCTGCGCGCCAGCTTCGGCAATATCCTGGTCGGCCTGCTGGCTTTCGCCGCCGCCGCCATCCTGCATCTGCATGTCCTGCTGATCGTCGCCGTCATGGTGCCGCTCAGCCTGGCCCTCACCATACGGGAGCGCCGGCGATGAAAACCGGCCTGCTCGGCCAATTGGCGATCACCTTCGCAACCATGTCGCTCGGCGCCATCGGCGGCGCCAATGCCGTGCTGCCGGAAATGCACCGGCAGGCGGTGAGCGTGCATGGCTGGCTGGACGACACGACATTCGCCAACCTCTTCGCCATCGCCCAGGCGGCACCCGGCCCGAATGTCATCTTCGTCAGCCTGATCGGCTGGCATCTGGCCGGGCCGACCGGACTCGCCGTGGCCACGGCTGCGATCTGCCTGCCGTCCTCACTGCTGACCTTCGGCGTCTCGCGAATCCGGCGACGGCTGATCGGTGCAAACTGGATGAAACTGCTGCAGCTTGCCCTGATGCCGATCCCGCTCGCCTTGATGGCGGCCAGCGGGTTGATCATGGCGCAGGCGGCCGACCATACGCTGCTGACCGTTGTGCTGACCGCCGGGACCACCCTCTTCGTCGCCTTCACGCAGCGCAACCCGCTCTGGGCGCTGTCGGTGGGCGGGCTGCTGGGCGGCCTCGATTTCCTGCTGACGGCCGGCTAGCCCGCCCAGGCAAGGCGCCGCGCCGGCAGCGCGATCGGTGACGCCCGGTCCGCGCATGACAAGCATGCCGCCATGCGCACTCGCCTTGCTGGCGCCAGAGGCGGCCACCCGGCATACTGCCGGCAGCCATCATCAGATTTCGGATCACCCCTCATGCCTGAACAGGAAACCCTCGCTCTCCTCCGCTCGATCGCAGCCAGCCTCGACCGCCTGGCGCCGGCCGCCGGCAAGAGCAACGATCTCGCCGCCGCCGACGCCTTCGTCTGGCAGGCCGAACAGTCCTGGCTGGAACCGGTCCCGAGCGTCTCGCGGGTCCATATCAGCCTGTTGCAGGGGATCGACTCGTCAAAAGACATCCTGCTCGACAACACCCGGCGCTTCGCCCAGGGCCTGCCCGCCAACAATGCGCTGCTCTGGGGCGCCCGCGGCACCGGCAAGAGCTCGCTGGTGAAGGCGGCTCATGCGGCCATCAATGACGAGCTCGAGACCGATAAGCCGGCCGAACGCCTGGCGCTGATCGAACTGCACCGCGAGGACCTGCCGACCCTGCCCCGCCTGCTCGGCCTGATCCGCAATCAGCCGCGGCGCTGCATCCTGTTCTGCGACGACCTTTCCTTCGATGCGGCCGATACCAGCTACAAGTCCCTGAAGGCCGTTCTCGAAGGTGGCATCGAGGGGCGGCCGGCCAATGTCATCTTCTACGCCACTTCCAACCGCCGGCACCTGCTGCCCCGCGACATGATCGAGAATGAACGTTCGACGGCGATCAACCCCTCCGAAGCGGTGGAAGAGAAGGTCTCGCTTTCGGATCGTTTCGGCCTGTGGATCGGTTTCCACAATTGTGACCAGGAGACCTATTTCGCGATCATCGACGGCTATGCCAAAGCCCTCGACTTGCCGATCGAAACCGCTGCGTTGCATGCCAAGGCCGTCGAATGGTCGGTGACCCGTGGCGCCCGTTCCGGCCGCGTCGCCTGGCAGTTCATTCAGGACCTTGCAGGACAGCTCGGTCGGCCGATCAATCTCTAGTCGGATTTTACTGCAATGTCAGAGTCTTATTCGGACGATTTCATCAGACAGATCCTGCAGGAAACCAAGGTCATCGCATTGGTGGGGGCCAGCAACAAGGCGTCGCGGGATTCCAATCACGTGATGGCCTATCTGCAGCAGGTCGGCTACCGGGTGATTCCGGTCAATCCCGGCCTCGCCGGCCAGCAGCTGCACGGCGAAACGGTTTACGGACAGCTTGCCGATATCCCGCAGGATCAGACCGGTCCGATCGACATGGTGGATGTTTTTCGCAACTCGGAGGCTGCCTTGGGCGTCACCCAACAGGCCATAGCCGTGGGCGCCAAGACCGTCTGGATGCAGCTTGGCGTGGTCAATCCGGCGGCGGCGGCGAAGGCCCGGGCGGCCGGTTTGCGGGTCGTCATGAACCGCTGTCCGGCCATCGAGATCCCCCGCCTGAGGGCGACGCCATAAAGCTTCAATCAATCTATCAGCATTAGGTCATAATAGATTGAATATACGAAATAGTTGGAACCCTAACGGGTTTAGGTTAAAATAGGTTAGTTTCATGCATGGGGGGCGGCGATGTCGGCAAATCTTTCCTTGATCAATCCATCCGCCGCCGCGGCGAACCATCCCAGCGATATCCAGCTTGCCTGGCTCAAACGCGGGCTGAACCAGCCGGGCGGCAAGTTGCCGCTGTTCGACGAATGGGGTCAGAAGGTCAGCGAGCGGACCATCCGCAGCTGCATCGACCACGGTTGGGCGGAGCCCTGGTTCACCAATCCGCTGAAGCCGGACTGGCTGGTCTGCAAGCTCACCGATACCGGCCGCAATCTGGCGAAGGCGCATTGATCCGCAGGCCTTGAGAGGCAGCCTCGTCACAAACAAAAAGGGCGGCCAGCGGCCGCCCTTTCTTCATGCGTTCCCTGTCATTGCCCCTGCGCAGGGGGCAAGGTGGTGTCGTCCGACGACGAAGGATTACCGAAGGTCCATTGCAGCCCGTTATTGCCGTTCTGGTCAGGCGCGATGATCGAAAAACCGGTACCGCTGCTCTGGCTGGCGCCTGCGCTTTCGTCAGGATCGGCCAGCGGGGCGGCCGCATCCGGATTACCAGTATTGTCCTCAACGGTGACGGCGGACGCGGTTTGCCAGGCAAAGGCCGTACCCAGGGCAGCACCGAGCATGATCGCCAGACTGGCCGATGCGATGGCTTTTAAAGAGTTTCTCATTCCAGCCTCCAGCTAATTTTCGCCATTATATGAGTCGGCTGTCGACAAGCGAGTCCTTTTGCCCATCCATCTGAACCCGTCACATTCGGATGAGCGGAATTACGGACGGAGAACAACTTCCAGGGTGAAATCCCGCCGATCGAAATCATCGAGATCGGCTTTCACGCTGATTCGCCAACGGCCGGCCGGCACCAGATCCAGCGCGGCAGCCGCGAAGGCGTCGCCATCATCCTTCATGACCCGGATGAGCGGCCCGATATGGGCATCGAGATTGCTCAGTTCCGCCGTCACCGCTTGCGGTCGCAGATGCTGCCCCGCCATCGACGAAAATTCCGCCGTCAGGCGGAAATGGCCGTCGCCTGCCGCCTGCAGCCTGATCGTGGCCATCGCATCCCCGGCATGGAGAACCTTTTCCAGCGGGATATCGCCGGCCGCCCGAGCTGACCGCTCCTGCGCGGCGGCCAGCAGATGCCGCGGCGGCGTCAGCTGGCTGAGCGCCGCGGTCAGGCCGAGCGTCACGGCCAGCAAAGAGAGCTGTGCCCAAATATAGAATTGCCCCCCGCGCGGCTGCACCGGCAACTGATCGCGCGGCTGAGCCGCATGGCGCCGCGCCAGCCGCTGGTTGGCAATTGTCGCGGCAATCAGCGCGCAGACAGCGATGATCTTGGCAGTGAGAGTGAGGCCATAAGCGCTCCGCACCATCATGGCGGGTTCAAGGATCTGCCAGCAGGCGAGAACGATCCCGCTGGCGAGGGCAAACAGGCTGAGCAGAGACAGTCGCCGGGTGATCGTCATGCGCCGGGTTGATGGCAACCCCGTTGATGGTAAAGGAGACGCGGGGCGGAGGCTGGGCGAGCGCCCGAGCCGCTTCCACAGCGGCGCCAGGGAGGCCACCCATATCAGCGCGATCAGCACATGGATGGTCAGCACCGACATCTGCAGCCAACCGAGCACGGCGACATGACCCGCGGTCGAAATGGCGAGCACCGACATCGCCATACAGATGATCATCAGCCCGAGCGCCAATCGCCGCTGGGCGCGCAGATAGCGTGCGAGCCAGCCAAGCGCGATGACGGCCACGAACAGGACAGCCGTTCGCCCGTCGGGCCCCGCACCACCCTGCCGCCAGAGGTCACGCGACAGCAGCTGCGTGGCCGTATCGCCGGTGACGCCCGCACCTTGAAAGCCGATCAGCAAGCAAGCGGCACTGATGACGGCAAGACTGGCGATTGCCGCCAGCGGCGATCGATCCGTGCCGCGCCGAAGCGCATGAAGCCCGAGGCCGCAAAACGTGAAGCCGGCGAGATACAACAGGAGACGTGCGCCGATCTCGCCCCATTGCCACCAGGCCAGCGCCATCCTCTGCGTCACCCAGTGACTGGCACCGCTGCCGATTTGAAATTGCACGGCGCCCGCAACCGGATGCCCGTCGGCGGAGATCACGCGATAGGCGATCGTATAGGTACCGTCGGCGAGCGGATCGGCGATCGTTGCCTGGATGAGATTGTTCTTTGCGGCAGTGACGAGGGGGACCAGCTTGCCGGTCTCGTCCACAAGCCGCAGCTCCGTCACGCCCACGGGTTCATCGAATTGCAGCGTGAGCTGGCGCGGCGCCGCCGCCTCTACGCTCCTGTCGGCAGGAACCGATTGCTCAAGAACCGCATGGGCCTTGGCAAGGCCGCTACAGGCCAAAGACCAGATAAAAAGCAGCGCGAGGCAGGCGAGCGGCCGCAGGACCGGCCACAGTGCTGCCGGCCACCGCTTCGCCTGTCTCGACTTCTTTGCCATTTTCCGATTCGACTATGTCGGCCGCAGATCAGTTACCTTCCGGTCCTAGCGCCCCCGCCGCCTCGACCGGGACATTGACATCGACCTTGCCCGCCTTCTCGAATTGCAGTGTCAGGGGAAAAGTGGTGCCCTGCTTCAGCGGCGCCGAAAGCCCCATGAGCATGACGTGGCTGTTCTGCGGCTTCAGGATGATTTTGCCGCCCGCCGGTACATCCAGTCCGTCGATTGCCTGCATGCTGGCCATATTGCCCTGCATCTCCGTGGTATGAAGATGCGCCATTGCCGCCACCGGCGTCGCGACACCGACCAGCCGGTCGGCCGTGGCGCCATTGTTGTCCACTTCCAGATACACCGCACCGGTGCCGACACTGGCGATGGTGGCGCGGGACCAGACATGGCGGATCACCAGATCGCCGAGAGTCGCTTCATCGGCGAAGACGGAGGTCGTGGCGCTCAGCAGGAAGACCAGACTTAAGGCAAACCGGGGAAGCCGGGTAGCAACGCGCGACTGGATCATCATATTCTCCTGGGAGGTAGCCCGGATCAGCTGGCGAAACAACTGATCCGGCATTCTTCAATGGTCAACAGATTGCCGCCGGCAATCGACGTGCGGAAGCCTCGGCGGCCAAGGCTAACGGTCGTGCATTCAGTCGTCGTTAGCAGCCTTCGGGCCGAGCTTGAGACTGGGCGCCGGGTGCTCGACGCTGTCTTCGGCGGCGCCGGCTGCCGGAATCTCGATCCATTTTGCCTCGCCCGTGGCGCAGGTCTGAATGACGGGGAAGCGGATCACCTGGCCCGCCGCATCCGGCAGCTTGGCTCGAAAGACGAACTCGTCATAGAAGGCATCGGGCAGATTGCCGCCGGACCAGCTGATCTCACGCACATCTTCCGTGACCTGCGTGCCATACCAGTCGTAAGGCTGTGCCAGCTTCTCTTTCTTGACGGCAAGTTGCCAGCCGGGTTTGGGCATCGGCTTGGCCTGTTTGACGCCTGCGGGGATTTGCACGCGAATGGCAGTTGTCGGCGCCCCTTCGCAGCCATGGGGGACACGCAAGACGGCTTTGTAATAGCCGTCGGCAGGAGCCTCGCCGGTTTCCAACGTCACATGGGCAAGGGCTGCTACCGGAAACAGGATCAGGCAGGCGGCCGCGCAGGCCGCCAGGCGAAAATGAGTCATCGTTCTTTCCTCAGAAATTCCATATGCGAGAGCCCGCCCGCGAAGCGATCACCGGCGGCTCGACCTTTGTTGTCAGATGGAATCAGAGGACGGGCGGTGCCCGGGATGAAAAGCCGCTATCGGTGTGATCCGATGTTGCGGTGATGGCGATGATTTGCGCGGACTGCGCCGCCGGCAGATCCGGCATGGCCAGCAAGGCGGCAGTGGGCGCCAGTCCCTGGGCCAGCAGATGCAGGCTCTGACAGAGCTGGCAGTCGAGGCGCAAGAGATGCTTGCCATGGTCCGATTTACCGTGACCAAGGTCGATCGGCTGGCAGAGATAATCGATCGCATCGGCAGCCGCGGCCGGCTGTGACATCGCCGCCTGCATGCCGCTGACCAGAACGAAGGGCGCCAGCAGCTGCAGCCACAACGCCAGCAGCCCCGCGGCAAAAGCCACGCAGCGACGGTCCCGTCGGGTCATGCCAAAGAGGCGGCCAGCGGCCATGGTTGCGATCATCCCAGTCCGACGCATTCGGGTCAGGCTTATTCCAGTCGGCCGGCGGACAAAATGCCGATCCGCCGTTTGGCCTAACGGAAACGCCGCGCTAATTCAAGGCCACATCGTGTCGCAACGGCCCATTACCAGCGGGCGGAACGCGCATCCGGCACCGCCTCAGCCGGCCATCTGCACGTCGAGATCGTCGAACCGCCGCAAGCGATAATAGGCAAAGGACACCAGCCAGCTGACGATAAACAAGCCGATGATCAGATAGCCCAGCATGCCGAAATTGGCCCCCAGATCGGCCACGGCATCCCAGAAGGCACCGTGCAGCTCGAGCTTGTCAGCCAGCAGGGCCAGAGTCTCGATACCGCCGATCAGCAGGGCAACCACCACCGATACGAAGGTGATGGTCAGATTATAATAAAGCTTGCGGATCGGCTTCATGAAGGCCCAGCCATAGGCCCCCAGCATGAGAATGCTGTCGGTCGTGTCGATCAAAGACATGCCGGCGGTAAAGAGTGCCGGAAAGACCAGAACGACCCACCACGATACGCCCTGGGTGGCCTGGGTGGCGGAGATGCCGAACAGCGCAACTTCGGTGGCAGTGTCAAAGCCAAGACCGAACAGCAGGCCGATCGGCAGCAAATGCCATGAACGGGTCACCATGCCGAAGAGCGGCCGGAAGATGCGCGCCAGCAGTCCCCGGTTGTTCAGCAGCATGTCGAGATCTTCCTCGACGAAGGGCTTGCCGCTCTTCACCGCCTGAAAGGTGCGATAGACCGATACCAGAATGACGATATTGAGGGCGGCGATGGTGAACAGGAAAAAAGCCGAGACGCAGGTGCTGATCACGCCGCCGATTTCGCGGAAGGCTTCCACGCCATGCTGGACGGCGGCGGCGGCAAAGGCGATGCCGATCGTCATGCCGACCACGATCGTCGAATGGCCGATCGAAAAGAAGAAGCCGGCGGCAACCGGACGCTTGCCTTCCTGCATCAGCTTGCGCGTGACGTTGTCGATGGCGGCGATGTGGTCGGCATCGACGGCATGACGCAGCCCGAAGGTATAAGCGAGCAATGCCGTGCCGAGCAGAACCGGATTGTTGCCAAGGACCGCAAAGGCCCAGACCCAGACGCCGATATTCGCAGCGATCAAGAAAGCGTAGATGCTGATGATACGGCGCCGCAGATCGCCTGCGCCGTCATGCAGAAAATTCGAAAAAAATCCCGACATGTTTGCCGACCCCGAAGCCTTCGCCGATGAGACCGTGGCGGCCCGCGGATTGTCGAAGCGCGATGGATCGGTGCGATCCATGCCTCAGCCCACCCGGTTGCCGGCACAGTCATGACTCGATGGCAGGTCTCCTGGCTCGCGGGTCAGTGCCTGCATCCCGCCTTCCCGGGCGAACCCAGTGGCATCGAGGGTACAGGCTATCCGCTTACAGTTGCGGGGGCAGCCACGGTTTAGGCCCCTTCTGGGTCGTCCGCACCGTGTTCCCTATTAATCCCCTGGACTTCAGCCGTCGGGGAACCATCAAGCGGAGTTATAGTGATTTGGGCGGCGTGGTCAATGGCGCGGAGGAATGGCGGGGGGAATGGCGGGGATCGACGACTCTACGGCTCTCTATCCTGCCGGCTATCGTCAGAATTTCATCTGCATGCCGACCGAGCCCGCCTGCTGCAGTTCGGCGCTATTGGAACCGTATTCGGTCGCCCGCGAGACGTCGACCTTCGCGCTCAACTTGACATCGGCATTGATCTGGGCGCCGACATCCCAATCGGCCGAAAGACCGAGGGTCTGTGACGTATCGCGATGCTTGGCGGTCAGGTCCAGGCTGTCGCTGTCGGTCGCCGTCGAATTGTAGGAGTAGCTTGTCCCGAGCTTGACGCTGTCCGTCACCGGAATCTCAGCCGTCAGCGAGGGCCCCTGCTGGCCCGAGAGCAATTGGTTCCCGCTGCTCAGCGTCTGCTCCAATTGATAGCCGAGGCCGAGCTTGATCTTATCTGGCAATGCGTAGCTGAGGGCGGTGCTGGCGTGGGCCAACCGGCTATCGCCATCCGCCCCGCCCTGGATCGTATAGCCGGTCGTCGTGGTCGCCGTCAGGCCGGCCATCAGATCCTTCGACAGCGAACTGCTGAGGCCATAATCGAGTTGCTGCAGCGCCTCGCTTTGCAGCGTAACGCCGACATCCGGCTGCAGGGCCAGAGCCAGATTGCCCTCACGATATTCCAGCCCCGGCCCGGCATCGGCCGAGGTGGCGCCCAAAAAACCGCTCGATGTTTGCGACTTGGTGAAAGCGCCGTGATTGACCAGGGAAAAGCCGTCGGAGAGCGGCACGACATATTGACCGGTGCCGCCAAGTACCGCCCCCCAGCCGCCGGTGGAATCTGCCGTCGAGACGGTAAAGGGGACCGAACCCAGATCGATCTTCTTGCTCGAACTGGCGCTTGCCGTATCGTCGGCGCCGAGCGCGCCGCCATCGGCACTGCTGCTCGAGAGCTTGTCGTTGAGGCCGTCACCAGACACATTGAGATAAAGCTGGGCGCCGGTTGCCGCCGGATCGGCAACGGCTGCGGCGAACGGAAACGCAAACAACGGCAAAGCCGCGAACAAGGCCATGCGCCCGCGGCTTATGCTTCGTTGAAAACGTCTCGGGTTCTGCCCAGCCATCCGGTGATCGGCCCATTCGTTGCAGCGTGGTCCGTTGAAGCGGACCTGCGCCGCCCGTCACCAAACCACCTAAAGCTGGCGGAAATATGGCGCCGGCCTCTATGAAATAGCAATCCCGGATTTGCTGCTGCGACTTAATTGCCTTCCGGCATCACCTCGCCTTGCGGCGTCACCATGACATTGCCGCCGACGCCGTCCTTGTTGACGGCCGTTCCGTGCCAGACATTGTCACAGCCCTTCTTCAGATCCTTGACCTGGGTGTAGCCCGCCGCCTCGATCCGTTTCTTGGTCTGCTCCAGGCTCGTGCCGTCGATCTTCACCCCGGCTTCGCAATCGGCAAGCAGGATCGTCGCGGTGGCCTGTGACGGGACAGCGAGGAAAATTTGACTGCCGCTCGACAAGGCCAGCGCCAGGGCCAGGCAGATGGTGTTCTTCAACATCGATTTCTTCCTTTTAGACGGCGGGGTTAGCGAATAAAGACCAAGGCCAGTTTCACCAGGATCGGAATGAAACGCGGGCGGATCAACCGGCGGTCGTAACGGGCCATGCGACGATCGTTTTCCGCGAGACATACCTGAAGCAACTCGCGGATTTTGAAATCGTTGCTGACGGCTTTGCTCGCCGTGGCGGTAAAGTTCTTATTGCCCTCAACCTGCCTTGCCGTGTCGATCCGGCCACGGATGTGTTTCAGGTAGACGAGCAGGCAGCGAAAATTGAAGCGAATCCGGGCCACCGGATTGAGCTGGCGGCGATGCCAGGCAAGCCAGTTCACAAAGAACAGGATGTGGCGGCATTCTTCCTGAATGACCGGCTCGAAGGTCTCGATCAGTTCCGGCGGGAAGAAGCCCGATTGCCGGGCGAACGCGAACAAGCCAAAGGCAAAGAAGCTGTCGACACATTCGGCGTAGCCGGTGCACAGCCACGCCCATTCCGGATCACCTGGGACGGGATAGTCCGGTTCAGGGTCGAGCTTGATCCCATAAAACCCGACCATCTTGCTGAGGACCTCCCTATGCCGCGCCTCTTCCTCGCCATCCAGGGCGACGGCGTCACGCAGCAAGGGGTCCCTGATCGACACGGCATAGCTCCGCACGGCCTGCGCGGCACGGCCTTCCACCTGCACGGCGATATTCCAGATCGGCAGGCCGGACAGGCGGGCGTAAGCCGCCGCATCCAGTTGCGGCCAGGCAATGACCGCCGGCCGGTACGGATCATGGGTGTCGAGGAGCATGCGGCAGAAGGCCTGTTTATGGGCCGGAGAACCGACGCGGAAGGAAGGCGAATTGTGTCGGCGCAGTCCATCAGCCGCGGATATGCGATCGCCTTCAAGGCTCATCCGCTACTTCTACCTCCTCCGCACTCTGACGATGCAAACATGGTCTGGAGTCCGACCATGCGGCTGAGAGTCTATCGTCTGCCGGCAGGGCGGACAATGCGGCCAAGGAGCGCCGTCGCGCAAATAATCGCGCCTTTGGCGACCAGTCAGCGAATTCCGGCTGGACAAATCATTATGTTATAATATAACACTTTTCTTCCAACCTTCCCGAGCAGGTAATCCATGTCATTGCGCCGTCTGCTATTTCCCCTCATCGCTTTGCTTTTCGCCCTCTTTCCCCTGCAAGCAGCCATGGCGGACGGACTGCCCGTCGTCGCGGCAGAGAACTTTTACGGCGACATCGTGCGACAGCTCGGCGGGCCGGCTGTTCAGGTGACCAGCATTCTCAGCAACCCCGACCAGGATCCGCACCTATTCGAAGCCAGTCCGTCGACCGGCCGTGCCCTGGCGACGGCAAAGCTCGTCATTCTGAACGGCGCCGATTACGACCCATGGATGGAAAAGCTGCTGAAGGCGACCCCCGCGGCCGACCGCATGGTCGTGGTGGTGGCTGATCTGGTGCAGGCGAAGTCCGGCGACAATCCGCATCTTTGGTATAAGCTCGACAACGTGGCCCAGGCCGCCAAAGCGATCGCCGCCGCGCTCGCCCGGCTTGACGCCGCCCATGCCGCCGATTACCAAAGTCGCCTGGCTAATTTCCTCGGCAGCCTCCAACCCCTGTCGACAAAGATAGCGGCGATGCGTAAGGCTTATGCCGGAACGCCGGTCACGGCGACCGAACCGGTTTTCGGCTATATGGCTGCCGATATAGGCCTGGCTATGCGCAACGACAGGTTCCAGCTCGCCGTGATGAATGACACCGAACCCAGTGCTGTCGATATCGGCGCCTTCCAGGATGATCTGGCGCAGCGTCGCGTCCATGTGCTCATCTTCAACCGGCAGACCAGCGATGACCTGTCGCAACGCCTGCTCGACATCGCCAAGAAGGCGAAGGTTCCGGTCGTCGGCGTCAGTGAAACCGAGCCGGCGGATCACACCTATCAGGAATGGATGCTGCAGCAATTGACCGACCTCGACCAGGCCCTGACCGCGACGAAGCAACCGTGATGACGCCGGCACGGCACATGTCTGCGAGGTCCGCATCGCGATCATGAGGGGGCAAATTTCGCCGCAACAACCGGATGCCGCAATCGACCTCGATCACGTGACGCTTGCCATGGGCGGTCGTACCATCCTGAAAGATATCAGTCTCAGTATTGGCGCCGGCGAATTCATCGGCGTCCTCGGCCCCAACGGCGCTGGCAAGACCACCTTGATGCGCGCCTTGCTGGGATTGATTCCGGCCACCGGCGGCAGCTTGCGCGTGCTCGGCGAAACCGCCCGGCGCGGCAATCCCGCCATCGGCTATATGCCGCAGTTTCGCAGCCAGGCCGGACAGATCAATCTGTGCGGCTGGGACTTCGTGGCGGCAGCCAGCGACGGCCATCGCTGGGGCCTGCCCCTGCCGGATCGCAGGCGCCGCCAGATGGTTGCCGAAGCAATTGCTCTGGTGCGTGCGGAAGCGCTGGCGGACCGTCCCATCAACAGCCTATCGGGCGGCGAGCGGCAGCGGCTGCTGCTGGCCCAGGCGCTGCTCGGGGAGCCGAAGCTGCTCCTGCTCGACGAACCGCTGATCAGCCTGGACCCGAATCATCAAAGTGCGGTCGTCGATCTGGTGCGCGAGGTGCAGCAGCGCCTTGGCATTGCCGTCCTCTTCAGCGCGCATGAACTCAATCCGCTGCTGCCCGCCATCGATCGCGTGCTTTATCTCGGTCGCGGGCAGGCAGCCCTCGGTCAGGTAGACGAGGTCATTACCGGCCCGGTGCTCTCCCGCCTCTATGGCGCCGAAATCGATGTCATACGACTGCGCGGACGGATCTTCGTGATGTCCGGGCCGCTGGATCTCGAGCATCATGCACATCAGCATGAAGATGACCACGATCATGATCATGGCCATGACGACCACGGCCATGACCAAAACCGTCCGCAGGCCGATCGACGGGGCGCCGGACACGGCTGATGCACATGAAAGACCGCCATGTTCGACTATGATTTCATGCGCCACGCTTTCGGCGCCGCCGGCATCGTTGGCCTGCTCGCGGGCATCGTCGGGTATTTCCTGGTGTTGCGCGGCCAGACATTTGCCGGCCACGCGCTTTCACATGTCGGCTTTGCGGGTGCGACCGGCGCTGTCCTTCTCGGCACCTCGCCCCTGGCGGGACTGATTGCCTTCACCTTGCTGGCCGGCCTTGGCATGGGGGTGCTGGGTGACCGGCTGAATGGCCGTGACGTAGCGATCGGCGTCGTCCTGTCGCTGTCGCTCGGCATCGGCCTGCTGTTCCTGCACTTCTTCACTGCCTATGCGACCCAGGCCACCGCCTTGCTGTTCGGCAATGTCTTCGGCGTCGATCTCTCGACCCTTGCCGTTCTCGCGGTCCTGGCTGCGGTCTGCCTGCTGGCCCTGGCGGTAGTGGCCCGGCCGCTGCTTTTCAGCAGCCTGCAGCCTGAACTGGCCGAGGCCAAGGGCGTCAATCCCCGGCTTGTTTCGATGCTGTTTCTCGGCATCGTCGCGCTGACCACGGCGGCCTGCGCCCAGGTCGTCGGTGTCCTGCTGGTCTTCGCCCTCATGGTCGGTCCGGCGGCAACCGCGCAGCAGCTGACCTCGCGGCTCAGCCGCGGCGTCGCGCTCTCCGCTCTTCTCGCCCTGATCGAGGCCTGGGGCGGCATCGCCCTCGCTTATGAAAGCGATTGGCCGGCCAGTTTCTGGATCACCGCCTTGAGTGCCGCCGGCTATTTCCTCAGCCTCGCCGTCAGCCGCCGGCTCCGGTTCGGCCGCCTCCCCGCTTAGAGTGGGATCGCTTCACACGGAATCGCTTCGCGGTGCTGTGTGAAGCGTGAATCCGCCTCTCTTCAATAAGATAGAGGGCGATTCACGTTTTAAGTGGAAGCTTGCCGGCTTCCATCTAAAATGATCGCGCTCTCGCATCCGTCGCCACTGCCAGACGCAGCCAATCGCGGGCGATGGCAATCGCCTCGCCGGCAAAGGCCCGTTCGAGATAGACCACGAACCCGTGCAGCCGGTCGGCCGGCACGACGCGATAGACATGGGTCCAGGTGCCGAAGCGGCGATGGATGACGGCATAGAAGGCGCAATTCTGCCGACGCCCCAACCGGTCCGCGAAATTGCCGCTGGTCAGGAACACTGCCTCGTCCTGCGGACCGATGACCCGGGCAAGGCCGTAGGCACAGGACTCCGGAAGCGCCGAATTCACGTCGGCCTCATGACAAGTGGACATAAAAAACCTCCCAACGATCAGGAGGGTAGACGCAGCGGCTGATTCCCGTTCGTTGCCGGACCGGCCACATCCCTCGTTCGAGGCACCACCTTGCGCGGGTCGCAGGTTGGTGTTGGGCGTCGACCCAACTCTTGATGCGGGGGACATCCTTATCGACCGACGCCGTTGTCGTCAAGCCCCGGCCATGTCATGCTGATCGGGTGACGAGGACGTGCCGATCATGACTGTTCAAGCTCAAGCCAAGCTGCGGGCCGCCCTGCCCTCCGATGCCGAGGCAATCAGCCGGTTGATCTCCGAGGCTTTGCGGCACACCAACGCTTCCGATTACACAACATCGGTTATCGATTGGATGGCGGCGACTTACAGCGCACCGCGGGTCGGGCAAATGATTCGCGCCCGCGAAATGTTCGTTGCGGAAGCAGATGCCGAGATCGTCGGCACAATCGGCTATGCCAGCGGTACGGTACGCAGCCTTTTCGTTGCGCCGGTGCATCAACGTCATGGGATCGGGCGGCAATTGATAACAGCCGTCGAGGGCCTGGCGTGCGGCGCCGACATCCGTTCGCTCACCGTCGCCGCGTCTTTGACAGCGATCGGCTTTTATCGCCGCTGCGGCTTCGAGATGCTGCGACCGGTCGAGCCTTCCGGCATCGCCATGATGCTGATGCATAAATGGTTGGACGACACCGACGATACCGCGCCAGAAGCAGATTGGTGGAACAGGTAGAGCCGGATCGGTCCGGCTCTAACGAAACGGGCCGATCCTGAAAGGACCGGCCCGTTCCGCAACATCGGCAGGCGCGTGGTTTACGGCTGGATGACGAGATCGTTGGTGACGCTTTTCACGCCCTTGACCGACCGGGCAATGTCCGCCGCCCGCTCCTTATCCGCTGCGCTCGGCACGAAGCCGCTCAGCTGAACGACCCCTTGGCCGGTTTCAACACCCACCTGATTGGCCAGCGTCACGCCGCCATCGGATGCCAGCGCCGATTTGACCTTCGTGGTGATCGTGGCGTCATCGACATACTGGCCGGTGGTCTCCTGCCCGCTGGTGACGGAACAGCCGGCAACGGCGCCCATTGCGCCCGCCGACATGACCGCGACCAGGCACATCGCCGCCCACGAATGTCGGCGGCGCTGGGCGCCTGTTCGCAAGGTTTCAGCATAGAGCATGCTTTCCATTCGTCTCTCCTCAGTATCCATTGGTGATTCAGCAATCATGAAGGGAAACGGCCTGTCATCGGCGGTGTTCCGACCGGTGGACCGCATTTCCCGACCATTCACTCAAAGGTGAAAATCCAGCGGTGAAATCAGGTGGCGCGATAGGCCCCGCGGCATCCCTTGCGGCCGGCGACCATTCACCGGCATCGACAACCCGTCCCAGCGGCGCGCTTTGGGCAAGGACGGACATGGGATATCCTGAAGGGGAGATATTCGGCTTCGGTCCGAATGGGGCGTTCTGCCAAATACAATCGACCCCCTCGGCTGCGCGTATTGCAAGGACGGCCAATGGCAAATCTGTTGAGGTCGATCAGTGAGCTGGGTGACGAAAGGCTGCGCCAGCTTTACCGCTATTGGGACGAGAAGCGCGGCAGCCGCCGCATGCCGAGCCGCGGCGACATCGACCCGCTCGATCTCAGCTATTGCCTTGGCTATCTATGCCTGGTGGAAATTGAAGCGGTTGATCCCCTGCGCTTCCGTTTTCGTGTCGACGGTTCGAACTGCGTGGAGATCAGCGGCATCGAAATGACCGGCCGGTATGTCGACGAGATTCCGCAATCGGAATATCGGACGATCATGGAGGATGCCTATCGTCAAATCTACCTCACCAAGGCGCCGCATTTTTACGCCGACGATGAGGTATGGGATGATCGCCGCTATCGGACCGAAGGGTTGCTGCTGCCGCTTTCGGACGACGATAGCAGCGTCAATATGCTGATCGACGTCGTGCTGCCGCGCCCGCTCTCATAGAAAAGAAGCGAAGGATCGTGGCAGATGGCGATGCCGCCATCACGCTTCATGGATCCGATGCCGTCAGCCGATGAAGGTCCCGAGACCCATCTGGTCCCAGAAAGGACGTGCGCCGCCGTTCGACCGCTCGTCGCCGGTCTGACCGGCTGTCGGCAGGCCGGCGAGCGTCATCAGCATGATCGGCGAGAGAACGCCGCCCGGATTGGTCTGTCCGAAGACGGCACGGTTGCCGCTGATGCCATTCGCAGTCGAGGTCTTGTCGCGTTGAAAGAACTGCGCCATCTGCGGGCTCGATGTGCCGGAAATGAGCTTGTCGCCCACCACGGTGGCGCTGCGCGACCAGGTGGCGGTGGCAGCGCCGGCATTCTGCGCCTGCTGCACGGCGCCCGTGCTATCGGTAGACTGGAACTTCCGGAACGCCGCCATATCGGCGCTGATCTTCTTGCCGAAGGTCTGATAGACCTCGGCCAGCGACTTGGCCGAGCCGTCATCCTTATAGAAGACGCGATTATTGGCATCGGCCGCCGCCGGAAACAGATCGGCGGCGGAGGCCGTCGGATCGCTCTTCATATTCCGCAGAAATTTGGTGGCGCCCTGAACACCGAGGAAATGCGCCAGATAGAGATCCGTTCCGGTTACCTGGCGGCCCAGCTTCTTCTGCATGATGGCCTGGTTATCCGACGCATGCTCGGCCGCCATTTCCGCCGACAGCTGCGGATCCTTGCGCAAGGCCAGAATTTGCTTCTTCAGGCTGGGATCGCTGACCACCATGCGGCCATCCGAATCCGTGGTGATCTTCGACGCAAGATCGCCATAGCCGTATTCGGCGCCGTGATCCTTGAAGACCGACAGCCAGGTCTGTTCTACGAATTGGTAAAGGCCATGCGCGCTGCTGGTCGTCGCCTTGGCATTGGGATCGAAACTGCTCTCGCGAGCCGCCTGGGCCATCAGATAGGAAAAATCCATGCCGGTCGAGGCACTGGCGTTCTGGATGCAGGCGACGACTTGCGGCTGAATGCCATAATTGGCGGCGGTGATGGTATTGCCGGTGTTGCGGGCGGTCGTGGCGGTGGCCGTCGTATTAGCAGGCGTCGTATTGGCGATGGATTTGCCCGTCACCTGGCTTGGGCCAGCCATCAGGGTTTGTAGCCAGGCTGTATTCATGACAGGTCCCCCCTGTGCCAGCCCAGGTCGAAATCGGCCGTCGCCCCATGGCAGGGTAAAAGAGTCAGGGCTGGAGCGGCAGAAATTGCCGCCTCCCCTGTCTTTATCCCGCAATGTAGTGGCAGATTCGACATTGCCTCACCGCATCGGTTACTTCCGAAGATAACTCAGCAAGGCGCATGCCAAGTCAGGCAGCGGACCGAGGCAGTATAGAAAACGGGGGGAAGAGGCTCGGACGGGAGGGCGATAAATGCCCTGTCCGATGGAGCCCGAGGCTCCATCGGTTTCCATGGCAAGCAGGAGGCTGCTACCTGCTTGATATTACTTAATATTCTCGCAAGCGCGGCATGCTACGCGTTATTTGGCATAAGGTCCGGCATTCGCATGGAAGTTGCCGGTGCAATAGCCCGGATTTTCGATCATCGAGTTGCCGGAGCAGTTATTGTCGAAGATCCGGCTGGATGAATCGCAAGCCGCGAGGATCAGGAAGGCTCCCATCACTGACAGTGCCAGCAGCGATTTTTTCATTGTACTCACTCCCACTTTGATTGAACCCTCACCCTTAATGCTGGAATACATCAGGCCGTTCCACATACCAGCACCATTCTCGGGAGGCTGTATTGCGGCCTCACCCTGTCAATCGCCTTTCCCGCATGGCAACCCTTTGTTGCAACATCAAAACAGAGCTTTGCGGGCCCGCCAGCGGACGACATAATCCGCCCCTCTGTAACCAAAAAGTGAACGAGGTTCCTATGTCGATCAAGCGCCTAGGCGATGCGACTCTCATCGCCGATGCCGTCATCCACGGTGACGTAGTCTATCTTGCCGGCGCCGTCGCTGAAGATCCGATCTCTCCGTCGGTCTATGAGCAGACCAAGAACATCCTGCAGCAGATCGATACCCTCCTGGCCCAGGCCGGCAGCGACAAGAACAAATTGCTCCGGACGCAGATTTTTCTCTCCGACATCACCACCTTCGCCGAGATGAACAAAGCTTGGGGTGAATGGGTGCCCAAGGGCCAGGCCCCGGCCCGGGCAACGGTCGAAGCGAAGCTGGCCGACCCGAAGTGGAAAGTCGAGATCGTCGTCACCGCGGCGCGTTAAAGCTGCCCGGCGGGGGTGCCAGCATCTCCGCCGCCTTTGCCGCCCTCATCCGCCACCGGTCCTCATCCTGCAGTCAGCAGGTCGGCCGCCCGCGCGAGATCCTCCGCCGTATTGACGTTGAAAAAGGGATCGGGTGCCGCGAGGGGAAATTCGATCGCGATCGCGTTGCAGCGGTGCAGCCAGTCCTCCACCCGCCGCAGGCCATCCGCCAGGAGCGCCCGCCGCAAATCCTCGCGCAGGCTGGTGGACCAGAGGCCGATGACCGGCTGCAGACGCCCCTGATAGCTGGCCACGACCGCCGTGGCACCCGCCGTCACGCCGGCCGCCAAGCGCGCCACCAGGTCGCGCGGCAGGAACGGACAATCGGCCGGTGCCGTCACGACCCAGGAGGGCGCCGGCGATTGTGCCGCGGCCCAGTCAAGACCGGACAGGATGCCCGCCAGCGGCCCCGGCTGGCCGGCGACGGAGTCGCCAACCACGGGCAAATTAAAACTGCCGAAGCGCGCCGGATCGCCGTTGGCATTGAGGACGAGGCCGGCAACCTGCGGCCTCAGCCGAGCGATGACGTGAAGCAGGAGGGGACGCCCTGCGAGTTCCCGCAGTCCCTTATCGCCGCCGCCGAGGCGGCGCGCCTGGCCACCGGCGAGAATGACCCCCGAAATAGAATTTAAGTCTTTGATATTAGACACTATCTCTCGCTATTACAGGCGCTGCGCCGTGTTTCGCCTGATGTCGTTTTAAGGCAGAAATCCGGTCCGACAACGCCTATATTACAGCCATGATCGATCCATTTGGCCGCTTCATCTCCTATTTGCGCGTCTCCGTCACGGACCGCTGCGATTTTCGCTGCATCTATTGCATGGCGGAAGACATGAGCTTCCTGCCAAAGGCTGAGGTGCTGAGCCTCGAGGAACTGGACCGGCTCTGCACCGCCTTTGTCGGCCTTGGCGTGCGCAAGCTGCGCCTCACCGGTGGCGAGCCGCTGGTGCGCAAGAATATCATGGAGCTGATCCGCAATCTGTCGCGGCATCTGAAATCCGGCGCGCTGGAAGAGCTGACCTTGACCACCAACGGCAGCCAGCTCACCAAATATGCGGACGAGCTGGCACGCTGTGGCGTAAAGCGGCTCAATGTTTCGATCGACACGCTCGATGCCGAGAAATTCACCGCCATCACCCGCTGGGGCAAGCTGCAGCAGGTCTTGGATGGCTTGCAGGCCGCCAAGGAAGCCGGCCTGCGGGTGAAGATCAATACCGTCGCCCTCAAGGGCGTGAACGACATGGAAATCTTCGACCTCGTCGAATGGGCGCGTCGGGAAGGTCACGACCTCACCTTCATCGAAGTGATGCCGATGGGCGATATCGGCGGCGAAAACCGCCTTGATCAGTTCTTCCCGATTTCACTGCTGCGGGCCAAGCTGCAGCAACGCTGGACGCTGACCGAGACCAGCGAACGGACCGGCGGGCCCGCCCGCTATGTCCGCCTGGAAGAGACCGGGCAGCGCGTCGGCTTCATCACGCCGCTGACCCACAATTTCTGCGAAAGCTGCAACCGCGTGCGGCTGACCTGTACCGGGACGCTGTTCATGTGCCTTGGCCAGGATGATGCGGCCGATCTGCGAACTCCCCTGCGGCAGAGCGAAAGCGACGACGTGCTGATCGCCGCCATCCGCGAAGCGATCAGCCGCAAACCGAAGGGCCATGACTTCATCATCGACCGTCGTCACCAGGGACCAGCCGTTTCGCGCCATATGAGCGTCACGGGAGGCTGATTGCGTCACGGCCGACATGGCCGTGGTGCCGCTCAAACGCTATGGCCTCAATCAAATCAGAGACACAGGAACGCCGATGATCCGCCACATCGTCATGTGGAGACTGAAGGATACGCCGAACAAGGCAGCCAATGCCGTTCGCATCAAGCAGCTGCTCGAAAGCCTACGCGATCGCATCCCTGGTCTGTTGAAGATCGAGGTCGGAATCGATTTCAGCGGCATAGATTACTCGTCCGACGTCGTCCTGCTGTCGGAATTCACCGATGCCGCAGCCCTGGAGACATACCAAAAGCATCCGCTGCACGTGCAGATGAAGCCGGAGATCGGCAACATGACCGCGGAGCGCCGCGTGGTCGATCACATGATCGATGCGCCGCAAGGCTGAACGGGGCAGCAAGAAACGGAGAGTTTGCGGGCGCAACCCATCCCATCTTCTATCGGCATAGATGTTTCGAGCCGAGAGGGCGTGACGAATGGCGCAGCGAGAACGACAGGCCGCCCCTGGCATGGGTCGGCCGGCCCGGAATCTGGACGGCAAGGATGAAGCCATAACATCCGCCCCCATCGATGAGGAACTTTCGACACGAGGCTTTGCCGTTCTGCCAGAATTGCTCGCGCCCCGGCAATGCACCGAAACGATCGACCTTTATGCGGCCGATCGGCATTTTCGCAGCCGCATCGTCATGGCGCAGCACGGCTTCGGGCGCGGCGAATACAAATATTTCAGCTATCCGCTGCCGGCGCCGATCGCACAGTTGCGCGAAACGCTATATCCGGCACTGGCGCCGATCGCCAACCGGTGGCAGGAGCAGTTGCGAAGCGATTTGCGCTATCCGCTATCGCTGCAAGAATTCCTCCAGCGCTGCCATGCTGCCGGACAAACGCGCCCCACGCCGCTGCTGTTGCGCTATGAAGCCGGCGACTTCAACTGCCTGCATCAGGATGTCTATGGCGCTTTGCTCTTTCCGCTTCAGGTCGCGATCCTGCTATCGCGACCGGGCGATGACTTTACGGGCGGCGAATTCGTGCTGACGGAGCAACGGCCTCGGCAGCAATCGCGGGCGACCGTCGTTCCCCTGATGCAAGGCGATGCGGTCGTCTTTCCCGTTCGCGAACGCCCCGTTGGCGGCACGAGGGGCATGTATCGCGCCCAGCTGCGCCACGGTGTCAGCCGGCTTCTGCAGGGCAATCGTTATACGCTGGGGCTGATCTTTCATGACGCGGCCTGATAAAATCGCTGCCATGAGCGAAGATCTCTTTGCGAACCTCCCCTCCCCGTCGGTCGCCGAACCTATCGCCGAAGGCGCAACCATCCTGCGTGGTTTCGCCGGAGCAATGGCGCCTGCATTGATTGAGGCGATCGGCGACGTCGCCAAGCAGGCGCCTTTTCGGCAAATGACCACGCCCGGCGGATATCAGATGTCGGTAGCGATGACCAGCTGCGGCGCCTTCGGCTGGGTAACCGATCGCCAAGGCTATCGCTATGCGACGCATGATCCGCACAGCGGCGCGCCCTGGCCGGACATGCCGGCCCCCTTTCTTGCCTTGGCGACATCAGCCGCGGCTGCCGGCGGCTTTGCCGGCTTCGCGCCGAATTCCTGCCTGATCAATCGCTACGAGCCCGGCAGCAAGTTGTCGCTGCACCAGGATCGCGACGAGCAGGATCTTGGTGCCCCGATCGTCTCGGTATCGCTGGGCATGCCGGCGATTTTCCAGTTCGGCGGCATCAAGCGCAGCGATCCGATCAGACGCCATCGTCTGGAAAGCGGCGATGTCGTGGTCTGGGGCGGTGCCACGCGCCTCGCCTATCATGGTATCGCGCTGCTGAAGCCGGGCTATCATCCCTTGACCGGCCCCTATCGCTACAATCTCACCTTCCGCAAGGCCGGATAACCGGACGCCAGGGTTCCGGCCCACCGTCCGAAGAGGACTCGGGGGAAGGCTTGCCGGGACGCCTGCTTGCCCGCATGATCCGTCGCATGTCTCGTGCCGAACGCCTTCTTGAACTGCTGCAGGCCCTGCGACGCCACCGTCGCCCCGTCAGCGCCGCTCAGCTTGCCGAGGAAACGGACGTTTCCATCCGCAGCATCTATCGCGACATCCAGAGCTTGCGGAGCCAGGGAGCGGCCATCGACGGCGAGGCCGGAATCGGCTTCATCCTGCAGCCGGGCTTTACCCTGCCGCCGCTCAGCCTGGACGAGGACGAAATCGATGCGCTGGTGCTGGGCGCCCGCTGGGTGATGAAGCATACCGATGGCGCGCTCAGCCAAGCTGCACGCAATCTCATCGCCAAGATCAGCAGCGTCCTGCCGGATGATCTACGCGAGCGGCCGGCGGCGACAGCGCTTCTCGCCGGTCCCAGCCGCAACAACATCGCCACGACCGTCGATCTCGCCGCGATACGGCGGAGCATTCGCGCCGAACAGAAGCTGACCATCGACTATTGCGACCTCAAGGGCCAATCCAGCCGCCGGACGGTCTGGCCGCTTGCCCTGGGCTTCTTCGACCATGCCATGGTGCTGGTCGGCTGGTGCGAGCTGCGGCAGGATTTCCGGCATTTCCGCCTCGACCAGATGCGCGCAGCCTGTTCGGCTGAAGAACGCTATCCGGAACGCCGCGTCGCACTCGTCAAACGCTGGCGGGAAACGCGCCGCATTCCCGAACAATATTGAGCTGAAAACAAAATGGGCGCCGCCGGCATATGGCGACGCCCATGAAGATTCTGACCTGATGGATCAGCCGAAGCGGCCGGTGATGTAATCCTGGGTGCGCGTCTCGCTCGGATTGGTGAAGATCCGCTCCGTATCGCCGAATTCGACCAATTCGCCCAGATACATGAAAGCGGTATAGGACGACGAGCGCGCCGCCTGCTGCATGTTATGGGTGACGATGGCGATGGTGTAATCCGTCGTCAATTCGCTGATCAGCTCTTCGATCTTCGATGTCGAGATCGGATCCAGCGCCGAGCAGGGCTCGTCGAGCAGGATCACTTCCGGCTTCACGGCAATGGTGCGGGCGATGCACAGACGCTGCTGCTGGCCGCCGGAGAGGCCAAGACCGCTGGTGTTCAGCTTATCCTTGACCTCGTTCCACAGGGCGGCACGGCGCAAGGCCGATTCCACCCGCTCGTCGAGTTCGGACCGATTGACCTTCTCGTAGAGACGGATGCCAAAGGCGATGTTCTCATAGATCGTCATCGGGAACGGCGTCGGCTTCTGGAACACCATGCCGATTTTCGAGCGCAGAAGATTGAGATCCTGATTGGGCGAGAGAATATTCTCGCCATCCAACAGCACCTCGCCTTCGATGCGCTGATTGGGATAGAGGTCATAGATACGATTGAGAATGCGCAGCAAGGTCGACTTGCCGCAGCCCGACGGGCCGATGAAGGCCGTTACCTTGTTCTCATACAGCGGCAGGGTGATACCCTTCAGCGCCAGCTTGTCGCCATAGAAGAAACGCAGGTTCTTGATGTCGACCTTGGTCTTCGGGGTCGGAGTGGCGTTCGGAAGCGGTGGCATGATTCTGTCTTCCTTATATCTCAGGCGTTCTTCTGCGAACGCGCGGCAATGACGCGGGCGCCGATATTGAGCGCCAAGACGGAGAAAGTGATGATGAGGGCGCCGGTCCAGGCCAGTTGCTGCCATTCCTCATAGGGGCTGAGGGCGAACTGGAAGATCGTCACCGGCATGTTGGCCATCGGCGCATTCATGTTCCAGCTCCAGAACTGATTGTTGAGGGCCGTGAACAGCAGCGGCGCCGTTTCGCCGCTGATGCGGGCCACCGCCAGCAGGATGCCGGTCAACATGCCGGAACGGGCCGCCCGATAGGCAATCTGCCAGATCATCAAGGCACGCGGCGCCCCCAGGGCCGAAGCCGCTTCGCGCAGGGCGTTCGGAATGAGGAGCAGCATGTCCTCCGTGGTCCGCAGCACGACCGGGATGACGATGATCGCCAGTGCGACCGAGCCGGCCCAGGCGGAGAAATGGCCCATCCACACCACCATGACCTCATAGACGAAGAGGCCGATGATGATCGACGGCGCGCTGAGCAGGATGTCGTTGATGAAGCGAACGATCTTGGTGAGCTTGTCGTGGCGGCCGTATTCCGCCATGTACGTTCCGGCCATCACGCCGATCGGCGCGCCGATGACCACGCCGATGACCGTCATGACGAGCGTGCCGGCCAGGGCGTTCAGCAGGCCGCCGTCGCTGCCGGGAGGCGGCGTCATCTCGGTAAAGACCTTGAGGTTGAGGCCCGCCACGCCGTTATAGAGCAAGGTGCCGAGGATCAGGAACAACCAGCACAGGCCGAACAGCGTCGTGCCGATCGAAGCGCCGACCGCGATCTTGTTTACCAGTTTGCGTCTTGCATATCGCTGCATGATCAACCCGCCTTCTTTTCCAGGCGCATCAGCATCAGGCGTGCCGCTGCGAGAACGATGAAGGTGATGAAGAAGAGGATGAGGCCCAGCGCGATCAGCGACGAGGTATAGGTATCGCCCACCGCCTCGGAAAACTCGTTGGCGATGGTCGCGGAAATCGTCGTGCCGGGTTGCAGAATGGAAGAACTGACGCGATGCGCGTTGCCGATCACGAAGGTGACCGCCATGGTTTCGCCGAGCGCGCGGCCAAGACCCAGCATGACGCCGCCGACCACGCCCTCCCGCGTATAGGGAATGACGATGTTGCGGATCACTTCCCAGCGCGTGCAACCGACGCCGTATGCCGCCTCTTTCAACATCGGCGGTACGGTTTCGAAGACGTCGCGCGCGATCGAGGTAATGAACGGCAGCACCATGATGGTGAGAACCAGGGACGCCGTCAGGATGCCGATACCAAAGGGCGGCCCGGCGAACAGATTGTTCAGCAGCGGCACATGGTGGAAGGTGGCGATCAGCCAGGGCTGCAAGGTACGCTGCAGCACCGGCGCGAACACAAACAAGCCCCAGATACCGTAAATGATGCTGGGGATGCCGGCCAGCAGCTCAACCGCGATACCGATCGGGCGGCGCAGGATCGGCGGGCAGATTTCGGTCAGGAAAACGGCGATACCGAGGCTGACCGGAACGCCGACCAGCATCGCAATGGCAGCGGTCACCAGCGTGCCATAGACCGGCGCAAGCGCACCGAACTGGTCAGTAACGGGATTCCATACTTCGGTAGTCAGGAAACCGAAGCCGAATTTGCTCAAGGCCGGCCAGGAGCCCACCACCAGCGAGACCATGACCCCGCCGAGGAGAAGCAGAACGGCAATCGCCGAGGCCCGGGTCAGTGCCCGGAAGATCACATCGTTCAGGCGCTGACGCCGCAGGGCCGTCGATCGTTGATTCGCAGCTGTCTCGGCTGTATTTGCCGCTATTGTCATTTCGGTCATGCCGTCACTGATGCCCCTGACATGAGGAACAAAATGAGGGCCGGCGTCAATGCCGACCCTCATCTTGACAGGTTTTTTACTTCTTCAGAACCGGATTGCCGGAACTGTCGGCGATCTTCTCGGCCCAGGTCTGTTCGACCATGGCGATCACTTCCTTCGGCATCGGCACATAGTCGAGCGAAGCAGCGAGGTCGCCACCGTTCTTGTAGGCCCAATCGAAGAAGGTCAGCGCCGTCTTGGCGGCATCCGCATCATCAACCGTGGTGTGCATCAGGATGAAGCTGGCGCCGGTGATCGGCCAGCTGTCCTTGCCCTGCTGGTTGGTCAGAACCAGATAGTAGCCGGCGGCGTTCTTCCAATCGGCGTTGGAAGCGGCAGCCTGGAAGCTGGCGGCCGAGGGTTCGACGGCCTTGCCGGCCGCATTCACAAGCTTCAGATAGGTCAGCTTGTTCTGCTTGACATAGGCATATTCGATGTAACCAACAGCGCCGTCGGTCTGCTTCACCATATTGGCGACGCCTTCATTGCCCTTAGCACCGATGCCAGCCGGCCACTGCACCGAGGTATTGGCGCCGATCTTGTTCTTGAACTCGTCGCTAACGCTGGAGAGATAGTTGGTGAACAGGAAATTGGTGCCCGATCCGTCGGAACGATAGACCGGCGCAATCGCCGTATCCGGCAGCTTCACCATCGGGTTGAGACGCTGGATCGCGTCGTCGTTCCACTTGGTGATTTCGCCCAGATAGATCTTGGCCAGGGTCGGACCGTCGACGGTCAACTGGCCCGGGGTGATGCCCTGCAGATTGACCGAGGGAACGACACCGCCCATGATCATCGGCCACTGAACGAGGCCGGCATCGGCGAGGTCCTGCGGCTTCAGCGGCATATCGGAGGCGCCGAAGGTCACGGTCTTCGCCTTGATCTGCTTGATGCCACCACCCGAACCGATCGACTGATAGTTCAAGCCGACACCGGTCTGGCCTTTATACGTATCCGCCCATTTCGAATAGACAGGAAACGGGAAGGTGGCGCCCGCACCGGAGATGTCGCCAGCCGAAGCGGCGGAAAGGCCGATCGTCGTGGCCAGGCCCAGGCTGGCCGCACCGATCAACAAGCGTTTCAAAATAGTCACCGAGATGTCTCCCTTGTTGCTTCGTTCAAGACCCTGAATCGGTTGAACAGCCGGGAATTTAGTTCGGTATCGTTGCTCTTTTGTGACAGCGGCTTGTTAAAGTTCTCCGGGACGGGCCGACAGAGGGGCAGTAAGCCGGGGAGAAGCCCCGTTTTCCGACAGTTTACTGTCAGAAATCAGGGCTTTGGAGAAATCACGTCATCGATCAGACGTAATATTGTCATATTCGCCTGCAGCGCTTTGCCGCTAAGCCCCTCAAAATTGGCCAAATTCCGATTGCCGGCCTCGGCATCGATTTACTAAGCAGAAATTAATCTATCAGGACCTGATGGGCAAAAACCTTACCATCTGTGAGGGTAATGCGGCGAAAACCCAAAAGTTTGAGCAGATCGAAGAACGTCGCCTCTTCCGGGTGCGTGGTCTGCTGGAAGAAGTTGGTCGCGCGGGCCACCGAGGTCAATGTCGCCAGCAGGGCGCGCGCCCGGTAGACGGTGTCGAGCTGGCCGTCGGCCAGACCGACGATGATCAGTTTGTCAGATTGATTGCCTTTGGCGAAGATGGCGTAAGAGGGCGCATACTGGCCGCCGAGCAACTGCTTCGTCAGGCCGATGACGAAAGCCTGACGCCGCACCTTGTCGCTGTCCGGCAGGGTTGGCGCGGACGACGTGTAATGTTCCAGTGATTGCGGCTTCGGATAGTAATAGCCGGCATGTTCGTCGCCTTCGTCGCCCTCTGATTCGTCACCGGCGGGCGGGGCGGCATTCACGTCGGGCGACGGCGGCGTCAGCGAAATCGTCTGTGACTGACTGCTGCTCTGGGCTCCCGCCGGCAACGGCGAAGACATACAAAAGAGCCCCGCCAGCAACGCCAGCAGCAACCATTGCAACCGCATCGAAATCGTCATCCCTATCCTCTTTTACCGTGACCCTACGTGTCTCCGACATCGTCACGTTTTCCCCGACATCGTCGCATTCCGGGTTGCATTCCGGCTCGGCCAACCCGGCTTGGCCGGTATTCGAACGCCATCCCAAACGCTGCTAGACTGAAAGCTAGGGCGCCATTTGGCAAGCCCTGCCGGCGCAGGCGTGTACTATCTCCACGTGAGCATTCCCCGGCAAGCCGTCAACCGGGCATATTTGGCAAGTCGCAGCCGAGCTGTCTATACTCCGCTCAGTCATTAATCTCCGGGAAGCCAGATGAACGGCACCGATCTCCCTCAGTTGAACGTGGCCTTTGTCGCCTCCAATTCCGCCGACGCGCAAATTGCTTTCCGCGAGCTGACCAGCCGTTATGGCCAGGTCGATCCTGCTGCGGCGGATGTTCTGGTCGTGCTCGGCGGCGATGGAACGATGCTGCAGACCCTGCACCGGACGCTCGACCGCAAGACCCAGATCTTCGGCATGAATTGCGGCACGGTCGGCTTCCTGATGAATCGCTTCGAGATCGACAACCTGCCGGAACGGATCGCCAGGGCACGGACCGCTGTTCTTCATCCCCTGCGCATGCGGGCGATCTGCCGCGACGGCAGTACCCATAACCTGCTGGCCATCAACGAGGTCTCGCTGTTGCGTGAAACCGCCCAGACGGCCCGCATCAATATCATGATCGATGGCGTCGAACGCCTGCCGGAACTGGTCTGCGACGGCGTGATGGTGGCGACGCCCGCCGGCAGCACCGCCTATAACCTCTCCGCCCACGGCCCGATCCTGCCGATCGGCGCCGATGTTCTGGCCCTGACGCCGATCAGCGCGTTCCGCCCGCGACGCTGGCGCGGCGCCATTCTGCCGCATCGCTCCGTCGTGCGTTTCCAGATCCGCGATGCCGATAAGCGGCCGGTCAGCGCCGCCGCCGATTCCGACGAGATACGCGACGTCGCCGAGGTCACCGTGCATGAAGATCGCAGCATTCGCATGATGCTGCTGTTCGATCCCGAGCATCATCTGGAAGAGCGCATCCTGCAGGAACAGTTCTCCGCCTGACCGCCAACGCTCCTGCGGGACCATGTGGCGCAGGGAAAGATGGGCTTCAGCCTGTCGGCGGCAACCGATCGGCGACGAAGCCGGCGATGCCCGCCAACAGCCGATCCATGTCCCCTTTCAGGCGGTCGAAATCCGCGCTCTTTTCGATCCGGTCCTCATCCATATAGAGCGCGCGGTTGACCTCGATCTGCAGGCTGTGCCGCGCTTGCTGCGGCCGGCCGATCCGGCTGACGAGTTCGGCACCCTTGAACGGGTCGTTGAGCGCCACGCGGTACCCCAAACCCTGCAGGATATCGCGCACGGCGAAAGTATAATCGGCGGCGCAGCTGCTGCCGTCGCGATCGCCCAACACGAAATCGGCACGGGGAATCTTTTCGCCCCGCCGGCGGCCATGCGACCGCATCGAATGGCAGTTGAGATGCCAGGCCACGCCGAATTCTGCATGAGCCCGATCGGCAAGCCGCTCCAGCTCCAGAAGATAGGGACGATGAAAGCGATCGATCCGCTGCCGCACTTCGGCGACGCTGAGCGGCCGGTCATAGATCGCCTGATTGCCTTTGATCAGCCGGCGAATGAGACCGAGGCCCATTTCGGTCTTTTCGCTGGCGATCACCGGATTCGGCCAGTCCTCCTCCATGATGGTGAGGTCGATCTCGTCCTCATGCCGGTTGGGATCGATATAGGAACGCGGGAACAGGGCCTTGAGAAAGACCGCGCCATGACGGGGGGCGCTTTCAAACAGGTCGTCGACAAAGGCGTCCTCGGCCCGGCGCAAGATGGCGCGCGGCGGCACGTGATCGAAATCCACCGGATAGGCATGTCCGCTATGGGGGGAATCAACGATGAACGGCAGCACAAAATCCGGCCGCGCCGGTTCATAGCGCGCCAGGACACCGTCAATATGACGTGTCCGGGCAATATGACCTGTCCGATCGGTGTCCGGCGGCAATGGCATGCCTCTATCGTCCCATCCTGGTTCCGGATCCGACCGCCCGTGCGAGAGGCTGCCGTGCTTCCTCAACTTGCCAATGTTTAGCAAAGCGTTATTGTGGAAATCCTGCGACAACGTCAACAGAAAGCGTTGCCGTCGCCCCGCACCGGCCGTTCATTCCGGCCGGGAGCGGCAGGAGGGATCCGCAAACCGGCGCCGTTCCGCGCAGTCCGGCCGCGGTGAAGGCACGGCAACGAGTGCGAAATAATGACTTCAACCTCACTGACCAGCCTGGAGATGATGCGGCGCCTGATCGCCTTCGATACGACCAGCCGCAACTCCAACCTGCAACTGATCGACTTCGTCCGCGACTATCTCGACGGTTACGGCATCAAGAGCCTGCTGGTGCATGACGACAGCGGCACCAAGGCCAATCTTTTCGCCACGATCGGTCCGGATGATCAGGGAGGGATCTGCCTCTCCGGCCATACCGATGTCGTCCCGGTCGATGGCCAGGATTGGCACAGCGATCCCTGGGACATGCTGGAAAAGGACGGCAAGCTCTATGGCCGCGGCACGGCAGACATGAAAGGCTTTCTCGCGACTGCCCTTGCCGCAGTGCCGAAATTCGCCGCTGCCGGTTTGCGGACACCGCTTCATCTGCTGTTCTCGCATGACGAGGAAGTCGGCTGCATTGGCGTCCGCAAGGCGCTCGGCCTGATGAAGGATTGGGACGTGAAACCGGTCGGCTGCATCGTCGGCGAGCCGACCGAGATGCGGGTGACCACGGCGCATAAGGGCAAAAAGAGCGTCCGCTGCCAGGTTCATGGCCATGAATGCCATTCCTCGCTGGCGCCGCAGGGCGTGAATGCCGTCGAATATGCCGCCGAGATCGTCAGCTATCTGAAGCAGCTTGCCCGGCGCATGGCGGCGCAAGGCCCCTTCGATCACGATTACGACGTGCCCTATACGACAATCCATACCGGCGTGATCCATGGCGGCACGGCCCTGAATATCGTGCCGAAGGACTGCCATTTCGATTTCGAGTTTCGTTATCTGCCGGGTGTCGACCCGGAGGCGCTGTTCGCCGAGGTACGCGACTTCGCTGAGACGCGCCTGCAGCCGGAAATGCGGCAGGTCGCGGCGAATGCCGGCTTCTCCTGGCGCGAAATCTCCGCCTTCCCCGGCCTCAACACGCCGGTCGACGCCGAGATCACGACGACGGCGAAATCCCTTGCCCAGGTCAACGGCACGGCCAAGGTCGCTTATGGCACCGAAGCGGGGCTCATCCAGAATATCGGCATCCCGACAGTGATCTGCGGCCCAGGCAATATCGCTCAGGCCCACAAGCCCGATGAATGGGTCGAACAGGCGCAGATCCAGCAGTGCGAGGCTTTCATGGACAGGCTGGTGGCCAAGCTGGCGCACTGACGACCAGCCCGGCTGCGCCGTCGCCAGCAGCAAGGATCCGCGCGGCGAAATCCCCCGCGCTGCCGACTTTGCCGCGGTCTGGAATGCCGTCTTCCACGACATGGGTCCGCTCGGCCATATCAACGTCGAAGCAGGCTGCGGCGCCGGGTCAGAGGGCGGGGCTCGTCTCCGCGACTTCCGCCGGACTCTTTGAGCGGGCTATTCCGTTCCTCTAGCTCGCCACCGCGGCAGCGGTATGCTCTTGCGCCAAGGCCTTCAACTGCTTGAGGTCGACCTTGCCGGTGCCGAGCAGCGGCAGGCTGGCGATCGGCAATAGATCGCTCGGCTTCGGGATCCACAGCTTCGGCAAGTTTCGCTCGCCCAGCGCCTGCCAGATATGATCGGCGCCAAGCGATTGATGGCTCACGTAAAAGGCCACCAGTCGCTCGCCCCTCTGGGCATCGGGGACCGCCGTGACCGCCGCCGCCTCGATACCGGGCACGGCCAGCAGCGCCTCCTCGATCTTGAGATGGGGTACCATTTCGCCGCCCAGCTTGCTGAAGCGCGCCAGGCGATCGGTGATCTTGATGAAGCCGTCCGTGTCGATCTGGGCGATATCGCCGGTAATATACCAGCCGTGATGCAGCACAGAAGCCGTGCGTGCCTCATCCCCGAGATAGCCCATCATCCGCGCCGGGCTTTTCAGCAGCAGCAACCCCTGCTCGCCATCGTCGAGATCGGCGAAGCTTTCCGGATCGACCACCCGTGCGGCAACGCCCGGGATCGGCTGACCGACCGTGCCGGCCTTGATGCCGACCTGCCGCGTCTCGCCATCGATCACGTTGGGCACATTGACCGAGACGACGGGACCCATTTCGGTGGCGCCGTAGCCCTCCAGCAGATGCAATCCGAACTTCTCGAAAAAGGCCGCCGTCAGTTCCGGACGCAGCCGTTCCGCGCCGACCACGGCATGACGCAGGCTGGCGAAATCCGTCTTCTCGCATTGCCGGAGATAGACCTGGCAGAAAGTCGGTGTCGCGATCAACAGGGTGGCCCGATATTTACTGACCAATGTGCCGATGGTTTTTCCATCGAGCGGATTGGGGTGATAAACGACGCCGAAGCCGCAGACCAAAGGCAGACAAAGCGTGCCGGTAAAACCGAAGGCGTGGAAGAACGGCAGGATGCCCATCATGCGGTCGTCACGCTGTGCTGCCAGCAATTGCGCCAGGGCCTCGAGGTTGGAGACGATGTTGTGGTGCGAGAGCTCGACCCCCTTGGGCTCGCCGGTCGAACCCGAGGAGAAGATCACGGTACAGAGATCCTGCGGGCTGCGATGTTGGTCGCAATAGAGCCGGTCAAGCCAGCGCGCGGGCAAGGCCCAGGCGAGCAGATAGATCAGCTTCGCCTGGAATCCAGCCAGTGATTTCAGGATGTCCTCGACATAGACGGCACCTTCCGGCGCCTTCAGTTTCGCCTTGGTTATGAAGGCGCGTGAGGTGATCACGGTGCGGATCCCCGCCGTATCACAGGCCTTCTGGATCGCCGGCGGACCGGCCGTGAAGTTCAGGTTGACCGGTACGCGGCCGGCAAACAGGCAGGCCATATTGGCCAAGGCGCCGCCGACCGAGGCTGGCAGCATCAAGCCGATCATCTGATCCGTGCTGCAGGACGCCCGGATCCAGCGCGACAGCAGAAGGCTGCCGGCAAGCGTGCGGCCGAAGCTCAGCGTCCTGCCGGTCGAATCCGCCATGCAGAGACGCCCCCAGATCTGCTTGGCCTGGCGCATGAAACGCAGATGCACCATATCATCCCGGGTACGGCGCCAGGCAAAAGCCTCGCCCGCCATCTCCATCAGGCGCAACCGGATGTCGCTCGCCTTTGCCCCCGCCGGCAACGGCGCGCCAAAGGTAACGGTGACCGGGTAAAACAGGCGCTTCGGCCATTTCCAGAAGAATTTGCCGCCCTTGAAGCTGAAAATGCTGCCCCACACCTGATCGAGATGGACCGGGATAACCGGCACATCGAGGCCGGAGAGAATATGCTCGACGCCGCGCCGAAAGGGCAGAATGTTTCCGGTGCGGCTGATGGCACCTTCGGCGAAAATACAGACGACATGGCCCTCGGCCAATTCGGCCCGCGCCTTGCGGATCGATTCCACGGCCCCTCTGGCGCCCCCGCCACCGGTCGGAATCGCGCGCATCAGCCGGAAGAAATAGCCGAAGAGCGGCAGCTCGAAAAACGGCGCGTAGACCATGAAGCGGATGAAACGCTGCACGCAGGACCCGACCAGCAGGCCATCGACGAAAGAGACGTGGTTGCACACCAGCAAAGCGGGGCCGTTCAGCGGGACATGCTGCGGATTGATGATGCGGATCCTGTAGATGCTGTGGGTGAGCATCCACAGGCTGAAGCGGATCAGAAAGTCCGGCAGCAGGAGGAGCAGATAGGCCGTGACGCCGAAACAGAGAATACCGGCGATCAGCATGGACTGATTGGGGGCCAATCCCAGGACATGGCCGCCGACATAGACCGCGAGCGCACCGAACATGATGCCGATATTGTTGAGAACATTATTGGCCGCGATCATCCGGCCGCGCATATCGGCGCCGGATTTCTGCTGCAGCATGGCGTTCAAGGGCACGATGAAGAAGCCGCCGAAGAAGCCAAGCAGACAGAAACCGGAGGCCGCCAGGCTGAAAGCGTAATTGCCGAACAGCATCGCGGCGGCGACCAGGCCCATGCCGATCGAACCCAGCGGGACCAGACCCAGTTCCACTTTATGACCGGAGAGGCGACCTGCCAGCATGCTGCCGGCGCCGATACCGACCGCCAGGGCCGCCTGCAACAGGCTGGTCCTGGTGTCATCGAGATGCATCAGCTCCTTGCCGAACTGCACGGTCAGCAATTGCACCCAGGCACCGAGGAACCAGAAATAGCTGATGCCCAGCACGGTCAGCCACAAGCGCCGGTTGGAACGCAATTGCTTGAGGCCGAGGCGCACATCGCCGAAGGGCGTCCAGGAGAACGACTTCATCCGCTGCGGCGCCGGCGTCTGGCCGATGCCGAAACTGCAGAGCGATCCGAGCAGGGCGAAAGCGACGGCGATATAGCCGACGACATAGAGCACATGCTTCAAGGCGCCATAGGTGACGCCGCCGATCACCGCCCCCAGGATGATCGCCAGAAAAGTGCTCATCTCGATCAGCGCATTGCCGCGCGACAGATCCTGGTTGGAAACCAGTTCCGGGACCGAGCCATATTTGGCCGGGCTGAAAAAGGCCGCCTGGGTCGCGAGCAGGAACAGCACGACGAAGAGGCCGTTGAGGCTTTCCAGATGGAAAGCGATCAGCGCCAGAACCATGGTGACGATTTCCAGCGCCTTGGTGGCGATCAGCACGCTGCGCTTGGAATACATGTCAGCAAGCTGACCGGCATAGTCGGAAAACAGGATATATGGCAGGACGAAGACGGCACCCGCGATGCCAAGATAGAAATTGCTGTCGAGCGCCGGGTGGAGCCCCATCGCCTTTTCCTCGACCAGCGCGTCGATCACGTAAAAGGTGACGGCGGTCTTGAAAAAATTGTCATTGAAGGCGCCCAGGAATTGCGTCGCCAGCATCCAGGCGAAGCCGGGTTGACGGAGCAGCTTCCAGTAACTGCTTTCATACATTGACTTTTTCCTGACTCATTTGGCCCCGATGACGAGCCCAGACCATCGCGACCGGCAGGTTTTCTGTCAAGCGACGTGCGACGGGTTGCCCCAGCCCGTGCAATTAAGTCAGGGCTGTTACGCGGCGTTGATATTGACAATCATTTGCAACAACCTCATATTTTTGGCAGGTCTGATGCGGAGACGCATGAATGTATGTCTGCATATGCAACGGCCACCGCAGCCAGGATATCGAGCGGACGGCCAGCGAACGTAACCTCACCTGCGCCAAGGCGATCTATGACGCCCTGGGCGGCCCGGTGTGTTGCGGCATGTGCCTGGAACACGCCCAGGATCTGGTCGACGATATCCATGCCGCACAACATAAACGCCCCCGTTTGCTGGCGGCGGAATAGGCAGTCCATCATGTATATCTGGCGCTCCACGCCGCGACGTTCCTTCTTCTGGTTCTTGACCCTGCTGCAACGCCGCCCGCCGCGCCGGTCTTAAGGCGTTGCTCGCAGGACCAGCTCGCTTCCGATACCGGTCCTAGCTGCCCGATCCAACTCGGCCTATCCTCATCCCACAGCGGATCGGGGAGCGGAACGTGGCGAGGGATTTGACCGGCAGCGACAAGACGATCACGCGTACCACCTGCCCGCGCGATTGCTACGATGCCTGCGGCATTGCCGTGGTGAAGCGCGCCGACGGGGCCATCCGCGTCCTCGGCGATCCCGAGCATCCGGTGTCGCGTGGGGCACTCTGCGGCAAATGCGCCATTGCCTATAACGGTATTTTCCTTGATCCCGCCGCGCGCCTGCCCTCGCCGCTGCGGCGCAACGGTGCCAAGGGAAGTGGTCAGTTCGTTGAAATCAGCTGGGACGCAGCTTTGGCGGAGATTGCCGACCGGCTGCAGGCGATCCTCCGCGACCATGGTCCCGAAACCATCCTGCACGGACATTATACCGGCACCTGCTCATTGCTCGCGGGCGGCTTTCCGCAGCGTTTCTTCAATCGCCTTGGTGCGGCGGAAATCGATCCCGACAGCATCTGCAACGCGGCAGGCCATGCGGCACTCGGCTATCTTTATGGCAGCTCCGCGCTCGGCTTCGATCCACGCAGCGCCAAGGATGCGGCCTGCATCCTGGTCTGGGGCGCCAATCCTTCCGTCGCCGCACCGCATATGCATAAGCATTGGCTGAAGGAAACATCGGCAAAGGTCATCGTCGTCGATCCGGTGCGGCACGACACCGCCGCTGCCGCCCATATGCATCTGCAGCCGTATCCCGGCAGCGATGCCGCCCTCGCCTTTGCCATGCTGCGGGTCATGCGCGATGAAGGTCTGGTCGACCATGCCTATCTCGCCGCGCATGCCGTCGGCTGGGATGATGTCGCTCCGCTGATCGATCAGGTGACGCTGGATTGGGCGAGCGAGGTGACCGGCATCGCCAGCGCAGATATCGTCGCGGCCGCCCGGCTCTATGGCCGCGGTCCTTCCTTGCTGTGGCTCGGCCAAGGATTGCAGCGCCAGGCCCAGGGGGGCAACATCTTCCGCGCCGTCGGCCTGTTGCCGGCAGCCAGCGGCAATATCGGCAAGCCCGGCGCCGGTTTCTGCTATCTCAATGGCAGCGGACGCAAGGGAATCGACGGCGACGATATCGAAGGCACCTCGCTGCGGCGAAACTCGCGGCGCGTCGTCAGCCATATGGATCTCGTGAGCTGCCTTAATGATCCCGCTCAGGCGCGCGGCCTCTTCACCTGGAACATCAATATCGCCGCGTCCAATCCGCAGCAATCGGCTTTGCACCAGGCGCTGCGCCGGCCGGATCTTTTCCATGTGGCGATCGACCCCTTCCCGACCGACACAGTCGATTTCGCCGATATCGTCCTGCCGGCCGCGACGTTCCTGGAATTCGACGATATCGTCTCGCCCTATTTCGATCTCACCTTATCGGCCCAAGTCGCGGCACTGCCGCCGATGGGTCTGGCACTATCCAATCAGGAAATCTTCCGCCGCCTGGCCAAGGCCATGGGCTTCGACGAACCCGCGTTGCAAGAGCCCGATGCGCCGATCCTCGACCGGCTGTGTCACCAGGCCGGCGTCAGCGGCGGCTTTCGCGAACTTGCCGGGGCAGCTACCGTGACGCTCTATCCGGAGCCGGTCCTGCAGTTCGCCGACGGCGTCTTCCCGACGCCCAGCGGCAAGATCGAGATTACCAGCGCGGCCGCGGTCGCGGATGGCTATCCGCGCGTGCCGCAGCCGACGATCGACCAGCGTCCGCCGCTAGGCTGGTTCCGCCTGCTCTCCCCCGCGTCGCCGTGGCTGATGAACAGCAGCTACTCCCAGGACAGCAAGATCCAGGCGAAGATCGGTCCCGAAGACCTGATCATTCATCCACAGGACGCTTCGGCCCTCGGTATCGACACCGGCAAAACCATCGAGGTCACGAGCGTGGTCGACAGCCTGACCATGCGGGCGGTGATCGACGATCGCATACCGGCCGGCATCGTCCTCGCCGCCAAGAGCCGCTGGCCGAAACTGTCGCCGGAACATCGCAATGTGAATGCCCTCAATCCCGGACTGCGGTCGGATATGGCGCAAAGTACCGCGGTCCATAGCGTGCTGGTTCAGATACGCGCGCAGCACCCGGCTTAGGTGGGCGCGGGACCCTTAAGGTCGGATCGCTTTACGGCGATTCACGCGCTCTAACGTCTGCATTTGGCGCATGCTGGGCCTGAGCGGATTTTTACCGTCAAAGGCTTGGCCTTTGCTGCATCCCCGCATAGATTGGGTGCAGTCAAAGAGGGACATCGATATGCAGGCCAGCAGCTTCTTTGCCCGCGACTACCGCGAGGCGCGATCCAAATTTCATGACGCAGCCGCCGCCAAGGGCCTGCAGATCACGTCCCACCGCAATCCGACACGCGGCCCGGCCGGCGAGGAACTGGCGACCGATACGGTCTGGATCGGTCCGCGCGACGCCAGCCGTCTCTTCATCGGCCTCTCCGGCACGCATGGCGCCGAGGGCTTTTGCGGCTCGGGTATCCAGGTCGGCTGGCTCGGCCAGGGATTGTTTGACCGCCTGCCGGCCGATACCGCCGTGCTGCTCATTCATGCCATCAATCCGTCCGGCTTTGCCTGGGTGCGGCGCGTCACCGAGGACAATGTCGACCTCAACCGCAACTTCGTCGACCACAAGGCGCCCAAGATCGAAAATCCCGGCTACAGGCAATTGCGGGACGCCATCAGCCCCGTCGACTGGTCGCCCGAAAACGAAAGGCGCAACAAGGAGGCTTTCGCCGAATATGCCGAAGCCAATGGCCCCCTCGCGCTGCAGGCGGCGATCACGTCGGGGCAATATTGGGATGATCACGGCGTGTTCTATGGCGGCCAGACGGAGACCTGGTCGAATCGGACCTTGCATCGGATCCTGGCCGCCCATGCGCCGACCGTGAAACGTGCCGCCTTCATCGATCTTCATACCGGCCTCGGCCCCTACGGCGTCGGCGAAATCATGAGCAATCATTTCGGCGATTCCACCGGCAACCGCTTCATTCGCGACTGGTGGGGCGATGAGGCGACCTTTTTCGACGACGGGTCGACATCATCCGCGGTAACCACCGGCGACACCCAGGTCGGCGTCGACCGTGCGCTGCCACAGACGCAAGTCGGCGGCATTACCCTGGAATATGGCACCCTGCCGCTGGAACAGATGATCGATGCGGTGCGCGCCGATAACTGGGTGCATCTCCATGGCGAACTCGACAGTGCAAAGGGGCGCGGCATCAAGGCCGATATCCGCTCGACCTTCTATCCGGACAAGGATGATTGGAAAGCGATGGTCTGGGATCGCGCCGTCTACGCCCTCGACGGCATGATGCGTGGTCTTACGCAGTCGTAAGCCAGCACGATCGTCGTCTGGGACTGCGTCTTTCACGCGAAAGCGGTTGAAGCTCTGCCGGATGACTGCCCTCTAGAGGCGGATTCACGTTTTAAGAGAAAGCCTACCCGCTTCCACTTAAAGCAATCGCGCTCTAAGACAGCTCTTCCGGCACCGGGCCGCCCAGCGCCCAGTCCAGCAATTCGACGGTATGGACGATCGGCACGCCGATCGCCGGCGCCAATTGCTGCAGACAGCCGATATTGCCGGTGGCGACCAACTGCGGATTCACCTTGGCGATGTTGCCAGCCTTGCGGTCGCGCAAGGCCGTCGAAAGCTCCGGCTGCAGCATGTTATAGGTGCCGGCGGAACCGCAGCAGATATGTCCCTCGGGAACATCCGCAACCTCGAACCCCGCCTGGCGCAACAGCTTGGCCGGCAGGTCGCGCAGCTTCTGCCCATGCTGCAGCGAGCAGGCCGCATGATAGGCGACACGCAGGTGCTTCGGCTCGCCGGCGACCAGCTGCAAGCGGTCGAGATATTCCGTGACGTCGCATGCCAGCGACGAGATCAATTCCGCCCGCTCGCGCCAGACGAGGTCGCCGCGGAACATGAAGCCGTAATCCTTGATGGTGGTGCCGCAACCCGATGCCGTGATGATGATGGCATCGAGGCCATGCGCGTCGAATTCCTGGTGCCAGGCGGCGATATTGCCGCGCGCCGCCTCATGCGCCGCTGTTTCCTTGCCCATGTGATGTGTCAAGGAACCGCAGCAGCCGACTTCCGGCACCACGACCACTTCGATGCCGAGGCGGTTGAGCAGACGGATCGTGGCTGCGTTGATCGCCGGCCGCAGAACCTGCTGCGCGCAACCCGCCAGCAAGGCGACGCGGCCACGCCGCGCGCCGAGCGCCGGAAAGACCCCGGGCCGATCCGTGGCAGCCGCCGATGGCAGGCGCGATGGAATGAGATTGACCATCGCTTTCAAGCGCCCACGCAACAGATGCCCAACGCCGAGCGCCTTGGCAAAGCCGCCCAGGGTCAAGGCTGTTCGGAACAGCTTCGGGCTGGGCAGCAAGGTCGCCAAGGTATCCCGCAGCAGACGGTCCAGGAAAGGTCGGCGATGGGTTTCCTCGATCCGCTGGCGGGCATAATCCACCAGATGCATGTAGTGGACGCCCGAGGGACAGGTGGTCATGCAGCTGAGGCAGGAGAGGCAGCGATCGACATGCTTGGTGACGGTGTCCGAAGCCGGCGCCTCGCTCTCCAGCATGTCCTTGATGAGATAGATACGGCCGCGCGGACTGTCGAGCTCGTCGCCGCGCAACAAATAGGTCGGGCATGTCGCCGTGCAGAAGCCGCAATGCACGCAATTGCGCAGGATCTTATCGGCTTCCGCGATATTGGGATCGGCCAGCTGCGCGAGGCTGAAATGAGTCTGCATCCCGCTTCCCTACCACCCGGCCATCAGATGTCCGGGATTGAACAAGCCCGCCGGATCGAACGATTCCTTGACCCGCCGCATCAGCGGTTCGAGCGCCGCTGGCGCAATGACGCCAAGATCACGCCGCACCTGATCGGGCGCCCGCATCAGGGTCGCATGGCCGCCGAGGGCGCCAGCCGAGGCACGCAAGGCAGCGATCCGCTCGACCGGCTTAGCGGGAGCAACAGCAATCCAGATCAAACCGCCACCCCAATCCATCAGCCAATCAGCAGCCAGATCCGGCGGCAGCGCCGCGACAAACGCGGCCCCTTGCGCCGGCGGCAGGGAAACACGCCACAGAACACGCTCTTGCGGGGCGCGCAGTGGCACGACATCGCGGACTTCCGACCAGAAGGCGATGGAGCGCATCGAATGCAGTTCCTCGCTCTGGCCGCCCAGCATCTGGCGCAAAGCGGCGCAGCGATGCGTCACAGATGGGCCTGAGCCTTCGATGCGCAGGGCCGTCACGGCCGCACCGGCATTGGCCACGAAATCGACCTGGGATTTCTGCGCCAAAGCGAGCGGCAAATGGCAGGCGCCACCGATGTCATAGGTACTGCCGATGGCGGCAATCATGCTGCGATTGGCCGCCGCCGCCGTCTCGCCGAAAAGCAGCACAGTGCGCTGCTTCTCCGCCCGCGGGAGTACCTTCACCGTCACCTCCGTCATGATCGACAAGGTGCCGAAGGAGCCGGCCAGCAGCTTCGGCAGATCGTAACCGGTGACGTTCTTCACCACGCGGCCGCCGCCTTTATAGATCTCGCCACGGCCGTTGACGGCAGAGAAGCCCAGGAAATGATCGCGTGCCGCACCCGCCTGAAACCGCCGGGGACCCGAGAGATTGCAGGCAAGAACGCCGCCGATCGTGCCGGCTCCCGCCTGCCCGCCCCAGAGCGGTGCCCAATCCGCCGGTTCGAAGGCCAGTTGCTGCTGCTTTTCCGCCAAAGCCTGTTCGATCACCGCCATCGAGGTGCCGGCGCCGGCAGTCAATACCAGTTCAGCCGGTTCGTAGTCGCTGATGCCGGAAAAGGCCGCTGTGGAAACTTCCTGATTGGCAGTGACCGGCAGGCCCCAGCCGGCCTTGCTTCCCTGCCCCTTGATCCGCAGCTTGCGTCCCGTCGCAACCGCGTCACGCACGCAGGCGGCCAGATCCTCATCGGTGCTCGGAAGGAAAGAGGTCATGGTCAAAAGCGCGGCAGCTCTGGATGCGGCAGCTGGCCGCGATGGATATGCATGGCACCAAGTTCGGCGCAGCGATGCAAGGTGGGGAATACCTTGCCGGGATTGAGCAGCTGCTCAGGATCGAAGGCGCATTTCAGCCGCATCTGCTGCTTCAAATCAGTCTCGCTGAACATGGCCGGCATCAGGTCGCGCTTCTCCACGCCGACGCCATGCTCGCCGGTCAGCACGCCGCCAACCTCGACGCAGAGCCGCAGGATATCGGCGCCGAAGGCTTCCGCCGCATGCAACTCGCCTGGCTTGTTGGCATCATACATGATGAGAGGATGCAGGTTGCCGTCGCCGGCATGGAAGACATTGGCGACGCCCAACCCATAGCGAAGCGACATTTCCGACATGCGCTGCAGCACCAGGGGCAGCTTGCGGCGCGGAATGGTGCCGTCCATGCAATAATAATCGGGCGAGATGCGGCCGATAGCAGGGAACGCCGCTTTGCGCCCCGCCCACAGCAGCAGCCGCTCCTGTTCCGAGGTGCTGACGCGGATCGAGGTGGCGCCGTTGGCCTCGGCGATCGCCCGCACCTGTTCCAGCAGATGATTGACCTCGACCTCCGGCCCGTCGAGTTCGGTGATCAGCAAGGCTTCGGCATCGAGCGGATAACCCGCATGGACGAATTCCTCGACCGCGCGGGTGGCCGGCTTGTCCATCATCTCCATGCCGGCCGGAATAATGCCGGCAGCGATGACATCCGCCACGCATTTGCCGCCGGCTTCGGCACTGGAAAAGCCGGCCAGCAAGGCACGCGCCGTTTCCGGCTTGCGCAACAAGCGCACCGTCACTTCGGTGACGACGCCGAGCAATCCTTCGGAACCCGTCAGCACGCCCATCAGATCATAGCCATGGGCGTCGAGATGCTTGCCGCCGATGCGCAGGATCTCGCCGTCCATCAGCACGATTTCCAGCCCCAGCACGTTATTGGTGGTGAGGCCGTATTTCAGGCAATGCACGCCGCCGGAGTTTTCGGCGATATTGCCGCCGATGCTGCAGGCGATCTGGCTGGAGGGGTCGGGCGCGTAATAGAAGCCGCGCTCGGCAGCGGCATGGCTGATGGCAAGGTTGGGGACGCCCGGCTGCACCACGGCGCAGCGATTGTCGTAATCGATCTCCAGGATGCGATTGAAGCGGCCAAGGCCAAGGATGATGCCGTCGGCCAGCGGCAAGGCGCCGCCCGACAGCGAGGTGCCGGCGCCGCGCGGCACCACTTTGACCCCATGCTCGCGGCACAGGCGCAACACGGCCGCGACCTCGGCCGTGTTCTTCGGCAGCACGGCAATCATCGGCGGCTGGCGATAGGCGGTCAGGCCATCGCTTTCATAGGCGCGCAAGGCATCGGGATCGGCGATCACCGCGGCTTCGTCGACCAGCCGGCGCAGGCCGGCCAGCAATTGCGGGCGGCGCGCCAGGATCGCGGCATCTGGCTCAGGCATCAGCATGGACAGACTTTCGGCCAACTACCCGAAGGACCACAGAGGCTCACGACCACGGGGCCATTCCGGCAGCAGATGTTAACTTGCGACTAGAGCCGGATCGTTTTAGATCGAATCACAAAGTGCTTCGATCTAAAATATGAATCCGTCTCTATTCAATATGATAGAGGGCGATTCACGTTCTAAGTGGAAGCCAATCCACTGCCACTTAAAATGATCGCACCCTAGTGACTTAAGACATTTCATGGGGGCAGGCAAATTTCCAGGGCTGATCATGCCGGCCGGGCGCAAAATTAAACCCAAGCAAAGCAAAACCGCGCCGGCAGAGCCGGCGCGGTTTGAACTGGATCGCGATCTATGTCAGAGAGCGTCGTAGCGCGACACTCGACCCGACCCCGCCCCTCAGCCCTGGCGGGCCTTATAGCGCGGATCAGTCTTGTTAATGATATAGACCCGGCCCTTGCGGCGAACGATGCGGCAATCCTTATGACGCGCCTTCGCAGCCTTCAGCGAATTGATGACTTTCATGGTCCGGTCCTCGAAAACGAAACGAGGCCGGAACATAGGGACCCAAGCGGCGGCTGTCAAGAGCCTTCAAACGCACTTAAGTGACTGTAATATATGAGATAAGATGGAAAGACCAAGCCTCAATCGGCGGATCGGCGGCGACGCCGGGGCGAGATCGCCGGAGAATCACCCGACTTTGATCGCATAAAAGCGATAGATCCGCAGCAAGCCGGCATCCATTGCCAGCATCAACCGCTGCCAGTATTCGGCCTCGGTCACCGTCAGCTGCGGATAGGCCCGGCTGACTGCCTGGCCCTCCGGCCGCTTAGTGAAGGCGTCCCAGGCTTCCGTCACCAGCTTGCGATAGCGCTCGCCGATATCCTCGCTGATCCGCAGATCGAGCTTCAACTCCTTGAAACCTTTCTGATAGGCGCCAAGGGACCAGAACTGCGAACGCGAGGCGCCTTCACCCAGGACCGTCATCAAGCGCTCGTCATCGGCCGAGACGCCCTCCCCCAGGATGATATCGGTGATCGTAATCTGCCCGCGCGGCTTCATGGCGGTCGCCAGCGCCTTCAACGTATCCGTCTTGGCAAGGATGGTGTGCATCCGATCGACGCAGATGATGCAGTCATATTGCGCCGGCTTCAGCGGCGAGGCCCTGGCGTCGAAGTGGCCGATCATGGCTTTCTTGTCCAGCCCCTGTCGCACCGAGATCATTTTCCCGGCATCCGCCATCAGCTTGTCGGAATCGAGGCCGGCCACATAGATATCGAAGGCCTTGGCAACCGAACGCGTGCCGCCGCCAAGGCCGCAGCCGAAATCCAGCAGCGACATGGTTTCATTGAGGGCGAAGGGCTTCACCAGATAGAGGAAATATTCACCGTCGCCGGGCTTGCTGTTGCCCTCGCCCCAGATTGCCATGAGCAGTTTGACGATCGGCTCTTCCAGGGGCGGGAGGGGTTCGGCCGGGAGCGCGCCAAAGCCGTCCGACGGCTCTTCGGCCACCGCTTCTTCCTCGGCAGCCGGCTCTTCCAGTCCATAACCTTCCCACCAGGCCTTGAACCGTTGACGGAACGGTATCTTCCCCCCGGCCGAGCCGCTCTTTGCTCCAAACAACCCCATTCCGTCTGCCTGCTTGCCTGCCAGCCCCTTCATCGACAATCGGCCCCGTCGGGTGTATGCACCTTGCTGACGATGCGCAGAACCGTGAAATCGGGCGCAATAATGAACGAGTAATCGTTAATATGACCGTAACGCCTGCGACTCAACCCGCACCTGCGGCCGCATCGCCAATCCAGACGCCACCTCGCTTATCGATCATCCATCATATCGGTCGGACCGTCCGCCTCGCTGTCCCGGTGATGATTTCGCGCGCCGGCCTCGTCATCATGATCGCGGTGGACAGCTTTCTGTGCCGCGGCAGCAAGGCCGAGCTGGCCTATTTCGGCGGCAGCGTACAGCCGCAGAGCATTCTGCTGAGCACCGGCATCGGCCTGCTGATCGGCACCATCGTGCTGTCGGCACAGGCGGACGGCGCCGGCGACAAGCATCACTGCGGCGGCTTGTGGCGGCTTTCCTTGCTGGTCGGCGGCGCACTCGGCCTGGGCTTCGCCGCCATCCTGGCCCTCGGCGATGTCCTGATGCGATGGCTGGGGCAGCCCGCCGACATCGCCGCGGGGAGCGGCGCCGCGCTGCGCTATTTCGCCATCGGCATGCCCGGGTTGATGCTGTTTGCCGCCTGCAATTTCTTTCTGGAAGGAATCAGCCGTCCCTGGCCAGGAACGGTCATCATGCTCTCCGGCAATGTCGTCAACCTGCTCATCGCCTGGCCATTGGTCGAGGGCAATTTCGGCTTGCCGCCGCTCGGTGCCAGCGGCGCCGCCCTGGCGACATCCCTCACCCGCTGGGTGATGTTTGCCGTCATCCTGCTCTATATCCGTCGCATGCCGGATCGTCAGGCCTATGGTATCGGCGCCACCATGCGGTGGCAGCGCGGCGACTTCCGGCGCCTGATGGCCCTGGGCCTGCCGCTCGGCTTTGCCGTCGCCCTTGAATCCAGCTGCTTCATGTCGATGATCGTCATGGCCGGGTGGATGGGCACGGCAGCACTTGCCACGATGCATGCGGCGATCAACGTGACCAGCCTTGTCTACATGCTGACGACCGGCCTCGCGACGGCCGCCGCAATCCGCGTCGCCCATGGGATCGGCCGGGGTTCCTGGCGCGATGCAGCGGCGTCCGGTTGGATCGCCGTCGGGTTGGAGGCCCTGGTCATGGCGGCGATCGGCGCCTGCATCTATTTCGGCGCGGCGATCATTGCCCGGAGCTACAGCGACGACGCCGACGTTCTGGCGCTGTTGACACCGGTATTGCTGTTGACGGCGGCCATGATCCTTATCGACGGCCTGCAGGGCGTCCTGATGGGTGTGCTTCGCGGCACCTCGGACACCCTCATCCCCACCATCGTTTATGGCCTGAGTTTTTGGGCGATTGGCGTCCCGATCGGCTATGTCTTCGGCTTCCGCCATGGCATGGGGCCGATGGCGCTGATGTCGGGCCTTGCCGTCTCGCTCACCATTGCCATGGCGATGCTGGCCTGGCGCTTTCACGCCCTCACCAGAAGCAGGAACGACTAGCAGCAAGGGAAGTTGTAGGAAAACATGAGCACCGATTGCGATTTTCTGATCATCGGCGCCGGCGTTTCCGGCGCCTCGGCCGGCTACGAATTGGCAAAGCGGGGCAAGGTCCTGGTTCTCGAGGCCGAGGATGTGCCCGGCTATCATTCCACCGGCCGGTCAGCAGCACTCTTCACCCGCAATTACGGCCCGGCGGCGGTTCGTGCCGTCAGCGCCGTCAGCTATGATTTCTTCAAATCGCCGCCGGAGGGCTTTGCCGAACATCCGCTCCTGACCCCGCGCGGCGGCCTCAGCGTCGCCTTCAAGGGCGACGAGGCGCTGCTCGACAAGATACTGGCACTGGGAACCGCGGCGCATCCCATCCACGAGATCCCCCTGGCGGAAGCCATGCGGCACGCGCCGCTGCTGCGCGCCGATCTCCTCGGCCGCGCCGTCTACGAGCCCGGCGTGTTGGATATGGATGTCGATGCCATCCATCGCGGTTTCCTGAAGGGGCTGGCCGCCCGCGGCGGTCAGGTGATCACGGACCGCGCCGTGACCAAGCTCAGCCATGACGGTCATGTCTGGCAGGTCGAGACCGCCAAAGGCAGCTATCGCAGCGCCATCGTGATCAATGCCGCCGGCGCCTGGGCCGACCGCATCGGCCAGATGGCCGGCGCCCGGCCGATCGGCCTGGTTCCCAAACGCCGTACCGCTATTTTGGTCGATCCGCCGGCCGGGATCGATATCAAGACCATGCCGCTGGTCGATTTCGCCGGCGGGGAAATCTATATCAAGCCGACTTCCGGCAAGATCATGGCCTCGCCGGGAGACGAAACCCCGGTCGAGCCGCAGGATATCCAGCCGGATGACATGGATGTCGCCGTCCTGGCCGATTGGCTGGAACGGCATACCGCCATCACCATCCGGCGCATCGAGCATAGCTGGGCGGGCTTGCGGAGCTTCGTTGCCGACGGCGCGCCCGTGGCCGGCTTCGACCCTCAGCTCAAGAACTTCTTCTGGCTGGCCGGCCAGGGCGGCTTCGGCATCATGATGTCGGCAGCCCTCGCCCGGCTGGCGGCAGGGCTGATCGATCAGGGCTGGATACCCCCCGAATTCATCGCCCAGGGGCTGGCAGAAACGGATCTGGCCCCGGCCCGATGCCAGGTTTGAAGCGAGAACTGAAGGCCAGAGCCTGCAACACATCCCGGTGAGCAGCGCCGGCACCTACTCTCGGGCCAATTGATACACCAGCTCAATCTTCTGGTACAACCACCTCTGGGTTAAGCTTTTTTCAACCGACGGCATTGATGATGGTGAGCATCATGAATGAAGGGGATGACCATATGTTGCCGCAACGCAAGAGCAGCGAACGCCGCTCATCGAAGCGTTATGCCGTCAATCTGCCGACCCATCTCGTGGTGCAGGGTGTGGAGGCCGAATGCCGCTTGATCGATATTTCCGCCGGCGGCGCCTTGTTGAAGACCAATCGGGCGGCCATGGTCGGCGACAAGATCTCGGTTGATCTGCCCGGCCTAGGCCCCACCATCGGCACCGTGGTCCGCATATCCGAATCGCATATGGCGATCGCATTTCCCGGCATTCTGGTGATCAATCATCTGATCGATACCAAGCCGCATCTGTGCGAATAAGTCACCCACGGTAGATTGCCAATTATTTTAGAAATAGAGACTTACAGAACTTTGCGGAATTCGAGCCGCTGGATAAGCTCGGCCAATTCGAATTCGGTCATTTCCTGATTGCGCGACAGTTCGAGATGTAAGCGCCCCGTCCCCAGGTCGACGACAACCGCCTCGCGCTTGCGGCGATAGCGTTCGGGCATGATGAAAAGATGATCGCCGATCTGCAGGCTTTCGGTATTGGGCGTCATGATGCAGGCACCACCCTGCGATACATTACGGTAATTCGTGATCGCCAGCGTGCGACGGCTGTTGATGTCGTCGAACACCAGCATGGCCGTACCGTCATATCCGAAGCGCTCGTGGCGCCGCTTATCACTCGCTTCCATGACATCCCCCCAAGGATGTTGGGCCGATTCTGACTTCGCTGCGGCATCATACGGGAAAAGCAGGTGAGAGACCAGTAACCGGCTGCCGGCGGCGGGCTTGGCCGGGTAGAAAGACACCGACGACAGTCGCGTTTGGCGCTGCCGGACACGCACCGCCGATCTGATGCGCCTCGGCCAGCACGCCGATATTTGCGCTGATGGGACGAAGTTGCTAAATATTTGAAATTGCTTGAGGGCAAGAGTTGCGGCCGTCTGTTGCACGGGCGTTGGTGTTGGACCCGCATTAGTCCGCTTGCCGCTCGCCGAAACAAGTCGCCAATGGCAGGTGTGGACGTGATGGACGGGCAATTGCGATCGGATGTCTTGCTGGTCGAAGACACCTTTTCCATGGCCAGGATCTTTCAGGAATATCTGCGGCGCGGGCCCTATAACGTGCGCCATTGCGACAATGGCCGGACCGCCATCAAGGAAATCAGCCGCAATCCCCCTGACGTGGTGCTGCTGGATCTCCGGCTGCCCGATATCGACGGCCTCGACGTGCTGCGGCATATCCGCAACAACAACCTGCCGACCGCCACCGTGGTCATCACCGCCGACGGCTCGATCAGCACGGCGGTCGAGGCCATGCGCGAAGGCGCCTATGACTTCCTGGTCAAGCCCTTCAACGCCGACCGGCTGCTGATCACCCTCAACAACGTGCTCGAGCGCCGCCGCCTCTCGACCATGGTGGCGACGCTCAGCGGCCATTTCAGCCAGCCCGAATTCTGCGGCTTTATCGGCAAGTCCGAAGTCATGCAGTCGGTCTACCGGATGATCGCTGCGGCCGCCTCCAGCAAGGCGACCGTATTCATCACCGGCCAGTCGGGCACGGGCAAGGAAGTCGCGGCGCAGGCGATCCACAGCATCTCGCCGCGGGCCACCGCGCCGTTCATCCCGTTGAACTGCGCCGCGGTGCCCAAGGACCTGCTGGAGAGCGCCATCTTCGGCCATGTGAAAGGGGCTTTCACCGGCGCGCAGACCGATCGCGAAGGTGCGGCTTCCAGCGCCGATGGCGGCACCCTGTTCCTCGACGAGATCTGCGAAATGTCGATCGAGCTGCAGCCGAAACTGCTGCGTTTTCTGCAGACCGGCAGTTTTCAGCGGGTCGGCAGCGACCGGGTCGAAACCGTCGACGTCCGCATCCTCTGCGCCACCAACCGCGATCCGATGACCGAAGTCGCCGCCGGCCGTTTCCGCGAGGACCTGTTCTACCGGCTGCATGTCCTCAACATCATGCTGCCGCCCCTGCGCGAGCGGGGCGACGACATCATGCAGCTCGCCGAGCATTTCCTCGAGGAATATGCCAAGGAAGAACACAAGAATTTCACCGGGTTTTCGCGCGAGACCGAACGTCTGCTGACCACCTATTCCTGGCCCGGCAATATCCGCCAGCTACAGAACCTGATCCGCAATACCGTGGTCATGCATAGCGGGCCGGTGGTGACACCGGACATGCTGCCGCCGCAGCAGCTCATGAATGTCTTGCGCCAGCAGAGCAGCCCGCTGGCGGCGGATCCCCAGCACGTGACCGGCATGCTGCCCTCGATCGGCAAAGCCGGTGGCAGCGAAACCATCCGGCCGCTGGCGGACGTCGAACGCGAGGCGATCGAAGCTGCCATCGCCCTGTGCGATGGCAATATTCCGCGCGCCGCCGCCGCCCTGGGCGTCAGTCCCTCGACGCTTTATCGGAAGCGCCAGAGCTGGGATTCGCCGATTGCCGTTTAGCCAGCATATTCGCGCATAACGCCTCGAACATCGCGCATTCCGCGCCGGTGGTGTCGATGAGCCGCGGCAAAAGGGCATCGATCGCCGCGATGTCGAGACGGTCAGCTGCCACCTGCAGGTCACGGGCCTGGGCGCCGGTTTCGGGCAGGCCGAAGCTTTGCGCGGTGCTTTTCAGCGAATGGGCGTGACGGGCGAGCTCGCCCCAGGCCGCCGCCTTCCGGGCGTCGGTCAGGGCCACGATACGATTGCCGGTCTCATCGAGGAATTGCCGCGACAGCCGGATAAAGGCGTCGTCGCCAATATCGGCAATCAGTTGCGCAATGACAGCCTGATCGAGCATGCTCAATAGCCCGCCGTCAGTCCGAAATCGATCGGCAGGCAAGCCCCCACCAGCGGCGCCAGCTCCGGCGAGGTGATCGCATAAACGAAGGCGGCAATTTCCTCCGGACGCGAGAACCGCGCCATTTTGCCCTGCGGATACTTGGACAGCAGGTTGCGCTTATAGGCCGAGGGATCGCCATCGCCATAGGTATTGGCCTGGAACTCGATCATCGGCGTTTCAATGTCACAGGGGCAGACGGCATTGACGCGGATGCCGCGCGGCGCCAGTTCCAGGGCCAACGCCTTGGTGAGCAGGGAGATGCCTCCCTTTGACGCGCAATAGACTGCTGCCCCCTTATTACCGACCAGGCCGGCATCCGAGCCGATATTGATGATCTGCCCGCCGGTCTTTTCCAGCTCGGGAATAGCGAAGCGGCAGGCAAAGAAGCTGCCTTTGAGATTGATGTCGATCACCCGGTCCCAATCTGCCTCCGTCACCCCGTCGGCATCGCCTTCGAGCCAGATGCCGGCCGCATTGATCAGCAGATCGAGCCGGCCGGTGCGCGCGACGGCGACCGCGGTCATCCGCTCGCAATCGGCCACCTTGCTTACGTCGGTAGCGACAGCGAAGCAGCCGCGGCCAATCTCCAGCGCGACGCGATCGGCATCTTCCTGCGAGAGATCGGCAAGGGCGACAACGGCGCCGGCCGCCGCATAGCGACGGGCGAGCGCCTGACCGAGGCCGCCGGCGCCGCCTGTCACCAAAACGGTCTTGCCAGACCAGCTGCCGTCTTCCACTGCCATTCCGATACTCCCTGACCCTGATCCAGCCATCTTCATGCAACGCGGCCGATCTGCCGCGTCATCCCTTGTGTTCCTGAATAGTATTGCCGCCGTCGACAACGATCATCTGCCCGGTGACATAGCTTGCCTCGCGGCTGGCAAGAAAGGCGGCGACGGCGGCGACCTCATCGGCCCGCCCCGGACGGCCGACCGGCGTATGACGGCCGGCCTCGATTTCCGTCTTCGAAGAAGAGCCGGTCTGGATCCAGCCGGGAGCGACCGCATTGACGGTCACGCCGCGCCGGCCGACATCCAAGGCGGCGGCGCGGGTATAACCGACCATGGCGGCCTTGGCAGCGCTATAGGCGGCGCTGCGTTCATAAGTGACGACCGGGCCGGTGACCGAAGCGATATTGACGATGCGGCCGAAACGCCGCTTCAGCATCTGCGGCAGCACGCTGCGCGTGACATAGAAGCAGGTGTTGAGATTGATATCGATCGCCCGCTTCCATTCTTCGGTGCTGATATCCTGCACGCGCGAGGCTTTCGCCTTCTCGCCGGTCTGGATCATGCCTGCATTGTTGATCAAGATATCGATGCGGCCGAAACGCTTCAGCACCTGCGCCAGCAATCTCTCGACCTGCCGCTCCTTGGTGAGGTCGGCAGCCAGCGCGAGCTGCGTCGCCGCATCGCCGCCAAGCTCGGCGAACCTCGCCTGGATCCGGTCGGTGGTTGAGGTAATCGCTATCTTGGCTCCCGCCGCGGCGAGCATCTTGGCTGCCGCAAAGCCGATCCCGTCGGCGCTGCCGGCGCCCGTCACCAGAGCGACCAAGCCGTCAAAATTCGTCATTCAATCCGTCCCGTTCCCTGCTGTGTTAGCGGCCGCAACATGCCAGACTGCATCAGCCGTCTCTAGTCACCATCACATTTTCTTAGTTTGGACAAGCCAAACAATTGCAGCCCGCATCCTTGCCGCTGTCACCCGAGCAACACTTGATGCGCCTTCGGCCAGTCGCTATCAATACCGATCTATCTCTAGGAGTAATCGTAAATGGCCCTGATTGAAGCCGGCGTGCCGATGGAACGCGTGGCGGCGATGATCGATCGTGAACGCAAGCATTACGCACAGCGCAATGCCACATCCAGACGGCTGTCGGAAGAGGCTGCGGCGAACTGGCATCACGGCGTGCCGATGCACTGGATGCTCGATTGGTCGACGCCCTTCCCTCTCTTCGTCGCCGATGCCTTCGGCGCGACGCTGACGGATGTCGACGGCCACGATTACGACGACTTCTGCCTCGGCGACACCGGTTCGATGTTCGGCCATTCGCCCGCGCCGGTCGCCGCCGCCATCGCCGAGCAGGCGCGCCACGGCCTCACCTACATGCTGCCGACCGAGGACGTCGTCGCTGTCGGACGGCTTCTCGCGCAGAAATTCGGCTTGCCCATCTGGCAGGTTGCAACCACGGCGACCGATGCCAATCGCTTCGTCATCCGCTGGTGCCGCGGCATCACCAGGCGCGACAAGATCCTGGTCTTCAACGGCTGCTATCATGGTTCCTGCGACGACACCTTCGTGCGGCTGAAAGACGGCAAGCCGATCCACCGGCCGGGCCTGATCGGGCAGGTCTATGACATGCGCGATCACACCAAGATCGTGGAATTTAACGACATCGCCGCGCTGGAAGGTGCGCTCGCCGACCGCGACGTCGCCTGCGTCATCACCGAGCCCGCGTTGACCAATATCGGCATGGTGCTGCCGCAGCCGGGCTTCCTCGACGCCCTGCGCGCCCTCACCCGCAAATACGAGACGCTGCTCGTCATCGACGAGACCCATACCATCTCGACCGGTTATGGCGGCTATACCCGCACGCACGGCCTGGAGCCGGATTTTCTCACCATCGGCAAGCCGATTGCCGGCGGCATCCCCTGCTCGGTCTATGGCTGTACGGCAGAGATGGCGGCAAAGATGAAAACGGCCGAGATCGAGGCCGGACCCGGCTATAGCGGCATGGGAACGACCCTGAGCGCCAATGCCATGGCGCTCAGGGCGATGCGCGCCAATCTCGAAGAGGTGATGACCCCCGCCGCCTATGATCACATGCTGCCGCTGTCGGAAAAGCTGGCGCGCGGCATCGAGGCGGAGATCAAGCGCCACGCTTTGCCCTGGCATGTCTCCAATGTCGGCGCCCGGGCGGAATTCGTCTGCGCCGCCGAGCGCCCGCGCAACGGCAGCGAAGCCCAGGCGGCGATGCACCATCAGCTGGAACTGGCGATCCACCTGTTCCTGCTCAACCGCGGCCTCATCATCGCGCCGTTCCATAATATGACACTGGTCTGCCCGGCGACGAGCAGCACGCAAGTGGATCATTTGGTGGGAACTGTTGGCGCCTGCCTGGATGAACTGGTCAACTGACCGAGCGGGGGGCGCCGAACAGCGCCCGGCGCAACAGCCAACATAAAGAAACAAGGTGAGGGAAATTGAACGACAGTCATTCCAGTCAAGGAACCGTCCGCCCGGAAATTGCCGATCTGCGCGAATGCGATGACTTTCTGGCTCAGAATCCGGATGTCCGCTTCGTGCAAATCTTCTGGACCAATCAATCCGGCGTGCCGCGCGGCAAGAACCTGCTGCGGCGTGATCTGCGCCCCATCTTCGAATATGGCCGCTTCCTGCCCGGCACCATGGGCGGCCTCGATATCACCGGCGAGGATGTCGAAGAATCAGGCCTGGTCTGGAGCGACGGCGACGCCGACCGTCTCGGCCGCCCGGTCGCCGGCACCCTGACCCGGGCACCCTGGCTCGGCCCCGATTATGCGCAGGTCATGCTGACCATGTATGAGCTTGACGGCACGCGCTGCAATTTCGACCCGCGCCATGTCCTGCAAGGCGTGATCGACCGCTTCAAGGAATTCCAGCTGACGCCGGTCATCGCCTGCGAAATGGAGTTCTTCCTGGTCGACCGCGAGCCGGCGCCGCAAGGCGGCAGGCAGCCGCCGATCGGGCCGGTCACCGCCCACCGCCAGCACGATATCCAGGTCTATGGCCTGCGCGAGCTGGACGATTTTGAGCCGTTCTTCCGCGACGTCTATGCCGCCGGCGATCAGGTCGGCCTGCCGCTGGAATCCTCGATCTCGGAATATGCCCAGGGTCAAATGGAACTCGGCCTGCGCCATCGTCCCGACGCCTTGCGGGCCTGTGACGATGCAATTCTCTATAAGCGCCTGGTCAAGGGCGTTGCGGTCCGGCACGGTTTCGAAGCCACCTTCATGGCGAAGCCGCATAACGATATCGCCGGCAGCGGCATGCATCTGCATGTCAGTCTCGCCGACCAGCAGGGCAACAACGCCTTCGGCAGCGATTCTCCCGAAGGCAGCGAGCTGCTGCGTTTCGCCATTGGCGGCATGATGGCGATGCTGGAAGATTCCATGGCCGTCTTCGCGCCGAACGCGAATTCCTATCGGCGTTTCCGGGCCAATTCCTATGCGCCCGTGGCGCCGACCTGGGGGGTCAACAACCGCACCGTCAGCTTCCGCGTTCCGGCGGGACCGGCCCATACGCGCCATGTGGAACACCGCGTTTGCGGCGCCGACGCCAATCCCTACCTGGCGGTGGCAGCACTCCTGGCGGGCATCCATTACGGCCTGACGCATCGTCTCGATCCCGGCCCTGCCGTGGTCGGCAACGGCTATGCCCATGCCCAGGAGAGCGGTTCGAAGCTGCCGACCAACTGGTTTGCCGCCCTCGACCTGTTCGAACGCTCCGACCGGATGAAGGCGTATTTCGGGCCGCGCTTCCACCATGTCTTCACCGCCGTCAAACGGGCGGAGCAGGACCGCTTCTTCAGCCGCGTCACCGAGCTGGACTACGCCTGGTATCTGCGCAACGCCTGAGATCTTGCAGGGCCGCGGAATGCATCACGCCTTCGGCGGCCCTGCAGCAAATCGCGGCGAGATGCAAGCCCGAAGAAGCGCCTGGCCGCCGACCCGCTTCGGTTGAAGAAGTGGCAAATGCCGCCGTGGCGCTATAAGCAGCGCAGAATCTTGTCTCCGATCAAGAGGATGTGATATCTGATAGGCGGTTCGCTCGTCGAGCGAATCCGTCGATGAATTGGATAGATACATGCTTGGGATATTCTCCCGTCGAAAACAGGCGCGCGTAACCGTTGGGGCGCGCTATCAGAATGCCGAGATGTCCCTCCTGGTCTGGGAAGTCGCCTCTCTGTTCAACGGGATCGACGGCACGCCCTACGCCCATATTTTCTGCGTCAGCGATACCAGCCGCCGCAAGACTGTGGCGCAAAGTGCCCTTGAATCAGGGGTGCAATACAAACGCGTTCCGCAGCCGACCGAAGCCGGGCTCTAGCTCACATTGGATCGTCATCTGTTGCCGGGTAGAACCGGCCAAGGCGTCGGGGCCGGCTAAAGCGCGGCCTGTCCTGCGATCTTCGCAGGCCGAAGGATTCGCGGAGCGGCGCTATTGGCCCGGCGTTTTGCTGCTGGCTGCCCCGGGCATCTTCAAGCTTTTATAGTCGACGCGATCACCCGGCTCGATTTCATAGCGGTCGGCCACCCCCGCATTGACCTCCAATACGCCACGAATATAGGTGTTGGAGGGGATCAGGTTTTCGGAAAACGGCTGGGCGTGACGGACGATCTGGGTGATCCTGCCGTCGGAAGCGATGAAGATCATGTCCAGCGGCAGATAGGTGTTCTTCATCCAGAAGGTGACGGCCTGGTCCTGGTTATACAGGAACAACATGCCGGCATCGGAGGCCATTTCCTTGCGGAACATCAGCCCCTGTGCTCTCTCCTCGTCGCTGATCGCCAGTTCGACGTTGAACCGGTAGCTGCCACCATGGGCGCGGATAACGACGATATCCCGCGAAAAAGCCTGGGCCAGCGGCCCGGAAATCAGCAGTGTTGCCGCAACGAGGACGATGGCCAGCGATCTGTGGAGGAATTTGCTCATAGGGGAAATTTCTCCTCCGCTTGACTTTAAGTCAAGACCTGCCTTGGATGGCATTTCGGAAATGCAGCCGCTGGCTGTGCCGTGTCGAACTGTAAAGCCGTTGGCGGGGAGCTTCATCATGGACATGACCGGTGAGTATCTGATCGCGGCACCACGCGACGCTGTCTGGGCGGCTTTGAATGATCCTGAGATCCTGAAGTCCTGCATTGCCGGGTGCGAGGAACTGGTGCGGTCCGCCGACAACGAGTTCACCGCCCGCGTCACGGCGAAGATCGGACCGGTCAAGGCCGGCTTCGGCGGCAAGGTGACCCTGAGCGATATCGACCCGCCCAACGGCTACACCATTACCGGCGAAGGCCAGGGCGGCGCTGCCGGCTTTGCCAAAGGCAGTGCCAAGGTCTTCCTGCAATCGCAGAATGAGGGCAGGAGCACCCGGCTGCAATATACCGCGGCAGCCCAGATCGGCGGCAAGCTGGCACAGATCGGCTCACGTCTGGTGGAAGGCAGCGCCAAGAAAATGGCCGATGAATTTTTCGCCGCCTTCGCGGCTCGCGTGGGTGCGCCAGCCGATGCGACACCACAGACGCCGCCCCTCGAAGAAGCGCTGGAACAGCTTTCCCCCGCCCCCGCCGCGCCGATAACGCATGAGCCCGCTCATCCGACGGCGCATGAACCGGCCGGGACACCGAGCGCCGCAGGAGAGGGCTTCAGCAATAGCCGCCAGCTCGCCTTCCTGGGCGGTGTCGTCGTCGTCATTCTCCTCGTCGTGATCGCGCTGTTCTTCTTCTGACGGCGACAGCTCTTCCGGTCCTGCCGGCCGGCACACGCAAACTCGCTCAGCGATCGACCGGTGCCGCGAAAACCAGCGGCTTCGAGACCGCGAGACAGGGATGGGTCGGTTGCTGATCGGGCCGATCCAAGAAGACTTCGGCTAATTGCCCGGCACAGATGGAATTGCCGAGCACATCATGGCCGGTGGCGGGGAATTCCGTATAGAAAGCATGCGACAGATGGCTCGCAGCCAATCGGGCATAGCTCGGCGGCGTGACCGGATCGTTGCTCCCGGCCAGGACGAGGCTCGGCACAGCACTCTCGATCGGCCGCGCCATGGCGGCGACCGGCGGCGCTTGAACCCATCCCGCACAATCCGGTGCCGGGTCGACGTCGGCAAAACTGCGCAATAGCGGCGATGCCGCATAATTTGCCCGGACCTTTGCCAGGTCATTGAAGGGGACGTCTTCGCGGCAATCGATGGTCATCGCCATCGCATCCCCCCAATCCGGACGGTCGTGCAATTCCTCCAGGAGCAGGCTGGTTTCCCCGGCAATCGACCGCGTCAGGTTGCGATCGAAAATATCGATGATCTGCGGCACGCGTTCGATATCGTCGCGATTGTAAAGATTGAAGAAGAGATGGGTGAGCAGGGTTTCGCCGGTCAGCGGAAAGAGCAGATCGGGCCCGCCGTCGGGATCGGCATGCCGCATCTGCAAGGGCTTTTCATTCAGACGGCTGACCAAGGCCGGCAGCCGCGCGGCAAGATCCGGGTACCATTGGCGGCAGTCCGCGTCAGCCTTGCAGGCATCGAAGAGCAATTGGAAAGCACGCTCGGTCCGCCAGGCATCGTCCTCCAGAAAATGCACCTGCGGCGGATAGACCGAATCCAGGATCGCGGTGCGAATATCCGCAGGATGAAGCCGCATATAGGTCAGGGCCAGTCGGCTTCCATAGGAAAGCCCGTAGATGTTCCAGCGCGGGATCCGCAGTCCGGCAAAGATTGCGTGGAGATCTTCCGCGCTTGCCTCCGTGGTATAGGCAGCCGGGTCGTACCCAGCCTTCTGCAGCCGCGCGAGACAGGCTTCTGTCGCGCGAAGCGATTGCGCGGCTACTTGCCGGTGATCGTTTCCCAGCGACAAACTCGGCAATTCCAGGGCTTCCAGTTCCGCGCAGTCGATACGCGGCTCCGTCATGCCGACGCCGCGCTGATCGAACAGGATGAGGTCGCGGTGCCGCAACCATGCATTCTGTGCAAGGAAGGTCCACCAATAGCCGATACGGCCGCGATCAAGCCAATCGCCGTCGCCGGGACCGCCGGAAATATAGACCACCGGATCGTCATGCCGCCTGTCCTTGGGCGTCGAGATCACCACAACCGGCAGATCGAGCATCACCTTCGGCGCCGGCGCCTGATCTGCGGTAGCGGCAGAAGCCACCTTGCCGACCGGATGCCGCGCGCTCGAACCCGTATCCACCACCGCCGCAGCGGGATCCAGCTGGCGTTGCTCCGGCACCCTGATGCGGTAGCAGGTGGCGGTTTGCCGCGTCGGCGCCTTGAACCAGCAGGCGACTTCACGCAATGCCGGAGGCGCTTCCTGCGCCACGGCCGGTTCGATCCCGAGCAGCACGCCAATCACTGCACCGATGACGGCAAACGGAATCTTGAACGACACCCGGCAGAGTTCCTTTCGCGAGAACGCCCTCTCGAAGAAGCGCCGTCCGGTCGGCAGCCAGCGTTCCACAGCTGCATCAAATCCCACGCCAAGCCGGCATCCCCGTTCAACCGGACGGTTGAGGTCGATCAGCATGTTGGCTGCTGCCTGATCCAGCCGCAAGCGTCTTTTATAATTGCAAAACACCCGCTAAACTCCCGGCACGTCTGGGGATTTCGAGAATGTCAGTAAACGAGCGCGGCCGTGGGAGACGGGTCTGGCTGATTACCACGGTCGTGGTAGTTGTTGCCTGTATCGCGTCTGCCTGGAACTGGCGGGGCACACTTGCCGGCTGGCTCGCGGAAGCTTATCTGCAGCGGCATTTTGCCCTGGGCGCGCAGGTTGCTGTCAAAGATATCAATCTCGATGGGATCTCGCTGTCCGAACTTCGCCTGGGGCGCCACGGCGAGGCGAGCATCAAGGACATTCGGATCGATTATGCGACGAACGGTCTGTCTGTGCCGGTTTTACAGCATATCGAGATCGGCGATGCCAGCCTGCATCTCGGCTATGACGGGCGCCTCCAGCTCGGCGAGCTACAACGCCTGTTCACCGCCGCCGACCATCAAGCGGCAACCGACAAATCCGCCTTGCCGATCGTCATCCTCCATCATCTGACGATCCTGCTCGATACGCCGCTCGGTTCGCAGCGGATCGAGGGAATGGCAACCTATGACAAGGATACGCTGTTCACGAATCTCAACTGGACGGAGGCCAATGGCGGCGCGCGGGCAACGACCACGGCCACGATCCGCAACGTTTCGACGCAAGCGGCCCCCGAGGGTCAGCTTCAGGCCACCGTCCTGCCGCAATCCCGGCTGTGGCAATTGTTGCCTGCGGTCGCGCCGAAAGCCGGTTTGATCAGTTTTGAAGCCTCGCTGGGTGCCGGTAAAAGCGATACGCCGGGCCCGCGCGTGCAGCTGGATCTTTCGGCGCAAGGCATCGATCTGCCGCAATTGGCGGCGCCGATCGACCTTCATGTCGTGACCACGCTACAGGCCGCCGGCGCCGAGATCATGCCGCCGCAAACCACACCCAAGACCGTCGTCTTTCGCGATCTGGCGGTCGACCTCAAAGGCGGCCCGTCGAGTACGTTCACCGGCACCATCAGTAACGGCAGCGGCACCATCGATCTGCGGGAGCGGCCACAGGTCACCGCCGATTTCGGTCTCGATATGCGGGACCAGTCCCTGAAAGTCGGCGGCATCACGATGAAAGAGCCGACGGCCGCACTGAAGCTGCACGCCCAGTATGACGGCCATCGCCTGGTCGTTACGCCAACCGATACGGGCAAACTGACCCTGCTGGATCTCAGCGATGCCCCCGTCACCTTTCCCAGCCTGCTGGCGCTTGCGATACAGCCCGCCGACAGCCAGTTGAGCTGGATTCTCGATCGCGATGAGCAGGAACGCGATCTTGCCGATCCGATGTCTGTGTCGCTGACGCTGGGAGACTTCAAGGCACAGATTCTGCCGGCCGGGGAGAAGGCGGTGATCGGCATCGCCGCCGTCGCCCCGAAGCTCAGCCTCGACGGCGACCCCGGATCGACATTACGCGGCAAACTGGCGCTGCAGTCGTTGCAAATGACGCGCCAGGCACTGCTGGCACTGATGGCGAATATCCAGCTGGACCTGACCGCGACACCTGGGCAGGGCACCGGATCGGCCAACCTCGCGATCGGCGACCTGGAGATGCCCAATGTCATGGCGCCCTTCCGGCTGGCCGCGAAGGCAGCCGTCAAAGACATGAAACTCGACGTTTCATCGACACTGGTCGAGCCGAAGAGCAACGCAACGCTTTCGGTCACGGGAAATTACAATCTGGCGCAGCATACGGGCCAGGGTCATGTTGATTTTGCGACCCCGACTTTCGCAACCAACAGCTGGCAGCCGACTGATCTTGTCCCGCTCCTCGGCCGCTATATGCGCGATATTTCCGGAGCCGTTGGACTGAAAGGCGACTTTACGATAGCCGCAGACAATTCGGTCAATTCGGACATCGACCTCGCACTCGGCAACATCACCGGCAAGATCGGCCCCGCCGCGGTGCAGAACCTCAACAGCGTCATCCACTTTGACAGGCTGTGGCCCCTGTCGACGTCGCCGGGCCAAAGCCTCGCCGCCGAGCAGATCGTTCTCGGCCTGCCCTTCACCAACGGATTGCTGCATTTCGATATCGACGACGGCAAGACGATCAAGATCGATTCCGGCGCGCTCAGCCTGGCCAATGGCCAGGTGACGCTGGATCCGACTACCCTGTCGATCGATGCGCCGGTGCAACAGCTCAACCTCAAGGTCGACCGGCTGGGCGTCGGCGATCTGTTCAAGTTGATCAATATCGCCGGCCTCACCGGCGAAGGTGAGATTTCCGGCACCATTCCCGTGAGCCTGTTCCCCGAAGGCGTTCTGATCAAGGACGCCAAGCTGACGGCAACCGGCCCCGGCAGCCTCAAATACGATGCCGGCGCCGCCCCGGCCGCGGTCAAGAATGCCGGAGAGAGCGTCAATATGGCACTCAGCGCCCTTTCCGACTTCCACTACAAGGAGCTCGTCATCACCCTGGACCGGCAGCTGACGGGGGATGCCGCGCTTGGCTTGCATATCAGCGGCAGCAACCCCAAGTTCTATAATGGCTATCCGGTCGAGTTCAATTTCACCGCCAGCGGTCGCCTGGACGAAATCCTCCGCCAGGGCTTGGCCGGATATCAAGTGCCAGATATGATTGAAGAAAAGCTGAACCACTTTCGCTGAGCCACCTTGCCGTTGTTACCGGCCGTCAGCACCCTGGGGGAGGATCGTCGATTGAATTGGATTGCAACGGAAAGTGGCCGCCTGCGAGGGGCCAACCGGCGGTCGCGGCTGATCTTACCGCTGCTGGGCTCCCTGCTCTTTGCCGCCCTGGTGGCAGCCTGCAACCCCACCGTCAAGGTCGAGGCGCCCGATAAGCCGATCGTGATCAATCTCAACGTCAAGATTGAGCAGGAAGTTCGGGTTAAGATCGATAAGGATGTCGACAGCCTGATCAAGTCAGATCCGAACCTGTTCTAGGCAGAAGCGAGGCCGATCATCATGAGACCAATTCCAAGTTCGGCTTTTAGCCGTCAAGTGCTACGCTGGATCATCGCCGCCGTCGCCTCGGCGGTCCTGCTGGCAGCGCCGGCCTGGGCGGAAACGCTGGACGGCGCCAGGGCCAAGGGGCTCGTCGGCGAGCGCCCGGATGGCTATGTCGGAGCTGTCGGCGCACCCACCCCGGATATCCAGACGCTGATCGCCACGATCAACGCCCAGCGTCGCGCCAAATATGAGAGCATTGCCAAGCAGAAGGGTGTGCCGGTGGAGCAAATCGGCGCTTTGACGGCAGAAAAAGTGATTCAGGAGAATCTCCAGCCCGGCTGGTACTACATGAATGACAGCGGCAACTGGGTAAAAAAATAGGCCTGCAGATGGTGAACGCGGCATCTTCAACGACCGATCTGCCAGCCTCGATCGATGCTGCCGCTGAGCTTCTGCAGGGCGGCAGCTATCTCGCAGACCGCAGCCTCGCCACGGCGGTCTTCCTGGCGCTCAAACTCCACCGGCCGCTCTTTCTCGAGGGCGAGGCCGGCGTCGGCAAGACCGAGATTGCCAAAGTATTGGCCTCGACCTTAGGCCGCCGGCTCATTCGCCTGCAATGCTATGAGGGGCTGGACGTTGCCGCCGCCGTCTATGAGTGGAACTATGCCCGGCAGATGCTGGAGATCCGCCTGGCCGAAGCGGCGCACGAGACCTCCCGCGACCTGATCGCCCGGGATATCTTTTCCGACCGCTTTCTCATCAAACGTCCCCTGCTTCAGGCCTTGGAACCCGATCCGGCCGGGCCACCCGTGCTGCTGATCGATGAATTGGATCGCACCGACGAGCCCTTCGAGGCCTTCCTGCTGGAGGTTCTTTCCGATTTCCAGATTACGATTCCTGAAATCGGCGTCATCAAGGCGGCCGAGCCGCCGATCGTCATCATCACCTCGAACCGCACGCGTGAGATTCACGACGCGCTGAAACGCCGGTGCTATTATTACTGGGTCGATTATCCCGACGCAGCGCGCGAACTGGCGATCCTGCATGCCAAGGTGCCGGCGGCTGCCGCGCAGCTGAGCCGCGAGGTCGTGGCTTTTGTGCAGAAACTGCGACGGCTCGAGCTCTATAAGCTGCCGGGTGTCGCCGAAACCATCGACTGGACCGACGCGCTCGTGCAGTTGAATGAGGTCGCCCTCAATCCGAAGGCGATCGACAGCAGCCTGGGCGCCCTGCTGAAATACCAGGACGATATCGCGCGCATCCAGGGCAGCGAGGCCGCCCGTCTCCTTGAGGAAGTGCGCGCAGAGATGGCGGCCCGCTGATGCAGGCCGATGATCGGACCGGCAGCAGCAAGAGCGGCCGGCTGGTCGACAATATCATGTATTTCGCGCGCGCCTTGCGTGCCGCCGGCCTGCCGATCGGCCCCGGCAAGGTGATCGCCGCCATCGAGGCCCTGCAGGCCGCCGGCATCAGCAGCCGTGACGACTTCTACTGGACCCTGCATGCGGTGTTTGTGCAGCGACGCGAGCAGCGCGAGATATTCGATCAGGCGTTTCATATTTTCTGGCGAAATCCCCAGTTCCTGCAACGGATGATGTCCCTGCTGTTGCCGCGTCTCGCCATCGATGCGGATGGCGCCGATCATGAGGAGATCAGTCCGCGCCTGAGCGAAGCGCTGCAAGGTGATCGCGCCGCCGAAGATGCCGATCTCGCCGACCGCGAAGAGGAGATCAGGACCGAAGCCACCCTGACCTATTCTCAGCGCGAGATCCTGCAGGAAATGGATTTCGATAAAATGACCAATGCTGAACTGGCGCTGGCGAAAAGAGCCATTGCCGATTTGCGGCTGCCGATCATGGAGGTACCGACGCGGCGGTTCCGCCGGGACAATCAGGGCACCCAGGTCGATATGCGCGCCAGCCTGAGGGCTGCCTTGCGCCATCACGGCACCATTCCGCTGCGTTTCAAATCACCGAAGCGCCGCCACCCGCCCTTGGTCGTTCTTTGCGATATTTCCGGCTCGATGAGCCGCTATTCCCGCCTTGCCCTGCATTTCCTGCATGCGATCACCAATGACCGCGACCGCGTCCACGTCTTCCTGTTCGGCACGCGCCTCAGCAATATCACGCGTTTGTTGCGGCACAAGGATATCGACGTGGCTCTCGACCGGGTGGGAAAATCGGTGGTCGACTGGTCCGGCGGGACGCGCATCGGTCATTGCCTGGCCCAATTCAATCTCCGCTGGGCGCGCCGCATCCTTGGACAAGGTGCGGTTGTTCTCTTGATCAGCGACGGCCTTGATCGCGATGGCGCTGCCGGCCTGGAACGGGAGATCAGCCGGCTGCATCGTTCCTGTCGGCATCTGATCTGGCTCAACCCGCTGCTGCGCTATGACGCCTATGAGCCATTGACGCAGGGGGCCGCCGTCCTTATCAAGCATGTTGACGACTTCCGGCCGATCCATAATCTCAATTCCATGCGCGATCTGACCAGCGTATTGAGCGCCGAGCCGCAGCGCGGCCGCCGGCCCAGCACAGGAGTTCTGGCAGCATGACCACCGATCAGGACCTGCTCAGCCTCGCGGCGGACTGGAAGGCGTCCGGCCGCTCGGTCGCCATCGCCACCGTCACCAGCACCTGGGGCTCATCGCCGCGCCCGGCCGGCAGCCAGCTGGTCGTTGACCAGGCCGGCAGCATGATGGGGTCGGTTTCCGGCGGCTGCATCGAAGGGGCCGTGGTCAAGGAGGCCCTGGAAGTGATGCAAGACGGCAAGCCCCGGCTGCTGGATTTCGGCGTCACCGATGAACAGGCCTGGGAGGTCGGCCTTGCCTGTGGCGGCAAGGTGCAGGTCTATGTTGAACGTCTCGATTGATCCGGTAACGGCATGAAGCTCGCAATCCTCCAAGATCTGCTCGATTGCAAGGCGGCGCAAATTCCCGCCGCCTTGCTGACCGATCTCGCGACCGGAGAGCAGGATATGGTGACGGCCGACGCCGCCGGAACCGTTTTCGCGCTGTCGGCGGCGGATCTGGCAAACATCCGCCAGATGCTGATCGATGATCGCAGTGTTGAGATGGAGATCGGACAGCGGCGCGTTTTCGTCCAGACCCATAACCCGCCCACCCGGCTGATGATTGTCGGCGCCGTGCATATTTCCCAGAGCCTCGCGCCGATGGCCGCGCTCGCCGGCTATCAGGTAACGGTCATCGACCCGCGCCGTTCCTTTGCCAGCGAATTGCGCTTTCCCGATATCGAGCTGCGCCACGACTGGCCGGACGAGGCGTTGGAAGCGTTGAAGCCGGATCGGCGGAGTGCCGTGGTCACGCTCACCCATGATCCGAAGCTCGACGATCCGGCCCTGGATTTCGCTTTGCGCACGCCGGTCTTTTATATCGGCGCCCTGGGCAGCAAGAAGACCCATGCGGCACGGCTGGAGCGCCTGACCGGATCGGGTTTCACGGCCGAGGATCTCGCGCGCATCCATGGCCCGGCCGGCTTCGACATCGGCGCCAAATCACCGGCGGAAATTGCGGTCTCCGTCCTGGCGCAGATGACGGCCGCCTTGCATCGCCGCGTAACGCGCTGAACCTGATGATCTTCGGTGCCTTGCCTCTCGATCAATGCCGCGACGCCATCCTTGCGCATGCGGTACGTGTCGGCGACCAGCTTTTCAAGAAAGGGCGCCATCTCAGCGACAGCGACCTGGCACTCCTCGCCGCTGCCGGTCATGGCAGTGTCGTCGTGGCGCGGCTTGAAGCCGGCGATGTCGGCGAGGATGAGGCGGCGGCCGGTCTGGCTCAGGCTATTGCCGGTGCAAATATTCGTGTCGACCCGGCCTTCACCGGTCGCGCCAACCTTTTTGCCGAAAGCGACGGCGTCCTCCGGCTGGACCCAGCCGTGATCGATGCCGTCAACGAGGTCGATGAAACCATCACGCTGGCAACCCTGGACCGCTACAAGCCGGTCATGGCCGGCCAGATGGTCGCGACCGTCAAGATCATCCCCTTCAGCGTGCCGCAGAAGATGCTGGACCGGGTTTGCGCGATCGCCAAGGCATCCACGCATATCGACGTCGCACCGTTCCGGCCGCGCCGCATCGGGTTGATCCAGACTACCTTGCCGACCCTGAAAGACAGCGTGCTGACGAAGACGACCGAGGTCACCGTCAAGCGGCTGGCCGAACTGAACTGCAGCCTGATGATCGAACGGCGCTGCCGCCATGATGCCGTCGAACTTACCCGGACGATTGCCGACTGTCTCGCCGCCGGGGCCGAGCTGCTGCTGGTCCTCGGCGCCAGCGCCATCACCGATCGGCTGGATGTCATCCCGGCGGCGATCCAGGCCAGCGGCGGAACGGTCGAGCAATTCGGCATGCCGGTCGATCCCGGCAACCTCCTGCTGCTTGCGTCGATTGCCGGCAAACCCATCATCGGCCTGCCCGGCTGCGCGCGCTCGCCTAAGCAGAACGGCGTCGACTGGGTGCTGCAGCGCCTTATCGCCGATCTGCCGGTGACCGCCCGCGATATCCGCCATATGGGCGTCGGCGGCCTGCTGGGCGAGATTCTGAGCCGGCCCCAGCCACGTCTCGGCGCCGTCCCGCAGGGCCAGCCGGCGAATATCGGTGCGGTTATCCTGGCGGCCGGCAAGTCGAGCCGCATGGGGCAGAACAAGCTGCTGCTGGATGTGGAGGGCAAACCCCTGATCTGCCATGTGGTCGATCGGGCGCTGACGCTCGACCTCTCGGAGATCGTCGTCGTGCTCGGCCATCAGCCTGAGAAAGTGCAGCAGGCGCTGGCGGGACGGCCGGTGCGTTTCGTCATGGCCAAGGATTACGAGATCGGCATGAGCGCTTCCCTCAAGGCTGGCCTCGCGGCCCTGTCCCCTGCCTTGACCGCGGCCTTCGTCCTGCTGGGCGATATGCCGATGGTTTCACCGGCCCTGCTGCGCCGCATGCTGGCCGCCTATAATCCCGTCGAAGGCCGCTCGATCGTCCTGCCGGTCCATGGCGGCAAGCGGGGCAATCCGGTGCTGTGGGATCGGCGCTATTTTGCCGATATGCAGAATCTGGCCGGCGATGTCGGCGCCCGCCACCTGATCGGCGAATATGCGGCTGACGTCGTCGAGATCGCCTCCGAAGATGCCGGTATCTTTCGCGATATCGACACGCCGCAATCTTATGCCGCGTTGCAGCGGGGAGCGGCGTCATGACAGCCGCACTTTACCATGCCGCTCTGGTCGAGCGCGCGAAGGCTGCCTTCGGCAAGGGCCGCTTGAGCCAACCCACGACCAGTGTCACGTTGGATAATCCGCTTTGCGGCGACCGCGTGACGCTTGATATCGTTCTGTCCGACGGACGCCTGGCGCAAATCGGCCATCAGGTCCGTGGCTGCCTGTTATGCGAAGCCGCGGCCGCAACCATTGCAGAAAACTGCAGCGATCAGTCCGTGGCGCAGGCCCGCGCCATCATCCCCGCGATCCGGACCATGATGCAAGACGGGCTAACGGCTGGAACCGACTGGCCGGCGCTGGAAATCTTCACGCCGGTCCACGCCAGCAAGAGTCGGCGGGACTGCGTCTTGCTGCCATTTGCCGCGCTGGAAAAGGCGCTCGATCAGGCGGGATAGAGCCGGATCGTTTTAGAAAAGCGCCGACGCATGCCGGCTATTCATGGGCCGTGAGCCAGTCCGCGGCCCGCTGCAGCTGCATTTCGTCGAACACGGCAATGCCATTGCGCCGCAACAGGGCCGCCGTCAGCCCTTCGCCGGGGATTCGGCGATCGGCGAACCTGCCGTCATAGATTTCGCGACTGCCGCAAGAGGGGCTGCGTTGTTTCAGGATGGCAACGGCGATGCCGTGCTGCAAGGCCAGCGCCAGCGTCGCATGCGCGCCGGCAAGAAAACTGTCCGTCACATTTTCGCCGCTCGATGTCATGACGGTGGCAAGGCCGTCCAGGACATCGCTGCCCGTACCGCCGCGGATCTCAGCCGGCGGCCGCGGTACCGGCAGATCGGCCGCAACTTCCGGGCAGGCGATCACCAATCGGCCCTCCGCCTGCCATTGCGCCAATAACCCCTCGCCCCGACCGGCAGCCCGGCCGTCATACCGCACCGGGCGTCCCATCAGACAGGCGCTGACGAGGATCTTCCTCACGACGGTAACGCCTCCAAAAAGCTGCGCACAGTTTCGGGCATACCATGTTGCATCAGGTCATTATGACCGGCCTCGGGCGGGAAGAAACCCTGTTTTGGTTCGTTGGCGCGGGCCAGAATCATGCGGCCGAAGCGAATATCGGTCGTCTGGTCCTTGCCCCCATGGATGACCAGGAGCGGCAGGCGGACCTGATCGATCTTTTCGATGGAGGCAAATTTGTGGCGGATCAGCCGCTCAAAAGCGAGATACGGATAGCGCGCCCAGGCGGAATGATGGATCGACGCCAACGGTGCTTCAAGAATGAGGGCGAGCGCCGGCCGTTCCAGCGCCATCTGCACGGCGACGGCGGTACCAAGCGATTCCCCGAACAGAATGAGCTGGCGGGGAGAAATGCCGAGCTTTGTCAGGAAATCGAGATTGGCGCGCGCGGCACGATAGAAACCTTGCTCGCTCGGTTTGCCCGGATTGCCGCCATACCCCGGATAGCCCACCAGCAGCGCGCCATAGCCCACGGCGAGATAGGGCAGAACACGCTCCACCCGTTCGGCAATGGTACCGGCATTGCCGTGAAAATAGGCGATTGTGCGGCCATCCGGACGTTGCGCCGGCACGAACCAGGATAAGAGCACGGTCCCATCGCCGGGGTCGATCTGCACCACCTGGGCACGATCGGCGATCGAACTCTCTCCCAGCGACGGCCGTGTGGCGGAAAGGCGAAAGACCTTGCTGCTTTGAGTGAGATAGAGAAAAAGCAAGGCGATCAGATAGACCAAGCCGGCCGCCAATACGACCGCAGCAACAATGCTCATCCCTTCCCCTTATCACTCATCGGATGGACCCGCTCGCATGGTCCCCGCGCGGATCGCTTGACCTGTTGGCGTTCGGCTCCACGAGACAATATCATATCCAGCCCCATCCGCATCTTAGATGAACCCGCCCGACGGAACTTTGTGTTTTCATGACAAGCCGGCGCATATCGCGGCGGCTCGATATGTCCCCCTCTTCGCTTCCTCGTCACTTGCCATCGGCATGACCTTCTGAAACCATGCCGCCCGCCGAATCGGCCATCTAACAGGGAGAGAGACATGGATGTTCGCGCTGCAATTGCCTTGGAAGCTGGCAAGCCGTTGAGCATTGAGACCGTGCAGTTGGAGGGCCCGAAGGCCGGGGAAGTGCTGGTCGAGGTCAAGGCGACCGGTATTTGCCATACCGACTATTTCACCCTGTCCGGCGCCGATCCCGAGGGGCTGTTCCCCACCATCCTCGGCCATGAAGGTGCGGGAATCGTCGTCGATGTCGGTCCGGGCGTCACTTCGCTCAAAAAGGGCGACCATGTCATTCCGCTCTACACGCCGGAATGCCGCCAGTGCGAGTACTGCCTCAGCCAGAAGACCAACCTCTGCCAGGCGATCCGCACCACCCAGGGCCAGGGCCTGATGCCCGACGGCTCCAGCCGTTTCTCCTTCGGCGGCAAGAAGGTGCATCACTATATGGGCACCTCGACCTTCGCCAACTATACCGTGGTCCCCGAGATCGCCCTCGCCAAGATCCGCGAGGACGCGCCCTTCGACAAGGTCTGCTATATCGGCTGCGGCGTCACCACCGGCATCGGCGCCGTCATCAACACC
>DATLIX010000164.1:0-54105 GCA_035539215.1 Dongiaceae bacterium | reverse complement strand
GAACATGTGGTGGGCCCAGACGACGAAGCCGACGGCACCGATCGCCACCATGGCGCCGACCATGCCGAGATAGCCGAAGATCGGCTTCTTCGAGAAGGTCGAGATGATCTGGCTGATCATGCCGAAGCCCGGCAGAATCAGAATGTACACTTCCGGATGGCCGAAGAACCAGAACAGGTGCTGGAACAGCAGCGGGTCGCCGCCGCCTTCCGGACGGAAGAAGTTCGAACCGAAGTTACGGTCGGTCAGCAGCATGGTGATGGCACCGCCGAAAACCGGCAGCGACAGCAGCAGCAGGAAGGCCGTAACCAGCACCGACCACACGAAGAGCGGCATCTTGGCCAGCGTCATGCCAGGTGCGCGCATGTTGAAGATGGTGGTGATGAAGTTGATGGCGCCGAGGATCGACGAGGCACCGGCAAGATGCATCGAGAAGATCGCCATGTCGACGGCACGCCCGGGCTGTCCGTCAGAGGAGAGCGGCGGATAGAGCGTCCAACCGGTACCGGCGCCGCCATCAACAAAGGCCGAGGACATCAGCATGATGAAAGCGACGAAGGTCAGCCAGAAGCTGATATTGTTCATGCGCGGGAAGGCCATATCCGGCGCACCGATCATCAGCGGCACGAACCAGTTGCCGAAGCCGCCGATCATTGCCGGCATGACGGTGAAGAAGATCATCAGCAGGGCGTGGGCCGAGATCACGACGTTCCAGAACTGGCCGTCGGGATTGGCGTCAGTGCCGAAAAACTGAATGCCGGGATGCATCAGCTCGGCCCGCATCAGGACCGAGAAGGCGCCGCCGATAAGACCGGCGAAAACGGCGAAGATCAGATAGAGCGTGCCGATATCCTTATGGTTCGTCGAAAAGAACCAGCGCGCGATGAAGCCGGGCTTATGGTCGCCATGACCATGGGCGTCGGCGTGGTGAGTGCTAACCGGGCTCATGTCCTGTCCCTCTGTCTAATCTTGCTCAGTTGGCCGCGCCGGCGACAACGCCATTCGGCGTCGTGCTCTGGGCGACATCGGTGGTCGGCGGCGTGCCGTCGGCCTTGGCGAACTTCTTCTTGGCGTCGGCGACCCACTTGTCGAAGTCTTCCTTGCTGACGGCGCGAACGGTGATCGGCATGAAGCCGTGGCGCACACCGCAGAGCTCCGAGCACTGGCCGTAATAGACGCCCGGCTGGTTGATCTTGAACCAGCTTTCGTTGACGCGGCCCGGCACGCCGTCATGCTTCACGCCAAAGGACGGCACGGTCCAGGAATGGATCACGTCGGCACCGGTGACCTGCACGCGGATGGTCTCGCCAACCGGCAGCACAACCTCGTTATCGGTCTGCAGCAGGTAGCGGTCCTTCTGGTCGGCCGGCAGCTTGTCCTTGTCGAGCAGATTGGCATCAAAGGTGAAGTTACCGTTATCCGGATATTCGTACGACCAGTACCACTGATGGCCGATGGCGCGGATGGTGAGGTCGGGCTTGGGAATGTCGAGCTGCTTGTAGAGCAGCGGGAAGGAGAAGATGGCGATGAAGACCAGGATCAGGGCCGGCGCGATGGTCCAGACGACCTCGATCACGGTGTTATGCGCGGTCTTCGAAGGAACCGGATTGGCCTTTTCGTTGTAGCGAAAAATGCACCACAGCAGCAAAGCCAGCACGAACAGCGTGATGATCGTGATGATCGGCAGCAGAATATCGTTATGCAGCCATTCCAGCTGCTGCATCAGATCGGTTGCCGGCGCCTGCAGGCCGAGTTCCTTCGGACGCGGCGCCCCCACCATACCCTCGTCGGCCAAGGCAGCGGCACTCAGCGCAATCCCGCCACCCATGACCATGGCGGCGATGCCGACCAGCCGGGCCATTCCTTGCTTCAAGCTCATTCGAGTCATCCCATCCCTCGTTGATGCCGATCCGGGAACCGGCCTGACGGCCCGATCGATTTCCCCGGTTCAACCTTCCGGCCGCCGCCGCCCTCTGTCCCCCGGATGGTGGGCCCGGTTGGCCCGAGCCTGCCAGCGGAAAAGCCGCGCCGACCGGATATAATCCGATCCTTCGGTTCATCGATCCAAGCCGCTGATTGGCAAGTGACAATGATACCGCAGCCGCGCAAAGCGCAGCCGGGGCTTCCCCGAATTAAGCGGGAACCTACACCCGGCCTTGACATATCTCAAGCATTTCACCACCCGCGATCTCGCCGCAGAAGGCTTTGATTCAACGCAATTCCTTGATGCGACGATCCGTCGCATAAATTGCCGCCGCCGCGCTGGCCGAACCGAGCCTCGACGGGTTCTTTTCGCCACTGCGGCATGTCCCGCCGTTGATTTTAATGTCAAACTTGTGGTCAGAAGCCTAGGCAAAGGCGGGGCTAGAGACCTATATCTAAAGGTCTGAGCGTCAGACCGATTAACCATACGGGAGCCCGCCATGTCATCGCTTGCCATCACTGATCGGCTGTTCTTTGACCGCGCCGGCCTGGATCTCGCGAAAACCCAGCGCCAGGTCGAGGAAGCCTTGAAGGGCGCCGAAGACGGCGAATTGTTTCTGGAATACAGCCAGTCAGAGAGCCTCAGCTATGACGACGGCAAGCTGAAGGGCGCCGCCTTCGACACGACTCAGGGCTTCGGCCTGCGCGCTGTGGCCGGCGAGGCCCACGGCTATGCCCATGCCAGCGATCTCAGCGAACAGGCGATCCAGCGGGCCGTCCAGACGGTGAAGGCGGTGCGCAGCGGCCATGACGGCGATCTCGCTTTGCCGCCGATCGGCACCAACCGCGTGCTGTATGGCGAGGAAAATCCCCTCGCCGCCCTGGAATTCGGCCGCAAAGTGTCGCTGCTCGGCGAAATCGACGCCTATGCCCGCGCGAAGGACCCGCGCGTGAAACAGGTCATGGCCTCGATTTCCGGCGTCTGGCAGGCGGTGCAAATTCTGCACAGCAACGGTCACAGGGTGGGCGATATCCGTCCGCTGGTGCGCCTTAATGTCTCCATCATGGTCGAAGAAAACGGCCGCATGGAAACCGGCAGCCACGGCTCGGGCGGCCGCTTCACCTATGACACGCTGATCGATCCCGCCCACTGGCAAGCGAGCGTCGACGAGGCCCTGCGCCAGGCGCTGGTAAATCTGACCTCAATCCCCGCCCCGGCCGGCGAGATGCCGGTGGTGCTGGGCTCGGGCTGGCCCGGAATCCTGCTGCATGAGGCGATCGGCCATGGCCTCGAGGGCGATTTCAACCGCAAGCAGACCTCGGCTTTTGCCGGGCTCATGGGCCAGCGTGTCGCCGCCAGGGGCGTTACCGTGATCGACGACGGCACCCTGCAGGATCGACGCGGCTCCCTCAGTATCGACGACGAGGGCACGCCCAGCCAGTGCACCACGCTGATCGAGGACGGCATTCTCACCGGCTATCTGCAGGACCGGCAGAATGCCCGCCTGATGGGGATGAAGCCGACCGGCAACGGCCGGCGCCAGAGCTTCGCCCATCACCCGATGCCGCGCATGACCAATACCATCATGCTGGCCGGCGAACATGCGCCGGAAGAGATCATCAAATCGGTGAAGAAGGGCCTTTATGCCGTCAATTTCGGCGGCGGTCAGGTTGATATCACCTCCGGCAAATTCGTCTTCTCCGCCTCGGAGGCCTATCTGATCGAGGACGGCAAGGTGGGGCCCGCCGTCAAAGGCGCGACATTGATCGGCAACGGGCCGGATGTGCTGACCAAGGTCGGCATGATCGGCAATGACATGGCGCTCGACCCCGGTGTCGGCACCTGCGGCAAGGATGGGCAGGGCGTCCCAGTCGGTGTCGGCCAGCCCACATTGCGCATTGACGGCCTGACCGTCGGCGGTACGGCGGCCTGATCGCCGCCCGGCCCGACGAGCCGATATCGGCTGAACGCAAGGGGACGATGGAACTCGTCCCCTTGCTCGCCAATTGCTCACGCTGAAGGGTACTTTGAAGGGTACTTATTGCCCGGTCGCGGCCTTGCGCTCCGCGATGCGGCCAAGGATGGCATGGCGCTGATCGGGCGTGGAGATCACCCAATCACGAATCTCGTCGATGGTACGCAGACAGCCTATGCAAAAGCCCGTCTTGTTGTCGATCTGGCAGACGCTGATGCAAGGCGAGGCCGGGCCGCTTGCCAGCAGCCGGCGCCGTTCTTCGCGTCGTTTCTCGCGCGCCAGCCGATCGGCCGCCAGTTTTTCTGCCGAACGCGGCGCGAGATCGGGACTTTCCGATGCCATATCTCAGTCCGTATATTGAAGACCGCGACATGACAGCGTCCGGCCAAGCTATAATCTTATCGATTTCTTATCATAGCCGATTTGACCTGAACAGGCGTGGTCGGGACGACCCAGCCTTGCAGGCGTCACAGGACCGCAGGTGTCGTCATCCTTAGCTCCTTCCCGCGCAAACGCCTGATTGGTACGACGCGGCTCATTACCGGGCTCATCCTCTTTGCCTATGTGCTGACGCATGACCTCAACCATGCCCTGGGGTTGATCTCGCTGGACGCCATGGAAGCCGGCCGGGAGCCGTTCCTGGCGTTCTGGCACTTCCTGCCGATCCGCATCGCCTTCTATCTCAGCATTTTCCTGCATCTGCTGATCGCGCTCGACGCGCTCTATCGCCGCCGCAGCCTGCACATGTCCGCCGGCGAAGCCTGGCAGTTGGTACTGGGCCTCAGCCTGCCGCCTTTGCTGACGCTGCATGTGATCGCCACCGCGGTCGCCAACAGCCTTTACGATCTCCATGCGACCTATAGTTATGTCGTCTGGACCTTGTGGGTGGCGGTCCCGAGCTATGGCGTCATTCAGGTCTGCGCGCTGACCGTCGCCTGGATTCACGGCTGCATCGGGCTGCGCACCTGGCTGCGGTTGAAACCTTTTTACGCTGCCTGGCGCGATACGCTTTTCGTCGCGGCAATCCTGCTGCCGGTTCTCGCCTTGCTCGGTTTCGTCAGCGCCGGGCATCAGATCGCCCTGTTGTCGCAGCAACCCGCCTGGATGGCGCGGATGTGGGCCATGGCGAATATGCCCGATGCGGCCGAGGTCGCCCGCCTCTACCACATTCGCGATCTGACGCTCGGCGGCTACGGCATGATCCTAGGCCTGGTAATCATCGCCCGCGGGATGCGGCAGATCGTCGAACGGCGCAACGCCGTCACCGTGCGTTATGCCGACGGCCATCAGGTGGTGGTGCGCCGCGGCACCACCCTGCTGGAAGCCAGCCGCATCGGCGGTATCCCGCACGCCGCAGTCTGCGGTGGCAAGGGCCGCTGTTCGACCTGCCGGGTGCGCGTCATTGCCGGCACGACGTTGCTCTCGCCACCCGATTCCCAGGAAATCGCTTTGCTGAACCGGATCGGCGCGACACCGACCACACGCCTCGCCTGCCAGGCGATACCGACAGGCGCCGTCACCATCGCGCCGCTCTTGCCACCAATGGCCGCCCCGCGGCAGGCGCTGGACCATGCCGAGCAGCACCATGGCAAGGAACGCGAGATTGCCGTGCTCTTCGCCGATATTCGCGGCTTCACCCAATTGTCCGAGCACCGGCTGCCTTATGATGTCGTCTTTCTGCTGAACCGTTATTTTCGTGCCATGGGCGAAGCCGTGAACACTGCCGGTGGCCGTGTCGACAAGTTCATCGGCGACGGCGTCATGGCCCTGTTCGGACTGGATGTCTCGCCGCAGGAGGCCTGCACGCAGGCGATTGCCGCGGCGATCGGCATGTCGGCGAATCTCGACCAGTTGAACAAGTTGATGGCCCATGACCTGCCGCAACCGCTGCGCATCGGCATCGGCATTCATGTCGGCCCGACGATTGTCGGCGAGATGGGATTTGGCGGCACCCAGGCCATGACCGCCATCGGCGATACCGTCAATACCGCCAGCCGGCTGGAGAATGCCACCAAGGAATTTGCCTGCCAGCTGCTGATCTCGAGCCGGGTGGCGGAGCTGGCCAAGCTGGACCTGACTGCCGCTGAATCACACGATGTTCCCCTCCGCGGCCGCAGTGAAACGGTTGCCGTCTATGCGATAGCCGATGCCCGCGATCTCGATCCGCGAAGGGCCACGACTGGCCAGCCAATGACCGGGCAACCGATGCAGATTGCCTAAAACGATCCGGCTTCCTGCAGAGCTGGTGATTTCCCCGCATAAGAGGATGTGGTCGTGAAGGCTCTTACTTCGGCAGATTTTCCTCGATCGCCTTCAGCAGTTTCGGATCGTCCGGTGCGACGCGCGAGGAAAAGCCGCCGACCACATGGCCATCCGGCGCGATCAGGTACTTGTGGAAATTCCAGCGCGGACGCCCGTCATCGCCGAGCTTCGCCTCCAGCCATTTATAGACCGGATGCGCGGCAGCGCCGGTGACCGCCACCTTTTCCGTCAGCGGAAAATCGACAGCATAGTTCTGCTCGCAGAACTGCTGAATCTCCGTCGCCGTCCCCGGCTCCTGGGCGCCGAAATCGTTGCTGGGCACGCCGAGAAGGACGAAGCCGCGGTCACGGTATTTCCGCCACAGCGCCTGCAACCCCTTATATTGCGGGGTGAAGCCGCATTTCGAGGCGACATTGACGAGCAGCAGGGCCTTGCCGCGGTATTGGCCGAGCGCCAGATCGCCGCCTTGCAGTGCCTGAAAATCGAAATCGAAAGCTGAGTCCATTTCTGCCACCGCCGTCGGTATGGGTTTGGTCGAAATCATGCCCAGCGCCAGAGGCACGCTACGCAGCAAGGCCCTAATCGTCATATCGCTCTTCTGTCCAAGGGTCGCCGTGATTGTGATAGCCGCGCGTCTCCCAGAAGCCGGGCTTGTCGGTGGCGACAAAATCGATCCGCTTCAGCCATTTGGCGCTCTTCCAGAAATACAGCTTAGGGACAACGACGCGGAGCGGGCCGCCATGCTCGACCGTCAGTTCCTGCCCCTGCCAATGCGTCGCCAGCAGCACGTCGGCATCGGCGAATTCGGCCAGAGGCACATTGGTCGTATAGGTATCATAGCTGGTCAGCACGACGTGCTGCGCTTCCGGCAAAGGCTGCACGACCTGCAGCAGATCGCGCAGCAGCACGCCGCGCCAATGGTTGTCATAGCGTGACCACGACGTAACGCAATGAATATCGCTGACCGACTCGCTTTGCGGCAGGGCTTCGAAGCCGGCCCAATCCAGGCGCAGGTTTTGCTGCACCAGACCGCTGACGATCAAGCGCCATTTGTCGCGCGGGATTTTGGGATGCACGCCGAGGTCGAGCACCGGCCAGTTCTGGACCAGGCGTTGGCCGGGTGGAAGGCGATCTACTTCGCGGCTGGACGTGCGCCCCGTCAGCAGCCGGCCTTCAGCCGCCCATTCCTGCTTTCGCTGGATCAGTTTGTCGCGTTTGCTGCCGGGTGATTCGTCGCCGTTCATGCCGCTCCCTCCTCTGCCAGCTCAAAGCCCTGCGATACACGGTTTCGTCATGCTTGGCGATCCTAACGGTCTGACGGCAGAAACTTCAAAAATACGCATTATCAATAACCTCCCGCCGCCGCATTCGAGGAAATTTTGCGGAATGTTAACCAACAGCGGCCGACAGTCGCTAGGGATCTTTGCCGAGGATTCCGGCGCCGGCGATTCTGTCTGTATTTCGACCAACCGGGCGATCCGCAATCCATCAGAAGAGCGATGAGATGACACTATCAGCTGCCGCACCCAGCCGAAGCCGTCATGCCGAGCCCTTGATGGCCAATGCCGTCGGCTTGACGGATGTGGCGGTCATGGCGATAGCAACCTGCGCGCCGATCACCTCCATGGCCGGCAACCTGCCCCTCGTGATCGGCCTGGGAAGCGGCCTCTATGCCCCCGGCGCCTTCGTCTTTTGCACCATCATCATGACCATCTTCGCGGTCGGCTATAATGCGATTTCCCGGCACATCACCACCGCCGGCGCCTTCTATGGCTATGTCTCTCACGGCCTCGGACAGTCGATCGGTCTCTCCGCCGGCCTGCTGGCCTGCCTTGCCTATATGGTCTTCGAGATCTCGCTGATCGGCATTTTCGCTTATTTCGTCCAGCAATTTCTGCTGGCCGAGTTCGGCATTGCGATCGGCTGGCTGACCCCGGCATTGACCATGCTAGCCCTCAACTGGCTATTTGCTTACTACCGCATCAATATCGCCGCGAAGATCCTTGCCATCTTTCTTAGCCTCGAGGTGCTGAGCCTTTTGACGGTGGTTGCCGCCAGCCTGCTGCTGGACAAGGACCAGTCCTACCATCTGCAGGCGCTCGATCCCCTGGGCGCCTTTCGCAGCATCCAGGGGGGCGCAGCGAGCTTTGGCCTGTTCATGGCCTTCTGGTCCTGGGTCGGGTTCGAAACGACCGGCATGTATGGCGAGGAATCGCGCGAGCCGAAACGCATCATCCCCCGCGCCACAATGATTACCGTCGTCGGCGTTGGTTTGCTTTACGTCCTGGTCGCCTGGGCTTCCATCGTCGGCAATGGACTCGAGCAGAGCATCGCCATCACCCAGGGCACCAATCCGATCGACCTGCTGCTCAATCCCCTGCGGCTGCGCTTCGGCGATTGGATCGCCACCATCTTCCAGCTTCTGACCATCACCGGCTCCTTCGCCTGCGGCCTCGCTTTCCATAATTGCGCGGCCCGTTACCTCTACGCGATCGGACGCGAGGGCGTGTTGTTCAATGGCGACCGCTGGCTCGGCAAGACCCATCCGGTCTATCGCTCGCCTTATATCGCCTCAACCCTGCAAACCGTGTTCAGCCTGGCCTTGCTGCTGCTCTTCAAATTCGACAGCAATCTCGAACCATACGACTTCTATGCCCTGCTGGCGGTGATCGGCGTCATGGCGATCCTGATCGTCCAGGCCGCCTGCTCGATCGCCGTCATCAGCTATTTCTGGTTTACCCGGCGCGATCAATTCCGCCTGTGGCAGACCTGCATCGCACCGGCCATCGGCGCCTGCAGCATGTCCTTCGTGGTCTATCTGCTCTTCATCCACATGGACGGCATCGTCGGAATCAAGCTGGCCGCCAGCGGCCTCTATTATGCGACGCCCTGGATCGTCTTCGGGCTGGCGGGCTTCGGCCTGCTGGTCGCGCTGCTGATCAAGATGCTGGCGCCGAACCGGCATGCTTTGCTGGGTCGCCTCGTTCTGGAGGATATTGTGCCGGCCGACCAACCCGCGTTCCGGCAAACCGGGGCCGAATAGCCGCCCCGGGCCGTTCCGGTCGTAAACCTGCGTATTTGCGACGCCGGACAGCGTCGCTTTTCGGCGATCCTCGGTCGCGGCAATAGCAGCCTCCGAAGGGGCCGGCGCCTAGAAATCTTAACGTGATGAAATCGACCGTGGATCGGGTTGGAGAGCGGGATCGGAATATGGCCGCTGTTTCAGACCGCACTTTGTTCATTGCCTGTGGCGCGCTCGGCCGCGAGATCGTGGCCCTGACCAGCCAGCATGGCTGGAAGGACCGGCTCGACGTCACCTGCCTGCCGGCGATCTGGCACAATTATCCGGACCGGATTCCGGCCGGGGTCCGGGCCAAGATCCGGGCGGGCAAGAGGAAATATCGCCGGATCGTCGTGCTTTACGGCGATTGCGGCACCGGCGGGATGCTGGACCAGGTCCTCGAAGAGGAGGGCGTGGAGCGGATTGCCGGGCCACATTGTTACGAGTTCTTTGCCGGCAACCGGGATTTCTCCCAGCTGGCGGATGAGGAACCGGGGTCGTTTTATCTGACGGATTATCTGGTTCGGCATTTCGACCGGCTGATCTGGCAGGGATTAGCCCTGGACCGCCATCCGGAATTGCGCGATGCCTATTTCGGCAATTACCGGCGGGTGGTCTATCTGGCCCAGACCGACGACCCGAAGCTGCTGGCCAAAGCCGAAGTTGCGGCGGCGCGTTTGGGATTGGCGTTCCTGCACCGGCGGACCGGCTATGGCGAATTGGCCAGCTTTATGGTCGAACAGGTCGATAAGGCCTGACCTGGAGAAGACTGGCCTGAAGATTGAGTTTTGATCCGGCCTGACGGGGACCGGGATGAGAGGGAGACTATGGCGAGCTTGACCATCGTTTATTGGCGGGACATTCCCGCCCAGGTCATCGTCAAGAAGGGACGCGAGACCGCCAAGGTGCAGCTGACCGAGCGTTTCGAAAAGGCGATCGATCGGGCCGCCATGCGCGCCAATCTGCGCGACACCGATTCCTATCTGGCGGAATGGCGCCGTGCGGCAGCCGTCGATGTCAGCGACGAATTGCAGGTCGAAGCCGACAAGGCCGCAGCCGCTCTTGAAGCTGCATATCCCGATGACCGCCTGAAGGTGCTGGTCGAAGCCGGCGGCACCGACGCCGCCAAGACGGAGGGCTGAACGCCATGTATGCCGTTCGGCTCTGGTCGGTGCGCCATGCGCGCGGCCTCAACATGTTCTACAAGGGCTTCGAGAAGGCGATGATCGCCCTCCATCCGGTCTGGAGCAAGATCGGCTATGCGCGTCTGGAGAAGCCCTTCGAGGCCACCGAAAAGGCGGTCAAGGGCTTCCTGTTCGATTGCCAGATGTGCGGCCAATGCGCGCTCTCCTCGACCGGCATGTCCTGCCCGATGAATTGCCCGAAGACCCTGCGCAACGGACCCTGCGGCGGCGTCCGCCCCAATGGCCATTGCGAAGTGAAACCGGAAATGAAATGCGTCTGGGTGCAGGCCTGGGCCGGCGCCGAGCGCATGTCGCCGGGTTCCTCAGTCAAGGTCGGCGTCGATCCCATCGGCGATGTGCAGAAGCCGGTCGATAACAGCATCAAGGGCAAGTCTTCCTGGCTGCGGGTCGTGCGCATGACCAAGAAGATCGGCGAGTTCGCCCCGCCGCCGCCAAAGAAACCGGCCGCTAAACCGACAGCGCCGAAGGCCGACGGCGCCGCACCGAAGAATGAGGGGAAAGCAGCATGAACCCGGATCTTCCCCCGACATGGGATCCCGGCGCGCCGCTGCCGGATAAGGCCGGCCACTCCTCGCAGGGTCGTCTGGAGCGCGTGCTGCGTTCCGGCCGCTTCGCCGTCACCGCCGAATTGAACCCGCCCGATTCCGCCGATCCGCGCGACGTCTATGACCGCGCGGTGGTGCTCTCCGAAGTCTGCGACGCGATCAATGCGACCGACGCTTCAGGCGCCAATGTGCACATGTCCTCGGTCGGCATCTGCTCGCTGCTGACCCGCGCCGGCTATGCCGTCATCATGCAGATTTCCTGCCGCGACCGGAACCGCATCGCCATCCAGGGCGATGTGCTTGGCGCCTCGGCCATGGGCGTGCAGAACATCCTCTGCCTCACCGGCGATGGCGTGCAGGCCGGCGACCAGCCGCAGGCGAAGCCGGTCTTCGATTTCGATTCGACCTCGCTCCTCGAATGCATCCGCGGCATGCGCGATACCGGCAAGTTCCTGTCGGGCCGCAAGCTGACGACGCCGCCGCGGGTTTTCCTGGGTGCCGCCGCCAATCCCTTCGCCCCGCCCTATCAGTATCGCGGCATCCATATCGCCAAGAAGATCAATGCCGGGGCGCAGTTCATCCAGACCCAGTATTGCTATGACGTGCCGCTGCTGAAGAGCTTCATGGCGCAGGTACGCGAACAGGGCCTGCATGAGAAGGCTTTCTTCCTGATCGGCGTCGGCCCGCTGCCCTCGTCGAAGACGGCCCGCTGGATGCGCAGCAATGTGCCCGGCGTGCATATTCCCGATGCAGTGATCGAGCGGATGGAAAAGGCCAAGAACGAGAAGGCGGAAGGCAAGCAGCTTGCCATCGACCTCATCCAGGAGATCAGCGAGATCGAAGGTGTCGCCGGCGTCCATGTCATGGCCTATCGCCAGGAAGAATTCGTCAGCGAGATCATCCAGGCCTCCGGCGTCATGCGGAACCGCCAGCCGCGCCGCGCGCCGCGCCAGGCCCCGGCTGATGCGCCGACAGCAGAATCAACTTCGGGCACGCCGAGCGCCGCCTGAGTGTTACAAGTCAAAAGCTATTTCGTCTGAAAGGAAGACCAATGACCGACACCGTCGTCAGCTCCGCTACCAAGGAAGTCGTGATCGGCTTCGATCGCCCCTTCTGCGTGATCGGCGAGCGTATCAACCCGACCGGCCGCAAGCTGCTGGCCGCCGAAATGGCAGTCGGCGACTACAGCCGTGTCAAATCCGACGCCCTGGCGCAGATCGAAGCCGGCGCCCATATGCTGGACGTCAACGCCGGCATCCCGATGACCGACGAACCGCGCATTCTGGCGGAATCGATCCAGCTGGTGCAGTCGCTGACCGATACCCCGCTGTCGATCGACAGCTCGATCGTCGCCGCCCTGGAAGCCGGCCTTGCCGTCTATAAGGGCAAGGCGCTGGTCAATTCGGTGACCGGTGAAGAAGAGCGCCTGGAAGTGGTGCTGCCGCTGGTGAAGAAGTACGGCGCCGCCGTGGTCGCCATCTCCAATGACGAAACCGGCATCTCGGAAGATCCGGACGTGCGTTTCGAAGTGGCGAAGAAGATCGTCCAGCGCGCCGCCGATTACGGCATCCATCATTCCGACATCGTCGTCGATCCGCTGGTGATGCCGATCGGCGCCCTTGGCCAGGCCGGTCGCGCCGCTTTCAGCCTGATCCGCCGCCTGCGTGAAGAGTTGAAGGTCAACACCACCTGCGGCGCCTCGAACATCAGCTTCGGCCTGCCCAACCGCCACGGCCTCAACCAGGCTTTCCTCTCGATGGCGATCGGCGCCGGCATGACCAGCGCCATCATGAACCCGCTGCATATGGAAGAAATGACCGGCATCTGGGGTGCCGATACCTTGATGGGCCATGACGCCCATTGCGCGCATTGGATCAAGCGCTTCCGCGAGCCGACGCCGGAAGGTGAAGCGGCCGCCGGTGCCCGCGGGCGGCGTGAAGGCCGCCGGCGCGGCGGTGGCGGCGGTGCCGCCGGCGGTGAGACCGCGAGCGCCTAAGCATGAAGCGCCCCTGTTTCCACAAGAGAAACAGGGGCTTTTTCTTGACGCATGATGAGATGAAGCATTGGCCCGTCCGCGTGCTTTCAGCCGGGCGGGTTTGCCGCTAAAGGAATGCGGCAAAGAGAAATTATCTGACCAGTGGCCGAGTGAGTGTGAACCGTGACCGAGACAGCAGAAACCGAAACTGTACGAACCAACGGCAATGGCGACGGGCATGACGACGCCCTGCTCGTTTTCATGCCATCCGGTCGCCGTGGCCGCTTCCCGATCGGCACACCGGTGCTGCAGGCCGCCCGCCAGCTCGGCGTCGATATCGATTCCGTCTGCGGTGGACGCGGCATCTGCGGGCGCTGCCAGGTGGTCGTCTCCGAAGGCGAATTCGCCAAGCTCGGCGTCACCTCCAAGGGCGACCATATGAGCGATTTCTGTGCGGTCGAGCAGCGCTACAGCGACAAGCGCGGCATGAAACCGGGCCGGCGCCTCTCCTGCCAGGCGCATCTTCTGGGCGATCTCGTCATAGACGTACCGGCCGACAGCCAGGTGCATAAGCAGGTTGTGCGCAAGCGCGCCGAAATGCGCGACATCACCCTCGATCCGATCGTGCGGCTCTATTATGTCGAGGTTCAGGAACCCGACATGCATGATCCGACCGGCGATCTGCAGCGCCTCGAGAAAGCGCTGGACACGCAATGGCAGCTGACCGATCTCGACACCGATCTCCGCGTCATCCAGGGTCTGCAGGCGGCCTTGCGCAAGGGCGGCTGGAAGGTCACCGTGGCGGTCCATATGGGCAAGCAGATCACCGCCGTCTGGCCGGGCTTCCATGACAAGGCCTATGGCCTCGCAGTCGATATCGGCTCGACCACCATCGCCGGCCACCTCTGCGATCTTTCGACCGGCGAAGTCGTCGCCTCGTCGGGTCTGATGAATCCGCAGATCCGCTTCGGCGAAGACCTGATGAGCCGCGTTTCATATGTGATGATGAATCCGGGCGGCGAAGTGGAAATGACCAAGGCGGTGCGCGAGTCTTTGAACGATCTCGCCGAGGCGGTCGCCAAGGAAGCCAAATGCACGGTGCGCGACATTCTCGAATGCACCTTTGTCGGCAACCCGATCATGCACCACCTGCTGCTCGGGATTAATCCGATCGAGCTCGGCGGTGCGCCCTTTGCGCTGGCGACGGACGGCCCGGTGATGTTCTGGGCCACGGAGATCGACCTCAAGGTCCATCCCAATGCCCGCATCTATGTGCTGCCCTGCATTGCCGGCCATGTCGGCGCCGATACCGCCGGTGTCATCCTCTCGGAATCGCCGCATGAATCCGAGGAGATGACGCTGATCGTCGATGTCGGCACCAATGCCGAAATCGTGCTCGGCAACAAGCATCGCCTGCTCGCCGCTTCCTCGCCGACCGGACCCGCTTTCGAAGGTGCGCAGATTTCCTGCGGCCAGCGCGCCGCCCCCGGCGCCATCGAACGCGTGCGGATCGACCGGGCCACCTTGGAACCGCGTTTCAAGGTGATCGGCTGCGACCTCTGGTCCGATCATCCGGACTTCGCCAGCCAGACCGAGGCGATCGGCGTCACCGGTATTTGCGGCTCCGGCATCATCGAATGCCTCGCCGAGATGTTCCTCGCCGGCATCATTACCCAGGATGGCGTGATCGACGGTTCCATGGCGGCAATCTCACCGCGCGTGGAGGCCGATGGCCGCACCTTCTCCTACCTGCTGCATGCCGGCTCGCCGCAGCTGAAGATCATGCAGAATGACGTGCGCGCCATTCAGCTCGCCAAGGCCGCCCTCTATGCCGGTGCGCGCCTGCTGATGGACAAATTGGAGATCGACAAGCTGGACCGCATCACCCTGGCCGGCGCCTTTGGCAGCCATATCGACGTCAAATACGCGATGGTGCTGGGCATGATCCCCGATTGCGACCTCGCCAAGGTCACCAGTGCGGGCAACGCCGCCGGCACCGGCGCGCGCATCGCCCTCCTGAACCGCGCCTCCCGCGACGAGATCGCTCGTGTGGTCAAGCAGGTGGAAAAGATCGAGACTGCCGTCGAGCCTAAATTCCAGGAGCACTTCGTCGGCGCGATGGCCCTGCCGCACAAGACGGCGCCCTATCCGCATCTTGCCAAGGCCGTCAATCTGCCGTCGCCCAAAGTTGCAACCACGGGCGGCGATGACGAAGGCGGTCGCCGACGTCGCCGGCGCGGGTGATCGCGACCATCAGCCAAATGATAAGAACCCCGCAGGAGACTGCGGGGTTCTTTCTGTACTTTACTCACCCATACTCGGCTTGATCCCGGCATCGTGCGAGGGCTGCGCAATGCGCCGCAGCGATGCGGAGGATGAACGCCTCGGCGCAGCCGCAGCGGCTTTTCACACAGCCTCAATTGCGGTGATGCCATCGCGGATCCGCATGTTCATCTTCATAAATATTTACACGTGTCCCGAGAAGCAGTTGTCACAACTTTGACTCTTGCTGCCGAGATTGCGGCATGTGTAAGTGGCGTTATCTTCATGCATAAATTGATGCAGCGGTGTCGAGAGAGACCGGCTGCCGGGTGACATAAGCATCGCGCGGGACAGCGCGGTGATGCATTTATGGCGCCTTGCTGTGCGTTCGCCCGCCGAGCGCGCTGATGCTGCTTTTGTGGCGGCAGACGGTACAGCCGGTGCAGGCCAGGCAGTACATCTGAATGCTCATCGCTCCATTTTGCACAGGAGAATGTCAGCGAACCAAACAATCACAGACAGGGGAGGCACAGCCATGGCTACCAGCAAGGGAGCAACCGCGCGTCATCGTCCCGATGAAATCGCGCTCACCAAGTCCTCTGCGGCACGATTGAGCCAGCTCACCGGCGTCAGCGCGGAGAAGCTGGCCGGGCGCAACGTGGCGGAGCTGCGGAAGGATCTTGAATGGATCATCGACCCGAACCTGCTGCTGTTCCGCCGCGTCTGCGGTCGCGTCATCAAGCATGATCCCGTCTCCGGCGAGGATTGGGGGGTGCCCGGCGCCACCGTCCATGTCTATGACACCGACGTCAATCTGTTCGGCTATTTTCCGCTCGGCTGGCAATTCGGCTGGTATTGGCCGTATTTCTATCGGCGCGAAGAGATCGCTCATACCGTCACCGATGCCTGCGGCAATTTCTGTGTGTGGATTCCGCGCTTCGATATCGACTGGATTTTGCGCTGGCGCCACGAGCGTATCTGTTTCCCGGAAATCTTCGTAAAGCCGAACCTGGGCGATCTGTTGAAGCGGCTGCGGGCCTATGTCGAGGTGCCGCCGCATATCGGGCCCGATCCGGATCCCGGCCCGCTTGATTTCCTGCGCGGCGGCGTCGGCTCGGCAGCCGTGCTTGCCCAGGCCGTCGGGACGCGGGCCGCGCGGCAGCTGCAGGCGGATTTTCAACAGGGCGTCGGTCAACCGACACAGGCAACATCATTGCTGGAGCGCCGGGCCTTCACCGCACCCGTCGCACCGCCATTGACGGAGCATGTACTGGAGCAGATCAAGGAACATCTCGGACCGCGCCCCGAGAAGCGCTTCGAGCTGGCCGGCGATGTCGCCGCGGCGATCGGTCCGCGTTCCTGGATCGGCCCGTTCTTGCGCTGCATCGATATCATCGTGCCGGAATTTCTGCCCATCCTCGACGTGCCCGACATCACCTTCGGCGTGACCCAGGATGTCAATGGCGACGGCACCGAGGAGGTGATCTATAGCGAGGGACTCTTCGACACGCGCTGGGATGCGGGCTACATCCCGCCGGTCACCCTGGTGGTGGATGCCGCCGCCTTCGCAACGCCGACCTGCGGACATCAGCCGCCGCTCGGCGCCTGTGCCGAGCCGGAAATCGTCGTGCTGGGCCATATGCCGCTGCAAAATCCCAGTGGCGCCGGCACCTTTCCTTTCCTCGACGCTACCAGCGGCTATGCCGTTCGTCCCAATCGGCCGCATTCGACCGGCCAGGTGGCGCAAGTCCCGGCGGCGGCGGTTCATGCCACGGCGCCCGTCTCCGGTCTGCTCGAATTCTGGGGCTGCAATCATCACCTGAAGAATGGCACGGCAGCCAGCCACTACCGCATCAATGCGCGGGTCAGCACCAATGGTGGCGTCACTTTCGGACCTTCCGCCCCCATCGCCGATACCTGGAGCAACTGGCGCGTGGTGGGCAGCCCGCCGGTACTCGAATACAAGGCGATGACGCAATTGTCCGGCGGCTGGTGGGAGGTCTTGACCCCCGCCGATCAGTGGATTCCCGGCGATCATTATATGCTGCAATGGCATAGCGCGCCGAACGGCCTGGTCGAGATGCAGCTTGAACTCGGGAAGCTGACCGGCGGCACCGTCAACCCGATCGGTTCGGCACCACCCGTCCGCATCGTGGTCGATAACTCCTATCCCGCGCCACAGATCACGGCACTCTCTTGGCGCCTGCCGGGCGGCGCGCTGCAACCCCTGCCACTGAACTGCCCGACCATCTTCCGCAATCACCACGACATCGAGGTTGTGCTCAACGTGCAGGTGACGGCGACGCATCTGCGCTCGGTTCAGCTCTATGGCAGCGGCTGCGGCAACGGCAATCCATCTTTGGCAGGCGGTTTCGAAGCGCTGGAAGGTCTGGCAACACCGACCGCAGGCTACTGGCACAAATCGCCGGGCGATAATGCCGTCAGCCGCCAGGTCGTCTGGTCGGTACCAGCCAGCTTGTCATCCGGTGCCTACGGCTTCGGCTTGACCGCCTGGAGCCGCGCCTTCGAACCCGGTGACGGCCATGTCTATACCCCGACCAACCCGGATATCGGCTACGATCCCGGACCGATCTGGAACTATGCGCAAGTCACCATCGCCATCGTCGATTGAGGCAACACGCGTCTCATCAACGAAACGGCTAATGGCGATAGGCTGATCCTTGAACTGCTTCTCAAAGTGAAAGCCCCGCAGAGAACTGCGGGGCTTTCATTCTTTATCCGCCGTCATATCCGGATGACAAAACTTACGTCCGTAAACGTCAGGCTCCGTAGACGTCAGGCCCTGACCAGCGGCTTGTACTTGATGCGGTGCGGCTGGTCGGCATCAGTGCCGAGGCGGCGATGTTTGTCGACTTCGTAATCCTGGTAATTGCCCTCGAACCACTCGACATGGCTGTCGCCTTCGAAAGCGAGGATATGGGTGGCGATGCGATCGAGGAACCAGCGATCGTGGCTGATGATGACGGCGCAGCCGGCGAAATTGTCCAGCGCCTCTTCCAAGGCCCGCAAGGTATCGACGTCGAGATCGTTGGTCGGCTCGTCGAGCAGCAGGACATTGGCGCCGGATTTCAGCATTTTTGCGAGATGCACGCGATTGCGCTCACCACCCGACAGGAGACCGACCTTCTTCTGCTGATCGGCGCCCTTGAAGTTGAAATTGCCGACATAGGCGCGGCTCGGCATCTTGGTCTTGCCAAGCTCGATTTCATCCAAGCCGTCGGAGATTTCCTGCCACACGGTCTTGTTGTCATCGAGACTGTCGCGCGACTGATCGACATAGCCGAGGACGACGGTGTCACCGACCTTGAAGGTGCCGCTATCGGGCTTCTCCTGCCCGGTGATCATGCGGAACAAAGTCGTCTTGCCAGCGCCGTTCGGGCCGATCACGCCGACGATGCCGCCCGGCGGCAGGCGGAAGGAGAGATCCTCGATCAGCAGGCGGTCGCCGAAGCCTTTATTGAGATGCTCGGCCTCGATCACCACATTGCCGAGGCGCGGGCCGGCCGGGATGGTGATCTGGGCAACGCCCATCTGCTTCTCGTTGCTCTGGGCCAGCAGGGTTTCATAGGCGTTGATACGCGCCTTGGACTTGGCCTGGCGCGCCTTGGGCGATTGCCGGATCCATTCCAATTCGCGTTCCAGCGATTTCTGCCGCGAGCTTTCGGTCTTTTCTTCCTGCTCCAGGCGTTTCTGCTTCTGTTCGAGCCAGCCCGAGTAATTGCCTTCGAAGGGGAAGCCTTGGCCGCGGTCGAGTTCCAGGATCCAGCCGGCAACATTGTCGAGGAAGTAGCGGTCGTGGGTGACGGCCACCACCGTGCCCTTGTAATCCTCCAGGAAACGCTCCAGCCAGGCAACGGATTCCGCGTCGAGATGGTTGGTCGGCTCGTCGAGCAGCAGCATGTCAGGGTTCGAGAGCAGCAGGCGGCAGAGCGCCACCCGGCGCTTCTCACCACCGGAGAGCTTGGTCACATCGGCATCGCCCGGCGGGCAGCGCAGGGCATCCATGGCGATCTCGACCTTGCGCTGCAGGTCCCAGGCATCGGCGGCGTCGATCTTCTCCTGCAGCTCGGCCTGCTTCGTCAGCAGGGTGTCGAAATCGGCGTCTTCCTCGCCCATGGCGAGCGACACGGCTTCGAAATCGTCCAGCAGCGCCTTGGTCGGGCCGACCCCCTCCATGACATTGCCGAGCACGTCCTTGGCGGCATCGAGCTGCGGCTCCTGCGACAGATAACCGACACTGACGCCATCGGCCGCCCAGGCCTCGCCGTTAAAGTCCTTGTCGAGGCCGGCCATGATCTTCATCAGGGTCGACTTACCGGCACCGTTGCCGCCGAGCACGCCGATCTTGGCGCCGGGCAGGAAGCTCAGCCAGATATTTTCGAGGACCTTGCGGCCGCCGGGATAGACCTTGGTCAGGCCCTTCATCACATAGATGTACTGATAAGCCGCCATCTGGCACTCCAACTTCCTGATTTACGGGATTGGCCAGGGTTTTAGCCCAGGCGGGGGCGCAGGAAAAGCCCTGATTGGCGCGACTTTCCGGCGAAGAAAAGGCCCGCCCAGCGAACTGGACGGGCCTCTTTGACAGATCGATGACGGCTGATGCTTACCAGACGTCGATGCGGTGATCCTTGGTTTCGTGAATGAAGAAGATGCCGACCACGAAACAGACCGCGGCGATGATGATCGGGTACCACAGGCCATAATAGATATCGCCCTTGGCGGCCACCATGGCGACGCAGGTGGCCGGCAGCAAGCCGCCGAACCAGCCATTGCCGATATGATAGGGCAGCGACATCGAGCTGTAGCGGATGCGGGTCGGGAACAGTTCGACCAGCATGGCGGCGATCGGGCCGTAGACCATCGTCACCAGGATGACCAGCAACCAGAGGACAAGCCAAGTCATGAAGTAGTTGATCTGCGCCGGATCGGCCTTGGCGGGATAGCCTGCGGTCTTCACGGCATCAGTCATATCCTTGGTGAAGGCGTCGGTCTTCGCCTTCATATCTTCCTTGCTGAGCCCGCCCCCTTCGAAGCTCTCGATCACCTTGTCGCCGATCTTGACACTGGCGACGGTGCCCGCAGGCGCGTCCACGTTCTCGTAATTCACCGAAGCCTTCGACAGGAAGGCCTTGGCGATATCGCAGGAACTCAGGAATTTCGACGTGCCGACCGGGTTGAACTGGAAGGAACAGGTCGCGGGATCCGCCGTTACCGTCACCGGAGCGCTGGCTTGCGCCGCTTCCAGGGCCGGGTTGGCGAAATGCGTCAGGCCGCGGAACAGCGGGAAATAGGCGATGGCGGCAATCAGGCAGCCTGCCAGGATGATCCGCTTGCGGCCGATCCGGTCGCTGAGAGCGCCAAAGATCAGGAAGAACGGCGTACCGATCAAGAGAGCCAGGGCGATCAGAATATTCGCCGTAGCTGCGTCGACCTTCAGCGTCTGGGTGAGGAAGAACAGGGCATAGAACTGGCCCGTATACCAGACCACAGCCTGGCCCATGGTGAGGCCGAGCAGCGCCAGGATGACGATCTTCAGGTTGGACCAGTTGGCGAAAGCCTCGGTCAGCGGCGCCTTCGAGCCCTTGCCTTCCGACTTCATGCGCTGGAAGGTCGGCGATTCACTGAGCCGCATCCGGATCCAGACCGAAACCGCCAGCAGCAGAGCCGAAACGAGGAACGGCACGCGCCAGCCCCAGGCGGCAAAGGCTTCTTCGCCGATAGAGCTGCGCACGGCGAGGATCACCAGCAACGACAGGAACAGGCCGAGCGTCGCCGTCGTCTGAATCCAGCTGGTGAAATAGCCGCGGCGGCCATGCGGTGCGTGTTCCGCGACATAGGTCGCGGCACCGCCATATTCACCGCCCAGCGCCAGGCCTTGCAGCAGGCGCAGGCCGATCAGGATGATCGGCGCCAGAACGCCGATCGCTTCGTAATTCGGCAGCAGGCCGACGATGAAGGTCGAGCCGCCCATGATCAGGATGGTGACCAGGAAGGTGTATTTCCGGCCGACGAGATCGCCCAGCCGGCCGAAGACCAGCGCGCCGAAGGGGCGCACGATGAAACCCGCCGCGAAAGCCAGCAGGGCGAAGACGAAACCCGCCGTGGGATTGGCCGCGGTGAAGAACTGCTTGCCGATAATCGCCGCCAGCGATCCGTAAAGGTAGAAATCGTACCACTCGAAAACCGTGCCCAAGGACGACGCGAACACTACGGTTCGCAGTTCCGCCGCCGTCGGCTCCCGCGTTGCGACTGAAGTAGCTGTGGTCAATATAGCCTCCCGTTTGATGATTGCCCCAGAGCGTCCGTCCGCCGGAGATCCCCTCTGGGGCTCTCCTATTTGTTCGGCGCTGCTTTTCTTGCCCGGTCCAAAGGCCGGGTTCCCCTCGCAATTAATTGACCCTAACATTTCAGGGGCGGTCCCGCAACGCAGCGCATGTGAATATTAGCCTAATCACGCGATGTTTGCCGTAACAGCGGCAAGAATTATAACAAAAGCGGCTGCCATCCCCACTGTGCGGCAACGCACAGACGCTCCACCGACTCGGGGGATGCGGCTTGGCACCCCGGCCCGAAACACGCACTATGCCGCGATGATCACAACCGCATCGGATAACATCAAGACTGCGGAATCGCTTTATGGTAGCAGACAAGACACCCGTTGGCGCCGATGGCGCCGGAAGCAGCCAGCCGCCGCACCAGGATCCGCTGGATTTTGCTGCTGCGCTCAGCCGATCCTTTGCCGCCACGCAGGATGTGGAAGCGACGATCCGGCAGGCGCTGACCCGCATTGTCGAACTGATGCATGTCGAAGCGGGGGCAATTTTCCTGCAAGACGACACCGGGGAAGCGCTGGTTTGCCGCGCCTGCGTCGGCCCGGTCAATGTCGAGGGACTTGTCGTACCGAAGGGCCAGGGTATCGTCGGCCGATCGGTCGCCGAAGATGCCGTTCTCGTCGTCGAACATGCCTATGAGAACGCCGCGTTCTATGCCGAAGCCGACAGGCATACCGGCTTCGTCACCCGATCGATCCTCTGTGCGCCGCTGACCGTCGGCAGCAGCCGCATCGGTGCGGTCGAAGTGCTGAACAAGGCCAATGGCACGATCTTCGACGACAGCGACCAGAACATGCTGAAGGTGATCGCCAGTTCAGCCGGCCTGGCCATTTCCAATGCGCGACTGGCGGCCCGTCTGGTCGAGCAGGAGCGGCTGAAGCGCGAATTGGAACTGGCGGCCGCCATCCAGCGCAGCCTGTTGCCGCGCGCCGATCCGGACCTGCCGATTGCCGGCTTCAACCGGCCGATTCATGAGGTTTCCGGCGATTTCTACGATTTTTTCCAGCTGCCGGACGGGATCATCGCCTTTTGTCTCGGCGATGTTTCCGGCAAGGGCATGAATGCTGCCCTCCTGATGGCAAAGACCGCCAGCTTGTTCCGCTGCCTCGGCAAGACCGTGCATGATCCGGCCCGGCTCATCACCATCCTCAACCGCGAAATCTGCGATACGACCAGCCTCGGCATGTTCGTCACCATGGTGGTCGGTTCCTATGACCCGGCGACCGGCCAGCTGCGATTTGCCAATGCCGGCCATATGCCGCCCTTGCTGAAGCGCGCCGACCACAGCTTCGAGACCTTTCCCGCGAAAGCCCCGCCGCTCGGCATCCTGCGCGATGCCACCTTCGAGACCGAGGCGCTGTCGCTCGATGGCCGCCAATTCTTTCTCTATACGGACGGGATCACTGAATTCCGCTTCGGCCGCGATGAGGAACTCGGCGTGGATGGCCTCAGCCTGATGCTCGACAATGTCCACGGCGACAGCCTGATCGAGCGGGTGGAGCATGTCCTCCAGGAATTGCGCCAGGCGGGATGGCAGGCGCGCGACGACCTCACCTTGCTGGCGATCGATGATGCCCTGGCGGCGCCCGCCGCCGGACGCAATACCGGCGACGGCGGCGAACCCGCCGAAAACGGGGAATTCCTTGTCGGCTTTACGCTGCTGGCCGATCCAAGCCGGTTGAAAATCCTGCGCCCGGCCCTGCAGGCCGCTGCCATGGCCTGCGGCTTCTCGTCGGAGGAGGTGCATGACCTTGTGCTCGCTGCCACTGAAGCGGTCGAAAACATCATGATCCACGCCTATGCCGGGCGACGGGACGGCGAGATAACGCTCGCCATGCATCGTCTGCCCGACGGCATGATGGTACGGATTCGAGACTTCGCACCCAAGGTCGATACGGCTAAGATACAGCCAAGGTCATTGGAAGAAGTGCGGCCCGGGGGATTGGGCACGCATTTCATCCGCACGGTGATGGACGACGCCACATTCATCCCTTTGCCCGACGGCGAAGGCAATTTGCTCGAGCTGGTGAAATACCGGGCCTCCGGCAACCGTGGCGCCAAAGAAACGACGGGTTCGGTGTCGCAAAAACCGACCGAGGGGAAGTAAAGGGATGGCAGTCGGGCAGATCAGTGAACAGGACGGCTATATCGTCATTGCGCTCGACGGTGAGATCGACCTCGAAACGGCGCCGGCCGTCCGCAAGGCGCTGCTTGAGAATCTGAAAAAGGGCCGAAATCTGCTGATCGATCTGGCGAAGGTGAGCTATATCGATTCTTCCGGCATTGCCAGCCTGGTGGAGGGCCTGCAGGTGGCGCGCAAGCAGGGCAACGACCTGGCCCTGGTGTCGGTCAGCCAACGCGCGCATCGCGTGCTGGAACTGGCGCGCCTCGACAAGGTGTTCACGCTGCATGCCGATCTTGCCAGTGCCCTCCGCGATCGGACCTCCGGGACGGCATCGACATGAGGAAGGCCTGATGGCTGCTGTCAGCCGCTTATTTGAAAACATCGGCCGCCGCACGGTTCAAAGCCTTGACGAAGTCGGCTATGGCGCCAGCCTGCTGGGTGAAGCCCTGTTCTGGCTGCTGCTGGGACGGCGCTATCGCCAGCCGGTGCGCGCCGAGGCGACCATGCTGTCGATGCTGGCCTTCGGCGTTTCCGCCTTGCCGATCGCTACGCTTCTCTCCGGCACGATCGGCCTCATGCTGGCGATCCAGAGTCTTTACTCACTCGGTATTTTCGGCGCCGAGAGCTTCGCCTATATCGGCATCGCCTTCGGCGTGGTGCGCGAATTTTCGCCGATGATCATGGGCATCCTGATTGCCGGACGGTCCGGTTCCGCCATCGCAGCGCGATTGGCCACCATGACCATCAACCAGGAAATCGACGCGCTGCAGGTGATCGGCATCAACCCCGTGCGCTTCCTGGTGGCACCCGTCCTGCTCGCCTTGATCGTGACCGTGCCCTGCCTGGCGATGTGGGCCAATCTGGTCTCGATCGTCTGTGCCGGCCTCTATGTCTCTTCCTCGCTCGGCACCTCCTTCGGCGCCTATATCAACGACACGATGGACGTACTGACGACGCATGACGTCTGGCATGGCATCGGCAAATCGGCGCTGTTCGGCATCCTGATCGGTCTCGTCGCGGTCATCAATGGCGCCTCGGTCACCGGCGGCGCCGAGGGCGTCGGCCAAGTGACGACGCGCTCTGTCGTGCAGTCGATCACGCTCATCGTCGTCGCCGATATGATCTTCGCCTATGTTTCGACGCATTGAGGCGTGGACACGATGACCGGAACAGCCGAACATATCCAGCATATCGATCCGGGCCCGCCGATCTGGAAGCCATCGGCCGCCGAACTGGCGGAACGGCCGAAGGTGATCGAAGTCGAGCATCTCGACTGGTCTTTCGGGCCGCGTCAGGTGCTGTTCGACATTTCGATGGATGTCCGCCAGGGCGAGATCATGATCATCATGGGCGGCTCGGGTTCGGGCAAGAGCACGCTGCTGCGCCACCTGGTCGGCCTGATGCCGCCGCTTCCCGGCAGGATCAAGCTGCTGGGTAAGGATTTCGGCGCGCTGAAGCCGATGGAAAAGCTCGATATGCGCCGGCGCATCGGCGTCGCCTTCCAGTTCGGCGCGCTCTTCAGTTCGATGTCGGTGGCGGAGAACGTCAAGCTGCCCCTGCGCGAATTGACCAAGCTCAACGAGAAGACCATGGACATCATGGCCCGCATCAAGCTCGAGGTCGTCAATCTTTCCGGTTTCGGCGATCTGATGCCGGCGGCTCTGTCCGGCGGCATGGTCAAGCGCGCCTCGATCGCACGGGCCATCATCATGGACCCGAAGCTGCTGTTCCTCGACGAACCCTCTTCGGGCCTCGACCCTGCGGTTTCTTCGGCGCTCGACGATCTCATCCTGCGGCTGCGCGAGGCCATGGATATCTCCGTCGTCGTCGTGACGCATGACATTGACAGCGCCTTCAAGATCGGCGACCGCATTACGATCCTCGATCGCGGGCGTATTCTCGCTTGCGAACGGGTCGAGGAGATTCGCAACAGCAAGAACGAACGCGTGCAGAACCTCCTCAACCGCCGCGCGGAGGAAATTGAAGTCGACCCCGGCGAATATTTGCGCCGCCTGACCGGCGATTGAGGAACGAGGCGATCAACATGCGCGATAGGCGAGCGGAATTGATAGAGAAGCGTCAAAGGGACAGAAAGACGACGACATGCGTAGTCATTTCTTGAATTATACCGTCGTCGGCGTTTTCGTTTCCGCCATGGTGGCGGCGCTGATCATCGTCCTCATCCATCTCAGCGGGCGCAGCGGCCCCGCCGACGAATATTCCATCGTCTTCGACAATGTCAGCGACATGAAATACGGCAGCGCCGTACGCTATGAGGGCTATCCGATCGGCGAAGTCGTACGGATCGAACCGGAGCGCAAGGATAACCGCTATCATTTCCGCGTCTTCATCGACGTCAAGAAAGGCTGGCAGTTTCCCAAGGATGCGATCGCGCGCATCGCCGCATCGAGCTTTCTCGCCGCAAAAACGATCGAGGTCACCGGCGGCCAATCACCTGAGCTGATCGCTGTCGGCGGCGAAATCCCCGGCGGATCGCCAGCCGATATCTTCTCGCTGATGAGTTCGGTCGCGGCCGAAATCGGCGATCTCAGCAATTCTTCGCTGAAGCCGATGCTGGCAAAGATCAGCGAGATGATCGACCGGATCGGCCACGGCACCGAGACCAATCTCAACCAGCTCTTCGCCTCGCTCAATGCCATCGCCAAGAATGTGCAGGACAAGACACCGGAAATCACCGACCAGCTGACCCGCTTCACCGAGCAGATGAACGTGGAGATCGCCCAGGTCGGCAAGATGCTTTCGGATCGCAATATCGACCAGATCAACCAGACGCTGACCCATATCCAGGCGGCCTCGGCCAATGCCGAGACAGCGACCAAGGATCTCCGATCGTTGTCGCAGCAGGCGAGCCGGCTTGCCGATCAGCTGACGCAACTGGTGCAGGGCAACAGCAAGAATATCGACAAGTCGATGTCGGATCTCGCTTATATCCTGCGCGCGGTTTCGCAGAATATCGATGCCATCACGCATAATCTCGACGGCACCACCCGCAACATGAACGAATTCAGCCGCCTGATCCGTCAGAATCCGGGCCTGTTGCTGTCCGGCAGTTCGCCGGCGCCCGATTCCGGATTGACGCCGGTTCCCGATGCGCAAAAGGCTCCCTGAGGATGAAGAATTCGAGAATGAAGTTTCCGCGCATGAAATCTGGCTCGCATCCGCTTCTTGCACTCATCATCCTGGGCGGCCTTGCCGGCTGCGCCGCACCGGAAGTGCCGAAGGAACAGTATTTCCGCCTGGTCGCGGCACCCGGTGATGTCCATGTCGGCAAGCCGCTGGATGGCGCCGTCGAAGTTCCACCTTTCGACGCCGATGGCGTGATGATCGAGCGTCCCTTGTTGTTCACCGCCGATGGCGGCCACAAACTCGAGCAGCGCAATTATGCCTATTGGACGAATTCACCGCCGCAGATGCTGCGCGACCAATTGATCACCTATCTGCGGGCCGCGCAAATCGCACCGCAGGTCGTGGCGAGCGAGATGCGGGTCGACGACGTCAAATACACGATCCACGGTACGGTACGGCGTTTGGAACAGACCGCCAATCCGAATGGCGGCACGATCGAGATCGAGCTGGCGCTTCTGGAAAAGGACAGCAACCGCCTGATCCTTAGCAAGGTCTTCCATGTCGACCAGATGACCAATAGCGGCAAGATCGATGATGCCGTCATGGCGCTCAACGAGGGCATGAACAAGATATATCGCGAATTCGTCGATCTCGTCGGCAACCGGCCGGCAACGGCCGGCTGATCGTCGGCACGACGTTTCAACCCGCCATCGACACCGGGATCACCGCCTCGTCGGTCCCCGCTGCCGCACCGGAGATTTCATAATCCTCCGTATGGACGACGGCGCCGTCGGCCCGCAGCAGGATGATGCCATAGGCAGCCGGCTCGGCCACGGACAGGCTGGAATCGGCGACATTCAGGATCATCGGCTGCTGATGCACGGGGCTCTTGAAGATCGAGAAGGCTATGCCACGCCACGAGCCGCTGATGGTGCGATGGATATGGCCGGCGAAGATGTGCCGCACATTGCCGCGGCGGTGCACGAGATCATAGAAAGCGCCGTCATTCACCAGCTTGATCTCGTCCATGCCGGGAAAGCCGACATCATGCGGCGGATGATGCATGAAGATATAGCAGGGGCGGCCTCCTGCTTCGGCCAATTGCCGATCGAGCCAGGCGAGGCGCGCGTCGCAGAGATAGCCCGCCGAATCGGGGAAATCATGAGGCGGCTCGATCAGGGTATCCAGCAGGATCAAGCGCCCTTCCGGCGTCTCGACGACGCTTTGCACATATCCCGCCTCGTCGACGGGAATATCGGCGAAGCCCGCGCGGAAGGCGCCGCGTGCATCATGATTGCCGAGGAGGAGGCTGTAGGGCATCCGGAGTTCGGCGAGAACCTCCCGGAGCCGCGTATACGAGGCGGGATCGCCCCGATGCGTCAGGTCGCCGGTGCAGATGACCCGGTCGGCATCGGCATGGCAGCGGTTGACGTGCCTCACGCCGTTCTGCAGCCGTTCATAAGGGTCGAGCCCGATGATACGCCCGCCCTCGGGCAACATATGCAGATCGGTAAAGACGATCAGCTTGGTCATCGCGGCTTCCCTTCCGTTTGCGCGGCGCACGGCGCGGCGTTTCGGCCGCAGCCAGCGAAATCTTATGCGGCAGGCCGATGATGCTGGTCAACGACAAGAGCATGAAGTTTACCGTTCCCGGGCTTTCATGCTCCCTGGCTTTCATGCTCCTTGGCCATCATGCTCCCTGGCCGTCATGCTCATGGAGGACAGGATCGCCGATGCCGGGGAGGGGCATCCCTTGCTTTCGCAGCCGCCGCTTTCCATATAACGGGAGCACGGTTATCGCACGCGGACATGCTTTGCACCCTGCTGTGCCGACCAGCTACCGCTCAGGCGCTGGAGTAGTTGCCAGTCTCCGGGAATGAGGGCGCGGTGAAGAATCCCTGTATCGATGTCTGCAAATTCGACAAGAAGTCGGATTGGTGCATCGGCTGCGGCCGCACCAAGGATGAGTGCCGGGAATGGAAAAAGGCCTCGAAGAAGCGGCTCAAGGAGATCAAGCACGACCTGCCGCGCCGGCTGAAGAAATTGCAGGAACGCGGCAAGACAGCGGATTGAGCGGCGCATCGGTTAGCCCGGCGCTCCAGCCTCTACTGCGATGGCTGCTGAAAAGAATGGTGGGCCCGGAGGGACTTGAACCCCCGACAACACCGTTATGAGCGGCGCGTTCTAACCAACTGAACTACAGGCCCCACCAGCGCGGTGCCGATATGCGGCATCGCGGTTCATCCGCCGACACAGCCGTTAGCAGGGGGTATCGACGGCTGAGCTATAACACCCCCGCCCGGCTTTGGGGAGGGGGTGCGATGGCAAGATCAGGTATCGAGGAAGCTGCGCAGTTTGCGCGAGCGGCTGGGATGCTTCAGCTTTCGCAGGGCCTTGGCCTCGATCTGACGGATACGCTCGCGAGTGACCGAGAACTGCTGCCCGACTTCTTCCAGCGTGTGATCGGTGTTCATGCCAATGCCGAAGCGCATGCGCAGCACGCGCTCCTCGCGCGGCGTCAGTGAGGCCAGGACCCGGGTCGTGGTTTCGCGCAGATTGGCCTGGATGGCAGCATCGAGCGGCAGGACGGCGTTCTTGTCCTCGATGAAATCGCCAAGATGGCTGTCTTCCTCGTCGCCGATCGGCGTTTCGAGCGAGATCGGTTCCTTGGCGATCTTGAGGACCTTGCGGACCTTCTCCAGCGGCATCATCAGCTTTTCCGCCAGTTCTTCCGGGGTCGGCTCGCGGCCGATCTCGTGCAGCATCTGGCGGCTGGTGCGAACCAGCTTGTTGATGGTCTCGATCATATGCACCGGAATGCGGATGGTGCGGGCCTGATCGGCGATCGAGCGGGTGATCGCCTGCCGGATCCACCAGGTGGCATAGGTCGAGAACTTGTAACCGCGGCGGTATTCGAACTTATCGACCGCCTTCATCAGGCCGATATTGCCTTCCTGGATGAGATCGAGGAATTGCAGGCCGCGGTTGGTGTATTTCTTGGCAATGGAAATCACGAGACGCAGATTGGCCTCGACCATTTCCTTCTTGGCGCGGCTCGCCTCGCGTTCGCCCTTCTGCACGATATTGACGATGCGACGGAAATCGCCCACCGGCAGTTTGACCTGATCGGCGATCGCCGCGATCTGATCGCGCACGTCCTTGGCGTCGTCCTTGTGCTTGAGGACGAAGTTCTTCCAGCCCTTGGAAGTCAGGCGGCCGAGCTTGGCAAACCATTTCGGATCCAGCTCGGAGCCATAATATTTCTGCAGGAACTCTTCGCGCTTCACACCGGCTTTCTGGGTGAGGCGCAGCAACTGGCCCTCCAGCCCCATCAGTTTGCGGTTGAGCCCGTACATCTCGTCGACCAGGGCTTCGATGCGGTTGTTGTTGAGCCGCACCGAGCGCATGAGATCGATCATCTCGAGCTTCATCTTCTCGTAAGCTTTTTCCGAGCGCGGATTGAGCTCTTCGCCGGCGAGAATCGTCTCCAGGCGCTTCACCTGGACCTTGTCGAGCTTCTTGTAGAGGGCGGCGATATTGTCGAAGGCTTCCAGCAATTGAGGCAGCAGTTGCTGCTCCATGGCTGCCAGCGACATGTTGTTCTCGTCGCCTTCACCCTCGCCTTCCGCACCCTCGGCGCCCTCGCCCTCGGCGGCACCCTCTTCCTTCTCGGCTTCCTCTTCCTCGAAGTCAGCGGCACCCTCGCCCAGCAGTTCCTCGCCTTCGCCAGGCACGCCACCCATGGTGGCGTCGAGATCGATGATATCGCGGAGCAGGATCTCGCCGGCCTTCAGGCGGTCGCGCCATTCCAGGATCGCGCGGTGGGTCAACGGGCTTTCGCCGATGCCGCCGATCATCATGTCGCGGCCGGCTTCGATGCGCTTGGCGATGGCGATTTCGCCTTCGCGCGACAGCAGCTCGACGGAACCCATTTCGCGCAGATACATACGCACGGGGTCATCGGTGCGGCCGACTTCGGCATCGTTCAGATTGCCGGTGACCCGGCCTTCCTCGTCATCATCGCCGCTATCGTCGTTATCGGCCTGAGGTTCGCCTTCTTCGGCCTCCTCATTGTCGACGACATTAATGCCCATTTCGTTGAGGAGGGCGAGCGTGTCTTCGATCTGTTCCGAGGACATCTGCTCTTGCGGCAGGACGGCATTGAGCTCGTCATAGGTGACGTAGCCGCGTTCCTTCGCCTTGGCCAGCATCTTCTTGACGGCGGCATTCATGCCATCCATCAGCGGACCTTCAACGCCGTCTTCACGTGGCTTTGCGGGTTCCGATTTGGCCGAGGATTTCGCTGCCATTGACGCCACCTGTTTCAAAAAACGAGTTTCGATATGCCCGCCTGCAGCCGCTTAAGCGAGGCCGCGCAGGCTCAATTCTTGACCGTCTGACCGAAAGCATCGCGGTCGATATCCCGTCGCTTGCTCTCCGCTTCCAGCGCCAGCCGCTGGGCCGCTTCAAACCGCGCCAGGTTCTCATCGGTCATGCTGTTGGTCAGAGCCGTCGCAGCCTCCGCCAGTTCGGCCAGGATGTCGGGCTCCCGCAGCACGGCCATAACGTGCAAAAGCCCCTCTTCAGCAGACTGCGGGTCTGCCGAACGAAGGGTAAATCGATAATCTGCCGTACGCGCCAAAAGGCCGTCCAAAACAGCAGAAAATCCCTGATCCCTCAGATGGTTCTGCAAAGCGGCGGCGTCAAGTCGCGGATACCGGGCAGCGAGGTCTATAATGGCGCCTCGAAGCTTGTCAAGGTCGGCCGCTGCTCCCGTGCCCGAAGCGTTCCCATTGCTGTCGCTTACCGGCATGCCACCGGGGAAATGCAGCAAGGCGACGGCTTCGCCGTGTCGATGAACTAAATCGGGATGATTAAGCAAGGTTACAAGGACTTTTTCGTAAGCGAGCCGGCGCGTACTGGCAACGCCTTGCCGCGCCGGCTGGCCGCCGGTTTCCACCAGATGCGCCGAACGCGCCCAGCGGGGCTGGTTGCGGCCCATTCCGGCGTTAGGTAACTGATCAAATCCTGATCGGCCATGACGAACAAATGGCCGGTCGGTTCCGCTATTACCGCTACCCTGCCCCCCGTTTCTCCGCCGGTTGAAGAGCTGGTCGTAACGGTCCAGCACGTCCTGGCGGTAGGCGTCCTGGATGGATTTGTCGGTAATACGTCCAACCGCCGCCAATAGATCGCGTTTGAAACCGCTGCGCCGTTCCGGCGTGTCCAGCACTCGATCGGCCAGGGCCATGCGCCAGAAGACCTCGACCAGCGGTTCCGTCTGATCCAGGATCTGGCGCATCGCCGTTGCGCCCTGCGCCTTGATCAGGGAATCCGGATCCTCGCCGGCCGGCATCCAGGCAAAGCGCAAGGAAAGGCCCGGCTTGAGGATCGGCATAACCCGCTCGGCCGCCCGCGCCGCCGCCTTCTGGCCGGCTGCGTCCCCGTCGAAACAGAGGATCGGCTCTGGCACCAGGCGCCAGAGGAGCTCGATCTGCTCCTCGGTCAAAGCCGTGCCAAGCGGCGCCACTGCCTGGGGAAACCCCGCCTGGGCCAGGGCGATCACATCCATATAACCTTCGGTGGCGATCACTTCGTTCTTGTCGCGTGCCGCCTTTTGCGCCAGGGACAGGCCGTAGAGCACACGTCCCTTGTGAAAGAGCGGCGTCTCCGGCGAATTCAAATATTTCGGCTTTTCGTCGGTCAGGATGCGGCCGCCGAAGGCGATTACCTGGCCGCGCCGGTCGAGGATCGGAAACATCACCCGGCCGCGGAAGCGATCATAGGTGGCGCCACCCTCTTCCGGCTTGATCAGCAATCCGGCCTCGACCGACAGGGCTTCCGGCACCGACTGCTTTTCCAGATGCGCCTTCAGGGCCGTACGGCTGTCCGGCGCGTAACCCAGGCGGAAACGCTTGAGCGTGTCAGGCGTAAGGCCGCGCTTGCGCAGATAATCGAGCCCGGCTTTGCCGGCGCTGGCGCCGAGATGCGCCTCGAAGAACTTTGCAGCCAGTTCCATGACACCGGTCAGCGTTGCCTGATGCTCGGCACGGTCGCGGGATTCCGGGCTTTCCTGCGGCACCACGAGACCGGCTTCGCCGGCCAGCTTCTCGACCGCATTGCGGAAATCGAGCCCGTCGCTGTTCATCACGAAGCCGATGACATCGCCATGGGCGCCGCAGCCGAAGCAGTGATAGAAGCCCTTATCCTCGCTGACCGTGAAAGACGGCGACTTCTCGTTATGGAAGGGACACAGACCGCTGGCTTCATGGCCGCGACGAATCAAGCGGACCTTGCGGCCGACCACATCGGTGATCGAAACGCGCTGCCTCAGTTCTTCAAGAAAGGATGGGGGAAAGGCCATCCGGCTAGCTAACCCCGCTCGTTGCCGCCCGCTTTGCTTCGTCCGCGATATTTCTGCCGTCAGCCGAGCTTCTGTTTGACTTGGCCGCCCGCCTTGGCGAAATCCATCCGCCCGGCGAAACGTTCCTTCAGGGCAGCCATGACCTTGCCCATGTCCTTGATCGAACTGGCGCCGAGTTCGCCCACCACCTCGTCGATCGCCGCCAGGGCTTCGGCCTCCGACAGCTTCTTCGGCATATAACGTTCGATGACGTCGATTTCGCCCTGTTCCTTTTCGACCAGTTCCTGGCGGCCGCCCTGCTTGTAGAGCTCGATGCTCTCCTGGCGCTGTTTCACCATCTTTTGCAGCAGGTCGATAATGCCGGCCTCATCGATGCCATCGGTAATCCCTTGCGGCCGGGCAGCGATATCGCGGTCCTTGAGGGCCGCCAGCACCATGCGCAAAGTCGAGGTCGTCGCCGGGTCACGCGCCTTCATCGCGGTTTTCAGATCGTCGTTGAGACGTTGCCGCAGCATCTTTCACCCACTTTCGGTCACGGATAAGCGACGGAAACTACACCCTTTCCCCGCCCGCAAACAACTGGATCGAGCACTTTCGCGGCATTCATCCCCAGGAAGTTCGCATTCATCCACAGGAAAATATTCTGCCGCATTGTGACAGAACAGAGGCCGGAATCGGTTGACGACATGGCGGCGGGAGCGTAGAAGAAGCCCTCAGGACATTTTGTCGTATCTTGTCGTAAATCGTCGTCAGTGGACATCACATGCGGCCCGAACAACAACAGGTTCTGATGGATTGGGCGCGCGCCGTCGGGCTCACCCAGATGCATGGCCGCAAGGCGATCTATGAGCGCTTCTGCGCGCTGGTCGAACCCCTGGGCCATAAAGTCCCCAGCCTTCCCGCCATCGACAAGTGGATCGAACGCGGCGTCATCCCCTGGCGCTGGCAGATCGTCCTCAGCGACCTGCGACGACAGGTCGAGGGCGACAGCCCACCGGAAGGCGGCCATGACGCGCCGCGATCCCCGGTCTCCGTCTCCGAGCTTCCGCCTCAAGCCCAGCCGATCACGGCCGAACCGCAAACCGAACGGACAAAACCGATGAGCAGCATCCCGACAAGCGCATCCGCGCCTACGCCGATCAGTGGCGAACGGCCTTTGCATACGGCCCTGCTGATCCTGGCCGACGGAACGGTATTGAAGGGTCGCGGCCTGGGCGCTGCAGGCGCGGCGGTGGGCGAAGTCTGCTTCAATACCTCGATGACCGGCTATCAGGAGATCATGACCGATCCCTCCTATGCCGGTCAGATCATCAACTTCACCTTTCCCCATATCGGCAATGTCGGCGCCAACGCCGAGGATATCGAAACCATCACCCCTGCAGCCCGCGGCTGCGTGCTCTCGGCCGATATCACCGAGCCCAGCAACTGGCGCGCCGCGCAGCATTTCGACGCCTGGCTGAAGAGCCATAACCTGCCGGGCATCGCCGGCATCGACACCCGCAAGGTGACCCGGCGCATCCGCGATGGCGGCGCCCCCAACGGCGTCATCATCCATGATCCGGAAGGGCGCTTCGACATTCCTGCCCTGATAGCCGAGGCCAAGGCCTGGCCCGGCCTCGACGGCATGGATCTGGCGAAGGACGTGACCTGCCGTCAGACCTATAGCTGGGACGAGACCACCTGGTCGCTCGGCCAGGGCTATGGCAAGCAGACCTCGCCCAAGCACCGCATCGTTGCCATCGATTACGGCGCCAAACGCAACATTCTCCGCTGCCTCGCCGCTGCCGGCTGTTCGGTGACGGTGGTGCCGGCGACGGCAACGACCGACGACGTGCTGCGGCACCGCCCCGATGGCGTGTTCCTCTCCAACGGCCCCGGCGATCCGGCGGCGACCGGCGAATATGCCGTGCCGGTCATTCGCGACCTTATCAAACAGGGCCTGCCGGTCTTCGGTATCTGCCTCGGCCATCAAATGCTGGCATTGGCCTTGGGCGGCAAGACCGAGAAGATGGCGCGCGGCCATCGCGGCGCCAATCACCCGGTCAAGGACTTGACCACCGGCAAGGTTGAGATCACCAGCCAGAACCACGGCTTCCAGGTAATGCCGGAAAGCCTGCCGACCGACGTGAAGATCACGCATCAGTCCTTGTTTGACGGTTCGGTCGAAGGCCTGGAACTCAGCGGCAAGCCGGTCTTCTCGGTGCAATACCACCCTGAAGCCTCGCCGGGCCCGGAAGACAGCCACTACCTCTTCGACCGCTTCGTCGCGAAGATCGAACAGCAGAAGGCCGGGGCCTGATCTTGCTGGCGGAGAAACGGTTTCCCCCCACCCTAACCCTCCCCCTCAAGGGGGGAGGGAATGGTGGCGCACCTGCTGCACCCTTTTCCGTCGAGACTTTCTTGACCCCCTCCCCCCTTGAGGGGGAGGGTCGGGGTGGGGGGTTACACATGGCACCGACACGCGCCCGGCAGCTACGCAAAAATCCGACCGAGGCTGAAAGAAAATTATGGTCCTTGCTGCGACAAAAGCAGTTCGACGGCAACCGCTTTCGCCGCCAAGCGCCTATCGGTCCATACATCGCCGACTTTTTCTGTCCGGCCGCCAAACTGATCATCGAACTCGACGGCGGCCAGCATGCGGAGCAGTCGGCAGCTGACCAAGTCCGAACCAACTGGCTGGAGGCGCGCGGTTACCGCGTCCTGCGCTTCTGGAACAACGAGATTCTGACGAACCCGGCGGGCGCATTGACGCGCCTCCACCAAGCCTTCAACGAAACGAGTGACGATCATGCCGAAGCGCACTGACATCAAATCCATCATGATCATCGGCGCGGGTCCGATCGTCATCGGCCAGGCTTGCGAGTTCGATTATTCCGGCGCCCAGGCCTGCAAGGCGTTGCGCGAGGAAGGCTACCGGGTGATCCTGGTCAATTCCAACCCGGCCACCATCATGACCGACCCTGACCTGGCCGATGCGACCTATATCGAGCCGATCACGCCGGACGTCGTCGCCAAGATCATCGAGAAGGAGCGGCCCGATGCGCTGCTCCCGACCATGGGCGGCCAGACGGCGCTCAATACCGCGCTCAGCCTGCACAAATCCGGCAAACTCACCGAGCTCGGCGTCGAGATGATCGGCGCCAATGCCAAGGCGATCGACATGGCCGAAGACCGGCTGCTGTTCCGCCAGGCAATGGACCGCATCGGCCTCGACAGCCCCAAGGGCGATCTCGTCTCGACGCTCGATGAAGCTCTCGACGTGCTCGCCATGGTCGGCCTGCCGGCCATTATCCGCCCCTCCTTCACGCTTGGCGGTACCGGCGGCGGCATCGCCAACAGCCGCGAGGAATTCACCCGCATCGTCGAAGGCGGCCTCAAGGCCTCACCGGTCGGGGAAGTGCTGGTTGAGGAATCCGTCCTCGGCTGGAAGGAATATGAGATGGAAGTCGTGCGCGACCGCGCCGACAATTGCATCATCATCTGCTCGATCGAGAATATCGACCCGATGGGCGTCCATACCGGCGATTCCATCACCGTCGCCCCGGCCCTGACCTTGACCGACAAGGAATACCAGCTGATGCGCAACGCCTCGATCGCGGTCTTGCGCGAGATCGGCGTCGATACCGGCGGCTCCAACGTGCAGTTCGCGGTGCATCCGGAAACCGGCCGCCTGATCGTGATCGAAATGAATCCGCGCGTCTCGCGTTCTTCTGCGCTGGCTTCCAAGGCGACCGGCTTCCCAATCGCCAAGGTCGCCGCCAAGCTTGCCTGCGGTTATACTTTGGACGAACTCAACAACGACATCACCAAGGTGACACCGGCTTCCTTCGAGCCGACCATCGATTATGTCGTCACCAAGATGCCGCGCTTCACCTTCGAGAAATTCCCCGGCGCCGAGCCCATCCTCTCCACCTCGATGAAGTCGGTGGGCGAAGCAATGGCGATCGGCCGTTCCTTTGCGGAATCGGTGCAAAAGGCCCTGCGCTCGATGGAGACCGGCCTGACAGGCTTCGACGAGGTCGAACTGCCCGACGGCAAAGCCGAAATTCTGGCACAGCTTGGCAAGGCAACGCCCGATCGGCTGCTGGTGATCGCCGAAGCTTTGCGGCGTGGCCTCAGCGTCGAAGAGATCTGCGCTGTCAGCAAATACGATCCCTGGTTCGTGCGCCAGATCGCCCATATCGTCGAGGCGGAAGCGGCGATCCGCCGCGATGGCCTGCCGACCACGCGGGCGGAAATGCTGCGCATCAAGAAGATGGGCTTCTCCGATGCGCGTCTCGCGAAACTTGTCGGCCGCAAGCCGCTTGACGTCACGGCGCATCGCCATAAGCTCGATGTCCGGCCGGTCTATAAGCGCATCGATACCTGTGCGGCCGAATTCGCCTCGGCCACGCCCTATATGTATTCCTGCTACGAGGGCGACGGGATCGAACCGGCGGAATGCGAAGCCGAGCCCAGCAGCCGCAACAAGGTGATGATCCTCGGCGGCGGCCCGAACCGCATCGGCCAGGGCATCGAATTCGATTACTGCTGCGTCCACGCCGCCTATGCGCTGAAGGAAGCCGGGCATGAGACCATCATGGTCAATTGCAATCCGGAGACCGTCTCCACCGATTACGACACCTCCGACCGCCTTTATTTCGAGCCGTTGACGGCGGAAGACGTTGTCGAGATCGCCCGGGTCGAACAGCGCAGCGGTAAACTGCTTGGCGTCATCGTGCAGTTCGGCGGCCAGACGCCGCTGAAACTGGCCCATGCCTTGGAACAGGCCGGCATCCCCATTCTCGGCACCTCGCCGGATGCAATCGATCTTGCCGAGGACCGCGAGCGCTTCCAGAAGCTGCTGCACAAGCTGGAACTGCGCCAGCCGGCCAACGGCACGGCGCGGTCACTGGAAGAAGCGGAACAGATCGCCGATCGCATAGGCTACCCGGTGGTCATTCGTCCTTCCTACGTGCTGGGCGGCCGCGCCATGGAGATCGTCCACGAGCCGGCCGGCTTGCGACGCTATATGCGCAAGGCGGTGCAGGTCTCCGGCGATAATCCGGTGCTGATCGATTCCTATCTGCAGGATGCGATCGAGGTCGATGTCGATGCGCTGTGCGACGGCGAAGCCGTGCACGTCGCCGGCATCATGGAGCACATCGAGGAAGCCGGCATCCATTCCGGCGACAGCGCCTGCGCTTTGCCGCCGCATACCCTGCCGCTGGTGGTGATCGCCGAAATCCGCCGCCAGTCGGAAGCCTTGGCGCGCGGCCTCAACGTCGTCGGTCTCATGAACGTGCAATTCGCCGTCAAGGGCACCGACATCTACGTCCTGGAGGTCAATCCGCGGGCCAGCCGTACCGTCCCCTTCGTTGCCAAAGCGACCGGCACGGCAATCGCCAAGATCGCCGCGCGGGTCATGGCTGGCGAGAAACTCGGCACCTTCGATCTCAACGCCCGGGCGCGACATCATGTCGCCGTCAAGGAAGCCGTCTTCCCCTTCGCCCGTTTCCCCGGCGTCGACATCATCTTGGGGCCGGAAATGAAATCGACCGGCGAAGTCATGGGTCTCGACGCCGATTTCCCGCGCGCCTTCCTCAAGGCGCAGATGGGTGCGGGGCTGATGCTGCCACGCAGCGGCAGCGTCTTCATCTCGGTCAAGGACAAGGATAAGGCGGCGATCATTCCGGCCGTGAAGAAGCTCCTGGAAATGGGCTTCGACGTGCTGGCAACACCCGGCACGGCGGCCTTCCTGCGGAACCAGGGCCTGGCCGTCCGCGCCATCAACAAGGTGCATCAGGGCGGCCCGCATATCGTCGAGGCGATGCAGCGCGGCGAGATCAAGCTGGTCTTGAATACGGTCGCCGGCGCCAAGGCGATCGAGGACAGCTTCGACATCCGCCGCACCGCGCTGATGGGCAGTATTCCCTATTACACCACCCTGTCAGGTATCCTGGCGGCGGTGGAGGCCATCGGGGCGCTGGCCAGTGGGGATCTTGAAGTTGCGCCGCTTCAGTCGTACTTTAAGCAGGCGTCCTGAGAGCCAGGATTGCCAGTGCAGCCGGGACGGGCTGCCAAACCATTGAAAGCCCGCCCTTTTTTGGCCCCGCCGGGTGCTGCTTCCGCTTCGCACGCGAAGCACGAAGCCGCCTGAGGGGTGTGTTTTGCTGTTTTGGGTTAGAAAGCATGTCGAAGATCCCGATGACGGCGGAAGGCTTTGTCCGTCTGGAAGAGGAATTGAAACATCTGAAGGGGGTTGAGCGCCCGGCCATCATCCGCGCGATCGCCGAAGCCCGCGAGCATGGCGATCTCAGCGAAAATGCCGAGTATCACGCCGCGCGCGAACGCCAGAGCTTTATCGAAGGCCGGGTCATGGAGCTGGAAGACAAGATCAGCCGGGCCGAAATCATCGATGTCTCCAAACTGTCCGGCAAGCAGGTCAAGTTTGGTGCTACGGTGACGGTGATCGACGAAGATACCGATGAGAAGACGGTCTATCAGATCGTCGGCGAGGACGAAGCCGATATCAAGGCGAAGCGTCTTGCCATCACGGCGCCCCTGGCGCGCGCTTTGGTCGGCAAATCGGTCGGCGATACCGTTGAGGTCACCACGCCCGGCGGCTCGAAAAGCTATGAGATCGCCAAAGTGGTCTTCAAATAGGCGCCCCAGTCATTTTCCGATGAAAAGGCCGGTGCAGATCGCCGGCCTTTTTCTTTGCTGCTATCCATGCGCTGCTTCCGGCAAGACAAGAGAAATATCCTGATGTCCATCACAACAAATACGCCTGATATCGAAATCTATGATGTGCAAATCCGCAACGTGGTGATCCGTGAGGCCTGCCCTGCCGATCATGCCTTCATTCGCGCCCAGGCGCCGCGCCTGACTGGTATCGCCAACCTGCCCGGTCGGCCTGCCATAGCTATTCAGGCTTTTCAGGATGCCTTGATCGAAGCGGCTTTGACATCGCCGCCCGCCGGCAGCCGCACCTTGATCGCCTGCGTGGTGCCGGAGACGCCGCTGGGCTTCATCCACCTGGAGCCGGCGCCCGATCCGCTGCTCAACGTTCCGGCCGGCTATGTCTCGATGGTGGCGGTCGCGACAGGTGCCGAGGGTTGCGGCATCGGCCATCTCTTGATCCAGGCCGCTGAAGCTTGGGCCCGTGAGCAAGGTTTCACCTGCCTCAGCCTGGACGCCTTCGCCAGCAATCAAAATGCCCGTGCGTTCTATGAGAGCCAGGGATTTCACGAGGATTCCGTGAAGCTCTACAAATTGCTGGATTAGCAACCGCGCAAAATCACGCGCTGCCGGCGCGCTCGATCACCAGGATGCGGGCGGCACCGCGTGGATGGGCGACATGCGCGTCGCCGGCTTCAGCGTGAAAAATGTCGCCCACATGCAATCGCACCACATGCTCCCCTGTGGCATTGCGGTAATGCATGTCGACCGCGCCATCCAGCACGACGAAGACTTCCTGGCCATCATTGACATGCCAATGATACGGCCGATCGGTCCAGTGCAGTCGCACGCTGGTGCCGTCCATCACAGCAATATCGCGCGCCTCCCAGGCGCGGCTGGCGGTGAAGGCCGGGGCATGGATGATCTGCATATCGGTCTCGCTGGCGGTTGATCAGCGAAACCTAAATACGCCGCCGGCGGGACGGCAAGGACAGCCATGCCGCAAAAACGGCCATCATCCGGCAGGTCCGATCACCCGGCAGATCTGTGAATCAGCGATCGTCCTTGTCGAAGGGATTCTTGCCGCGCCTTGTATAGAGGCGGAGCGGCACGCCATCGATGCCGAAAGTGTCGCGGATGCCGTTCAGCAGATAGCGGTGATAGGAATCAGGGAGTTCATCCGCCATCTGCGCAAAAAGCGCGAATGTGGGCGGCCGCGTCTTGATCTGCGTCATATAGCGGATCTTCACCCGCCTGCCGCCAACCAGAGGCGCCGGATGCATCTGCTGCACTTCGCCAAGCCAGCGATTGAGCTGTGCCGTCGGGACACGCTTGTTCCAGCGCTGATAGACGTCGAGCACGGCATCCATCAGGCGATCGAGATTGCGCCCGGTCATGCCCGAAATGGTGACAACCGGGATGCCACGGACCTGCGGCAGAGAGAGATCGAGCCGGTCGCGCAGCTTCTTCAGGGCGCTGTTCTTGTCCTCGACCGCATCCCATTTATTGGCGGCAATGATAAGCGCTCGCCCCTCATCGATCACCGAGCGGGCGATGGTAAGATCCTGCTTTTCCAGCATGTCGGCGGAATCCAGCACCAGCACCACGACATGGGCAAAGCGGATCGCGCGATCGGTATCGGCGCCGGACAGGCGCTCCAGTTTCTCGACAACCTTCGAGCGGCGACGCAAGCCGGCCGTGTCAATGAGGCGGATCGGCTGGTCGCGCCACTGCCAGTCGATGGCGATGGCGTCGCGGGTGATGCCGGCTTCGGGCCCCGTCAACAGGCGGTCCTCGCCGATCAGGCGGTTGACCAGCGTCGATTTGCCGACATTGGGCCGGCCGACGATCGCCAGTTGCAGATGCGTCGGCACCTCTACATCGTCATCCGGCAGCAATTCCAGCTCGGCATCCAATGCGGCGATGGCGGCATCCTGCTCGGCCGCGTCCCGCTTGGCATAGGGTTCGAGGGCATCATAGAGGTCGCCCAGGCCCTCGCCATGTTCGGCGGAAATCGGGATCGGCGCGCCAAGCCCCAGCGAGAAGGCCTCCAAGGCACCGGCCTGGCCGGCATGGCCTTCGCTTTTGTTGGCGACCAGGATGATCGGCGTCGTGCTCTTGCGCAGCTGGCGGGCGAAATATTCGTCCAGCGCCGTCAGGCCGGCGCGCGCATCGATCACCAGCAGGGCGACGTCGGCCGAGGCGATCGCCTGCTCGGTCTGCTCGCGCATGCGGGCTTCCAGACTATCGTCGCGCACGTCTTCCAGGCCGGCGGTATCGATCGCGGTGAATTCGAGATCGCCCAGCCGGCCGGAACCATAGCGGCGGTCACGGGTAACGCCCGGGCGATCGTCGACGATCGCCAGGCGCTTGCCGATCAGGCGGTTGAAGAGCGTCGACTTGCCGACATTGGGCCGGCCGACAATGGCAACTGTGAACGTCATGTTTCCAATATCTACCGATTAGCAATCGGCATCAATGATCAGGCCACCGGCAAGCATTTGCCGATGGCCTGAAGCGTTTTCGGTTGAACCACCGACCGCGATCGATGATCCGCGTTTGCCGCCGCGCTTATTTCAGCGCGATCAGCCGGGCGTCATCCGACAGGATATAAACCGTCTGATTGGCCACGACCGGCGGCAGGTGGGTCGGCGCCGGCAGTTCCATCTGCCCCAGGATCTTCCCGGTGTAAGGCGAGATCGAGACGGCGTGGCCCTCGGAACCCGTCACCAGCAGGCGGTCGCTGACCAGCACCGGACCCGACCAATAGATCGGCGACTTATGCGTTTCCGGGTCTTCGAAACGCGGCAGGTTCTGCACCCACTTGATGCGCCCATCCTGGCGCTGCAGGCAGATCACTTCGCTCTGGCTGGTCAGCACGTAAATGAAATCGCCGGCCACCCAGGGACTCTGTGTGCCGCCGATGCTGGCATCCCACAAACGGCCACCGCGCTTGACGTTGATCGCCGTCATGACGCCGCCATTGCTGACAGCGATCAGCAGGTCGCGATCGATCACCGGCCGGCCGCGGATATCGGTCAGCGTCGCCGTGGAATCGCCGCGGGTCTTGCCGGCGAGATTGTCGCTCCACAGGCTGCGTCCGGCGATCACGTCGAAAGCCAGCAGGTCACCCGATGTATAGGCGGCGACCACGACATTGCCCTGGACCGCGGGCGTGGCGCCGCCCAACAGACCGGCCGCTTCTTCAACACCGGCATTGGACCACAGGCGCCGGCCGTCATCGAGCGCATAGACCACCAGCTGATTGTCGAGGGTCACGACGAAAACCCGGCCGTCACTGACCGCCGGCGGCGAGCGCAGGGCAGAGGGGGCCGGAGCCTCCCACACCTTCTTGCCGCTCTTGGCGTCCAGCGCGAAGACCTTGGCGAAGGGCGTGGTGACGATCACCTTGCCCTCGGCAACGGCGACACCGCCGCCGAACAGGCCGTCATCCTCGTCATCCGGCGTCAGATCGACCTGCCAGAGGCTGTTACCGTTCGCGGCGTTGATTGCGCTGACCCGGCTGTCGGCATCCATGGCATAGGCGATGCCGTCCGCTACGACCGGTTCCGCCAGCAGCTTGTTGGAGGAATCCGCCGAGGAGCCGATATCGGCTGACCATACTTCGTGCAGCGCCTGATCGCCGGTCCCTTCCAGATGGTACATGGCATGGGTCTGATTGCCGCCAACCTGGGGCCAGTCGCTATTCACGTAGGGCTTGGGCAGACGCACCTGGACATCGGCCAGCGAACTGTCGGCATCCAGCGTGCGATCGAGGCTGAGGACCGACACGCGCTCGCCCGGCAAGGGCACCTTGGTCTTATCGCAGGCACCCAGCGTCAGGACACCGACAAGGCCGATCAGGGCGGCCCGCAGAGCCATGACGTTCCGCGGCGCGCCAGCACACCGCGCAAGGGCCGCCGGCTGCGCATCATCCCGCTTGGCGCTGTTATCGTCCTGGTATTCCGGTCTTGTCATGACGCTGCCCATAAACTGCTTGCCCGCCAATATGCCGGTCCCCTGTAAGCGGGTCCCGGGATATTGGTTCTTGTATGCTGCTCTCCGGCCCTGGCCTTTTTCTGACGGTATTCAGGCCTTGGCGCCGGAGGCGATGTTATTGCACGCGATCCAGCAACTGCTGGGCACGCAAGGCGGCAGTCTGATTGCCGCCCACCGGCGCTGCCGCCAGTTGCTGAAGTTGCGTGAAGGTTTCCTTGGCCTTGGCCTTGTCGCCCGTCGCCAGCTGCGCGAGCCCGGTGATTTCCAGCGCCGACAGCCGATAAGCATTGCCAGCGGCGGTGAAGGGCTGCACCACCTGCAGCGCATCGGCGGGCTTGTTGGCCTGCAGCTTCAACTGCCCGGCCTGGATCGCCGCCATGCCGCGCATGGCCGCATCAAGCTTGCCGTCCTGCGCCACGGCGCTGAGCAGATCAGCCGCCTTGGCGGGATCCTTCCCCTCGGCGGCACTGGCCGCCAATTCGAAACGCGCCAGCGCGCCATAACCGCCGGACTGGCTGGCAATTGCGTCGAGCTTGGCCGTATCCTTGGCGTCTTTTTGCACCGCCTGCACTGCTTCCACGAAAGCGACGCTGTCGTGTTCCTGCTTGCGCTGGCTGTAAAGCTGCCAGCCCCACCAGGCGGCGGCGGCAAGTACCAACAGCAGCGCGCCGCCGATCACCAGATTGCCGTATTTCTTCCAAAACTGGCGTGCCTGGTCGGCCCGCAACTCTTCGTCGACTTCACTAAAAATATCAGCCACGCCAAAACCTCTTGCGGCTGTTGCCGGCAGCCGTTCCGTCCCGGGGGCGCAATGATGCGGCGCAACCCTGCGCCCAACCCGCCCAAGGGCAAATTTGCGCGCTACCATAGCGACCTAGCCGCCCATCGTCAAAGCGCGAGGCGGTTAAAATCCTGACCGAATCGGACGAATTTTCAGGCTGTTGGCGTGCTTTCCAGCGACTGTCTGGCCGGTACCGGCAGAATCCGGCCAGAAGTGGAACGGTAATTGCTTAGGACAGCAGAGGTACAGTCCAAGACCGGAGCGAGGACAGGTAATGCGTCTCTTGAAACAACGCCAGGCGAACGGAGACCGGACAAACGGGACAGCCGCAGGCCTGTTGATGCCCCTGGCCGCCGTCCTTCTCCTGGGATTGACCGGCTGCGAGATCACCACGGCTGGCGCGGTTTACGGCCTGGTCGAGGGGTCCAGCCTCAACCAGACCGGCAAGACCGCCTCCGACCATCTGGTCTCCTCCATTACCGGCGAGGACTGCAATATCCTCCGTTACCAGAAAACCGGCAGATATTGCCTGAGCTCGGCCGAATTGGCGCAGATGGCTGCCGCCGAGAAGCGGGACAGTGCCGGCTATTGCTATCGTCACCTGGCCCAGGTGGTCTGCTACGACGAGCCCGACACAACGGCCAGCCCGGAGACCCGGGTCCATTGATCGAAGGGACGCACCGGCCGATCACGCTGTCTTGAAACCTTAACGATCTGGACGCCAGTCGGGATTTGCGGAACACTTGGGGCGTTAAGGAAGTATGATCGAGTCGGCTGTTCACCCGGAAACAGGCCGGCGCGATCCGCCCGGTCCGTCGGAGGCTGATGTCCCAACTGGTCCTTCTGGCAGATTATCAACGCAAAGGTCGGCGGGTCTTTTTCAACCGCACGGACCTCAATCTGCTGTTAGCGATTTATAGCCGCCAGGTCGGGCGAGGATTGTGGCGGGACTATGCGATCGACCATCGCAGCAATATGGCGATCTTCTCGATCTATCGCCGCAGTCAGGAACAGCCGCTTTTCGCGATCAATAAGGTCCTTCTGAAAGGCGACAAGGATGCGAATTATATCCTATTGACGCGCAATCGGCAGCTTGCCTCTAGCCGCGACCTGGCGGATGTGATTGAAACGCTCGGCCGTCAATTGGCGGTCGTCGAATAGCCATTCACCCCTATCCCTAGACTTTGCATCAAAATCTTGAGGATTGTGCGTAGCTATCCACAAGATTCTGCATGGCAGCTCTTGCCTCTCAGCATGTTGTGGAGTGAAATGGGCATCACACACAACATCTCGGGCCACCCGCGACATTCAGGAGGCACCCTATGGAATGGACGGAACAGCGGATCGAAACCCTGCGCAAGCTCTGGGGACAGGGTCAGACCGCCAGTCAAATCGCTGCAATTCTTGGTGGGATTACCCGCAATGCGGTCATCGGCAAGGCGCATCGCCTCGGCCTGACCGGCCGACCCTCGCCAATCAAGCGCGAGGCCGGCAGTTCCAGCGCACCGGCGCGCCGCAAGATCAGCACCGCTCGTAGCGAGCGGCCGGCCCGACCGGCGGTGATGGCGACAAGTGCCCAGCCAGCCGGCCCCTCCCTTCACCAGGGCGTTCTCAACGCCCCCAGCCAGGGACCATCCGCCCATCAGGCGCGGCCGGCAACCCAATCCCCAGAGCCCGCCGCGCCGTCCCGGCCGACAGTCGCCAGCAATCCGCAACCGAGCCGAGCCCATGGCGGCAATAAGAGCTGTTCCTGGCCGGTGGGCGATCCCAAACAACCCGGTTTCCATTTCTGTGGTGAGCCGGCCGAGCCCGGCCGGCCCTATTGCCCTAATCACTGCCATCTTGCCTATCATCGGAAGTCGGAGGCGGCCTAACCGCCAGATTGCGCATGATCGCTTCCGACGGCACCAGCCGGTGCAGCCGAGGCCGTGATGCGCGGGGGAAGACAGCGGCCGGCGATCCCAGATCGCCGGCCGTTTCATTTTGCTGTCGATCTCATGACAGCCCGCTAACCGCGCGGCCGGCATCAAGCCCCGCCATCCGCGCAGCCCTCGTCAGCGGCGATGCACGTTGACGCAAAACCATGGAAGGTGCATGAGCAAGCCGGCTCGCCCGACATTTCCTGCCTTTCCGAGCAAGATCCGATGCTGACCATCAACCGCCCCATCTATCAACGGCCCGCGCTGCGTACATGACGCGCATCCTGACGACCGTCTTCTTCACCTTCATCTGCTACATGACGGTCGGCATCCCCTTGGCGGTCCTGCCGGTCTATGTGCATGACGATCTTGGCTTCGGCACCGTCCTGGCTGGTCTTGTCATCAGCGCGCAATATGCGGCGACCCTGCTGACGCGCCCCAAGGCCGGATATATGTGCGACCATGTCGGCCCGAAACAGGCCGTGTTCTATGGGCTGATCGCCTGTGGCGGCAGCGGCATCCTGATGATGATCGCCGCCTTGCTGAAGGGACAGCCGGATGTCAGCTATGGCGTTCTCCTCGCCGGCCGATTGACGCTGGGCTTCGGCGAGAGCCTGGTCGGCACCGGCGCCATCACCTGGGGCATCGGCCAGATGGGTCCGCGCCACACCGCCCGCATCATTTCCTGGAACGGCATCGCCACCTATGGTGCGCTGGCAATCGGTGCGCCGCTTGGCGTCAAGCTGGTGGAGCATTGGGGCTTCGCGTCGATCGGCGCCAGCATCCTGGTTCTCGCACTTTGCGGCATCCTGCTCAGCCGCTTCAAAGCCGCGACGCCGATCATGGGCGGCGAGCAGCTCGAATTCATCCAGGTTTTCGGTCGCGTCTTCCCGCACGGCATGAGCCTGGCGCTCGGCGCCAGCGGCTTCGGTACCATCGCCACCTTCATCACACTCTTCTATGCCAGCCGCCACTGGGCGGACGCCGCCTGGTGCCTGACCATCTTCGGTGTCAGCTTCATCGGCGCACGACTGGCCTTCGCCGGCACGATCAACCGCTATGGCGGGCATCGTGTCGCCATCGTCTCCTTCACGGTGGAGATCGTCGGCCTGATCCTGCTCTGGCTGGCGGCGACGCCGGGCATGGCCCAGCTCGGCGCCGCCCTGACCGGTCTCGGTTTCTCGCTGGTCTTCCCGGCTTTGGCGGTGGAAGCCGTCAGCCTGGTACCGGCGCCCAATCGCGGCGCGGCGCTGGGCGCCTATTCGGTCTTCGCCGATCTCTCGCTCGGCGCCACCGGCCCGATTGCCGGCTTTATCATCGGCAGTTTCGGCTATGCCGCGATCTATTTCAGCGCCGCGATCGGCGTTGCCATCGCGCTCGGCCTCGCCGTCTTCCTGCACCGGCGCAATCACGCGGCAGGCACGACGGCGCCCTGACGCGCGAACACCGGCCAGCCCGGCACCGCGCGCCTACAGGCATTCTTACAGATGCTCGCGCAACTCTTCCTTGCGCAACGGCGAGGCAAGATAGCAGCCGAATTCCTTGGGGAAGTTCGCGCCCACCCGCGCATGGACTTTGCCCTGGCGGCCGAAGAAGGTCATCTCGTCGTTAATCGGACACAAAGCCTCGTGCCAGATATTGGCGTGGATATAAAGCCCCTGCCCGCCATCGAACCAGAAGGTGGTGAAGCTTTCCGGCGTGATGTCATCGCCCGGCAATGCCAAGGTGACGACGAAGGGACCGGGCTCCGTCGGAAAGAACATCTGGCCGCCATCGGAATGATAATTGGCGCGCCACATCAGCAATTCATTGCGCGGCCCGCTGGCCTGCGCGTAATTCACCTTCGACGGCAGCTGGCTCCACCCCAGCACGTAATTGTCATCGACCGCATCATTGCGGGCACGCAAGGCATCGCCCTGCCAGCGAAAGGCGAAAGGTCCCTCGGTGGTGCCGCCCTGGTCGCCCGTACCCGCCTCGACCTGCCGCCAGCCTTGCGACGGCCAGCGTGTGATGTCGATCTTGCGGGCATCCGGGTGATCGATGATCTCGCCATAGCCCTTCAAATTCTCCGGCGTGCCGCGCACCAGGGGCAGGCGATAGACCGGCAGGTCCGGCATGGTCTCGGCGTCGGGCCGCAGGTTGGGGCCGGTTAGCGCTGGATCGGTGATCGCTGAATCAGGTACGGCGGAAACGGTGACGGCGGCGTCGAGGGTTCCATGCATGGCGGCATCCTTGCGAGAAATTCGGTTGGCCCAGTTTCCCGCGAAGCCACCTATCAGTAAAATTAAAAAAGTGAGACAAAAAATACAAAGAAATTTATGGTAGTGCCATGCGCTATGCCCAGCTCCGCGCCTTCGACGCCGTCGCCCGTGCCCGCAGCTTTTCCCGCGCGGCGCAGATGCTGGGCCTGACCCAGCCGGCGATCTCCGTCCAGGTGACGTCCCTGGAACGGGCCTACCGCACCGATCTCGTCATCCGCAGCGGCGCGCAGCTCGGCCTGACGCCGGAAGGCGAGGCGCTCTTTGCCCTCACCCGGCAGATGTTCTCAGCCGAAGCGGAGATCGAGGATCTGCTGGAATCAACCGAGGCCCTGCGGCGCGGCCATCTGCGGCTCGGCGCCGACGGGCCGCATTTGGCACTCGATCTCGTCGCCTTGTTCCGCCGGCGTTATCACCTGATCACCATGGAACTGGTCCTGGGCAATGCCACGCAGACCTTGAATGCCGTGCTGCAATCCTCGGTCGATATCGCCATCGTCGCCAATCCGCCGGCCGATCTCAGGCTCGCCCGCCAGGCCCTCATCACCCAGGACATGATGGTGCTGGTGCCACGCAACCACCCCTTCCAGCCGCGTAAGCAGATCGGCCTCAGGGATCTCGTCGACCAGCCACTGATCTTCCGCGAACACGGTTCCAATACCCAGCGCCTGCTGGAAGCTGCCCTGAAGAAAGCCGGCCTCAATCTGCCCCCGGTGCTCACCGTCGGCAGCCGCGAGGCGATGATCGAAGCCGTCTCGCGCCGGATCGGCATCGGCTTCATCTTCAACCGCGAACAGAACGAAGACCCGCGCAGCCATGCCATTCCGCTGCGCGAACTACGTGCCTCCAGCCGCAACGCGCTGATCTATCTGAAACCGCGCCGCCGCCGCCGCGCCGTGCAGGCCTTGCTCGAGGTGGCCAAGGATTTCGTTTAGCCGAGCGCGGCCTTTCGAAACCGCCCCACAACCTCAATACAGCCGCGTTCGATAGCTTTCCTCCGTCATGCGGTCGGAGGTTTCCGGATCGAGACCGTCGATCTGGTCGGCCAGCACCCGGCCCAGGCTGGGGAAGCCGTCCTTGCCGATATATTTGTCACTGTTCCAGAGATCGGAGCGGATAACCGACTTGCCGCAATGCATATAGGCTTCTTCGACCGTAACGCGGATGGCGGAGCGCGGCACCTTGGCCTGCGCCATCAAGCCTTCCAGGATCGTAGGATCGGTAATGATCTCCGCGCGGCCGTTGACGCGCAACGTCTCATCCCGGCCGGGCAGGAAGAACAGCAGGCCGATCTGTGGATTTTCGAGAAGATTGTTAAGGCCGTCGCAGCGGTTGTTACCGAGGCGATCCGGGACCAGCAGCGTCGTATCGTCGACCACATGCACGAAACCGGGCGCATCCCCCTTGGGCGAGGCATCGGCACGGCCCTGCGCGTCGCTGGTCGCCATCACCAGGAAGGGCGACAGGGAAATGAAATGGCGGCAGTGCTTGTCGAGCTTGCTTAGCTGCTTTTTAAGCGCCCGCGGCGTCGGCTCGCCGTAATAGGCCCGCAGGCTCGCCGCGTCGATAATGCTGTCTGCCGCTTCGCCCGTCGCCATCCCAAACCCTCGTTAGCTGCCTTTGTTCTGCTTCTCCATCACGATAGAAGCGCTGCCGGGCGCGGTCAATTCGCCGAGCACGCCGTCGTCACGCAGCGAGCCGCGAAAGCGGAAGGCGCCGGAGAAGGCGGTGCCGACATTGAGCAGGCCGAACAAGGCGATCAGGCCTCCGGCGCCGATCAGATTGAGAAGCGGGGTTGCCACCACCGTCGCCACGACGATGCCGAGATTTTGCATGACGATACGCAGGGCGAAGATCTTGCCGACATGATCCGGCGCGGTGGTCCGGCGGATCAGCTCAAAGAACGGAATATCGATCATCGGACTGCCGAGCCCGGCCAGAACCGCGCCGATCGACAGCCAGGTGAGATTGGGCGCCAGCAGCCAGGACATATAGCCAAGCCCCATCAGGCAGCGCCCGAGCAGCATGGTCCGCATCACCGGCAGCTGCTTCATATTGCCGAGCGCGAGATTGCAGAGAAGCGAGGCGGCGGCATAAATGCCGATGGTGATGCCATAAAGATCGAGCCCGCCGCTGCTCGACCGGGTGGCGGTCGCTTGCAGCAGCAGGCTGAGACCGATCATCGCGCCGATCATCCAGGAAGCAAAACCGAGCGCCGTTCCCAGCAGATTGAAGCGCAGCCAGGGATGCGTTATCGCCAGGCGCACGGCAAGACGCAGGTCGCTCAGCCAATGCGGTCGCGCCACTGTCAACGGCTGCGCCGGCGGATGGAGCTGCCCCGCCTTCAGCAGCGTCGCAATCGAGATCAGAAAAGTGACGGAATCCAGCGTAAAGAAATGCGTGACGGGCAGGAAGCTGGCACACAGCGCGATGATGCCGCTGGAGCCGATGCGGGCCACCCGCTTGGTGCCGTCGGTCAGGGCATTGAGGGCACGCAATTCGCCGCTGTTGCGCGCAAGGCCCGTCATCGCCACCTGCAGCGTGGGATCGAAGATCGCTCCCAAGGCGGCCATGAGGATCGCCACGCCGTAGACCAGCGGCAGGCTGAGCGGCAGATGCAGGACATCAACAACCGGCAGGATCAGTACGGCGACGACGCGGATAGCATCCAGGGCGACCATCAGGCTGCGGCGATCGAGGCGATCAGCCAACGTGCCGCCGATCATGCCGGCCAGCATGATGCTGAGAGCTTGGGCCGCCACCAGATATGTCGCATTGCCGCCGACCAGACTGACGGCAAACCAAGCCAGAGCCACGCCATAAAGATTGTCGCCGATAACCGAACCGACCTGCCCCGCCCACAACCAGGCGATACGGCGATTGGCGAGCGGGGCGAAGAGTCTCATGGATCAATCCGGCGATACGGGCTTCAGGGCCGGCGGCGGCCAGTCATGCCCCGTCACGCGTCTTGGGCCGGGACGACAAGACCGCTTTCGGTGAAATCGGGACTGGCGAGACGCACGAAGGCCTCGGTGATCTCTTCTGGCGAGGGCCGGGTTTCGGGATTTTCGCCGGGGAAGGCCGCGGCGCGCATCTTGGTACGGGTGGCGCCCGGATCGATCAGGTTGGCGCGGATCGGCGTCACATTCTGCACTTCCTGGGCGTAGGACCGCACCAGGGCTTCGAGCGCCGCCTTGCTCATCGCATAGGCCGACCAATAAGGACGGGGATTCTGCGCCGCACGGCTGCTGACGAAAATCGCCCGGCCGGCATCGGATTGACGCAACAGCGGATCGAGGCTGCGCAGCAGCCGCCAATTCGCCGTCAGATTGACGTCCAGCACCTGCTGCCATTGCTCCGGGTCGATATGGCCGACCGGCGTGATGGGTCCCAGCACGCCGGCATTGCCGACCAGGATGTCGAGCTTGCCGAAGCGTTCATAAAGCGCGGCACCGAGACGGTCGATCGCCTCGAACTCGCGAATATCGAGCGGCACCAGCAAGCTGCTTTCGCCGCTGATACTGCGTACGGCATCGTCGACTTCTTCGAGCCCGCCGACCGTTCGCGCCGTCAGCACCAGCTTGGCGCCCTCGGCTGCGAAGCGCTTGGCGACGGCGGCACCGATGCCGCGCGAGGCGCCGGTGATGAGCGCAATGCGTCCCGCCAGCCGGCCGGAAACGGCCGGTTGCTCCGCCGGGGGCAGTCCCATCAGGAGGCCTTGTCAGTGACCAGCAGCGACAGCTGCGTCACCTTGTTGCCGCCACTCTGGTCGGTCAGCGTGGTCGGATAATCGCCGGTGAAGCAGGCATCGCAATATTGCGGCTTCTCGGCATCGCGGGAGGCATGGCCCATGGCGCGGTAGAGGCCGTCGATCGTCACGAAAGCCAGACTGTCGACGCCGATGATCTTGGCCATTTCCGCCACGTCATGCTGCGCGGCCAGCAGCTTGCTGCGTTCCGGCGTGTCGATGCCGTAGAAGCAGGAATGGCTGGTGGGCGGGCTGGAAATGCGCATATGCACTTCGGTGGCGCCGGCGGCGCGCATCATCTCGACGATCTTCTTCGAGGTGGTGCCGCGAACGATGCTGTCATCGACCAGGATGATGCGCTTGCCGCGCACCTTGGCGCTGTTGGCATTGTGCTTCAGCTTGACGCCCAGATTGCGAATCTGGTCGGTCGGCTCGATGAAGGTGCGACCGACGTAGTGATTGCGGATGATGCCAAGCTCGAAGGGAATGCCGGATTCCTGCGAGAAGCCAAGCGCCGCCGGCACGCCGGAATCCGGCACCGGTATGACGACATCGGCGTCGACGCCGGATTCCCGCGCCAGCTCGGCGCCGATCCGCTTGCGCGCTTCGTACACGCTCTGCCCGTCCATGATGCTGTCCGGCCGGGCGAAATAGATATACTCGAAAACGCAGAAACGCTGCGTGGTGGGACCGAAGGGTCGCATGCTGCGCAAGCCATTCTTGTCGATCACCACGAGTTCGCCCGCATCGATGTCGCGCACGTAATCGGCACCGACGATATCGAGCGCGCAGGTCTCAGAGGCGAGGATATAGGCGCTGCCAAGCTTGCCCAGCACCAATGGCCGGACACCCAGCGGATCACGCACGCCGATCATCACCTCGTCGGCCAGGGCCACCAGCGAATAGGCGCCTTCGATCTGATGCAAAGCATAGATCAGTCGATCGACCACATTGCCGCGCAGATGCGTCGCCATCAGATGCAGAATGATTTCGGAATCGGTGGTCGACTGGAAAATCGCCCCCCGCTTGGTCAATTCATCGCGCAGGGCGTAGCAGTTGGTGAGATTGCCGTTATGCCCGACGGCGAAACCGCCGAACTGTAGATCGGCGAAAAGCGGCTGCACGTTGCGCAGGCCGGCGCCGCCGGTGGTGGAATAGCGCACATGGCCGATGGCGCTGGATCCGGTCAGGCGCCCGATCACCGATTCCTTGGAAAAGTGGTCGGCAACATGGCCGGTCGAGCGGTAGGCGTGAAATTCGTTGCCATCGAAGCTGACGATACCGGCCGCTTCCTGGCCGCGATGCTGCAAAGCATGCAATCCGAGCACCGTATGGGCGGCGGCGTCCTCGTTCCCGAAAATCCCAAAGATGCCGCATTCCTCTTTCAGATGGTCATCGTCGAAAGGCTGCGTGGTCATCATCGCGGGGACGCTCCGGTTCTCCAGGGGAGCCAGGCCAGGCTCCGGTTACCGGCATTGTTGGCTTCCTGCCAAAGGCTGCAGGAAAGCCGGCCGGCGGTCACTGAGCCCCCTGTAACAGGCGCTCCATTTCCTTGCGTTCGGCGTCCTTATACCCCGAACTGTCACCTTGTCCACCCGC
>DATLIX010000163.1:0-6900 GCA_035539215.1 Dongiaceae bacterium | reverse complement strand
GAGCGCCTGGGCGCCGCCCTTGCCGACGCGGAAGCCGGTCTTGACCTCGTCGACGATCATCAGCACGCCATACTTGGTGCAGAGCTCGCGCACGGCCTTGATGAATTCCGGCTTCGAGGGGATGCCGCAGCAATTGCCGAGGATCGGTTCGATCAGCACGGCGGCGATGGTGTCGTGGTTCTTCTTCAGCACTTCTTCGAGGCGGTTGGCGTCGTTATACGGCACCTGCCAGAAGAGCTGGCGGACGAGTTGGGGAATGCCCTGGCCATAGGTGATGACCTTGGGGTCCTTCGTCTGATCCTTCATGTCATCGGGATCGGCGGTCCACATCGTCGCATCGAAGAGGCCGTGATAGGAGCCCTCGAAGGTGACGTAATTGTCCTTGCCGGTATAGCCGCGGGCGAGGCGCAAAGCCGCCATGACGGCTTCGGTGCCGGAGTTCGAGAAGCGCACCAGCTCGGCCGCCGGCATCATTTCCTTGATCAGCTTGGCGACGGTGACTTCCTTCTCGGTGCCGAGCGCGAAGACGGTGCCGATCGACTGCGCCTCGCGCGCCGCGGCATCGACCTCCGGATGGCAGTGGCCGAGAATGGCCGGGCCATAGCCCAGGCGGTAATCGATATATTCGTTGCCATCAATGTCCCAGAGGCGTGCGCCCTTGCCGTGCTTCACGAACACGGTTTCTTCGTCGCCCCAGTAGCGGAAATTCGAGCTGACACCGAGGGGCATATGCTTCAATGCCTCCTGGTAGTGTGCCCGCGATTTCGTCAGGTTGCGGCGCTGGGTTTTGATCGTTGTCATGATGAAGTGCTCCCGTAGGTCATCCCTAGTTTGCGTCGAAATCTCTATCTCGCCGGCACCGAGGCGCCGTTAGTATTAAATAAAGATATAATGATAGTACGGAAAACCGGGCTGAGTGTCCACATCATTAAATGATCATTTAATACCGCAACGCAGCAAAACGAAACGGGTCAATGCGTTATCTCGCGAATCCTGATAGATTACGCGACGCCTGAATCGGGCTTTAAGAGGGTGAAATGGCCAAAATCGAGGCCGCCAAAGAGCTGCGTCGCAAGCAGCTGATCGATGCCACGATCCGCGCCATCGGCCGTTTCGGCTATGCCAATGCGACCCTGACCCAGGTCGCAAATGAGGCAGGGCTGTCGCCCGGGATCGTTAATTTCTATTTCAAATCAAAGGAACAGCTGCTGGTTGCCACGCTGGAGCAGATTGCCGACGAATATTCGGCACTGTGGCAGGCGGCGATCGCCAAGGGCAAAGTCTCGCCCGCGGCCGGGCTTGAGGCCATCATCGAGGCCGACTTCCTGCCCTCGGTCTGCAATTTCGAGAAAGTGTCGATCTGGTATGCCTTCTGGGCCGAAGCACGCAGCAACATCGCCTATCACGACGTGGTGCTGCGCCTGGAGGGCGATTATTTCCAGCAGACCGAAATTCTCTGCAACCGCATCATTGCCGAAGGCGGTTATCAGGAGATCGACGGGCGGGAGATCGCCACCGGTCTCAATGCCATGATCGACGGGCTGTGGTTCGACTGCCTGATCGATCCCAAATCCTTCAACAGGGCGGAAGCCAAGCGGGTCTGCCGCACCTATCTCGCCGCCGTTTTCCCGGCGCATTTTGCCGGCGGGGCGGCGCCGGAAGGCGGACGGCGCCATCGCGGCGAGCCCGAGGCGACTCTCGGCATGGCGCTGGACCACTCGACCCAGGGCCGCGACGCCCATCGCGCGCGCCTGGCCGCCGCCTTGCGCCGCCGCCTGGAGCCGGTCGGCCCCTTGAAGCGCGAGGTGCTGGCGGCCTCGGTCGGCGTTTCGGTGAAGACATTGGAAAGCTGGCTCGACGGCCGCGGCGAGCCCAGCTCCTGGCAGATGGGCCGCCTCATCCCCGCGACGGATGCCCAGATGTGGTTCGACGTCTATGGTCCGGTGCATGAGGAGGCGCAGCGTCTTTTCGAAGCGCGTCTCGCACAGCAGCAGGAACAGGCCTTGCGCGAACGGGCGGCTTTGCAGGCCTTGCGTGGCAAAGGGCCAGGTAATCCGGGAACGGGTAATCCGGGAACGGGCAATCCGGCGCCGGACGCCGCCGGCGGCTCCCCGGAACAGGAATGAGCGGCATATCCGTCATGACCGATCTAGCGACATATCCCGCTCCCGACAGCAGCGGCTTCGTCGACGTCCCCGGCGGGCGCGTCTGGTATCGCAGCAACGGCGACCGGCACCAGGACCGCCTGCCGCTGCTGATCGTGCATGGCGGGCCGGGGATGCAGCATGACTACCTGCTGCCGCTGACGGCCCTGGCGGAAGAGCGCCGGGTGATCCTTTACGACCAGCTCGATTGCGGCCGCTCGGACCGCCCCGGCGATTCCGCCAATTGGACCTTCGAGCGCTATCTTGCCGAGATCGAATATCTGCGCCTGGCGCTGGGCCTGGAACGCTGTCATCTCTTCGGCAATTCCTGGGGCGGCAGCCTCGCCGCGGTCTATGCCGGCGCCGGTTCCAGCGGTCTTGCCAGCCTGATCCTCGCCGGTCCGCTGATCGAGACCGATCGCTGGCTGGCCGACAATGCCGCCTATTGCCGGGCGATGCCGGAGCCGCATCGCAGCCTGCTGTTGGGCGAGGCGAAGCTCGACGACGCGGATTATCTCGCCGCGGTTGACGCCTTCTATCGCCGCCATCTCTGTCGCTTCGATCCCTGGCCCGAGATCGTCCAGCATACCCTCGACAATGCCAATATGGCGGTCTATCAGGCGATGTGGGGACCGGCCGAATTCACCTCGACCGGCACCTTGCGGCATTTCAATGCGACGTCGTTGCTGGAGCGGATCGCCGTGCCGACGCTTTTCATCTGCGGCGAATATGACGAAAGCACGCCCGATGCCTGCGCCGATTTCGCCAGTTTCGTGCCCCAGGCCGAGGTGGCGGTGATCGCTGGGGCCTCGCATCTGGCGCCGGTGGAGCAGCCAGATGCCTATATCGCGCGGCTGAGGGCATTTCTCGATCCGATCGGGTGAGTGCCAAATTAGCGGAACTGTCCGAGGCAATGCTGGCCGTCGATCACATCCGCAATGTCACCCTCGGACTTGATCCGAGGGTCCATGGGAGAGCCAGCGCGCAGTGGCTGCCATGGATTGCCGGGTCAAGCCCGGCAATGACAGAAAAAGGAAGCAATCGCTGCGCGCCAAGCGCTTCCGCAACTGTCACCGTCGGATTTGATCCGAGGGTCCATGGAAGAGGCGGCGCGGTGAGGGTCATGGATGGCCGGGTGAAGTCCGGCAATGACAAGTGAGTTCGGAGATAGAGATTAGCCCGCTCACTCCGCTACCAGATGGCCACCGCCGAGATCGCGGTAGGTGACATAGCTCGGCTGGTAATCGACCGGGCGGAAGGGACTCGGCACTTCGCCTTCCAGGCGCTGGCGCACCATGTTGCGGCGAGTGGGGTCGGGGATCGGCACGGCGGCGAGCAGCTTCTTCGTATAAGCGTGCTGCGGGTTGGAGAGCACCGCCGCGGTCGGTCCGGTCTCGACGATCTGGCCGAGATACATGACGGCGATGCGGTGGCTGATCTCCTCCACCACCGCCATGTCATGCGAGATGAAGAGATAGGAGAGGCCGAATTCCGCCTGCAGCTCGCGCAGGAGGTCGAGGATCTGCGCCTGGATCGAGACATCGAGGGCGGAGACGCTCTCATCCGCGATAATGATCTTGGGGTTCAGGGCGAGCGCCCGGGCGATACAGATGCGCTGGCGCTGGCCGCCGGAGAATTCGTGCGGGAAGCGGGTTGCCTGTTCGGCGGTGAGGCCCACGCGGCGGAAGAGATAGGCAACGCGGTCCTTGAGGTCGCTGCCGCTGGCGGTGCCATGGATGATCATCGGTTCGGCAACGAGATCGCCCACCGTCATGCGCGGATCGAGCGAGGCGAAGGGATCCTGGAAGACCATCTGCATCTGCCGGCGCAGGCGCTGCAATTCGCGGCCGCCGAGGCTGGCCACCTCGCGGTTCTCGACGATGACCTGACCGCTCGAGGGAACCAGGCGCAGGATCGCCTTGGCGGCGGTGGATTTGCCGCAACCGGATTCGCCGACCAGCGCCAGGGTCTCCTGCGGCTTCAGATGGAACGAGGCTTTCTCGACCGCATGGACGCGCTGCTGCGTCCGGTGCAGCAGTCCGCCCTTGATGTCGAAGCGGACGATGAGATCGCGCACCTCCAGCACCGGCCTGGCAGCGGCATTGCTGGCGGGCAGTGAAGGCGCGCGGACGCCGGCGCTGAATTTCGGCACGGCATCGAGCAGCGCCTTGGTGTAATCATGCTGCGGCCGCTTGAAGATCGCCTCGACATCGCCTTCTTCGACCATCTTGCCGTGGCGCATGACGATGACGCGGTCGGCCATCTCGGCGACGACGCCCATGTCGTGGGTGATCATGATGATGGCGGTGCCGGTCTCGCGGCGCAGGTCGGCCATCAGTTCCAGGATCTGCGCCTGGATGGTGACGTCGAGCGCCGTGGTCGGCTCGTCGGCGATCAGCACCTTGGGATTGCAGGACATCGCCATGGCGATCATCACCCGCTGGCGCATGCCGCCCGACATTTCATGCGGATATTGCGTCAGGCGCTTGGTCGCTTCCGGAATGCGCACCGCCTGCAGCGCCTCGACCGCGCGCTTGCGGGCCGCCGCATCGCTCAAGCCGAGATGGCGGCGCACGCTTTCGCTCATCTGCGTGCCGATGCTCAGGACCGGATTGAGCGAGGTCATCGGCTCCTGGAAGATCATGGCGATCTCATTGCCGCGGATATCCTGCATCGCCGTGTCGTCGAGATTGAAGAGATCGCGACCGCCGAACATCGCGGCGCCGCGCGCGATGCGGCCGCCGGGCTTCGGCAGCAGCCCCATCAGCGCCAGCGAACTTACCGACTTGCCGGAACCGGATTCGCCGGCGATGCAGAGCGTCTCGCCCTGACGCAGAGCGAAACCGAGGCCGTCCACCACCACGAGCGGTCCCGCGGGCGTCGCGAATTGCACGGCGAGGTCCTTCACGTCGAGAACGATCTCGCCGATCTGGCGCGCCGCAGTGAGGTCGCCCGACGCGCCGGCAGGAGGGGTGGTGGAGGCCAAAGCAGTCATTCTATCGCAATCCGGATACAGTTCAGAAAACGGCCCGTCGGTCGCTGCTCAATCGAGGACGACGCGCGGGAAATAGAACGACACCACCCAGTTCGGCAGGTCGACGATCTCGCTGATCCGCAAGTCGCCGCAGACCGAGCAGAGCATGTATGCATCCACGGGCGCGATCTTGTGGCGCGTCGCCAGCAGGTCGACCATGGCGGCAACGGCATCGCGGGCGCCGGTCATGAGGTCGGGACCGATGCCGGTGGTGACGTCATAGCCCTTCTCGTCGAGGTGGCGCGAGACGGGCCCCGCCGTGCGGAAACGCGGCATCTTGAGATTGGCGCTCTTGACCAGCTCCAGCTTGACGGTCACGTCGAGCTGGCTCTCGATCGCCGTGCCACAAACCTCGCCATCGCCCTGTGCCGCATGCGGGTCGCCGAGCGAGAACAGGGCGCCCTTGACCTCTACCGGCAAATAGAGCTCCGAGCCGAGGCCGAGATCGCGGATATCCATGTTGCCGCCGACGCGCCGCGGCGGCACCACGGAATGCAGCCCCGGTTCCGCCGGCGCTACGCCGATGGTGCCGGCGAAAGGCTTCAGGGGAACTTTCGCGAGACTGCCGAACATGCTGGGGGCCAGCGTGTCCGGATCATATTTCCAGATATGCAGGGCCGGTTCCTTGAACTGGTCGGCCAGCAGGCCGAAGCCCGGGATATTGGCCGTCCAGCCCCAGCCGCAGGGCTTGTAGCCCAGCATGGTGATCTTCAAGGCATCGCCCGGCTCGGCACCGTCGACTTCGATCGGCCCCAGCGTCGGGTTGATCCGGCTGAAGTCGAGGCGGGGGATGTCCCCCGCCGTCCACTCCTTGGTAATCTGCCCGCAAGAGGAATCCTTGCATTGCAATTCGACGACATCGCCGGAGCCGACCTTGAAGACCGGCTTCAGCGAATTGTCCCAGCCGATATGATGCTGATGATCGTGAATGGTGCAGGCTACTGCATGCGGGCCGTGCGTCATTGCTTCACCCAGACGTCTTCATAAGGAGCCGGCTGATGGATGACATCGACGAAGAGCGCCTTGTCGCCCTGCAGACGCTCCGACCGCAGCGTGTAGCGCTTCGGGTTGAAGAGCGGCACCCAGGGCGCATCCTTGTCGAGGATCTCGGCGAAGATCTTCGCCCAGGCGGCGTTGCGTTCCGCGGCCTTGGCCGGATCGGCGATGGCATTGGCGGCCTGCGCCTCGGCATCGACCGCCTTGTTGCAATAGTGGGCGTAGTTGTAGCCGCCTTCCGCTGCCCCGGCGCAGCCCAGGATCGCCGTATAGAAATTGCTGGGATCCGGGAAGTCGGCATACCATTCGGTGAGGCTCATCGGGGCACCGGTCATCTTGCCGGCGATACCGTTGAAGGCGGCGTTATCGAGACCCTTCAAGTTCAGCGTGATGCCGATCGCCTTGAGGTCGGTCTGGATCGACTGAGCCAAACGCGGCCAGGGCTCGACATTTTGAAAATAGATCTCGGTCTCGAAACCCTTCTCCAAGCCGGCTTCCTTCATCAACTCCTTGGCCTTGGCGACGTCGAAGGCGTAACCCTTGTAGCTCGCATCGTAGCCGGCCATGGCGGGCGGCAGGACCTGGTTGGTGGCGGTGCCGCGGTTATTGACGATCTTCACCAGGCGCGCCTTGTTGATGGCGTAGTTGACGGCCTGGCGCACCTTGACGTTGTCGAACGGCTTCACATTGACGTTCATCGTCATGTAGTTGGTGTTGAGCTGCTCG
>DATLIX010000162.1:0-9378 GCA_035539215.1 Dongiaceae bacterium | reverse complement strand
CCGGGCTGCTCGATGGCCAGTGGCAGGACATCATGACGAAGGGCGCGGATTATGACCGCGACGCCGCCCGCCGCATCATCCGGCTGTTTCTGGCCGGCCTGTTTCCCCGGCATTTCCAGCGACCTTGACCTGCCCCGCGCGTGGAGACCGCGAGGGGTCCGCAATCACGCCGGATCATCGGCACTTCGCATCATCACAGTATCAAGACTGAGTTGAGCGCATCGGATCAGTAAGCGAGAGGACATCGGATCATGACGACCATCGAGACCACAGCTTCCCTTCGGACCGCACCCGCAGCCATCGCCGAACAGGAATTGCCGCGCGCCTTGCCGGCCTGGACCTATCGCAATGCCGAATTGCTGGAACTCGAATACGAACGTCTGATCCTGCCCTCCTGGCAGTTCGTCTGCCACGTCAACCAGGTAAAGCAGCCGGGCGACTTCGCCACGCTGGATCTGATGCGCGATTCGATCATCGTCATGCGTGGCAAGGATCAGGTGCTGCGCGCTTTCACCAATGTCTGCCGGCATCGCGGCGCAAAGCTGTTGGATGGCAGCGGCAGCTGCAAGCATCGCATCACCTGCCCCTATCACGCCTGGTCGTATAATCTCGATGGCAGCCTCTCCGGCGTACCGGCGGAGCAGACCTTCCCTGGTCTCGATAAGAAGCAGTTCGGCCTCAAGCCGGTCGAAATCGAAGTTATGCTGGGCCTCGTCTTCGTGCGAGTCACGCCCGGCGGCCCCAGGCTCGCCGAGATGTGGGGCGACTATGTCGATCTCGTCGCCGAATACCGGCTCGAAGAGATGGTGCCGGTGGATGAACCCTGGACCGATACCTGGCGCTGCAATTGGAAGGTCGGGGTCGACAACAATCTCGAGAATTATCACATCCCGATCGGCCATCCCGGCTACCACCGCATGCTGGACAGCGATCTTCTCGGCTTCATGAACCAGCACGGCGTTGCCGGCAGCAAGAGCACGCTGAAGGATAAACTGTCGCCGAACTGGGTGGAGCGCGCCTATCAGCAGATGGCGCCCGACGTGCTGACCGATCTCCCTGAAGAGACACGCCGCACCTGGCACTTCTTTTCCATGCCGCCCAATATCGGCATCGACATCTATCCTGACAGCATGGATGTGTTCCAGTTCCTGCCGCGCGGCGCCGAGACGTGTTTCGTGCGCTACCCGATCTATCGCCGGCCCAATGAGAATCGCGAGCAGAAGGTGCTGCGCTATCTCAATGGCCGCATCAACCGGCAGGTCGGGGCGGAAGATCGCGTGCTCTGTGAAAGGGTCCAGATCGGCCTCGCCTCCCAGGGTTACGAAGCCGGTCCGCTTTCGACCTATGAGGTGGCGCTGAAGGACTTCCATGACCGCATCCGCCTCGTCTGCCCCGTTACCAACCTGGCGACGGCGCCCGCCCCTGGCACGTTGCGCGACTGTGATGCGCAAATGGCGGCGGAAGAGGCCGCCTGACCACCCTCGAGCCGCCGGAAACGGCGTTTCCCTCCTTGAAAGGCACCGCCCCGCCGATCCGATTGGACAGAATAACCAATCGAGTCGGGCGGGGCCGCAGCTGTATATGCCTAAAATCCCACGCAATTCGGCCCATGCCAACTGAGCAGAACTCAGGTTGGCAGTAAGAAACGCGCTATACATCAGGTTGAAATATAACAATATATTAGCCATGCATGAGATGCATGGGCAGCGTGTGAAATTCTGGCTGGTGGCAGTGCGCTATTTTCTTATTCTGTCAACGTGTGATTTAGCAACAAGCCTGTTGCGTTTTTGCAACAGCCTGTTTTCGGCATCGAACCTGGCCCTGCGGGGCAGCTTCCTTGCCTTTCTCGGAGCTTCGGCTCCACGTGCATTCGGGCGCAAGGCTCGAATGGAGGGTCTTCGGATCCTACGTCTCCCAGACGTAAAGCCTCCCTGTTTAACTTGCCCCCGATCGTTTGGTCGGGGGTTTTTTCTTGCCTGTGGGGTCCCGGCGTTGCGCGATCGGTGTCAGCCCATTGAACAGAGCATAGAGGGAGCCAAACCGGCAGACGAACTGACCGTCCAAATTCTTCGCATATCGCCGCCGATGACCATGAAGCCTTCATCCCACGCGGCGGCGAATGGCCGGACGGTTGAACGGGCCCCTCATCGCCCCGTGATGCGAACAAGCGCGACAGCAGAGGTCCGAGGGGTCAGAGGTTGATCCGCGCGGGGTCAAATTGACGGCTGCCCGACCGGCCGAGAAAGCTATAGAATGTGATCGGTTCAGGCCTGATGTTTCGTCAATCGATGCAACCGGCCATCGCGGGAGAAGATCGGCGTAATAATGCAGAGCGAAACGACGGCACAGGACTGGCAACGCTCATGCCATGAAGATGTTCTTAAAGTCCTAGCCTATTGGCAGGGCAAGTGCCGCGGCCGAAAGATGCCGAGCAGGGCCGATATCGATCCCATCGAGCTTGGTCCCTTCCTGCCCCAGATCACCTTGGTCGATGTCGTGGCCGACGGCCGGCGCTTCGTCTACCGTCTCGTCGGTACCGCCGAAGTGCGCCTGCGGGGGAACGATCCAACCGGAAAGGCAGTCGCCGACGGCTTTTTCGCGGCAACGCCGCAAGCGGCTCTCGATAGATACCAGCGGGTCTGTACAACCCGCGCGCCGTTTTATGAAGAAGACGATTTTCAGGTCGTCGACCGCTATATCAGCGAAGCCAATCTCTTTCTGCCGCTCTCCGAAGACGGCGAGACCGTCAATATGGTCATGGTCTTCTCCATCAATCGCGATCTTTACTGCTGACGGACGACGGATGACTGCCGGCGGCGGGTTTCGACCTAACGCTCATGCAGGCTTTCCGATACGTGTCGCACCAGCGGCGACAACACGTAATCGATGACGCGGCGCTGGCCGGTCTGAATCTCCGCCGTCACGGCCATGCCGGGACTGAGCGGGACCTTGCCCATTTCCGTCATGATCCAGTCGCGCGCCAGGGTGATGTGGGCGATATAGCCGGGCCCGGAATCAGCTTCGGCGCCGACATCCTGGCCGGCGTCCTGGGTCTTGTCGCGGTCCGTGCGCTTGTCGTTGTTGCCCGCTCCCACGACATCGCGCGTCACATTCATGACGACGCCGTCGATAAGACCGTATCGGGTGAAATTGAAGGTCTCGACCTTGATCCGCACGGCCTGCCCGGCATGAATGAAGCCGACATCGCGATTCTGTACCGTGGCTTCGATCATGAGCCGGCCCTCATTGGGAACGATCACAAGCAGCGGTTCCGCAGGTGTCACGACGCCGCCGATGGTATGAATCGCCAATTGCTGTACCGTGCCGTCGATCGGAGCGGTGAGGACCCCCTCGCTCAGGCGCTGCTGAGACTTTGCCAATTCCGCCTGCAATTCGCTGGCCTGCGCACGGGTCTTGTCGAGATCCGACAGCACATTCATCTGATATTCGGCGACGGTTGCCGCACGCTGTTGCAGGAGCGCCGACTGGGCAGCCTCCGCCGATTCCTTGCGCCGCCCCAGAACGCCGATGTCATGCTGCTGTTCAATCAAGGCCTGATTGGCCTGATACCAGGCCAGTTTGTTGCCAAACTGCATATCGCGCAGCTGCCGGCGGATCTCTTCCTGGCTCTGCACCATCGGCAGCGACGCTGATAGTTTGTCGGCGGTCGCTTGCGCCTCCGCAGCCTCCGCCTTCTTGGCCATGATCTGCTGATCCAGGTCCGACAGCTTGGCGGCCTGGTTGGCGGCTTCGGCGCGCATCGCCGCCTGAGCAAGCTCGACATCGGATGGCGAGGCATCGCCGGGCGGATCGACGAGTGCCAATTTTCCCGGATCCGCGCTGTTGCCGGCGATCGCCGCCGCCAGCCCATGCAAACGCGCCAGATTGAGCCGGGCCTGCAACAGATCGCGTTGGAAGCGATCGCGGTCCGCCAAGGCCTGGGTAGTGTTCAATTCGATCAGCACGTCACCGGCTTTGACGCGATCGCCGTCATTGACGCGTATGCTTGATACGATGCCGGTATCCAGCGGCTGGACGACCTTGGTTTTCCCCTGCGGGATGATGCGGCCGGTCGTCGTGGCGATGATGTCGACATTGCTGAGCGCGGCCCAAAGAACCACGACGACCGCCACCGCCATGATCGTCAGGCCGATCGCGCGGCCGACCGGTGATGGCGGGGTGTCAATGATTTCCAGAGCCGCCGGCAGAAACTCCCGCTCGTCGCGATTGCGCCGCGCAGGAAGCCGCTTCCGCTCTTCCGCACTCTTATCGGCCTTCGCGCGGCCCGCGGTTTCCGCCCGGTCGTCGTTGTTTCCCTTCAATGCGAAGGCCTCGCTCGGGGCGACCTTGGGGGCTGCGCTATCAGGCTGCATCGATCACATTCCCTGACTGAACCTTGTACAGCGCGGCATAGCGGCCGCCGCTCCGCAGCAGGTCATCATGCGTGCCGTCCTCGACGATGCGTCCTTGTTCAACGGTGATGATGCGGTCGCAATGACGCACGGAAGACAGGCGATGGGCGATGGTCAAGACCGTGCGGCCCTGGCAGATCTGCCGCATATTGCGCTGGATCGCCTGTTCGGATTCGAGATCGAGCGCGCTGGTCGCCTCGTCAAAGATCAGGATGCGCGGATTGCCGATCAATGCGCGGGCGATGGCAATACGCTGCCGCTGCCCGCCCGATAAGTTGCCGCCGCGTTCGCCGACCAGGGTGTCATAGGCCTCCGGCAGCTGCAGGATGAAATCATGCGCACCCGCCAATTTGGCGGCGGCGATCACTTGCTGCAACGGCATCCCGGGATCCGCCAAGGCAATGTTGTCCCGTACCGTGCCGCTGAAGAGCACGTTCTCCTGCAGGACCACGCCGATCTGCCGGCGCAGCCAGCTGGCATCGACCATGGCGAGATCGACACCGTCGATCAACACGCGTCCCGATTCCGGCACGTAGAGACGCTGCACCAGTTTCGCGAGGGTCGACTTGCCGGACCCGGACGAGCCCACGATGCCGATGCTCTGCCCGGCGGAGATCGTGATATCGATGCCCTTGAGGATTTCCTGGCCGTCCGGGCGATAGCGGAACTTCACATGCTCGAAGCTGATCGCGCCTTTGATGGCGGGCAACGCCCCGCGCCCCGGCGCAGCACTGGGTTCGGCCGGGGTATTGAGAATATCGCCGAGCCGCTGGATCGAGAGGCGGGTCTGATGGAAATCCTGCCAAACCTGGGCAAGGCGCAGAACCGGCTGGGCGACGCGCCCTGCCAGCATGTTGAAGGCGACGAGTTCGCCGACTGTCATCGTCCCGTCCATCACGGCTTTGGCGCCGAAGTAGAGGATGGCGGCCGTGGCGACCTTGGAAACCAGCTGGATGCCCTGGCTGGCATAGTTGCCGAGATTGCTGACACGGAAGGAGGCGCTTACATAGCCGGCAAGCTGCTCCTCCCAGCGTCGCTGGATCTGCGGCTCGACCGCCATCGCCTTGACAGTCTCGATGCCGGTCACGCTTTCGACCAGGAAGGCCTGGTTCTCTGCGCCGCGACGGAACTTTTCGTCCACCCGCGCGCGGAACAAAGGCGTCAGCGACAGGCTGATGATCGCGTAAAGCGGCAGCGAGGCCAGCACCACCAGCGTCAACCACCAGCTGTACCAGGCCATCACCGCGAGGAAGACCGTGGTAAAGAGGAGGTCGATCACCAGGGTGAGGCTGGAGCCGGTGAGAAACTGGCGGATGTTTTCAAGCTCCCGCACCCGTGCCACGGAATCGCCGACCCGGCGGGCACCGAAATAGGCAAGCGGCAGGGCGATCAGGTGACGGAACAGCCGCGCACCCAGCTCAACGTCGATCCGGTTGGTGGTGTGAGAGAAGACGTATGTGCGCAGGGCACCGAGGATCGATTCAAAAATTGAAATCGTCAGCAGGCCGACGATCAGCACGTCCAGCGTCGTCATGCCGCGATGGACCAGAACCTTGTCGACGACAACCTGGAAGAATAAGGGCGATACCAGAGCGAAGACCTGCAGGAAGAACGACGCCAGCAGGACCTGACTGAGGACCCCACGATATTTGTAGATCGCCGCCATGAACCAGGGGATGCCGAATTGCCGGTTGAGATCCGACAAGGTGGTACGCCGCGCGATCAGCAGCAGGCTGCGATCCCAGATCTCTTCGAATGTCGCCCGATCAATCAGTTCCGACCGGTTGCCGGCCCCGCGATGCACCAGCACTTTGTCGCCGGCATAGCGTGCGACGATCAGAAAGCCGCCATCCTTGGTGCGCGCCAGGGCCGGCAAGGCGGTATGGGCGAGGCGCAGATAGCCTGATGTCGTCATGCGCGCCTTCAGCCCGCGCCGGCGCGCAATACGCACGATTTCATCGGCATCGATCTCGGCAACGCCTGTCAGTTCGCGATTGAGCGCGTCGGGACCGACAGCCAGTCCGTGATAACGAAAGAGCGTCGATACACAGCTCAAGGTAGCAAGGCGTGCCGGATTCGTGGCGTCGGTCTGTGCCGTCATCATGCGTGCTTCGCCACTTGTTATCGGCTCCCCCTGCCCAGCCCTACTTGCCCTCGCCGAAGCCGGCCAAGGAACTGTCCTCACATCTGCGTCCCAGCAGGAGCCTGATCCTTTCAGGTCCCTGTTGCCCAGAGAGCCTAATTTAACCATCAGAGTGGTCAATTATTCCTTAGCGCGGCCGGCTTCAATCCGATCACCTCGGTCGTTAACCTTAAATATGATAGTTGTCCCAGGAATGACATCATAAAATCGTGGAAGTTTTGGAAACTTTCTGGCATCATAGATACAATTAAAAATAGTTGCAAAGATCAACTGAAAGTCGCGCTTTGGGGGTGCCGCCCCTCATCGAGAACGGCACCGGATTGGGGACCATCGGCCGTTGGCATCCGCGCATTAGCTTGCGCTGAGATCTATCATCGACTGCATTCCTCACAAAAGACGGCAGGGCTGGGCCTCGCTATGCCTGCGGAGCCGATGTTTTGATGCGTAACGGCCCGTCCGCCAGCGGACGGCTAATGGACCGGGGTTCGAGGGATCATGGCGACAGCGAGCGGTGATTCAGTACAGGCGGCAAACAATCCCCTGATCGACGGGCTTATCCAGGGCAGTCAATGGGACTTCGGCGCCGGGCCGCATGTCCTGACCTATTCGTTCAATCTCTCCGGTGATGCCGGCTCCGGTAATTGGTCGGCGGCCCAGCAGCAAGCCGTGCGCACCGCTTTCGCCGCCTGGTCGGCCGTCGCCAACATCCAGTTCCAGGAAATCCGGTCAGGCAGCTATTTTTATCAGAGCACAGCCGATATCGCGCTCAGCCTGACTGGTACCGAGCAACAGCAAAGCGGCTATGTCGGCGAAGGTGTCTTTCCCGACCCTGCATTGGCGGCCAGCTATGCTCCGTCGCTTTTGAGCGACTATGCTCCAAATGCGCAATTGGCCTCTTATGCCAATCCGCAAGGCGACATCTTTCTCGATAACCAATCCTATGCAGGTGGCTACAACCCACTCGGCTTTCTCTCCGCCGGCGGCTTCTCTCTGGAAACCATCATCCATGAGATCGGCCATGTGCTGGGCTTGAAGCATCCGCATGATGACGGCGGCAACGGCAAGCCAACCTTCACCCAACTCGGGATCGGCAGCTTCGATAACGACTACCAAACAATCATGTCCTATAACGACCAGGGTCAATATATCGACTGGGGCAATCCTTCGACGCCGATGCCTCTCGATATCCTGGCGATACAGTATCTTTACGGCGTCAATACAACGGCCAATACCGGCAACGACACCTATTATTTTCGCGACAACGGCAACGCTTATACCATCTGGGATGCCGGTGGTTATGACACCGTGGATGCCTCCAGCCTGCGCTCCGTGAACGGTGTCTGGCTCGATCTGACTCCCGGCGCCATTTCCTCCTTTCACGAAGATCAGGATTACAACTCGATTTCCACGATCGCGATGTCCTACACCCCAACGGAGACGCAAAATGGCGCTGTCGGACCCATTGACAATCTGATCGAACGGGCAATCGGCACGGCCTATGGCGATTTTATCAATGGCAATGACGCCGATAACACGCTGATAGGCGGTGCCGGTAATGATGTCTTGGTAGGTGGCGACGGCAACGACGTATTAGACGGCGGCCCAGGCTCCGACGAGATGCACGGTGGAATGGGTAATGATACGTATATCGTCGACAATATCGGTGATTTTATCAGTGGTGAGATTCAGGGCCAAGGTATCGATACAATTCAGGGCAGTATCAGCATCAATCTTGCTGGTTCCGCAGGGAATTTTTCTGTGCTGGAGCTCGAGAATGTGACTCTGATCGGCGCGGCGGCGATCAATGCCACCGGCAATGACCTCAACAATGTGCTGACCGGCAATGCCTCCGCTAACGTGCTGGACGGTGGGTCGGGCGGCGACACCCTGATCGGTGGTGCCGGCAACGATACTTACATCGTTGACAATGTCGGCGATGCAGTAACAGAGCTGACGAACCAGGGCATCGATCTGGTCAAGAGTTCAATCAGCTATGCGCTGGGCAACAACGTCGAGTACCTGACCTTGCAAACCGGTGCCGGCAATATCAATGGCACCGGCAATGCCCTGGCCAATGTCATCACCGGCAACGAAGGCAACAACAAGCTGGATGGCGGCGCCGGCGCCGATACGCTGACCGGCGGCAAGGGCGACGATATCTATACCGTCGATCTGGTGGTGGTAAGCGGGGTCGCCAAGCTGCAGGACACGGTGAGCGAACTGGCCGGCGAAGGCACCGACACGCTGATCCTGCGCACCAATGGCGATCTCGGCCTGGTCAATCCGACCACCCTGGTGCTGGGCGCCAACCTGGAGAACTTCGACGCGTCCCAGACCGGCAGCAACAAGCTGAACCTGACCGGCAATGTCCTCGACAACATCCTGACCGGCAACGATGCCAACAACATCCTCGACGGCGGCACCGGTACCGATACGCTGATCGGCGGCAAGGGCGACGATACCTATGTCGTCGACAACCTGGGCGATGTCGTCACCGAGAACGCGGGTGAAGGCACCGATACGGTGAAGACCTCAGTGCTGCTCACCGCCGCCTTCGCCAATGTCGAGAACTATACCTATACTGGCACCGCTGCTTGGACCTTCACCGGCAACGACCTCGGCGATGCGATCAGCAGCAGTTCAGGTAAGGACACCCTGACCGGTGGCAAGGGCAATGACACGCTGAACGGCGGTGCCGGCGCCGATATCCTGATCGGCGGCCAGGGTGACGATACCTATGTGATCGACAATGCCGGCGACACGGTGACCGAGCTTGCCGGCGAAGGCACCGACACGCTCCAGTCCAGCATCAGCATCAATCTC
>DATLIX010000161.1:0-30185 GCA_035539215.1 Dongiaceae bacterium | reverse complement strand
GCGCGACGGTCAGCGGGTCAGCTTCGAGCTGGAACGTGATCCGCGTCGTGGCAAGACCTCGGCGACCAATCTGCAGATCGCCTAAGCGCATCCTGCAGGCAAGATAAAGGCCGGAAGCTGGGACTTGCTTCCGGCCTTTTTCTATTGTCTGTCAAGCAAGATGCAATCGCAGCTGCCGGTGTCAGGCGCCGGCCTTCAGCTCGTTGATCTTCTTTTCCAGAATCGCGATCAGTCCATCGGCACCGCCAGCCCTGACCGTCTCGGCAAAGTCTGAGCGCATGCGCGCCATTTCCGAGATCGTGCCGCTGAGATAGATATCGATGATTTTCCAACCGGCATCGCCTTGGCGGAACACATAATTCAGCTGGACCGGCTCTCCATCCGGCCGCAGCAGCTGAGTGGCAACGAGCTTGCGATCAGCCGCAGGCTGCGTCAGTTCGCCAACCACAAAACTCTGCCCGCTGAAAGCCTTGAAACGCGACGCATAGGTCGTGACCATATAGCGGTTAAAAACATCCAACACCGCTGTTTTCTTATCGGCCGGCATATTGGTCCAGGCCGGTCCCACGGCAATCCGCGCCATGATCGGCACGTCGAAGGCTTGGTTGACCGCCGGCGCCAGCTTCTGATACCGGCCGTCGAAACCGAGTTCCTTGCCGTTCTTCATGCAGTCGATCAAGACGTCATAAAAGGCTTGAACCGTTGCCTTCGGATCGCTATCGGCGCGCGCGGCGGTAAGCGGTGCCGCCGTCGCCGCGACAACCACCGAAGCAGCCATCAGATTGAGAAAAAAACGCCGACCGATCATCGTTGTGCGATGCTTTGAGTAACGCCCAGACATTTCAATACCGTCTCAACAATATGCGAAGCATTGAGCCGCGCCTGATCGTACTGCTTCTGCGGTGCCTCATGATCGATAAAGGTATCCGGCAAGACCATCGGACGAACCTTCAGACCAGTCTCCAACAGGCCGGCGGTTGCCAGATGATGTAGGACATGGCTGGCAAAGCCGCCAATGGAACCTTCCTCAACAGTAATCAAGACTTCGTGTTCCCGTGCCAGGCGTTCGACAAGATCGGTGTCGAGCGGCTTGCAGAAACGCGCATCCGCCACCGTGGTCGATAGGCCCTTGGCAGCCAAGTCGTCAGCCGCCTTGAGGCATTCGTGCAGGCGCGTGCCATAGCTCAGCAGGGCGATTTTGGTGCCCTCGCGGACGATCCGACCCTTGCCGATTTCCAGCACCGAGCCGCGCTCCGGCAACGACACATTGTAGCCCTCGCCGCGCGGATAGCGGAAGGCGCTGGGCCGGTCGTCGATCGCCGCCGCGGTTGCCACCATATGCATCAGCTCCGCTTCGTCGGCCGCCGCCATGAGCACGAAATTCGGCAGGCAGCCGAGATAGGCGACGTCGAAACTGCCGGCATGGGTGGCACCGTCGGCACCGACCAATCCGGCGCGATCAATGGCGAAACGCACCGGCAGGCTCTGGATGGCGACGTCATGCACCACCTGGTCGTAGCCGCGCTGCAGGAAAGTCGAATAGATCGCGGCGAAGGGCTTCAGGCCCTCGCAGGCCATGCCGGCGCAGAACGTCACCGCATGCTGCTCGGCAATGCCGACGTCAAAGCAGCGATCTGGAAACTCCTTGCCGAACGCATCGAGGCCGGTGCCGGAGGGCATCGCGGCATTGACCGCGACGATGCGGTTGTCGGCTCGGGCTTCGGCAATCAGCGCCTTGGCGAAGACGCCGGTATAGCTCGGCGCCTTCGGCGTCGATTTCTGCTGCACACCGGTGGCGACGTCGAATTTCACCACCCCATGATACTTGTCCGGCGACTTTTCGGCCGGCGGATAGCCATGGCCCTTTTCCGTCACGACATGGACCAGGACCGGACCCGGCTCGTCCGAATTGCGCAGATTCTGCAGCACCGGCAGGAGATGGTCGAGGTTATGCCCGTCGATCGGGCCGACATAGTAGAAGCCCAGCTCTTCGAACAGGGTGCCGCCGGAGATCATGCCGCGGGCATATTCCTCGGCCCGCTTGGCCGCGCGCTGCAGGCCCGAGGGCAGGATCTTGCTGAAATCCTTGGCGAGATGCCGCAGCGAGCGGAAAGAAGAGGACGAGATCGAGCGCGAGAGATAGGCGCTGAGGGCGCCGACCGGCGGCGCGATCGACATGTCGTTGTCGTTAAGGATGACGATCAGCCGCGCATCCATCGAGCCGGCATTGTTCATCGCCTCATAGGCCATGCCGGCACTCATCGAACCGTCGCCGATCACGGCGATCACGTTGCGCTTGCGGCCCTGCAACTCGCTACCGACCGCCATGCCGAGTCCGGCCGAAATCGAGGTCGAGCTATGCGCGGCACCGAACGGATCGTATTCGGATTCCGAGCGCTTGGTGAAGCCGCTGAGCCCGCCGCCCTGGCGCAGAGTGCGGATGCGGTCGCGCCGGCCGGTCAGGATCTTATGCGGATAGGCCTGGTGACCGACATCCCAGATGAGGCGGTCATAGGGCGTATCGAAGACGTAGTGAATCGCCGTCGTCAGCTCGACGACGCCGAGGCCGGCGCCAAGATGTCCGCCCGTGACGGAGACGGCATCGATGGTCTCCTGGCGCAATTCATGGGCGAGCTGCCGCAGGTCAGACGGGTCCAACTGGCGCAATTGCGCCGGCGTCGTCACGCGATCCAAAAGCGGTGTCTTGCTAGCTACCGTCACGTTACTACCTTCTCTCCAATGCACTATCCCACCTGTCGCGCGCCCGGCAAAGTCGGCTTTGCCGGGTGGCGCCCCCGCGGGAGCAGTCACGCCTTAACAAGGGTCGCAGCTTATAGGCAAAGCCACCGGCAATTGCCAGCCCCCGCCTCAGCTTCCTCGCTTTGACAATCAGCCTATCCGGCCAGGTTGCACTCGTCCTGCAAGTCTTGATTGCCCCCGCTGTCAGAAGACTTACGGGCCCGACTCAGGAACGGACAGATCAGTCATACACGTTTTACGTCACGTTGCAGCCATGACCGCCATCACAAAAACGACAATGCGGCGCGAGGGTTGCAATGGCCAAGCCGAGGCAGATTCAAAATCATCATAAAATATGAATATTTCTCATAGAGTTAGCGGCTCTCCGCCCCGTATTGCCCGGTGTAAGCCCTATCACAGGAAGGGTTTTTCGCGCCTGGTTGCCGCGTTGCAGTCCTTTCGCATTGCGAAAAAGTTGTCTAGATTGCCTTGATTCTGTTCGAGAAAACGACCACAACCTGCAACCTTGATTTGGACAATCCCAGTCGGACTGCCGGCTGAGAGATGGAAGAGGAGTACATCGTGGCGGTACCTTTACGTCAGGCGATGCGCGTCGGCGCTTATGTGATGAAGCAGCACTTGGTGGGCCGGAAGCGCTATCCGCTGGTCCTGATGCTGGAGCCGCTGTTCCGCTGCAATCTGGCCTGTGCCGGTTGCGGCAAGATCGACTACCCGGACGAAATCCTCAATCAACGGATTTCCGTCAAGGACGCGCTCTATGCGGCCGAGGAATGCGGCGCCCCCATGGTCTCCATTGCCGGCGGTGAGCCGCTGCTGCATCGGGAGATGCCGCAGATCATCGAAGGCCTGATCGCGCAGAAGCGTTTCGTCTATCTCTGCACCAATGCACTCCTCATGGAAAAGAAGATGGACCAGTACAAGCCATCTCCCTATTTCACCTGGTCAGTGCATCTGGACGGCAGCAAGGACGAGCACGACAAGTCGGTCTGCCAGCAGGGTGTCTATGACAAGGCGGTCGAAGCGATCGCCAAGGCGAAGGCCGCCGGCTTCCGCGTCAACATCAACTGCACCTTCTTCGATGGCACCGATCCGGCCCGCGCCGCCTCGTTCTTCGACGATGTGATGGCGATGGGCGTCGACGGCATTACCGTCTCGCCGGGCTATGCCTATGAGCGTGCGCCTGATCAGCAGCATTTCCTCAACCGCCAGAAAACGCGCCAGCTGTTCCGCGACATCTTCAAGCGCGGCGACAAAGGAAAGAAGTGGGCCTTCAGCCAGTCCTCGCTGTTCCTCAACTTCCTGGCCGGCAACGAGACCTATAAGTGCACGCCCTGGGCCAATCCGACCCGCAACGTGTTCGGCTGGCAGCGCCCCTGCTATCTGATCGGCGAAGGCTATGCCAAGAGCTTCACCGAACTGATGGCCAGCACCCAGTGGGATGATTACGGCGTTGGCAACTACGAAAAATGCGCCGATTGCATGGTCCATAGCGGCTTCGAAGGCACCGCCGTCAAGGATACCGTCATGCATCCCTTGAAGGCGATGATGGTTGCCTTGAAGGGCGTGAAAGTTGATGGCGACATGGCGCCGGATATCTCGCTCGACAAGCAGCGTCCGGCGGAATTCCTGTTCTCGCGTCACGTCGAAGACAGCCTCGCCCGCATCAAGGAAGAGAAGATCGCCAACCAGAACAAGGGCCGCGCCGCCGCCGAATAGCAGGCGAGACGCGGCCGGCGTTCGGCCCTGCTTTTTACGAATTGTTCCGACGAGAAACCCCGCCGCTTGCCGGCGGGGTTTGTTGCATCGCGACGGACGATCGGCATCCCGACTCCGCCCCCCGGCGGTCGGCTATTGCGCCAGCTGCGCCAGGATAGGCTGCGCCTGACCGAGGCTGCGCAGGGCAGCGCCGGCCGATCGCCCCGCCTTGATCACGCTCAGCACGCCGAGGCGGCCGAAAAGCAGGCCGCTCAGGATCGGCAGGATCTGCGTCGCCCCCTCTTCATCCACCCCTGCCGCCAAACCGCCCGGCAGCGTCTCCGCGGCGGTATCGGAAATCGCCCGGATCACCAGGAAGGGCAGCCGCTCCCGCTCCGCGATCCGCGCCATGTGATGGCTCTCCATATCGACGGAGAGCGCGTTGAAGGTGGTAAACAGGCGTTGTTTCTCCGCCACCGTTTCGACGATGCGGTCGCTGGCATAGGCATGACCGGCGAAAGATGCGGCGCGCAGCGCCAGCGCCCGCTCGAGCCAGGCGGGATTACCCACATAGGCCGTGCCGCTCTCGTCGATCACCGTGGCGGAAATAACGATATCGCCGGTGCGCAGGGCAGGATCAAGGCCGCCGGCGATGCCGAAGCTGACGAGGCCGCCGACACCTCGCGCGACCAGCGCTTCGATCTTGCGCCGCGTCGCTTCCGGCCGGCCGCCGCCGCTGACGACAGCGCAGGACGGGCTGGCGACCAGCTTTGCCTCCGATTGCAGGCCGGTAACGATGCCGAGCATCGGCTCACATCCCGTACAGGACGGACTTGGCGTTACCCTGCTGCAGGTTGCGATAGCGGGCCATGGCCCAGAGCGGGAAGAAGGCGCGATAGCCGTGATAGCGCAGATAGAAGACGCGCGGAAAACCGACCGCCGTATAGGCTTCTTCCTGCCAGAGCCCCTCGCCATCCTGGTTTTCCACCAGATAGCGGATCCCCTTCTCCACCGCCGGATGATCGACCTCGCCTACCGCCATCAGGCCGAGCACGGCCCAGGCGGTTTGCGACGGCGTTGATTCCTTGCCCTCGCCATGCGGCTGGTCATCCCAGTAGGAGGCGCCGTCTTCGCCCCAGCCGCCATCGGCGCGCTGCTTGGCGAGCAGCCAGTCGACCGCCTTGCGCATCGCCGGATGGTCGCCCGGGATGCCGATCGCATTCAAGGCACAGAGCACCGACCAGGTGCCATAGATGTAGTTGGTGCCCCAGCGTCCAAACCAGCTGCCGTCTTCCTCCTGCTCGTCCAGCAGATAATCGATGGCCGCCTTGACCTTGGGATGATCGGGCTTGTAGCCGAGCTGCGCCAGCATGCTGAGGCAGCGGGCCGAGACGTCGGCCGTCGGCGGATCGAGCAAGGCGCCATGATCGGCAAATGGAATGTGGTTGAGGTACTGGTAGTCGTTATCCGCGTCGAAGGCGCCCCAGCCGCCATTCTTGCTCTGCAGGCCGAAGATCCATTCGACCGCGCGGTCGATCTGTTCCTTGTATTTCTCGTGATCGAGCCGATCCAGCGCCATCACCACCACGGCGGTGTCGTCAACATCGGGATAATGCGGATTATTGTACTGGAACGCCCAGCCGCCCGGCCGGACGCCCGGCGCGCGCGCCGCCCAATCGCCGACCACGTCCAGAATCTGCCGATCCTTCAGCCAATCGGCCGCCGGCCGCACGCGTTCGGCAAACGCGCCGCCGCTCTCCAGCATGGCATGGCTGGCGAGGCCGGTATCCCAGACGGGAGACAGGCAAGGCTGGCAATAGGCCCGGTCGCCATGCACCACCATCAGCTTCTCGACCGATTGCTTGGCGATGACGAGATCGGGGTGATCCTTCGGATAGCCCAGCACCTCGAACATCATGACGCTGTTGGCCATGGCGGGATAGATCGCCCCCAGGCCGTCTTCGCCGTTCAATCGCTCGGTGACAAAATCAACCGCCTTTTCGATGGCGCGGCTGCGCGACTTCGCCGGAAACATCCGGTCGACGCGCTGCAAGACGCGGTCGATATTGCGGAAGAAGACCGCCCAGGCGCCCTTCCGGTTCATGTTGTACCAATTGGTGACCCGTTCCGGCGGCGTGATGAAGAGTTCCTGCACGCCGATACCGCGCGGATTCTTGGCCAGCGGCTTTTTGGTCATCAGGACCAGGAGCGGCACGATGACGGTACGCGACCAGTAGCTCACCTTGTCGAGATGAAAGGGAAACCACCGGGGCAGATGCATGATCTCGACCGGCATCACCGGCACGGCACGCCACGGCACCTGGCCGAACAAGGCCAGCTGGATCATCGTGAAGACGTTGCAGGTCTGGGCCCCGCCATGGGCGAGAATTGCCTCGCGCGCCTGCTTCATATGCGGCGCAGCGATATCCTCGCCGCAGATCTTCAGGGCGTAATAGGCCTTCACGCTGGCGGAGATATTGAAATCGCCACCGTGAAACAGGGGCCAGCCGCCGTGATCTCCCTGGATCGATTTCAGATAGTTGACGATCGGCGGCTCGACCGACGGATCGATCTCATCGAGAAAATGCTTCAGCAGGATGTACTCGGCAGGAATGGTCGCATCGGCTTCCAGCTCGAAAACCCAGTGCCCATCCGCCTGCTGGCGGTTGGCCAGCGCCTCGGCGGCGGCATTGACACCCTGGTCAACGCGACGCAACAGATCCGAGGCGACAACAGTCATCTTCTCTGAGGCAAGTCCAAGACTGCTCATTTCTTCATTTTACCAGTAGAATTATCGCAAAGTTGCCGCACAATGCTGGAATTTCCGTTTTATTTCAAGCCGTTCCTGCCTCATTTCACGAGCTGTTTAGAATCATGAAAAGCTGCCAAAAAGCCTCGCAACACATTGAATTGAAATAATATTTTTATTAACATCCTGTTTACCATTATCGCCGCAAAATCCCTTGCCGTAGCTCTTCCACTCTTTTGCTGTCCCTTAGCCGCGGCTCGCGTCGAGGGCCTGTCGGGGTTTTCGTGCGCGGATTCGGCCAATATGTGTCGACCAAATTGTCGTATCGCCTGGTGGCGATCGTCATGCTTTGCGTGCTGGTCGCCAGCGGTCCCGCCACCATCGGCTTCTATCTGTTCAGTCGCGAAACCGCCATCGACGACGCGGCACAGCTGATCGCCTCCATCACCAATAACAAGGTCTATACCCTGGATGCGGAACTCGAGCTGGCGCGCCGCAGCCTGGAAAAATTCCGCAGCCATCTCTTCAGCGCCCTGACCGCCGCGCCGAACGACCAGGACGCAGCCGACTTTTACGCCGCCGTGGCGCCACAGCCGAACGGCATGCTGACCAATGACCGCAGCAAGTTCGACGGACGGCGGGAAGCAGGCATTTTCATCAACCCCATCGTCGCACCAGACACCTTCATGCGTGCTCTCTATATTCGCGCGCAACGCCTCATGACCATCTATGGCTCGGCGGTAGTCCCGCCGTTCGATTCGCTTTGGCTGCTGACGCGCAAGCGGTCGGAAGTCGTTTACATGCCCCGGCTGCCGAACCTCATCTATCGGGCGCAGCCGAGCGACGACTTTTCCGCAACCGAATGGCTGACCCTCGGCGACCCGGCCACCAATCCGGATCGCAGCCTGCGCTGGACCCGCGCCAGCTATGACTTCGTCTCCTGGTCATGGGTGGTCAGCGCGGTTCTGCCGATCGACTTCGGCGGTCATTGGATCGGCAATATCGGCCACGATATCGAACTCGGCGAACTCCTCAGCCAGCTCACCAAGAATGACAGTTTCAAGGGCACCGAGCACTTCCTGATCGCCCGCAATGGCGAGCCGATCCTGGCCGGCCATTGGCAAGAATCGCTCCAGGCCGGCACGCTCACCCTGGAAGACAAGCAGGAGATGAAGAATGTCATCTCCTCGCTGCGCCAGTATGCGCCGACGGATCCCGACACTGCCACGATTCATCGTTTCGGCGTTTCCGGCATGAGCAGCATCGTCGTTTCCGCCGCTGTCGGCGAAACCGGATGGACATATTACCGGGTGGTCTCGATCCCCAGCATCGTCGGCCGCATCACCTCGGCTTTCATCTGGACGACGGCGATCGCCATCGCCGCCATGCTGCTCATCGCCATCGCCGTGCACACGGCCCTCAGGATGCGCATCGTCCAGCCGGTACGCGAACTCTCCGGCATCGTCGCCCAGTTTGCCGAAGGCAACACCGATGTCCGCGCGCCGGTACGCAGCACCGATGAAATCGGCCATCTCGCCACGGCCTTCAACCGGATGGCGGATCGCATCCAGCAGAGCCACAACCACCTGACCCAGGCGCAGCAGGACTTGCGGCGCCACAACCAGGACCTGCTGCGCGCCAGCCGGATCAAGACCAATTTTCTCGCCAACATGTCGCATGAGCTGCGTACCCCGCTGAACGCCATCCTCGGCTTTGCCGATGTGATGCAAACGGAATTGTTCGGGCCTCTCGGCAATAAGCGTTACGGCGAATATGCTGAAGACATCAAACGCAGCGGCCAGCATCTGCTGGCGCTGATCAACGACGTCCTGGACATGTCCCGCATCGAAGCCGGCAAGGCCGACCTCGATATGGTCACGCGGGACCTGGCCCCGATCATCACCGCCAGCGTCGGCATGGTCCGCGCCACCGCTGAAAACAAGGCCTTGGCACTGCGCCTCGCCTTGCCGGAGGAGCCGCTGCTGGCGCGTTGCGACCAGCGCGCGGTTACCCAGATGCTGCTCAATCTGCTGTCGAACGCCATCAAGTTCTCGCCGCCGCAATCCGATATCATCGTTTCGGCAAAGCGGCTCGCCAACGGCGAGGCCGAGATAGCAGTGACCGATCAGGGTCCCGGTATTGCGTCGGTCATGCTGCCCCGCTTGTTCGAACCGTTCAGTCCCAAGGTTGCGCATATCGCCAGCAACCAGGAAGGTACCGGCCTCGGGCTATCGATTACCAAAGGGCTGATCGAGGCGCATGGCGGCCGGATCGATGTGGAAACGACAAGCGCTGAATTCGCCGAGGAAATTGCCGTCAACGGCCCTGTGCCGATCCGCCATAGCGGCACCGTCATGCGGCTCTATTTTCCGCCTGCGTGACACTGCCTTTACCCTGTTCGCCATGCCGTCTAGGCAGCGCGCTGGACAAGGGTGATACCGGCCGCGGCCAACGCCTGGCGCAGCCAGGTCTGTCCGCGCTGGACGGCGGCCAGCTCGAGCGCAACCAGATGTGCCGGATCCGTTTTTGCCAGGAGGTCCGCAGCGACGGGCCGGTCGACCGGATCGAATGGCGGTTCGGCGAAGGAAAAAGCATCGGCGCCGATCGTTCCGTCGCTGCGATGGTCGTGGATCGGCGCATGATAGCCCCAGACGCTGGACATGATCAGCCGGTCAAGACCGGCCGCCACGAGCCGCCGGGTAATATCGATGATCGGCAGGTTTCCGCGGCCGATAGGCACGCCCAGGACCCAAAGGCGGCCGTCCGGCGCATGCGACGGGGCGATACAAACGTGATCCTTGAGATGCGCTGATCTGACGAATGGCAGGATGGCGGCCAAAGCCGTCAGGGGCTGCTCCCCCACCATCATAGAGTTGCCGTAATCATAGAGTGCGGCGATCCAGGGACTATCGACGGCGGCGAGGATGGTCGCCAATTCCGGGCCGGTAAAGTCCTCATGATTCTCCAGCAGAACGCGGATCCGCGCTTGTTCGGCCAAGCGCGCCACGACCTTAAGATCGTCGATGGTGCGGGCAATGGTTTCCGCAACGCTGCCGCTGTGCCGCATGTAAGTGCGCAATTGCTCGATGCCGAGATCGCATCCGACGCGCAACAATGTCTCCATATGCGCCGGCGCCGTGTCGCTGGTTTCGAGATCGCAACGTAAGCGTAGTTTCACCAACCGCTGCCGCACGGCGCGAAAATGATCGTCGCCGGTGCCGCTGAGCTGGCGATAATTGGCGCCATTGGCGTTGATGCTGACACCGGTGAAGCCATCTGCCGCGGCAATTTCCAGAAAGCGAAAGACGTCGAAGCCGGCTTGATGGAGATAGTGATAGCGATAGCTGTAGCTCTGCTGGAAAAGATGGATGGCCGGCATCGCGCTACGCCCCCAGCAGCTTCATCAAAGCGTCCAGCGCCTTTTCATAAGCCGCGGCCGCCTCGGGACGCGCCACGGCATACTGCTGCTGGCGCATGCTGCAATAGGTGGCCATGCGCCAATGGAAAAACGGCTCCAGCAGGTGCAGCCGTTCCGCCACGCGCCGATCGTCATAAGCGTCAAGAAAGGCCGCACGTTGTGCCGCTGTCAGGGCCGGCCGCCCATAGAGGATCTGGAAGGCCGGCGAGAGAAAGGCACAAAGATCTTCCGCCGCGTCGCCCAGCGCCGGACATTGCCAATCGATCAGCCGCAGCCCTTGCGGGCCGAGAATCAGGTTGCCGGGTCCGACATCGGTGTGCAGAAGGCTGCGTCGCAGCAGGACCAGACAATCAACCGGCGCCGGACGCAGGCGCCGCAACTCATGCGGCCGCTCGACGTGCTGCAGGAACTGGTCGCCCTGCTCCAGGATATCCGCCGGCGTCACCGGCACATTGCGAAAGCCGTCGACCGTCAATTGATGCTGCCGCCGGAGCAGCGCCGCAACTGCGGCAAGGCTCGGCGTATCGACGGAAGCATCGGCCGGTCCAGGCCAGGCCGTCCCCGCGTGGAACGTATAGACCAAGATCATGCCGTGATCCGGATCGTCAATGAAATCGATCAGGCGCGGTGCGATGCCCAACGGCCCAAGGATGCTGAGCGCGCGAGCCTCGGCCCGCGCCATGTTGGGAAACAGCGTCAGCTCGCTGCCGGCCTTGAATCGCTTGAACACCCAATCGCCGAACGGGCCGGTCACGCGAAAGACCTGGTTGAGATAACCGCCTGTCAGCGGTTTGCAAATGATCGCGGTTGCCGGACAACCGGTACGCTCGACCACCAGCCGGACCGGATCGAAGCTTGACGGATCGTCATCAACGGGTGCCGCCGTCATCGCTGCCGCTGCCCTCCTCGCCATCGTCCCGACCCTGAGCTTCAGCGTCACGTCACTTCAGAGGGCGGTCAGCGCAGCGCGCGCCAGCCACCTGTGGAAGCAATGGGTGGGCGGGTCCATCCGCGGGGAAAACGCGCCGCCGGTGAAAGCCGGCGACTGACGCCCGCGCTGCATCCGCTCGACGACACCGACATCTTCATCAAAGACCGTTTTCCAGGTGGCGAGATTTGCGGCGCGCGTCGCCGCGTAATCCGCCGAGACCGCGCGATCTCCGACATAGTAGATTTCCAGTCGCTCGACGGTCCGGTCGAGGGCGACCGGTTCCAGCAGAATCGAAAAATAATGATCCTGGTGGATGCCGAGCAGCACATTGGGGAAGAAGGCCGCATATTCGGCCGCACGCGCCCATTTCGCCGGCAGATCGGGGAAATGCGGCAGATCAGCGCCATTCTCGACCAGCAGCGGCGTATAGGCGGTGCTGCCCTGGCCGGCGAAAGTGCCCTCTTCCGCAATGTTGTAGTGATCCTCCAGGCGCGAATAACTATTGAGGCCGGGATGAATGATCGGCAGGTGATAGGCTTCGCAATAATTCTCGACCGCCAGTTTCCAATTGCAGTTGACGGTCAGCTGCAACGACGAATCGGTGCCGCCATGGCGAATCTCGCGCATGTCGAAATCGCTCCAGCGCTGCCGCAAGGGAGCGCTGAAATGCTCGAAATCATCGGCATCGCCCGAAAGATTGACGAAGATCATGTCCCAGAACAGGGCGCTGCGCACCGGCTTCAGACCATGCTGCGCCTTGTCGAAACCTTCGCAGTCGTGCTGCTTCGGGCCACCGATATTCGGCGTCGCGATCAACTTGCCATCGAGATCGTAGACCCAGGCGTGGTACGGGCAACGGAAACTGCCCTGCACGTTGCAGGCACGGTCGAGCAACAAGGCGCCACGATGACTGCAGACGTTATGAAAGACGGCGATGCTGTCATCGCGCCGTCGCACCATCAGCAGCGGCACGCCCATCAGGTCGAACGGCTTGGCATCGCCGGCACGCGGGACATCCTTGCCGAAGCCGATGCAGGTCCAGGTGCGCGCCAGCACCTTGTCGCGCTCGAAGCGCGCAAAATCGGCGCTGGCATAGGCCTCATTAGGCAGGCCGGATGCCAATTCGATCGGCTGCAGCACGCGCTGCATATCGGCCGGATCGAACGGCAGGCGGGTGGTGATCATCGGCTCTATCCCGGCGGGCATGGTCATGACTTTCGGCTCGAAGTGATCTTTGGAGTCTCTGGCGATTGACGGCATCTGTGAAGCACCATTAATTTAATCTATCCATGAGGGATTGTTATGGGCCGAGGGACGAGTTTGATTCTCCAGGCCGGTCACAAGCTTCGCCAGATTGAGAAATATTTAAATATATGAATAGGTTAAGACGCCTCTTGCCGCCCGTGTCCAGTCTGGTTGTCTTTGAGGCAGCCGGACGCTTGAATAACTTCACGGCTGCGGCGCAGGAGCTGAACGTGACTCAGGCGGCCGTCAGCCGGCAGATCCTCGGCCTGGAGGCGCATCTCGGCGTTTCCCTCTTTCATCGCCAGCACCGGCAGGTTCGCCTGACGGCAGAGGGTATTACCCTGCATCAGGCGGTGAGCCAGGGCCTGCTGGCGATCGTCGATTGCGTCCAGCGCCTGACCGCGGCACAGAACCGGGCTGCCATTTCGATCGGCGCCACGCTGGGCTTCGCCACGCTCTGGCTGATGCCGCGGCTCAGCGAATTCAATGCCGAGCATCCCGACATCCAGTTGCGCCTCATTTCTTCCGACAGTCTCGGCGAACTCGCCGACGAGCAGCTTGATCTTGCCATTCGCTACGGCACGGGCAACTGGAGCGACGTCAAGGTGACCCGGATGTTCGATGGCGAGGTTTTTCCGGTCTGCAGTCCGGCCTTTCTGGAACGCTTCCCGATACCGGCCGGCATCAGCGATATCGATCGCCTGCCTTTGCTCGAGATGGAAGCGATGGATCCCACCTGGACCACCTGGGAGGCGTGGCGCGCGGCCTTGTCGGCGCCGCGTCTCAACAACCGGCGCCTGCGCTTCAACAATTACCCGCTGCTGATCCAATCAGCGATCGCCGGCCAGGGCCTGGCGCTCGGCTGGCGCTACCTCGTCGACGATGCCCTCAACAGCGGCCAGCTCATTCGCCCCTTCCCCGGCAGCTTCAAGACCAATCTCGACTTCTATGTGATCGAGCCAGCCAATCGCCGTGAATCGGCACCGGTCACGACCCTGAAATCCTGGCTGCTGCAGCATGCCGCCCAAGCCGAGGCCGAGGCACGGCGACGGCCCTAAAGGACAAGGCCTGCGACAAGCGCCGGCCCTTCCCGTTGCATCGTTATAAGTTCCGCCTCAGCTCCAGGGGAACGGCGAGTTCGAGGTCGGGTGCAACTTGCCCTCGGCGAAGCGCGAGAAACGGAATGGGCGCAGCAACTCGTCACCCATGCCGCAGATATCGTCCGCCACCAGCTTGCCGACGCCGATCATCTTGTAGCCGTGATTGGAATCGGCGATGAAATAGACGTTCTGCTTGAAGCGGTCGAAGACCGGGAAGCTGTCGGCAGTGAAGCAGCCGATGCCGCCTGAGGGCTCCTTCTTGTATTTGCCCATCTGGCCCATGAAGCGCTTCTGGCAGAAGGCGAGGGCCGACACCCACATATGAGCGAAGTCGTCGCCGACGATGAAATCCGGGCTTTCCGGCCCATAGGGATCGACCTTCACCTGGTCGATCGCCGTCGGCACCTTGAAGGGCATGGCGCCGCCCTGGATGCCGCCGAAATGGAAATCCGGCTTGTAATAGATACCCCAGAGCTTGTCGGTGATCAGCGAGCCGTCGACATCGGAATAGAGCGGTGCATCGGTATCGACATGGATGACCGGCGGCATCTGGCCGTCATTGGTCTTCTGATAATCCGGGTCGACGCCCAGCGTCCCTTCCTGCAGCGACCAATAGACCCACATCGGCACGTTCTCATGGACCGTTCCGTCACGTCCCTTGATCGAGATGGCATCCGGCAAGCCCAGCATGTTCCAGATCGACCGCACCCAGGGACCGACGCCGACGATCACCTGCTCGCAGGCAATCGTGCCCTTGTCGGTTTCGACGGCAGTGACGGCGCCGCCAGCATCCTGCTTCAGGCCGGTTACCTTCACGCCGGTGACGATGCGCACACCTTCCGCCTCGGCTTTCTTGGCGAGGCCATAGATCGCCGCGGTGTTGTTGGCATAGCCGCCCTTCTTCTCGTGCAGCACCGACGTGATGCCCTTGGCTTGCCAGTCGCTGAGGATATTCTGCATATAGGTCATGCAGTCCTTCTCGCCCTCGATGAAGTCGGAGGTGTAGCCGATTTCCTTTTGCTGCTGATAGATCGTCGCGACATCGGCGTGCATTACTTCCGGGCTGATCTGCATATAGCCGACCGGATGATAGGAGAAGGCTTCCATGTCGCTTTCCCAGACCGAGACGCTATGGGCCATCAGACGCCGCATGGCGGGCTGGAAATAGTTGTTGCGGACGACACCGCAGGCAATGCCGGAGGCACCGGCGGCAATCGCCGTCTTGTCGAGGACGATGATGTCCTTGCCGCTGCCCTTGCCCGATTTGCGCAGGTTCTCCGCCAAGTTCCAGGCAGCGCTCAGGCCGTGGATGCCGGCACCGATGATGACGAAACGGATGCTTGCTGGCAAAGCCATGTGTTCCTCCCGAAATGCAAAATCCCGACAGAAAATCTCCCGCATGGCGCTGCGCGTCGGCGAGAGCTTCGCCGGAAAACCTCACTTTTTCGACAGCACCGGGATTTTTAGCCACGCCTGCGCGGCTTTCCGCCTGTCAGAGGCGCCGGTCGTTGCGTGGCAGGGTGCCGAAATAGCGCTGGTAGACCGTGCTGAAATAGGAAGCCGATGAGAAGCCGCAGGACAGCGCAATCTCGGTGATCGAGTTTCCGGTTTGACGCAGCAGTGCCCGGGCCCTCTCCATGCGGAGACCTTGATTGTAATGGGTCGGCGTACAGCCGAGATATTTGCGGAACAACCGCTCCAGCTGGCGCTGGGACGTCTTCAGCTTCTTCGCCAACGTGGCGGGCGACAGCGGCGCATCCAGGCTCGCTTCCATCAGCTTGACGGCCTCGATGATGAAACTGTTCGAGGTTCCCAGGCGATAGCTGAGCTCGTTGCGCTGATGATGCTGGGCCTGGCGGGTGGCGCCATGGATGAACTGATCGGAAACGGCCCGCGACAGTTGTTCGCTATGCTGCTGGGTGATCAGATGCAGCATCATGTCGAGGACCGCGGTTCCCCCCGCGCAGGTGGCGATCTGCCGATCGATGACGAAGAGTTCGTCGGAAATCAGCTGTTGCGGATAGAGTTCCTGAAAGGCCGCCTTGTAGTTCCAATGGACGGTGCAGCGATGGGCCTCCAGCAGACCCGCCCGCGCCAGAATGAAGCTGCCGGTGCTCACGGCGCCGATACGCCCGCCATGGCGGAAGCGGCGGCGCAAAAAATTCTCGACCGTATTGTCGCGGAATTTTTCCGGATCGAGCCCGGCACAGACCAGGACAAGATCGAACGCATGCTCGGCGGCATCGCGCAACGAGGAAGTCGCCAGCGTGATCCCGCTATTGGAGGCGATGTCGCCGCCGGACGCGGAAAGCAGCGTCCAATCGTAGAGTTGTCTACCGGTCACCAGATTGGCGCTGCGCAAGGGTTCGATGATCATCGAGAAGGAGATCATCGCGAATTTCGGTACCAGGATAACGCCGACCCGGCGGCATGCCGTCGAAACGACGTCGCGTGTGGTTTCAGGCGTGACGATCTCAGCGGTCGATGGTGCGACAGCCGCGGATGCACGGTGGCTCTGGCGCTTCATTGCCGGCAATCCCTGCTCTTCCCCAATGGCCGACCTGGCTCTTTCTCGAGGCGATCGCGTTCCATCATATTGACGAGAGACGGATGCCACCTAACGGAATTCGTCTCCAGCATCCGTCACCCATTCCGCTTTTCCAAATGCAAATCCGCCGAACCAGGGGCTCGGCGGATCGCAAATCTCTTGCATGCGGGCAAACGGAATCAATCGTCGCGATGGGTGCGTTCCATCCGCTCGTGGCGCTCTTGCGCCTCGATGGACAAAGTGGCGATGGGACGCGCCTCCAGACGCTTGATACCGATCGGCTCACCGGTTTCTTCGCAGTAGCCGTAAGTGCCATCTTCGATGCGAACCAGCGCTTCGTCGATCTTCGAGATCAGCTTGCGCTCGCGGTCGCGGGTGCGCAATTCCAACGAGCGATCGGTTTCAAGCGAAGCGCGATCGGCGATATCCGGCTCAGACAGGCTTTCCTCTTGCAGGTGATTCAGCGTTTCACTGGATTCCCTGAGAAGTTCAGTTTTCCAAGCCAGCAGCTTCTGGCGGAAATACTCCTGCTGCATCGGATTCATGAACGGTTCAGTTTCGCTAGGGCGGTAATCGGGCGAAAGCAACGGCTTCATACGCTCCTCGAAGCGGTTCAAAAACGACTCATAACCCACGTCTGGTCCCGTTCCCGGGAATGGCGCGGAGTATATGAAAAAGTCATGCCTCCGCAAGCGGCAAAATCGTCGAAAACTTTTGCCATCATCTTGTAAAAATTGATTTCTTACCGGAGGGGGTCAGAGCGATCGGGACAGTTTCGCCAATTCGACTGCGGCGCGCAGCTCAATGTCGTCGAGGATCGACTGCAACTTGGGGTCATCGAATTGTTCGCGTCTAACGCGCACTAGCTGCGCCAGCTGCTCAAGTTTCGCCATCGGGATGGTTCCCATCAGCAGGCCCAGGCGAATTTCATCGAGTTCGTCGAGAATCGTATCGGCCCGCTGGCTTGCCCGCTTACGGGCCTGCCGCTCCAACGGCTCTTCCGTCTCCTGGACCGCCAGAAGCCCGGCGAGCGGGTTCATCCCCATGGCGCCGGCGGTCTTGCTGGCGCTGCCGGCGCTGTCCGATTCCGCCAGATTCTTGGCAAAATCACTGCCGCCGGCGCTTGCCGTGCCGCCAACTTTGTTACGTGCCGTGGTGGGTCTGATCCCAGTAGGATCGATCTTCATCGGATCGCGACCTGCGAAATAATCATCGGAATTTCAATATGGTATATCTGATACTGATGAACAATCCATCAATCATTTTCTCCGGCCCCCGTTAGCCCTCTGCTCTGCCTTATCGGCACATTCTGCCGAGAGGGAACGCGGATATGGACGCCGAAGCCCTCCCAATGCCCGCCATTTCCGGTCTGTAGGGCATAAGGCCACCCGTAAAATCCGATAAAAATCAAACAATTAACCATTTCATTTTCTCTGGCACGGAAATAGCATTGATGACTGCCGAAGGACCAAGAACTGGTCGGGATTGCGGGCGAAGCCCGAGGAGAAATTGATGCGAGTGTCATCGCAGTCGTTGAAGATGTGGCGGCATAAGCTGCGCCAAGAAGGCCGTCGGTTCCTGGTCGGCGTTCTGGCGTCCTTGATGGTCTTGCCCGCTACGCTCGTTACCTCACCAGCACAGGCGACGTCCCGCATCAAGGATATCGCCAGCTTCGAAGGGGTGCGCGAAAACCAGCTGGTCGGCTACGGCCTGGTTGTCGGTCTCAATGGTACGGGTGACGATCTCAAGAAAAAAGCGGTTTTCACTCGGGAAAGCCTGATCGGCATGCTGGATCGGCTGGGCGTCAATGCCCGCAGCACCGATCTGGAAACCAAGAACGTCGCCGCCGTCATGGTCACGGCCAACCTACCCCCCTTCGCGCGCCAGGGTTCCGGGATCGACGTAACGGTCTCTTCTCTTGGCGACGCGACCAGCCTTCAGGGTGGCACCCTGCTCGTCACGCCGATGGTGGGCGCCGATGGCGAAATCTACGCCGTCGCGCAAGGCCAGGTGACAACCGGCGGCTTTTCCGCGCAGGGCCAGGCCGAATCCGTGGTCAAAGGCGTCCCCACCAGCGGCCGGATCTCGGAAGGCGGTATCGTGGAACGCGAAGTTCCCTTCGATCTCGCTGCACTGAAGGACGTGAAAATCGCCCTGCGCAACCCTGATTTCACCACCGCGCAGCGCATTGCCGATGCGATCAACGGCGCGATGGGCGCAGGTACGGCCAAGACGATTGATTCGGGCACGGTCCAGCTGAGTATCGGCCAGCGCGGCGAAGATCCGGCCACAGCAATCACCAGTATCGAGCAGTTGCCGATCGATCCGGATACGCCGGCCCGCGTGGTCATCGACGAAACCACGGGCGTCATCGTCATCGGCGACAATGTGCGGATCAGCAAGGTGGCGATCGCCCAAGGCAACTTGACGATCCGCGTGACAGAAACGCCGCAGGTCTCGCAACCCAGCCCCTTCTCCAATACGGGTGTCACAACGACGGTTCCGCGGACCAATATCGACGTCAATCAGGATGGCAGCCGCAAGCTTGAAGTTCTGAAGCCCGGCGTAACGCTGGAGGAATTGGTGGCCGGCCTGAACAGCCTTGGCATCGGCCCCCGTGACATGATCTCCATCCTGCAGTCGATCAAAGTCGCCGGCGCGCTGCAGGCCGATATCGTGGTGCAGTGATGGCAAGCGCTCTGGCAACCAGCGGCTATCCGCAGATCCCGGCGCAGCAGGCTCTCGCCGCCTATCGCAGCGGACGGCAGTTGCCCGGCACAGCCCAGAGCGGCGCCGCCGATCTGGCCAAGCTCGACCCCAAGGTCGTGGCTGCGGCACATGATGCCGCACAGGATTTCGAAGCCTTCTTCATCACTCATTCCTTCTCCGAAATGGCCAGTGACATCGAGCCGGACTCACTCTTTGGCGGCGGCGAGGGCGAGGGCATCTTCAAAACGATGCTCTACAATGAATACGGCAAGCTGGCTGCCAAGACCCAGGGCCTGGGTATTGCCGATCAGGTTCAGCGCGAATTGCTGCATTTGCAGGAGTTGCCCCCGCATGAGTAAGAACTCACGCATGACCGAATTGCTGGCCATTACCTCGCGGTTGATCGCCTGCATGGAACATGAAGTCGCGTTGTTGCGGAGCCTGAAACCGCAGGAATTGCGGCAACTGCAGTCCGACAAACTGGCGCTTGCCGACGCCTATCGCGCCTTCACGCTGGCCCTGCGGGAACCGGCGGCCGAAGGAGAGACGGTCGATCAGTCGCTCTGTGCCGAATTGGTCGAAGCCACGGAGCAATTTCAAGCGGCCGTGCAAAACAATCTGCGCGCGCTTCGGGCCATGCGCGACGTCAACGAACGCGTCATGCGGGCGATCGTCCATGCGCTTGAAGAACCGCGCGCCCAGATCACCGGCTACAGTAAAAAGGGCACGCTGACCAAGAGCCGCCGCAATACGTCATCCGGCATCGTCAGTCTGCAGCAGCGTGCCTGATCGGCCAACGCCGGGCATCTAAATCGCCGGCTATCCATAACTCTCGTTCTTGAAAATGCCGGCATCACCCGACCAAAAGCCGGGATGACGCCACGTCTCTATTCAACTCCGGCGCCATAAAGGGGTGCCTTTGCCGCACCGAAGCAATCTGCTCGCAACAGCTTGCGCGACGCGAGCCGCTAGGCTGCACCGGAGCAAAAGATACCAGGGAAACTCAGATCGTTATATTGACGGGAGAAAAAGCCGCCGTGAGAAAAGCGGGCGACGGGGTCGGGATTGTCGGCGGCGGCGGGCTCGCAACCTTGCCAGTGCTCGGCCCGATGAAGCCACTCTGCGCGGAAGTGACGGAAGCTTTTGCCGTCTGGGCGCCGGTAAAGCCACGATGACTTGTGCCGGCCTGGCCCTGGCTATCCGCCGCACTTGCCGACAAGGCATTGCGCAGGTCGGCCTGACGCTGTTCGGCATATAATTGCAAGGCCCGTTGCGACGGTATCTGCGACACCGTCTGCCCCGTTTCCGGATTCTGATCGACGAGAACAATTCGCCCGAAATCCGATCGATACAGGAAGCGGAAGCTATCGTAACGAAACTGTGGCTGGATGGCCGCTACCGTATCCGAACCGCTCCCCGAAACCGGCTGCGGGACACTGGCCTGAGCTGCCGAACTGGAAAGATCCTCAACCGATGGCTGACTGACGTCAGACGCAGCTGACCTTGCCCCATAAGAAGCACCGTTGACTGCCCTGATATCCACATCAAAATCGCTCATCGTGCGATCACTTACCTAGTGGGTTCGAGTGTTCCGCATATCTGCAGAACGATTCACCGTCCTAACGGCCTCCTTCAAAAACAGATTTAGGACGGCCCTATGATTCAATTTATATGCACGAAATCGGAAGTCAAGGAAATTTACGATATTTATACGTGTGGTCGGGCGCGTCGAATCGCGAAAATCGGTCCTCTCGTCCCTGGAATTGCCAATTTGAAGACAGTTTTTGCCGGGTACTGGGCAGGCAATTCCGACCGGTTGGGTGCCTTGAAGGCACATTGATTCCGAGCAACCAGAACCTTTCTTCACTGCCAACGTTGTCAATATTCGTTTTACTTCAATAACTTAAAAGTTGGCACCAATCTTGCTGAGATGAGTTCGACCGACATTTTGGTTGCCTGCCGTTAAAGGACGGCTGCCGTCGACACGCAAGATTGGGAGAACCCTTATGGCGTCGAATGATATCCAACTCACAGCAGGTATCCGTAACAACCTGCTTCTGCTGCAACAGACTTCCGGCTTGCTGGATCGCACCCAGCAGCGCTTGGCGACCGGCAACAAAATCAACTCCGCCCTCGACGGGCCGGTTAGCTACTTTTCCGCCAAGGGTCTGACCCAGCGTGCCGATGATCTCAACCTGATCAAAGATCAGATGGATCAATCCGTCAGCACCATCAAGAGCGCGAACACCGCGGTCACCTCGATCCAGACCTTGATCGAACAGCTGCAAGGCATGGTGACCCAGGCCGAAGGCAATCTGGGCGATGACGCCAACTCGGTCGCTTTGCGCAACAAGCTCGCCGACGATTACAATACGGTGCTGCGCCAGATCGACAAGCTTGCGCAGGACAGCACCTATCAGGGTAAGAACCTGCTGGTCGGCAGCGGCCTCTCGCTCGATGCGACCTCGTCGTCGAAGAGCGCCGTGAATGCCATTGTCGGCATCTCCGATGCCCAGACGACCAACGTCACGCGCCTGGACGACTATGTCATCAACGTCACCGGTACCGGCGCAATTTCGGCGAATGCTACTGACGTTTCGCAGGCCGAGCAGGACCGCGGCATCAGCAACCTGGATATCAGCGGCTTTCAGAGCAAGACCACCGGCAACTTCGATCCGGTAACGATCAAGTATTCCGGCGGTGTTGGCAAGAACAAGACCTTCACCGTCAGCGAAAACGGCGTCACCATCAGCAAGACCTTCACGGTCCAGCAGTGGAACAATGCCAAGGCTACGGGTCAGGTTCTGAATTTCGACGGCCAGTTCCCCAGCGGCACGCATGTCAACTTCGACGTCAATTTTGACGATATCGATGCGGTTCCGGATACCAATGGTGTCGGCACCTCGACGATCGAGAAACTCGTCGATCTCGATGTGACGGTGACCGATTTCAACGGCGTCGGCCAGCAGATCACCCGCAGCGCTTCGAACCTGCAGGGTCAGCAGAAGCTATCAAGCGGTCAGAACGCCTGGGCTTTTGACACGGGAACGGCACGTCTCAACATCGACGAGCGCAAAATTCTCGGCGCTTCGGGTTATAACGCAACGATCGGCGACTCCTATGGACGGGCCGCAGCCGCGATCATCGGAACGCCGGCAATCTCGGCGGACCAGATCACAACGGACTCGACCTATACGCTGACGGCCAATGCCGACCCGGCAAACTTCGATTTCAATACGGGTCAATTCACGACCTACAGTGCCACCCTGGTCGGTCCCGGCGGCAACAATACGCAGACGATCACGGCAGGCGGCAATACCACCTTTACCAGTGTCACGGACGGTCTCAGCACCGCGACGGTCAATATCCGCCCGACGGGGCTGAATGGTGTCACGACGGCTTCCGCCTCAGATGCCACCCAGGCCAATGGCACCGAGACGATCTATGGTGCGGCGCTCTCTGCCGGCGCAGTATCATTGACCTCACTCAACGGTCTGGCAAACAACCTCGCCCACACCTTGACCTATACGGTGACAGCAGGTGCAACCAGCGCCGTCATCACGCTCGATGACGGATATGGCGGCAAATCTCAGGTCAGCATCTCGCTGGCCGGCGGTGCCACGCCGTCAAGCCTGAATTTCACCATTGCCGGCGGCGTTAACAACGGGGCCCAGGTAACGCTCACCCTGAACTCCGCATACACGATCCCCCCGCAGTCGAACAGCAAAGTAACCTATCATGCGATCGGCACCTTTACCGGTCCGGACCAGGCGCTGTTCGACGTCCGCGCTGCCAATACGGCGCAGGGGGCAACCCTGTCGACGACGCAGGTCACCGACGGGACCGATGCCAACAACATGACCGTCCAGCTGAACGAAACCAACACCACCGTCGTGACGGTAGTGAGTACGGACGTTCAGACCGACGGCCAGGGCCTGCAGATCGACCAGTCGCAGAATGGCTGGCTGGATCGATCCGATATCGAGTTTGCCAAAGCACAGCTCACGGCCGCTACCATCCGGTTGCGCAGTGCCGCCTCCTCGCTTGGCACGAGCGTCGATATCATCACGACACGCCTGGACTATACGAAGGACTTCACCAACGTCCTTTCGGAAGGTGCCGGCAAGCTCACTCTGGCCGACCAGAACGAAGAAGGTGCGAACATGCTGCAGCTGCAGACACGGCAGCAGCTCGGCACAATCTCCCTCAGCCTGGCAAACCAGGCGCAGCAGGCGATCCTGAAACTGTTCTAATCAGGTCCGACAAGATAAGCCCGCCAAGCTCAGGCTTGGCGGGCTTTTTCTTTGTCAGCAAACATGTCAGGCAGCAACGGCACCTGAACGAGGGCTCTTAATGTCCGGCTGCTGCGTCCAACTCATCTGCTTTCTGGCGCAGGCGCCGGGCTTCGTCATATCGCCAGGTATTCATATAAACCGATGCCAGTTCGCGCATGGCAGTGGCATCGTCCGGCGACAGCTCCAGGGCTTTCCGATAGGCGACTTCCGCCTCCTCGTGACGCTGCTGCTCATTACGACTGCGCGCGAGCAGAAGCCAGAGCTTGGCATCGCCGCCGCGCAAGGTAACGAGCTTCGCAAGTTCATCGGTACCCGCTTCCGTCTTCCCCTGCGACAAAAGGATGTTGGTCAGAATATGTTGCGGCTCGGCATAGTTGGGATCCAATTCGGTCGCCTTACGCGCCGCGGCGACGGATGCATCCCATTCCTGGTGACGTGAATAAGCCGCAGCGAGGTTGTTCCAATAGAGTGCAATGGCCGGTGCCCGTTCGGTTGCCTTTCGCAAGGCGGCGATGCCCTGCTCTTCCCGACCGGTCTGCGACAGCAGCAGACCGTAAAGATGCAGTCCTTCCGCATGTTCGGGGGAAGCTGCCAGTAATTCTTTCAAGGCAGCCTCCGCGCCGGTGAATTCTTGCGCGTTAAGCAGGGTTACAATCGGCTCGATCATTTGGTCGATAGCATCCCCGATTGCCGATGCCTTGCCGCCCACCTTCTGCTGCAGTTTTGCCTGCCGCCGCCGGTCCGCCCTATTCATCCTTCTTCTCCGCTCCGTCAGCCCCGACCAAGGAGATCAGGTCGCTGGAGATTCTGGCCATGATATCGGCCCAATTGCCGTCCGTCGCCTGCCGATACAAGCGCATGGTCGGATACCACGGGCTATCGCTACGTCCCTGCCCGAACCAGCGCCAGTCTGCAACCGGGGGCAGCAGACAAAAGACGGGCACCCCCAATGCGCCGGCAAGGTGAGCCGGCACCTCGTCGATGGAAATAACCAGATCGACAGCGGCGATCTGTGCCGCAAAGCCGCGCAGATTGGTCTGAGGATCGATCGAAGGGTCCCTAATGGCCATTTTGCCGATTCCATCAAAGACCTGGTGCATTTCCTGCTGGGCCGGTCCGGCCTGCAGGGAGACAAAGCCAAAATCGCTGGAACCAAGAACCGGCAGCCACTCAGACAGCGGCACCGCAAAGTCGCCGCCCCGCCAGCACAAACCGATCAGGCGCTTCGTCTTCAATGCGGCGAGATAATCCTGGCGCATGGCTGCCGCCTTTGTGCGATCGAATTGCAGATACGGAACGGCCGAGCCGAGTGAAGTAAGCTCCAGGCCGTATCTTGCCCCAAGGTCACCGAGCGCAATCTGCGACGTCAGCCGCAAATCATCCGCCTCCTCCGTCTGCAGCGAGCCGGTCGGGAACAAGGAGAGGCGTGTCGTCGTCTGGTCAATCAACGGAATAAGGCGTGGATCCAATTCTGCGGCGATGAAGTTGCTGTCGCGGCGCAGCTGGCCCAGCCACCTGGAGAAAAGGATCTGATCCTTCAGGCCGGCTTCCGGTCGCACGGCGATCCGTTCTTGGCTGAGACCGATTGAGGGGCCGGCTTCGGTCAGAACCGGCAGATCAAGAGGGGCCGCCGGGTTCGGAGCGCCGGCATCGAATCGCCGGGCATAGCCCCGCCATCCCTCAGCCAGCTTTTCGTTGCGAAAAGCGAGACAGCCCAGCGTGAAGGCGGCAACGGCATCGCCAGGATTTGACGCCAGGAGCCGCTGGAGATTTGTCTCCGCCACATCGAAGTCGCCAGCCGCAATCTGCATGCGCGCGAGATGCAAGCGTGCTTCCCGATTGTCTGGCACCAGCCGCAAAAGGCGAGCGCAATAATTGGCCGCCTCTTCTTCCTTGCCAAGGCTGCTTAAAATACGAATGCCCGAGGTCAGAACCCGGATGTTCTGGCCGTCGACCTTCATCGCATCGCGCAGCACGCCGTACGCCTGATCGAAGCGCCCGGCGGCAGAAAGAGCTTCAATCAGACTGGCCTGATAATCGATCTGCTCGGGTACAGCCTCAACAGCGCGCCGCAACAAGCTGATCGCGTCAGCAATGTAACCAGTTTGCAAAGCGACCTGGCCAAGGCCGGCGAGCGCAGCATGATGATCCGGGTGGAGCAACAATACCTGACGATAGAATCGCTCGCCGACATTGGTATTGCCGGACTCGATCGATTGCTTGGCGCACCTCAGATAAAAGTCAATGCGCTCGCTGGTCGCCGCTTCGGTTGTCAATCGGCTGAGCCGGTCCGCAGCATTTTCGATCTGTGGCCGCCAATCCGTGTCGGGGCTTTGCCGCAGCAAGGTAACGCTGCGATACCAGACAGTGTCGGTACGATCCGGTGTCAGCCATCGCCAATCCGCCGCCGCGGGGATCAGTGCCCAGGTAGTCTTTCCCAACGCGCCAGCGACATGCACCGTGCTGTTGTCAACGGAGATGACGACGTCCATCGCGGCGATCTGGGCGGCGAACTTGTCCATATCCGTCATCGCATTGATGTCACTGTCGATATAGACGTCAACGCCGTGTTCGCGAGCCAATCCCTCGACTTCTTTACCGATATCACCGTATTGCAGCGAGATGAAGGCGCATCCTTCCGTTTCGAAAACCGGCATCCAGAGCGGCAATTCGATCGAGCGCATCACGGCGCTGGAAGCGTTACCGCTGCGCCAGGAAATACCGACCAGGCGCTTTCCCGGAAACAGCAATTGATAGTGATCGCGCAAGCGGGCAATCTCGCTCGGATCCGGTACAAGAAAGCCGTTACGGCCGGGATAGTTGGCCATATCCAGCTTCAGCACATGCGGGAGATCACCGATCGGGCATTGCGCGACAATGTTGTTTTCGGCGAGGAAGTTTGCGGGCAACCCCTCCCGGCAGACAATCGACATGTCCGGGAAGCTTCGTTGCAACAGCGGCTGCAATCGCGGATTGGTTTCGATGGCCACTTTCTTGGCCAAGGGGCGGCACGCAATCGCGGGAGCGGCATACATGATCATGTCGCCGATGCCCTGTTCGCGCCAAACGATAATGCCGCCGTCGCCAAGGTCACGGCCGTCCCATTCAGGCAATGCCAGGTCCCAGCGCGGTTCGCATCCCGTCCGCTTCCAGCGCCAATGATGGCGCGCCCAACCGGACTCAAACTCGCCATTACGGATCATTGTCAGCGCAACTGAGGTCTGGGCATCGCCCTCCTCTGGATTGAGTTCGACGACCTTCGACATCAGCCTGAAGCCTTCGTCGAGATCGCTCTTCAGGATCATATATCGGCCAAGCTGCAGGAGTGCCGGCACGAAATTGGGGCGCTTATCAATGACATTGCGCAGGATCCGTTCGGCCGTCTCACGCTCGTCAAACTGGGTATACCTGTCAACGACGACAGCGCAATCGTCCCACAGAATGAGAGACCGCCGCTCAATGTCGGCCAATATCGCGGCTGCTTTCCCTTTCTGCCCCAACCGGCTCAAAGCTATTTGCAGCATGACGACAGCGGGGATCGATTTCGGATCGAGACTGAGGGCGCGCTCCGCTGCTTCGACGGCTTCCTCGGTGTCACCCAGCCACAGCAAGGCCCAGGCAAGGCTTTCGGTTGCGCTAGCGGATTGCGGATCCAGGGCCAAACTGCGACGGCTGAGTTCCGCCACTTCGCGCGGCATCCGCTGCCTCTGCCGAATTTCGGTCAGATTGGTCAGCATCAGCGTATTATTGGGATCGATGGCGAGACCGGTCTCATAGGCTTCCGCTGCAAACAGCAGATGCCGCATAACATGCATGAGTTCGCCGACCGCCAGGTGATAATGGGTATTTCGCGGGCTGAGCTTGACAGCTCGACGGAAATGCGTCTCGGCCTCTGGATAGGCGCCACGGTCGCGGTCGAGAACGCCCAGGTTGAAATGGGCCTGGGCATGATCGGGGTCAATTTCGAGAATCCGATTCAGATGGCTTCGCAGCTGCTTGAGATCACCGGCGTTATGAGCGCTGTACGCCAGATTCAAGAGGCGCTTGACCTCCTCACCTTTCGATTGGGCCTCCGTCGGCTCCCCAATGGATGGACCGCCGAGATTGGGTTGCTCGTCCACTGCGCCAATAATAAGTGTATCCAGCTGCAAGGCCCCACCCTCTTCCCCCGCCGAGATCCTAAAATCCGCAGCTTTGTGGCGCGGCATTTCTACTGGAAAGGGCATTGTCGAGAGGATCATAAATGGGCAGCCTTCGCTTTTGGGGCAGACTAGCTATTTTTTGGTTAACAAGACTTTAACCCAAAAATCAATGATTTAGCGGGAGCGATCAAGCAATTATTGCCGGTCCAAAGCCAATAACCCAGGCAATAATTGCCGAGAGCGGAAAAATTTGCCCACCTCCGCGCGACTTTCAATGAGGCAAAAGGCAGGGTTTGCCTAGCATCGGCAGCTTTTTCCCTGTTGGCATGATCATTGCTTCCTACCTGGAGCCGCCTTCGCTGTGAAAGCGGCCCCGACGCAAAGCGGCGGGTACATATGTCTCCAAAGGAGCTCCTTTATGGCTAACCAGATTTCCCTTTCGGCTGGTACACGCAGCAACCTGCTGCTGCTGCAGCAGACCTCCTCTCAGTTGCAAAATACCCAGCTGAAGCTGGCTACCGGCAACAAGATCAACTCAGCTCTGGATGGTCCTTCGTCGTTCTTCGCTGCGAAGAGCCTCAACCAGCGCGCTGGCGACCTCGACAATCTCAAGGACGGGATTGGCCAGGCGATCAGCACCCTGAAAGCCGGCGATACCGGCATCACCAACATTCAGGACCTGCTCAATCAGGCCCAGGGCTTGACCACTCAGGCCTTGAGCAACTTGGGTACCGATTCCAATTCGGTCCAGCTGCGTAACAATCTTGCCACCTCGTATAACAGCCTGCTGCGCCAGATCGATAAACTGGCCCAGGACAGCGGTTATGCCGGTAAGAACCTGCTGGTCGGCAGCGGCCTCAGCCTTGATGCCACGCAGAGCAGCAAGGAAGCCGTCAATGCCATCCAGGGCGTCAGCGGCGCCACGGCGACCAATGTGACCGCGGCCGACACCTATACCATCGCTGTCACCGGCGACGGCGCGATTTCCGGCAGCACGGCTGATGTTCAGCAGACTGAAGAAGATCGTGGCATCAGCAATCTGACGCTGACCGGCTATGACTCCACCACCACCGGCAACTTTGATGCGGTCACCATCAAGCTGGCTGGCGGTAAGGGCAAGGACAAGACTTTCACCATCAGCGAAGGTGACAAGTCCCAGACCGTGACCTTTACCCAGGCCCAGTGGACCGCCGCCAACGCCGCCGGCAAGGTGCTCCATGCCTCGGTTTCGTTCGCCAGCGGCACCAAGGTGAATTTCGACGTCGACTTCGATCAGATCGAGAATACGCCGGATACCGCTGGCGTGGGTACCTCGACGGTCGAAAAGCTGGTCAACTTGCAGGTCAAGGCGACCAACTCGGCTGGTGAAACCGTCGTTCGCGACGGCTTGAACCCGCTGGGCCAGGGCAAGGCGTCGAACGGCGAAAACTCCTTCGCCTTCGATACCGGCACGGCTCGTGTGACGGTCGACGAACGGCAGATCCTGCAGGGTTCGACCTACACCCAGTCGGTCGGCACCTCGTATGGTACGGGTGCCGCGGCTGTGGTTTCTGCACCGACGACAGCTAGCACGATCAGTGCCGATGCCACCTACTCTGTCACCGCGACGGCGCATAGCTACAACTATTCGACCAACAGCTTTGACAGCTTCAGCGTGGCCTTGACCGGTGGCAGCACGCCGCAGAACGGTACGACAGTCTCGGCCGGTAACGCCGCAACTGCCGTTCTTTCCGCGGAAAACAACGTCACTTACACCACCAACCTGAACCTGAATGCCCTGACCGACCTGGCAACTGCAACGGCCGCCAATTCGGCGGAAGTCGCCAGCACTGTCAAGGTAACGGGCCTCTCCGCCGCCACCGCCGTCAGCGTTGGCTTCACCGGGGCAGCCTTCAAGAACGACAGCGTTTCCGGCCTGACCTTCACGATCGATGCCACCACCAGCGCGGATAACGCAACGGTGACGATCACCGATAGCACGGGCGGCACGGCGACGCTTACCAGCGTCAACTTCACCGGTGCGACAGCTGCCATCTCGGCCAACTTGTCGGGCGGCTCCAATGCCGGCGCCGCTGTCGTCGTTAACGTCAATCAAAGCATCACTGTGGGCCAGACGGCGACCATTACCGCCAAGGTCCGTGGCGACTTTGACGGCAAGGATGCGACCGGCAACACCGTGACGGCCAGCTTCGACGTCCGCGCGGCCCATACCGGCCAGACGGCGCAGTTGGCGACCAAGCAGTTGGTTGACGGCAACGACTCCAACAACCTGACGGTGCAGCTGAACGAAACCAACACCAGCACGGTGACGGTGGTCAGCCAGAACGTCCAGACCAACGGCCAAGGCCTGAAGCTGGACCAGGCACAAAACGGTTGGAATGATCGTGCGGATATTCAGAACGCGGTGAATCAGCTCAGTGCCGCGACCTCGATCATCCGCTCGGCGTCGTCTAACCTCAGCACCAACCTGAACATCATTCAGACCCGCGAAACCTATACCGCGGACTTCTCGAACGTGCTCAAGGAAGGTGCCGGCAAGCTCACCCTGGCCGACCAGAACGAGGAAGGTGCCAACATTCTGACGCTGCAAACG
>DATLIX010000160.1:0-15540 GCA_035539215.1 Dongiaceae bacterium | reverse complement strand
GTCAGAGCGAGAATCGTCCAGGCGGCGGCATGGGTATATTGACCGCCGTTCTCGCGAATGCCGGGCGGGTATCCCTTGATATAGCCCGGATCCTGCACGGTCTGATCGAAAGGTGGCGTGAACAATAGAGCCAGCTTGTCGTCGCGCCGGATCAGATAATCGTCAAGCGACGCCATGGCTCGCCCGGCCCGCGACGGTTCCGCGGCCCCTGACAGGACGGCCCAGGATTGCGCGATCGAATCGATCCGGCATTCCAGGTTCGCTGCAGAGCCCAGCGGGCTGCCGTCGTCGAAATAGCCGCGCTTATACCAGGCGCCATCCCAGGCCTCGCGCTCCAGCGCAGCTTGCAGGGCGCCGGCATGCGATCGCCACGTTTCCGCATGGGCGGCGTCACCGCGCTTCTCGGCGACAGCCGCGAAAGCGACCAGGGTTGTATGCAAGAACCACCCGAGCCAGACGCTCTCACCCTTGCCGCCCTCGCCAACGCGGTTCATGCCGTCGTTCCAATCGCCGGTGCCGATCAGCGGCAGTCCGTGGCTGCCGACATCGAGGCTGCGGTCCAGTGCCAAGGCGCAATGGTCGTATAATGATGCGCTGCGCTCGGCCGTCATCGGCTGAAAGAACAGGTCGTGCTCGCCGTTTGCCAGCATCGGCCCCTCCAGGAAACCCACCATCTCATCCAAGACAAGATGATCGTCCGTCATCTCGACATAATGCGCGGCGACATAAGCCAGCCAGACGCGATCATCGGAAATGCGCGTGCGCACACCTTGCCCCTGCGGCGGCAGCCACCAATGCTGAAAATCACCCTCGGGAAATTGCCGGCCGGCGGCATGCAGCAGATGGGCTCGTGTCAAGGCGGGGGACATCCAGGCAAGCGCCAGGCTGTCCTGCAATTGATCCCGAAAGCCAAACGCGCCGCTTGTCTGGTAGAAGGCAGAGCGTGCCCAGAACCGGCAGGCCAGTGTCTGGTAGAGCATCCAGCCATTCAGCATGATGTCCATGGCCCGGTCCGGGGTCTTCACCTGGATCACCCCCAGCATTTCTGCCCAATGCGCGGAGACCTCGCTGAGCACGGCATCAAGATCGATCGCCCGATATCGGTTGACGAGGACTTGCGCATCGCTCTCCGTCGCGGCATCGCCGAGAAGGAAAGTGAACTCGGCGACCTCGCCCGGCGCTAAGTCGGCGGGCGCCCTCAGAACGCCGCAGGGGTCGAGGCCGGCGCCGACGCGGTTGGACAAGACCGTTCCGGGGTTCAGCGCCGCCGGTTCGGAGAGCATGCCGTTACGGCCGATGAACTCTCCCCGGTCTCCGGTCCATTCCGTCTGCCGCTCGCCGAGATCGATGAAGGCGGTGCAGGACTTGAACGTGGTGTTCCATGGGTTCTGCGCGAAGAGCGCGCCGGTTTTGGGATCGATCCGCGTCATGATGAAGGGAGCGGCTGCGCCTCGCTCGGCACCCAGAACCCATTCGACATAGGTCGTGATCGACAAACGGCGGGTGCGGCCGGAGGTGTTTCGCAACCTCAACCGCGTGATTTTGATCGGGTCCCGCAGCGGCACGAATTGGAGCAAGTCGAGCTCTATTCCATGGGAGGTGTGTTCGAACCGGCTGTAGCCATGCCCGTGCCGGGCGATATAAGTGATGTCATCGGCGCCTTCCCCGGCGCAACCGGGGAGCGCCGTTGCTCCCCAGAATTCGCCGCTCTCTTCGTCGCGGATGTAAATCGCTTCGCCGGGCATGTCGCTCACCGGATCGTTGGACCACGGGGTCAGCTTGTGCTCGCGGCTGTTCTCCGACCATGTGTACCCGCTGCCCTCGGTTGCCACCTGGAATCCGAAAGCGGGATTGGAAATCACGTTTATCCAGGGCGCCGGTGTCCGATGCCCGGCTAGGACCATCGTCGTGTATTCGCGCCCTTCCGCGGAAAACCCACCCAGGCCATTGAAGAATTCCAGGTCGGGCCGGACGAGGTGGGGCCGCGCAGCAGCCGGTTTCGGCAATCGAAGCGCCTCCAACAGGCTTCGGCGCTGCCGCTGTGGGGGCTGGGCGGCTTGCGGCGCGGGTATATGCGCGAGCTGCTCCGTCAGCCGGCCTCGACGCGCGGTGAGGATGACGCGTGCCACGGCCGGCAGGAGGGCGCGTGTTTCCACGGACATCAGATCGGTACGCAGCACATAGGCCGAACCCCGGCCCGTCGCTTCGCCCGGAGACGGTCTGGACTGGCTTGCCCGCACGGCGGTCTCGAGTGCTACCTGCAGGTCCTGCACATAGGAAGCGGCGCGCTCGTTCAGGATCACGAGATCGACGGAGACCTGTTTCATGCGCCAGTATTCATGTGCCCGCAGGGCCTCCTGGACGACCTCAATATCTGCAACATCGTCGATTCGTACCAGGACGATCGGCAGGTCGCCGGAAATGCCGTGCTGCCATAATCCGGCTTGCGGTGCGCTGCCGCGGCGGATCATCTCGCCCGGTGCCCGCAAGGCTCCGTTGGCATAAAGAATATGGCTGGCCAGGCGCTGAAAAGTATTCGCCTCGTCGGCATTGATGTTGAGGTGTCGTAACTGCACCTGGGCCTGCGTCCAGGCAAGCGTGCAGGCGCGCTCAAAGGCGTTGGCATCCTGGTGCTTGTCGATGAGGTCCAGCACATCCTGGCGCGATGACGCGACAATGGTCCAGATTGCTGCCCGCACGGTACCGCGCGCTGGTACGCGAAGACAGCGGCGCAAGGCGAAGATCGGGTCAAGCACGGTCCCTGTGGTGCCGGACAGCGGCTGACCGTTCATGCCACGGCACTGACGAAGGTCATGGCCGCGTCCCAGGAACCGCGCCCTGTCCGTCTCGACTTCCAGTTCTCCTAAAGTCTCGCCCTCGACCACCATGATTTGCGCCACCCAGATTTCCGGCTCGGCAGGCGATCGGCGCCGACGGGTTGCTATCAGGGCGCCAATCTCGGCGAGATATTCGGTTTCAATGAACAGCTTCGAGAATGACGGATGCGCGACATCTGCCTCCGCCGCGGCGAGGACCAGCTCGACATAGGAGGTAATTTCGATTTCCTGCGGCTCGGTGGCGGCATTGGAGATCGACACCCGGCGAACCTCGGTATCGTCCTCAGCCGAAATGACAACTTCCAACGTTGTGCTCAAGGCGCCGTCGCGGCGCATGATCTCCGCGCGATCTTCCGAAAAGGAAACGCGATACTTATCCGCCTCGACGCCGCTTGGCTGATATCCGGCGGACCAGGTTTTGCCGCGCTGGCGATCGCGCAGGAAGATGTAGCTGCCCCAATTGTCGCGGGTAACGTCCTCGCGCCACCGCGTAATGGCAACACCCTTCCAGCGACTATAGCCGGAACCTGCTGCGGTCAGCATGACCGCATAGCGGCCATTGGAGAAGAGATGCGTTGCCGGCACGGGGTCATGCGGCGAGCGGAATCGACGTATTTTCGTCGGACTGAAGTCGATCGGCGTGCTGGCCGTGTGGATTCCCTCCGCCTTCGGATGCTCAAGCACGACGTCGCGCGGTGTCCGTTCCTGCAGCAGCAGATCGGTCGCCTGGACGATGGGGTCGCTATGGAATCTCGTCCGCATCACTCCGTCAAACAGCGCATTGGCAATGGCGATGATCGTCATGCCCTGGTGATGCGACATGAAGGCGCGAATGACCGCGACGCTCTGCCCGTCGCGAAGATGTTTGCGTGTGAAATCCAGGGCTTCGTAGAAACCATAACGGCCCTGTGCGCCTGCCGCCGCAAGATGCTGGAAATTGCGGGTGGCGACTGCCGGGACAACCATCGTGGCAAGGCCGGTCGCATAGGGGGCGATGACAGCACTCTCACCCAGGCCGCGCTTTAAGCCGAGGCCGGGTACGCCAAAGCTCGAATACTGATAGGTGAACTCGAGGTCACGCGCGTTATAAGCGGATTCCGATATGCCCCAGGGTAGCCCCAGCTTGGTGCCATAGCTCACCTGCCGGTTGACGACGAGGCGACTGGTCTGTTCCAGAAGACTGTTGGCGGGAGCCCGCATGACCAACGAGGGCATCAGGTATTCGAACATCGACCCGGACCACGAGATCAGCGCGGCACCGCGTCCGACGGGCGTGACGGCTCTGCCCAGGCGAAACCAGTGCCGGGTGGGGATGTCGCCTTTAGCTATCGCGAACAGGCTGGCAAGGCGCGCCTCCGAGGCCAGGAGATCATAGCAGCTGGGGTCCAGAGTGCCTTCGCTGACCAGGAAACCGATCGACAGAAGCTGGCGTTCTCGATTCAGCAGAAAGCCGAATTCCATCTCGACGGCCATATGCCGGGCAGTTTGCTCAAGCGACAGGAGCTGCCCGGCGAGCGCATCCACTGCCCCTGAGGGCGGCGCCAGATCGCGCGAATGGCTCTCCGCCGTAGCTTGGATCGCATTGGCCCAGAACGTGACATCGGTCGCGTCATCGCCAATCCGGCGCGCCAGGGAAGCCGCCTTGGCGGCAACGTCGGCCGTCAGCGGCATCAGCTCCGCCAGGATCACCGTTGCGTCCTGCGGTCCGATCCGGGACGCCTTGATCGACGCTGAAAACGCTCCAAGCGCCTGGTCAAGCGATGTTGCCTCGGCAGTTTCCGCTGCTTGGAGCGACCGCAGGGCCTCTCGCGCCAGGGCCAAGGCGTCCTGCAGGGCGTTCAACAGAGAGCTGGGGGCGATGACCGGCCGCTCGCGCCATTCCCGGCAAGTATGGGCGAGGACCAGCAGATGGCCGGCGAGATTGCCGCTGTCGACGGTTGAGACATATTTCGGGTCGAGCGGCCGCAGATCCCGCGTATCATACCAGTTGAAGAAATGGCCGCGAAACCGTTCGAGTTGCCCCATCGTCGCGAGCGTCGCCGAGACGCGCTCGGTGGCATCGAACCGGCCGATCCAGCCGAAGTCACGCGCACTGACGACCGAGAGAAGGTATAGCCCGATATTCGTCGGCGACGTGCGATGCGCAAGTACCGCCTTCGGATCCTCCTGGAAGTTGTCTGGCGGCAGCATCCGGTCGGCCGCGGTCACGAATCTCTCGAAATATCGCCAGGTGCGGCGCGCGATCATCCGGAGGGCATCTACATCCGGATCGGCGATCGCGAGCCGGCTCGCCGGGCCCGGTGACCTGCTGACCCAGTAGGCAACTGCCGGCGACAACAGCCAGGAAAAGATGACCGGCAGGGCGATCGGCCATGCGCCGGATCCGGCAATCCAGACGATAGCGGCCGCAACGACAGCGATCATGACGCCGCCGAACATCTGCCGCACGAAACCGAGGACGCCCAGGCGGTCGCCGATCGTCATCTGAGCGGCGGTGACCCATTCCAGCAGATGTCTGTGACTGACATAGAGGCGATACAGAGTCCGCGCGATGGCATCCACCATCAACCAGGCCTGGTGCGCCAGGAGGATGATTTGCAAAGCTGTCCGCGACAAGGCCAGGCGCAACTCTGCACCAAAGGCATCGAGATGACTGAGCGGCGTGGTTCTCATGTGCCGCGGAATGACGGCGGCCAGCACCGGTATCAGGGACGGCATCATAATGGTCAATAGCACGAAGAGCGACCAGGTTGCGGCGATAGGCAGCGGTTGCGTCCATCCTGCTATCAATGCGGCGACGGCAAGGGGCGGCACCAGCGTGCGCCGCAGATTGTCGACGATCTTCCACACGCCTACCGGCGGAACGGCGCCTTGGTTGCGATTCTTGCTGTCGCGACGCTGACCCAGCAGCCAGGGAACCAGCTGCCAGTCGCCGCGCGCCCATCGGTGCTGTCGCGCCGCCGCCACGTCATAGCGTGACGGGAACTCTTCGACGACTTCGATATCCGAAGCCAATCCGGCGCGTGCGAAGATGCCTTCGATGAGATCATGGCTCAGCACCGCGTTCTCGGGGATGCGCCGATCTAGCGCGGCTTCGAAGGTTTCGAGGTCATAGATCCCTTTGCCGGTATAGGAGCCCTCTCCGAACAGATCCTGATAGAGATCCGACGCCGCTGCAGCATAGGGATCGATGCCGCCGGGACTGGAGACGATGCGCTGGAAGAGAGAACCTTCACGGCCGACCGACAATGACGGCGTGACACGTGGCTGCAGAATGGCATAACCGTCGACCACACGCCCCGCTGCCGCATCGTATTTGGGCCGGTTCAACGGATGCGCCATCTTTCCGATCAGTCGGCGCAGCGCTTCGCGGGGGAGCCTGGTGTCGGCATCCAGGGTGATGACATAGCGAATATCGGCGGGAACCCTGGCCGCCACCCCGCCGACATCGACAAAGCTGGTATCCATTGCACCGCGCAGAAGCCGGTTGAGCTCATGCAGCTTGCCGCGCTTGCGCTCCCAGCCCATCCATTGACTTTGCGATGGATTCCAGATGCGGCGGCGATGCAGCAAAAGAAAGCGCGGATCTGCGGCGGTAGAATATCGTTCGTTCAAGCGGGAAATGCCGGCGGCGGCGGCGGCCAGGAGGCCTTCATCGGCCGGCATCTGCTCACGTTCCGCATCGGCCCAGTCGGTGAGAAGTGCGAAGTGGACGGCGCCCCCGGGACTGGTCAGGGAATGAACTTCCAATTGCGTGACCTGATCGTCGATGGAGGCCGTGCTGGTCAGCAGTGTCGGCATGACAACAATGGTGCGGAAGGGCGCCGGTACACCGTCGGCCAATTCCAAACCCGGCAGGATGACGGCGCCCACACCTCTGGTTAAATCGCGATTGATCAGCGCGACGGCGACGTCGAGAGCCGGTGCCAGACCCAGCGCGGCCAACAACACGAGCAGCCCGGCGCCGACGTTATTCTCGGCGATAACGATCAGCGGCAAAGCAAGGATCGTGGCTGCCAGGATGCCGATAAAGGCGATATACCCGGTAATGCCGATCCGTCGCGCGAACCGGCGAAACCAGAGATGCGCGGGCACGCGAAAACCGATGCTTTTTTCAAAGTCGGACCGGCCAGCTGCGATCAGATAATAGCCCGGGTCGTCGACGCCTGAAAACGAAGCCTGCGGGGACTCGCTCGAGGCGGACGGGACCAGGCTTTCTGCCGCCAGAGCCTTGTTGGCAATTTCCAGTTCCGAGTATTGCGACCCGCGTGCGAGTTCCTCGATGGCGCCGCGATACAGATTTCGTGTCGGAAAGTCCATCAGCGAGAACTGGCTCGAAACGCGAAACGTCGCATCGACAAGACTGACGTTTTCGACCAGTTCCGCCCAATCGATATCGGAAATCAGGCGCATGCTGGTGATTATATTGCGTACCGTGACGTTCGAGGATCCTTGCCGCTGAAGTTCCTCCTGGACAATTGCTTCCGATGTCGTGCCGTAGCTTTCCAGATGCCCTTCCAGCCATTTCAAAGCCGGGGTCTCATTCGGGTCCTGGTCGCGCAGCCTCTGCACCAATTGGACCGCGAGCGCCGGCGGCAGCTGCGTCTTGGCATAAGGTCGCAGCACCACGGCTACCGCCTCGACTGGCTTGCCGGTTGCGCCCAATAGCCGGTTCGCGAGGATGTCTGCCTCGTGACGATGGCCGCGGGCGAGGATGATCCGCGCTGCCATCCGGTGCAGGTTCTCTACGAGGACAATGCGGAGCGTGATGGCGATTGCCCAAAGCTCACCGATGGTGAGCGGCTGTACCCGCTGATAAGCGTTGACGAAGCGCAACAATGTCGTGGAGTCGAAATGACTGTCGGTATGGGCGATGAAGGCCCAGGCCAGGCCAAAGATGCGTGGATAGCCAATGAAAGGGCCGCCCGCCAGTTTCGGCAGCTGGCGATAATAGCCGGGCGGCAGATCGGTCTGGATTTCCCGGACTTGTTCTTCCACGATGTGGTAGTTGTCGACGAGCCATTCGGCCGCCGGCGTGATCGCCTGTCCCTGGTCGAGCGCATGTGCGATTTCGCGATGTGCCTTCAGGAGACTGGCGGCATTGTCGCGCAACCGATGCGCCAATGACGGAACTGTGATCGGGGCCGACGAGACGTCCTGAGCCGCTGCCAGCGTCATGGCATGCTGTTCCAGACGCTCGATGCTGAAGAGCTCCTCACGGATAGGTGCATGACTATCCCAGGGTGAAGGCACCTTCAAACGTCGAAGCGGCACAAAAGATGAAATGGACAAAGTGGCCTTTCTGCCGGTGAGGCGACGGCCGGGACCGCAAATGTTCGCGAATGGCAAGCCTGGCCCGAAAGTGCGAACACACTTCAGGCGGCGTCTCGCATTCCTGTCACGTCAAGGGATTCGCAGCGGTCGAAGAGCTCGTCAGGAGCCGGCTGCCTTGTCGAGTGTCATCAACAGGACGAGTAAATCAACAGTCAGGCGGCCAGCGGAAGCCACGTAGCAGAAACAAAAGCCACCGCTGCAACTTGCTCGGATCTTGAGAGGCAATTACCGGCAAGAGTGCCGGTATATTATCCGCCGGTGTTTGGCTTACTTCTGCTTGCCGCGGCGCAACGGATCGATTTTGGTCGGGATGATTGGGGTAATCGTCGCGGCTGTCGGGAGTTTCGGCTTGTTTTGCTTGGGCTTCTTCTGCTCGCGATTGCTGCGTTTCTGACCTTTGCTCATTTCATGCTCCTAATTCATGTCATTGCGATGATGGTATGAGAATTGTCGAGACGTGACTGACGGACGCAGGCATCCAGCATTGCGCGCTTGGATTGAATGGGCGCCAGTCAAGTTGTAAGAACTCTTGCTGGAATTACAGCAGTCTTGCGGCGTCGACTTTACAAGCCGAGCGAGGCGAAGCTTTGGCTTTCAATTTCGCTTCGCTGGCGAGCAGCATCTATGCTGGAAAGTTACAACGCGGCCTTCTTCGCGGAAGGCAGATGCGCCAGTCCATAACGGCAGTTTCCCTCAGGAAACTGAGCACCAGAAAATTACTATAGGCCTTCTATCCCCACTTGTACGAATTATCTTCCGCGCGGCTTCTTTATCGTCTGTCTGCATTGCCGGGCCAGGCTCTCATGCGAACTGAAGGAAATTCTCAGTGGCAGGTCAGCATTCCCTGCTGTGTGCCCCGCGTTTCGTCTCGATTCTGCTCTGCTCGGCGCCACCTGTGCCGCGCTCCCTTGGCATCCGGCTCCAGTGTGGATTGCCGGGCCGATGCCATACACGCGGCGGCGCACAACGGCCGGGCGCCGCAGGATAGGGCGCTGCGGCCTTGCGAAAAATATGAGGGCATATCTGAAGACGTGGCGAGGGTGCTGCAGCAGACCGAGGGCAGTTTATTGCCGCCGTAGCCGCGGGCTTCAACGCCTGCTCTTAAAGCCGCAAGGTCAGGCCGTCTTGGCGCCCGCCTGCTTCTTGCGCGCCAGCACGCACGCGAATTGCATCTGCACCTTCTGGGGGAAGTCGGAGATCGCCCATTGCGGCTCCAGGCCGTATTTCGGCAGGTCGCTGGTGCGGGCGGCGAAGTAGTTGCGGGTGACGACGTAATGGCGGCGGATGCCGCGCTCATTGACGTCGCGGAAGGGCTCGATCATCAGCACATGGCTGCCGGAGACGCGGGCGATCTCGCTGAGGGCGCGCCGGCGGATCCGTTCCATCTGCTCCAGCGCCAGGACGGTGATGACGAGATCGAAGCTGTTATCGGCGAAGGGCAGGGATTCCGCCGAGCCCTTGTGGAAATCGATCCGGCGGAAGGCGGTCCGGTCCAGCTGCGGCAAGGGCGAAAAGGGCAGCAGCTCCTCGGGGAACTGCTCCCATTGTTCCTGGCATTTCTTCGCCGTGCGATTGCCGGCCGCGGTCAGTTCGATGCCGGTGAACTTGATCTGCGGGAAGCGGCCGGCCAGATAGAACAGGTTGACGCCGTTGCCGCAGCCGACCTCCAGCACGCTGGCCGGCTTCAACTGCTCGATCACCCGCATCAGGACGGCGATGCGCACGCGGGCGCCGCCGAAGCGATGGGCAACGTAATGCTTGTCGCCCCATTCCCAGGGCTGCTCGCTGGGTTCGGTATTCGGCAGCTTGTAGCTGTCGAGCGCCGTGCGGTCCCAGACCTCGTTATATTCCTCCTCGATCTTCGGCGTGGTGCGGCCGAGCGACGGCACGAAATCGAGGAAGCGCCGGCGCCAGAATTTCTTCCGGTATTTCTGCGCCCGCCGGTCCTTCTCGGCCTGCCAGGCGACGTCGTCGGCCCCTTCCGGGCGGGAAACGACGTAAGGCGCGAAGAGCGTCTCGATTTCTTCAGCCGATAGCTGCAACTGGGGGAGGCTGATGTTTTGAGCTTTGGTCTGAGGCATTGGCCGATCTATTTGTAAAGACTGATAAATCCGGGAACGGGCTGCGCCTGTCCGATGGGCAGCCCAGAGCCATCTCCAGCTGCCGCTCAGGGCGCGCCGTCCCCCGTTGTCCGATAGTTAGCAGACTCATCCGGCCTTGATAAGGGAAGACCCGCCCGGTTGACGGCGCTGCCGCGCAATTCGCCGGCACCCGGACGGGCCCGTCTGTCGTATTTGTGCCCTACGTCACGATTTTGTCGCGTTTTCGTCAAACGGATGTCGCCGCCTGTAACTATCTACACTTGATGGGTGTCACACGTTTACAGGTGATTCTGTCATGCTTGGGCGAGTTCGTTTTTGGTGGGGTCGGGCTTCGGCGCGCCGCCGCTTTCTCCAGGATCTGAAACAGTTCAACCGCATCTGGGACGAGCGCGCCGCGCGTTCGCATATACAGGGCTTCTGACGCGTTCCAGGTCCGGCCCCGGGCCTCGCGCTCCGGCCCATTCTGGGGCCATATAGCAGCCGCCATCCTGCTCCTGCGCATTGATCTTTATCGGCCCGGCTGCTAGCTGGGGGCTGCAATCGGATGGAGCAGCCCGGATGGCCGACCAGAAAACCCCCTCTCCGACGACTGAGACTAGGCAGCAAGCGGACCGGCATGACCCCGCCGCACCGACGCCGGCAAAGAGCAAAGAGGCTCGTGCGGCGGAGGAGTTGCGCCGCAACCTGCAGCGCCGGAAAGCCCAGCAGCGTCAGCGCCAGGCCCGGACGGATGGTTGAACTTTTTTTCTTAAAACGAACAAAATCAATGGCTTATCTGCCTTCATTTTGACGCTTTCGCGCCCTATAGACAAATGCGCGCGATGCTTGAGCCCCAGGCATCCATACAGTACAAACAGGCGGCTCCGAGGCTTTTCCGACAGACCGGAGTCGTTCCCACCCGCGCGCAAGGATGCCCGGCAGCATGTCCATAATGTCCGATATCTGGATTCGGGAAATGTCGTTGAACCACGGCATGATCGAGCCCTTTGTTGAATCCCAGAAGCGGGAAGGGGTGATCTCCTATGGCGTGTCGTCCTACGGCTATGACGCGCGCGTGGCGCCGGAATTCAAGATTTTCACCAATGTCAACAGCGCCGTCGTCGATCCGAAGGAATTCTCCTCGGAGAGCTTCGTCGATCGCGAGACCGATGTCTGTGTGATCCCGCCCAATTCCTTTGCTTTGGCGCGCACGGTGGAATATTTCCGCATCCCGCGCGACGTGCTGGTGATCTGCCTTGGCAAATCGACCTACGCGCGCTGCGGCATCATCGTCAACGTGACGCCGCTGGAGCCGGAATGGGAAGGTCATGTGACGCTGGAATTTTCCAATACCACGCCATTGCCGGCGAAGATCTATGCCAATGAAGGTGCCTGCCAGTTCCTGTTCCTCAAGGGCGACCAGCCCTGCGAGGTCAGCTATCGTGATCGGGCCGGCAAATATATGAAGCAGCGCGGCGTCACGTTGCCCAAATTGTAAGAATTTGACGCGCTAGAATACACGGGGATCAGACGGGGGTCTGAAAAGGTCAAATAAATGGATCGAATTCGAATTCGCGGCGGTCGTCCGCTGCAGGGCGAGATCAGGATCAGCGGCGCCAAGAACGCCACCTTGCCGCTGATGGCGACTTGCCTGCTGACGGATGAGGCGGTGCGCCTGGATAACGTGCCGGACCTCGCCGATATCAACACCATGACGCATCTCCTGGTGCAGCATGGCGTCGAGGCGATGACCCGGCTGGCCGGCAAGGATCGCTCGATCATCCTCAACGGCAGCAACATCACCGATACCACGGCGCCGTATGACCTGGTGCGCAAGATGCGCGCCTCGGTGCTGGTGCTGGGGCCGCTGGTGGCGCGCCATGGCGAAGCGAAGGTTTCGCTGCCGGGCGGCTGCGCCATCGGTACACGGCCGGTCGATCTGCATATCAAAGGCCTGCAGCAGCTCGGCACCGAGATCGAACTGGCGGAAGGCTATATCTTGGCGCGCGCCCCCAAGGGTTTGACCGGCGCCGAGATCAATTTTGCCAAGGTTTCCGTTGGTGCCACCGAAAACCTGCTGATGGCGGCGACGCTCGCCAAAGGCGAGACGAAGCTGATCAACGCCGCGCGCGAGCCCGAGATCACCGATCTCGCCAATTGCCTGGTCTCGATGGGGGCCAAGATCGAGGGCATCGGCACCAACCACCTGCGTATCCAGGGTGTTGAACGCCTGCATGGGACCACCCATCGCGTGGTTGCCGATCGCATCGAAGCTGGCACTTATGCCATGGCTGCGGCGATCACCGGCGGGGATGTCGAATTGATCGGCATCCAGCATGATCTCATCGGTTCGGCTGTGGCCAGCCTGACCCAGGCCGGTGTCAGCTGCACGGAAACGCCGCGGGGTTTGAAGGTCAGTCGCTCCAATGGCGCGTTGATGGGCGTCGATGTGATGACCGAGCCCTATCCGGGCTTCCCGACCGACCTGCAGGCGCAGATGATGGCGCTGCTGACCACGGCGGAGGGCGCCTCGATGATCACCGAGACGATCTTCGAGAACCGCTTCATGCACGTGCCGGAACTGATGCGCATGGGGGCCAATATCAATGTCCATGGTGCTTCCGCCATGGTGCGCGGCGTCAAGCGCCTGACGGGTGCACCGGTCATGGCGACGGACCTGCGCGCCAGCGTTTCGCTGGTGCTGGCGGGGCTGGTGGCGGAAGGTGATACGGTCCTCAACCGGATTTATCATCTCGACCGGGGCTATGAGAAGCTGACGCAGAAACTTTCCGATTGCGGCGCCGAGATTGAACGGCTGACCGAGGCCGCAGCCGAATAACGCATTGAGTGGAGATGCCGGACAGGATGACGGTCCGGCATGATCCCGACGGGACCGAATGATGACGACGACGACCGGATTGAAATTGATCGCCCGCGATGCCGAGGATCTGGCCGTCGTCGCCTCCTGCCTGCAGGATGCCCTGGTACCGCTGAATGAGATGCGCTACCTGGCGGCCGAGCGGCGTTTCATCATGCTCGTCAATCGCTTCCGCTGGGAGCGCGACAAGCTGCGGGCGAAGTCCGTCAAACAGGCGGTCAAGCAGCCGGTGGACGCTTCCTTTGAGGATGAGAGTTATCCGGGCGCGCATCAGCGCATTCACAGCGGCCTTTGTATCGACCGGGTCCTGGCGGTGCGCAGCCGCGATATCAATCGTGATCGGCCCGACCAGTTTCTCGATCTCCTCACCATGCAATATGGTGACGGCAAGCTCGATTTCCTTTTTTCCGGCGGCGGTGTCATCCAGTTGGAGGTCGAGGCGCTGAACCTCTTCCTGCAAGACCTGGGCGAGGCCTGGCCGACCCAGTGGCAGCCGCAGCACGAGGCGGAGACGGCGGACCGGGCGAAGTCGGCGACTGATATCGGGCGGCGTTAATGAACGAGTCAGTTGACACCTTCGTTCTGGCGCTGCCGAAGGGACGCATCCTCAAGGAGGCCTTGCCGCTGTTGCGCCAGGCCGGGATCGTACCGGAAGCGGAGTTCGACAATGAGGAATCGCGCCAGTTGCGGTTTCGCACCAATGACCCCCGGCTGGAAATCATCCGCGTGCGGAGTTTCGATGTGGCGACATTCGTCGCCTTCGGGGCGGCCCATCTCGGCATCGCCGGCAATGACGTCCTCCTGGAATTCGACTATCCGGAAATCTATGCGCCGGTCGATCTGAAGATCGGCAAATGCCGCTTGGCGGTGGCCGAACCGGCCGCCATGTCGGCCGGTGATGATCCCGATCGCTGGTCGCATATCCGCGTGGCGACCAAATACCCGAACGTGACCCAGGCGCATTTCGCGGCGCGCGGCGTGCAGGCGGAATGCATCAAGCTGTCGGGGGCGATGGAGCTTGCGCCCATGCTGAACCTCGCGGGCCGGATCGTCGATCTGGTCTCCAGCGGCGCCACTTTGAAAGCCAATAATCTGGTCGAGGTCGAACATATTGCCGATGTCAGTTCGCGCCTGGTCGTCAATCGGACAGCCCTCAAAACCTATCCGGAGGAGATTGGCGGCTGGGTCGAACGGTTGCGTCAGGTCGTGGATGCAGCTTAGGCTAGGGGACAATCGCCGCCTCGCCGGATGACATCGTCGAGTAAGTGCAGCGGTGATTGCGGTTTCGGGGCTGGCAGCGAGGATAGGGCATATGGTGGCCGCAAGTGATGCGGGCGAAGCCAAGCCGGCATCGGCGACACAGCGCATCGTCAAAATCGAGCTTGATGAAGAGACGACCGCGCGCCGCAGCCCCGAGGTCGAGAATGAACGGGCGATCGCCATCTTCGATCTGATTGAGGAGAACTCCTTCGCGCCGGCGGTGGAACATCCCGGTCCGTTCCATCTGCGCCTCTCGATCGAAGAAAACCGCCTGAATTTCGACATTCGCGATACCAGCGACGAACCCGTCTATCGCTTCATCCTGTCGCTGGCGCCGTTCCGCCGCATCGTCAAAGAATATTTCGATATCTGCGCCACCTATTATGCGGCGATCCGGCGCTCGACGCCTTCCCAGATCGAGGCCATCGATATGGGGCGCCGGGCGCTGCATAACGAAGGATCGGAAGTCCTGCGGGACCGGCTGGCCGGAAAGGTCGACCTCGACAACAACACGGCGCGACGGTTGTTTACGCTGATTTGCAGCCTCTATTTCCGGTCCTGACGCATGGCGGGGTTGCCAGGCAGTGTACTCTTCTGCTGCACCTACAATTCGATCCGCTCGCCGATGGCGGAAGGCCTGCTCAAGCAGCTGCATGGCACGCGTATTTTCGTCGATTCAGTCGGTGTCCGATCGGCCGAGATCGATGGCTTTGTCATCGCCGTGATGGATGAGATCGGCATCGATTTGGCCAAGCACCGGTCGAAAACTTTCGACGATCTCGAAGATACTTCCTTCGACCTGATCATCTCGCTGTCGCCGGAAGCGCAGCACAAGGCCGTGGACATGACACGGGTCATGGCCTGTGACGTCGAATTTTGGAACACGCTCGATCCCAGCATCATCGAAGGCGGCCGGGAAGAGCGGCTTGAGGCCTACCGCACCGTGAGGGACGGGCTGATGCAGCGCATCCGCCGCCGTTTCCCTGTCATCGGTGCCCCGCAAATATAAGAAAACAAAGGTTTTTTGGAATTATTGCGGATTTCCCTGAAATGAGTATGATCCGCGCCCAAATCGCGGAGTCCTGCAGGCCGAGACTGACTCGCCCGGTTCCGCGGAAGGAGAGGGAATGGCGAAGGAAGATTTAATCGA
>DATLIX010000159.1:0-87215 GCA_035539215.1 Dongiaceae bacterium | reverse complement strand
CTGGCCTCCATTTGGAGCTGCTCCGATTGGTTCCATAAATTCTACAGTAAGACGACAAAGCACCGCTACTGCGGATGAATGCGGCCGCGTAAATCCTTTCCATGGCCCGGTCGGCACTCTCGGCGCGACCGGCGCCGCGGCAACAGCGGAAAGGACCAAGAGATGGCCAAGGAAAAGATGCGGAGCTGGGTGATGTCGGGTTTCGGCCGCGCCAATCTGAGCTGGGCGGAAGTGCCGGTGCCGGAGGCGGGGCCGGGCGAGGTGCTGGTAAAGGTCGAGGCGGTGTCGCTGAATTACCGTGACCGCCTGGTGGTGGAAAACGGCATGGGCAATGAACTCAGCTTTCCTTTCACCCCGGGCTCCGACCTCGCCGGGCGGATCGTGGCGACCGGGCCGGGGGCCTCCCGCTTCAAGTCAGGCGACCGGGTGATCAGCCATTTCACCACCAGCTGGCAGGATGGCGAATTGCAGGCCATCAAGGGCAATTATGGCCTGGCGCTGGGGGCGCCGTTGCTGGGCGTGCTCAGCAACTATGTGGCGATGCCGCAGGACTGGCTGGCTTCTGCGCCATCGAGCCTTGATGCGGTCGAGGCCAGCACCCTGCCGGTGGCCGGTCTCACGGCCTGGTTCTCACTGGCCGAGCTCGGTCATCTGAAGGCCGGCGAAACGGTGCTGGTGCAGGGCACCGGCGGCGTCGCGTTATTCGGCGCGCAGCTCGCCGCCGCCCATGGCGCCGATGTCATCGTCACCTCGAGCAGCAGCGAGAAGCTGGCGCGGCTGCGCGGCCTGCTGGGCGCGGGCGTGCGTCTGCACGGCATCGACCGCCGGCAACATGCGGCCTGGGGCGAGGAAGCCTTGCGCCTGACCGGCGGGCGCGGCGTCGATCATCTGCTGGAAATGGCCGCCGGCGATCTCACGCAATCGATGACGGCATTGCGGCTGGGCGGCCGGCTGTCGGCGATCGGCATCATCGATGCCACCGATTATCGCATCCCCGCGTTTCCGCTGCTGGTGAAGAATATCGTAGTGCAGGGCATTTTCGTCGGCCATCGCCGCGCCCTCGACGATCTGGTGCGCGCTGTCGACCGGCTGCAGCTGAAGCCCGTCATCGACAAGGTCTATGATGCGGCCGACTTGCCCGCGGCCCTCGATCATCTGCAACGCGGCCCCTTCGGCAAGATCGTGTTGCGCTTCGAGAGCTGAAGGCATCGATCGAACATTTTATTAGCGCCCTCGGCCGGATCGGGTCACTCCTCGTAGCGGCCGAAGGCGGTGAGATAAAAATCGCGTTCGAGGGCTTTGAAGAGCTGCTGCGCCACGGCCAGCGCGCTGCCCAATTCGATCAGCCGCGTCTCGACGGTAATCCTCTCCATCGCGAATCTTTCCGCCGCGGATTTCAGGGCCGCCGTCGGCTCCGTTCCCGCCGTTCCCGTTTGATCGGCAACCGTTTGATCAGCGACGGCCATCTGCTGTTGGTGAGGACGTTCGGACGCATCCTGGCTCATTTCGCTCTGCAAACCCTGACCCTGCTGCATATGCCCCATCCTGCTGGCTTATCGGCGGTTTCCGGAAAACCGCCCCTTTCCGGTGCGTGGCTCATCGGAATGTTGATTTTATCTCAACAATCCCGAAGGTTCAATCAAGCGGCGGATCGCCCGGTCGTGATGACGATGGGCCTTGACCCTGGGCTGGCTTTCGCTTCTTATGTTTCTGTTTTGTTCCTATGATACGCATTATGCTTATTACGTAATATGCCTGCGAGTCAAGTGATTTTGGGTCTGAAAACCCATTCGGCACAGCGCGAGACACGGAACGACACAAAAACGTGTATTTAAAAATATATAATCAATTATAAGATGTAATTTGCATATCGGCTCGATCCAGTCGGCAGGGTTTCGCGGCGGCAACGGCGGCGGCCCACAACGGAGCGGCGGTACGCCTGACCGTCACCAGCAGCGACGTTCTTTCAGCAGGAGAACAGCATGTCTCTGATCGAAAATGCTCGGCCCCTCATCGACCGGCCCCTCATCGACCGGCCCGTAGTCGATCGGCCTGCCATCGACCGCCCGGTGAGCAAACACCCCGTGGGCAACCGGCCCAGTATCGGGCGGCGCGGGCGGATAACCCATCGCCGCAGGCCTCATGTTGCCGGCCTCGCGACGGCCGGCCTTGTCTCGTTGTTTCTGGCCAGTATGGCCTCCCTGGCAAAGGCGGATTGTCTGCCCTGGCAAATCGACTGCAACGGCACGGCGGCGAATGGCGGCTCGATCGACGGCTACGGCAACACCTGGACCCAGAATCCCGGCGGCACGTATAGCGATCAAGACGGCCGCAGCTGGAGCCAGACCGTCAATGGCGGCTGGCAACGCGATGACGGCTATTCCGTGCAGAAGAACATGGGCGGCGGCTATACCGACAGCACCGGCGAAACCTTCACCCAGGCCCTGGGCGGCGGCTGGATTGGCAGCCGCGGCACAGCTTGCGGCCAACAGGTGAGCGGCGTCTGGAAATGCGGCAAATGACTGCCCCGGCCGGCTGCGACCGGTAGAAGGACCCGGCCGGGTGCGGGCGCCTTCGCTGCCGGCCGGGTTCCTTCCGCGCTAAAGCGGGCGGGCACGATTCATGGCGACTGCATACGGTAATATTCAAAGTCGGCGCTGCCGCATGGGAATTTTCACCTTAAGAATTATTACGATAGCCAGTGGAAAGCCTTCTGCTTCGTGATACGATCTTCGCCGTACATCAATATTCGTACCCTGGCGGCGACGAAGGCGATCAAAGCCCGCCGTAAGCTGGGGGCGGTCGGGACAGAATTTCCGATCCGAGGACGTTGAATTTGCCCGTGCCGGCAGGCGCGGTCAGGCGATGTGAATCCGTCGGAACGGGATGATCGGATGAGGGAGATCCGATCTCATCCTGGGAAAGATGCTGTTCGACCCGCAGGGGGTGGCGGTTCATATGGCTGGCAATGGCGATGACCTCTCCGCATCTCGCGCCTATTCCGGGCGCGGCGGAGCCGCTCAATCGTCTCTTGAGTCAGCCTCCGGCGAGCCTCAGACCGGCTTTGGCAACGTGGCATCACCCGCAAGGGTTGTTACGGGCGACGGCAAAACCGCGGACGGGGAACCGATGACGCGCCGGGGTATCCTCGGCTCGGGGATCGGCCGGCGCCTGCTGCTGGGTGTGCTGATTTTCAGCTCGCTGGTGACCCTCGTCCTCACCTCCCTGCAGATCTATTTCGATTATCAGCGCGGCGTCAGCATCATCGAGCGGCGCCTGGATGAGATCCGCCGCTCTTATCTCGACAGCATGGGCGACAGCCTCTGGCATCTCGACCGCACGCAGCTGCAGCTGGAAATCGACGGCATTCTGCGGCTGCCGGATATGCGGGCGGTTGAGGTGCGCGAGGCCAGCACGGCGCCCGACGCGCTGGTGGTGACGGCCGGAAAGCGCAGCGGCGAATCCGACATCCGGCGGGAGATTCCCATCACCTATCAGGTCGATGGCGAGACCCAGGTGATCGGCACGCTCTATCTGGAAGCGACGCTGGACGAGCTTTACCAGACCTTGCTGGCCCAGGTGCTGGTGATCCTGGCGAGCCAGGCGGCCAAGACCTTCCTGACCTCCTATTGCATTCTGTTCCTCTGTCATCGCCTGATCACCCGGCATCTAGTCACCATCGCCAGCTATGTTCGCGGCTACGATCTCCAGGCCCATACGCCTGCCTTGCGCCTGGATCGCTCGGCCAAGGCGCAGGCGGACGAGCTCGACGATGTGGTGCATGCCTTCAACAACCTCTTCGCCAGCCTGCAGGAGGCCTATAACGGCCTGCGCGAGGTCAATGCGCAGCTGGCCCAGGATATCTCGCGCCGCGAAGCGGTTGAGGCGCAGCTGCGCGACAGCGAGCAGCGTTTCCGCGATTTCGGCGAGACGGCCTCGGATTGGTTCTGGGAGACCGACGAGCAGCACCGCTTCACCTATATCTCCGAGCGCATTGCCGACTTCGATCTCCATGGGATCGAGCTCATGGCGGGTCGCCGGCGTGGCGAATCACCCACCGACACCGTGGCCGATGCGGAGAAGTGGCGGCACTATCAGACGATGCTGGAAGCCCATAAGCCGTTCCGCGACTTCATCTATCGCAGCAGCCGGCGCGACGGCAGCCCGGTCTATATCAATGTCAGCGGCATGCCGCTGTTTGACGGCAAGGGCCGGTTCCTCGGCTATCGCGGCGTCTCGCGCGACGTGACCACCGGGGTGCTGGCCGATCAGGCTTTGCGCGCCGCCAAGAGCCAGGCGGAACTCGCCAATTATGCCAAGACCCAGTTCCTCGCCAATATGAGCCATGAACTGCGCACGCCGCTCAATGCCATCATCGGCATGTCGGAGGTGATCAAGCAGGAGCTGCTGGGGCCGATCGGCAATGAGCGCTATCGGCACTATGCCGGCGACATCCACCATAGCGGACAGCATCTGCTCAATGTGATCAGCCAGATCCTGGACCTGACCCGCATCGATGCCGGGCATGTGCGGCTCGATCTCGGCGAGGTCGACGGCGATATCCTGCTGCAGGAGGTCGCCGCCCTTTATCATCCTCAGGTCGAAGCGGCCAATCTCAGCCTGGAAGTGACGCACCGGACCGAAGTGCCGCATCTGGTCGCCGATGAGGCCGTGCTGCGCCGGGTCATCGGCCATCTGCTCGGCAATGCCATCAAATTCACCCCGGCCGGGGGCAAGATCGTGCTCTCCAGCCAGCGGCTCGATGACGGGTCGGTGGAATTCGCCGTGGCCGATACCGGCATCGGCATCGCCGCGGGCGATATCGGCAAGCTGACGACGCCTTTCGCCCAGCTCGACAACGTCTATGAGCGGAAATATCAGGGGGCCGGGCTGGGACTTGCTTTGGTGCGAGCTCTGGTCGAATTGCAAGGCGGGGTGATCCGCATCGATAGCGAGGTCGGCAAAGGCACGATCGTGCATATCGTGCTGCCCCCGGCCGGCCAGGCGCCGGCCCAGGATCTGCCGCAATCCCTCATGGTCAATTGAGCGCCGCCGACCGGCTCGGCGCGAGCTGTATACCGGACCGGGGTTGATGATCGGGTTGCGGAAACTTGGGGCAGGCCGGCCGATTACCGGTCAGACGAAGGCGTAGCTTTGGTCGTCCTCGGCGGCTGCCGGTTCGGCCGATTGGCGCCGCGCATTGCCGGGCCGGTGCTCATCGCTGCGCTGGTGCAGGCGCTCCGCCGTGGCAGCGAAGAGCCGCTTTGCCTCATCGGGGTCGATATGGTCGGCGCGCCAGAGACTCTGCATGACGGGATCGCCAAGCAAGGACGTCAGTTCAGGTTCACCGCTGAGGGCGTTGCGTTGGAGACGTGCCGTCCTTTTTTGCATCGTGACCTCCACTTCATGTCTTCAACGAACCGTCCCGTGACGAACCGAGAACCGGCGCGGACAGGGGCTGATGATTGCTGACTGGTCCCGCGGCGTTGCCGCCGCCTGCATGCCCAAGCACACACTAGTCACTGATACTGACGCCGGCGTGACAACCTGTGCCGTTTCCGGCCGGTGCGCCGGAATGTCGCGTCGCTGCGACCGCTTTTTGCGAAAATTTTTGGATGGCTCCCTGGCCACGCCGCCGTTTGCCATCATCATCGCGTCGTTAAGAGATCATAGCCCACCTGCCGCTTCATAGCGACTCTGCGATGGTGACTAATCTGTGAAAGAATGAGCTATGCCGCAGTGCAGTATTCACGCTGCACTGCGGCTATCGCATCTCAGGAGACGATGATGAGGAAATCTGGGAGGGGCGTCGAGACGTCCACCAACGATTGGGGGATCGCACGGTAGAGCAGGAGGGTGTCTCGACGCCCTCAGCATTACAACTCCGCAGGAACGAGACGGTTCCAGGCCACAGGGTAGAAAAGCGATAAAAGGGGCATTCCACGGGGGACCGTAAAAGAATCTCGCATTCCGGCGAGCACGAAAAAGAAACGGCCGGATCGAGGGATCCAGCCGTGGCGCCAAGTGGCAGTTAGACATTCAAGGGAGGCTTCATACGCGGTAATGGGAGATCTATGGTCGGTGGGAGATCAAAGATCCTCGTCAATTCGTCAATTCAACCGGTCTTTGGAACTAACAATGCAGTGCCCTGGCGGTTCCCGGCCGTTTCCCGCCCAGTCCCCAGTCAGCAGGCCCTCGTCAGCAGGGCGCGGGCATACTGAAACCCGGACCGGAAACCGGTGCGCGCGTCACCATCTTCAGGCACAGCGCGCGACCAGAGCTTCGGCCCGGCGGTGCAATTCGCCATGCGACTTCAGCCGCTCGGTGACATCCGCCACCAGGCGCCGTACATCGCTCTCGTTGATCGCATAAGCGCGCCACAGCGCCGACATCATCGGATCGCCGAGCAATTCATCGACCGACGGCTCACGCAGTTTGGCGATGCTTTCCGCCGATTGCTGCGCGTCGTCGGTATGCTTGGGTGTGCAGACTGATGCGGTCGACATGAGGCTGGCGAGCACGACCGGTCCCAAACTGTCGTTGGCGACCTTGCAGCGCTCGATGATGCGATCGGAAATGGCGCCGCGATTATCCGCGTTGTGGACGCCATCTGCATTGCGGGCTTCGGTCTCCTGCCACGTCTTCGTCATCTCATACCTCGTCTGGCTTGGCGGCACTGGCATCCGCGCGGATCAGCTATCCTCGCGAACTCCCCCGGCGCCGCCGGCGCATCTGTCGCGATGCTGTCGATTCCCGGAATGGTCTCCGTCATCGATCATCATCGGATTACTGTGGTCGATAATAGATAGGGATCGTGGCGACAGTTAGGCAAGGTGGCGACGCGCAGATCACGACTTCGTCAGCACATTTTTTTCATTGCCTGTGCGTGCCGTCACGACCGGTGCGCTGGTCGACAGTGAGCTGCCGCACAAGCTGGCGGCAGGCTGACCGTTTCGACGATCGACCCGTAGGCAAAGACGCGGAAATCGAAGGCCTCGCAACCGTCTCGACACATCTCGGCGTCCTGCGTCACACAAGTTTCACTAACCGGCTTCCCCGGCCGCCGGCAGTTTGATCAAAGCTGCCGCTTGATCGCGTTATCAGCTGATCGCTTTGTTCAGCGCGCGAGCGCCGGTTCACCGCGGCCGCCGCGGATCAGCAGCGCGACCAGGGCTGCGCCGATTCCGGTCAGGCCGGCGATGACGAAGGCATCGAGGTAATCGCCTTGGACGGTCCGCAGGTAGCCGCCGAGGAAACTGGCGCTGGCTGCGCCCAATTGATGGCCGGCGGCGATCCAGCCAAAGACCACGGCGGCATCGCGGTCGCCGAAGTTGTCGGTCGCGAGGCGCAGGGTCGGCGGCACGGTGGCGATCCAGTCGAGACCGTAAAAGACCCCGAAGATCGTCAGGCTGTAGATCGAGAAATCGGAAAACGGCAGATAGATCAGGCTGAGGCCCCGCAAGCCGTAATAGACGAAGAGCAGCTTGCGGCTGTCGAAGCGGTCGGTCAGCCAGCCCGACATGGTGGTTCCGAACAGATCGAAGAAGCCCATCAGCGCCAGCAGGCTGGCGGCCTTGCTCTCGCCAATGCCGTGATCGCCGCAGAGCGCGATCAGATGCGTACCGACCAGGCCGTTGGTGGTGAAGCCGCAGATGAAGAAGGTGGCGAAGAGATACCAGAAGGCCGGCTTGTGGATGGCGCGGCCAAGCGCCCCGAAAGCGCCATGGAGCATCGCACCGCCGCGGCGATGCGCGACGATGGCCGTATCCGGATGGGCGCCGAAGGGCAGCTGCCCGATGCTGCTCGGCCGCTCCGGCACCAGCAGATAGACCAGCGGGATCAGGGCGGCACAGGCGATGGCGACGACCATCACCACCGGCTGCCAGCCGCCATGTTCGGCAATCCAGGCGAGGACCGGCATGAAAATGAGGTTGCCGGTGGCGGTACTGGCGGTCAGCAGGCCCATCATCAGGCCGCGACGGGTGGCGAACCAGCGATTGACCACGACGGCGCCCAGCACCACGGCGACACAGCCGCTGCCGATGCCGGAGAGGAAGCCCCAGGTCAGCATCAGCTGCCAGGACTCCGTCATCAGCAGGCTGGCGCCGACCGAGCCTGCCATCAGGGCAAGGGCGCCGATCAGGGTGCGGCGCAGGCCGATGCTTTCCATCAAGGCGGCAGCGAACGGACCCACCAGGCCGTAGAAAAAGATGCCGAGCGCCGCCGAGGCGGAAATCACCGCCCGGTTCCAGCCGAAAGCCTGCTCCAGCGGCAGGATCAGCACGCCCGGCGAGCCGCGCAAACCTGCGGCGATCAGCAGGCAGGCGAAGATCACCCCGGCGACGATGAAGGCATATTTCTGCCCGAATGGCCGGCGCGCCGCCGCCGGATTGCCGGCATGCAGGGGTGCCGCAGCTGGGCCGGTGGGGATCGAGGTCTCTGTCTTGCTGGCGCTGTCCGACATGGTCCGGCTCTGTTCTTCCTAGGCGGCGAGGGGCATGGGCGATCGGGGTATCGGGTCAGAGAAGGCGATGTTACTGACCGGTACGTTTCTCTGCTTGCGAAAATACGTACCGGTCAGTAACATCGTCAAGAAGAAATCCGCGCCAGCTGACTTTTTTGCCAGGCAAGGGGCGGTTCGGCGACTCTGGGAGACGCTGTAAATATTTGATAAGGATTGGAAAATACGTTGGTAAAAGTCGTATCGACCGAACCGGCCAGATCCCAGGAGCGGCCGCCGAAGGCCGCCGAACGCATCAAGCGCACCGCAGCCGAGCTGTTCTATCGCCAGGGTATCCGGGCGGTGGGGGTGGATGAGATCGTCACCCAGGCCGGCGTCACCAAGCCCAGCCTCTATCGCAGTTTCGCCTCCAAGGACGAATTGGCGGCCGCCTATCTGACCGATTACGACTGCGATTTCTGGAACCGCTTCAACGACCCCGCCTCGCGGCATCCCGGCAATGTCCGGGAGCAGCTGCTGGACTATCTGCGCGGCCTCGGGAAGCGGGCAAGCAAAGACGGCTATCGCGGTTGCGGTTTGACCAATGCCGCCGTCGAATATCCGGCGCCGGACCATCCGGCCCGCATCGTCGCCGCCCGCAACAAGCATGAGCTGCGCCGCCGCCTGCGCCAGATGGCGGCCGATATGGGCGCCCGGGATCCCGACCTGCTGGGCGACGGACTGGTGCTGCTGATCGAAGGCGCCTATGCCTCCGGTCAGCTCTTCGGCGATGGGGGGCCGGCCGGCCAGATCGCGGTGGTGGCGGAAGCCATGATCGACGCCGCGGTCGCACGCTGAGGGGCCGTCCGCGCAACGCTTCAAGTCCTTTGCGGCCGACTGCGCCAGCATTGCCGCTGGTTTCGCCGCATGCGCCGGCCGACGGCGAGAGGCGCATGTCGCCTGTCCGGCCGTCCTGGTGACGTTACCTCCGTCGATCGCCCTATCGTCCATCGCCGCATTATGGACCTTGGCCGTCTGTCCGAAATGACAAGTCGCCGGCAAAATCTGCCAAATCTCCCCTCAGACCGACCGCCCTGCATCATGTTGCCGGCGCCGCTTGGCGCATCGCCGCTGCCGGGCTAACGTCTACTGGCAGGAGCAGTCGCATGGGGCCTTCCGGCATGACGGCCAGAATGACCAGCACGATCAGCCCGGTATGATCGGGCCAGCATGATCCGGCCAGCACGATCGGGCCAGCACGATCGGGCCAGCATGATCGGGGATGAGGGGCGAGGGCATGGATACACCGACTTTGGCGGCCTTGCTGCATCAGCCCGCCTTTGCATCGCTGGCGATCAATCTCGTGGTCGGCCTCATCGCGCTGGCGATGCATTTTCGGATGCGTCGCCTGATGCGGCGCCCGATGCCCATCGTCACGGCGAGCCCTGCGATCGATACGGGACCGACAGCCGTCGCAAGGGCAGCGGATGCAGAACCGGCCAGCCGGGCCGTGATCGACACGGCTTCGTCCGATGAGGCGGCAGTGGCCGCGACCACGGCCGCCGATGCGCCGCCGCCGGTGCCGAGGCGCGATGACGCGCTGGTCCGGCATTCTGCGCCGCTCTGGCTCGGCGCCTGTGCCGGCTTTCATCTGTTGAATGTCCTGATCTTCGCCCTGGTGCTGCTGCCGGCCGTCGCGACGGCGCTGATCGCGGCCGGCGCCGGTGGCGCGCTGATGGCGGATGCCGCCGATGCCACCCAGGTGCTGTTGCCGGTCTGCGTGCTGATCGGCCTTTCGGCCCTGCTGCTCGCCAATCTCACCGAACGGCTGACGATCGACGAAGCGCGGCGCGGCGGCCTGCCGCTCTGGCCGGCCACCATCATGCTCGGCGTGCTGGAAGCGATCATGTTCGCCTTCAGGCGCCCCGATCTCGGCTATCTGGTGGGCGAAGGGGCCTGGCTGCTGGCCTGCATCCTGATGACGGCCGGCCTCATCCGCCTCAGCCTGCGCCGCATCCTCGGCGCTGCCACGCGGTCTTTCGCCCTGGCGACCTGCATCGGCTTCCTTCTCCGCAGCCTGCTCAGCCTTCTCGGCATCCTGCAGGTGGTCTCGGCCATGCTGCTCGCCGGCTCGATCGATAGCCTTGGCGCATTAGGCGGCCTCATCGGCGACAGTACTGCCGCACTGCCGATGCTGAAGGCCATCGCCACCGCCTGGACGGGCGTCGGGCTGTTGCTGATGGCAGGAACGTGGCGGGTGAGCCGGGTATTTCCTAGCGGCTGACCCGGATAAAATGGATGATCTACCTAAATGAAAAAGCGAAGGTCGTATGCCTAAAAGGAGATCAGATCGATACGCCGCGTTTTTTGTCGACCCGGCCGGTAACCGTGACTTAGAGGAGCGAGGCATCGGGGAAGACCTCGCTGCCTCATTGCGGTTTGTCGCCGGTATGACACCCTACGCTGGCCTGAGAAGCCGTGGCCTTGGAGAAGACCCACCAGATTGCGAGGCGATGGATGACAATGGAAAACGTATCGCAATTGAGGTGACGGAACTCGTTGATCAGCAAGCTGTTGAAACCAATGAGCAGATGCTGAAGGCTACCCTCCAAGATACTCGACCGCGCCTATGGGCGCCGTGGAACCTGACCAAGTTCGAGACCATTCTCAGCGAGAGGCTGCAGGCGAAGGATGACAAATTCCTGAAGCTCAAGGGAAGCCCATATCCAGGCGGGTATATTGTTATCATCCATACTGACGAAGCCGATTTGTCGAAAGAAATCGTCGAAGCCTACTTGCGAGAAGTCAAGTTACCTGCCTGCACTTTCATCTCGAGAGTATTCCTTCTTATCTCTTATTCGCCGGATATTGGGCGCTGCCCCGTTTTCGAACTCGACCTCTCTCGATAATTAAAGAAAGTTTATTGGAGTCGAGCGTTTATCAGTGGGGCGACGCAGATTACTACTTGCGCCGCTGCTCGAAATCCGCCGTCTTCTCGTCGGTCTTGGCGAGCGGGCGCCATTTGCCATCGTCGCGCAGCGCCAGCACCTCGCCGGTGGTGTTGAGGATGCAGCGCGTGCCGACGGGGACGTTGTCGGGCGGCGTCGCCTCGACGCGGATCGCGGTGCGGAGATGCGGCGGATAATGCTGCTCGATATAGCGCCACAGCAGCGGCGGCACATATTGGCGCCAGGCCGCGTCGCGGTTCTCGATCAGGAAGCGGATTTCGCGGCCGGACTTCACCGAGGTCGCGCGCCGGTCGAGGATGTGCAGTTGGCGGTCGGTCGCAGGGCTGCGATAGGTCATGGTATCGGCGCTGGGATGCGCTGGATCGCTGAGCGCGGCGAAATGCGCGGTGTAATAGCGGGCGTCGATCTCCGACCCGGTGAAATAGTCGGTCGGCTCCGGCAATCCCGCCGAGCGGATGCGCCCCAGCACATAGGCCAGCCAGTCGCCGGTCTCCAGGCTGGCGTCGATATCCTGCAGCGGCAGGAAGCGGAACGAATCGCCGAACAACGCCTGCACCATCTCCTTCTTCTGGTCGAAGCTGAAGGGATGGCCGCCGACACCATGCAATTGCGTGGAGCCGAGGGCGACGATGCCAAGATCGACGCTGCCCAGCATCTGCGTCAGCAGCCGCACATGGCCCCAATGCAGGGTCTGGAAATCGGCGACGATCAATCCGGTGCGGTCGGTCAGCGCATCGGCCGGGCGGGGTGAGGATTTTGCGCGCGCCATGATGCTTGCAGCTCCCTTCCTCAGACTTCGATGACGCGGCGTTCGATGCCGCGCTCGCCGAACAGCCGCCGATAACGGGCGACTTCCTCTGGGCTGCCGGAGGCCTTGTCGAAATTGTCGGACAGCTTCACCGCGCTGCGTCCCGCGGCATGGCTCACCTTGCAGACCAGCGAGATGGCGTCGAGCAGCGGGCTGTCATGGGCAAGGCAGCCGGCGAAGTCATTGGTGAGCTTGGTGCCCCAGCCGAAGGCCAGCCGCACGCGCTTGTGAAACCGCGCATGCAGCATCTCGATCTCGTCGATATCGATGCCGTCGGAGAACAGCATCAGCTTGTCGCGCGGGTCTTCGCCGCGCGACCGCCACCAGGCGATCATCTCCTCGCTGCCGGTCGCCGGGTCCTTGCTGTCGATGCGGACCCCCGTCCAGCCCGCCACCCAGTCGGGCGCCGCTTCCAGGAACTGCGTGGTGCCGTAGGTATCGGGCAGCATCACCCGCAAGGCGTCGGGATAAAGCTGCTGCCAGTCCTCCAGCACCCGGTAGGGTGCGCGCTTGACGGCCTCGTCGTCGCCGCCGGCCATGGCGGCATAGACCATCGGCAGCTCATGGGCATTGGTGCCCTTGGCTTCGAGGTCGAGCTGCATGGCGAGATAGGCGTTGGAGGTACCGGTGAAGCGCTCGCCCAGCCCCTCGATCATGGCGAGGTCGATCCAGTGCTGCCACAGGAAGCTGTGCCGCCGCCGGGTGCCGAATTCGGTGATGTTGAGATCTTCGAGCTTGGCGAGGCGGGCGATCTTGCTCCAGGCCTTGGCCTTGGCGCGGGCATACAGGATGTCGAGTTCCAGCCGGCCGAGATTGCGCAGAACCGCGCGGGCCTTCAGCTCGTTGATGATGGCGAGGGCATAGATCTCCCACAGGGTGACCTCGGCCCAGCTGCCGGTGAAATCCAGCCGGTACTGGCCGTTCTCCGCGGCGAGGCGATAGTCCGGCAGGCGCAACTGTCCCAGCCAGTCGATGAAGTCGCCGGGAAAGATGCCCTTGCGGCCATAGAAGGTGTTGCCGGCGAGCCAGATCAGTTCCGATTTGCGGAAGGAAAGCTCGCGCACATGATCGAGCTGCGCGCGCAATTCGCTTTCGGGGATGAGCTCGGCCAGCCGCACGATCTTGGTGCGGTTGTGGACCGAGAGGGTCACCGGTACGTCGCGATGCTTCTGCCAGATCAGCAGCAGCATGAGGAACTTGTAGAAATCCGTGTCCAGCAGGCTGCGGATGACGGGATCGATCTTGAAGGAATGGTCGTAGGCCCGTTTGGCGAGATCGATGAAATGCATCGTCGGTCTGCCTAGAGTTCGGCGCGATTGGTGATCGGATAGCGCCAGCCCTTGCCGAAGGATTTGCTGGTCAGCTTGACGCCCGGCGGTGCTTGGCGGCGTTTGTATTCCGCGCGTTTCACCAGACGCGCCACCTTCTCGACATAGTCGATGCCGATCTCCTGGCCGAGCCGGGCCGAGGCGAGATCGCGGGCGCGGCGCGGCGAATGCTGACCCTCGATCAGCAGGCGCAGAACCGTATCGAGATGGTCGTAGGAACCGAGCGCGCTTTCATCGGTCTGGTCGGGGCGCAGTTCCGCCGTGGGCGGCCGGGTGATGATCGCTTCCGGAATCGGCTGCTCGCCGCCCAGCACCCAATCCGGCCGCACCCGGTTGCGCCAGCGGCAGAGCTCGAAGGCGGTGGTCTTGTAGAGATCCTTGATCGGATTGAAGCCGCCGCACATGTCGCCATAGAGCGTCGCATAGCCCACCGACATTTCCGACTTGTTGCCGGTCGACAGGACCAGGCCGCCATAGGCGTTGGAAACCGCCATCAGCAGCATGCCGCGCAGGCGCGGCTGCAGATTTTCGGCGGCCAGGCCAAGATCTTCCGGCCGCGCCGCCTTGAAGAGCTGCTGCGCGGCGACATCCGCCAGCTGCGCCTCCACCGCGCGATGCGGCGCCTCGATGGCGATGGTGTGGTGACGGCAGCCGAGCCGGGCGAAGAGATCGCGGGCGAGATCGAGGCTGAGCGAGCCGGTAAAGCGCGCCGGCAGCATGAAACCGTAGACGCGGTCCTTGCCGATGGCGTCCACCGCCATCGCGGCGACCAGAGCGGAATCGAGGCCGCCGGAAACGCCCAGCATGACATGGGGAAAGCGGTTCTTCTCGATATAGTCGCGCAGGCCGAGCGTACAGGCGGTATAGATCGCCTCCAGCCGGTCCGGATAAGGTGTGACGGCGCCGCGCATATCGTCCGGCGCGATCTCCACGACGCCTTCGCTCTTGCGCAAGGTGACGCGCATCACCGCCTCGTGGAAGGCCGGCAGCTGCGCGACGATCCTGCCCTGGCGGTCGAGCGCGAAGCTGCCGCCATCCAGTACCAGCTCGTCCTGGCCGCCGACCATGTTGAGATAGAGCAGCGGCTTGCCGGCGCGGCGCACGCGTTCGCGGGCGAGCTTGAGGCGGATCGGCAGTTTGTCGATCTCATAGGGCGAGCCGTTGATGACGATCAGGCAGTCGACCAGCTCGTCGACCAGCGCGCGGGTGACGCGGCCATGCCACATATCCTCGCAGATCATGGCCCCCAGACGCCAATCGCCAAACGGGATCGGCTTCGGGTCATGGCCGTGATCGAAGATGCGCCGCTCGTCGAAGACGTCCTCGTTCGGCAGCTCGTTCTTGGTGATGCTGTGGACGATGCCGTCCTGGGTGATGAAATGGGCGGCATTGAAGGGCAGGGTGGTGCCGGTCGAGGGCAGGCCGACCAGCACGGCGGGCAGTTTCTCGGCGGCGATCGTCTCCGCCAGCGCAGCCGTCTGTCGGCGCAGCTGGCTGAGGAAGTCCTGGCGCAGAACGAGGTCTTCCAGTGGATAGCCGCTGAGATAGCATTCCGGGAAGACGATCAAATCGGCATCGCGATGCTGCCGGCAAAAGGTCAGGAGTTTTTCGAGATTGCCGGCGAAATCGCCGACGATGGGATTGGCCTGGACGAGCGCCAGACGCAGCGCCGTTTCGTGTTGGGCTGTCATGTCATCCTCTTCTCACCCCGTCGGGGCGGCTTCGGGTCGCGGTCAACGTCACTCCCGATCAGGACCGCGTTGCTCCACACTGCTCATATTGGCGTTTTTTGCGCGTTTGGGAAGGGGGTTCCTGCATTCCCATGACGGCGATCCGGCGACCACGCACGATCGTCCAAGACGACCATGCCGCTGCGGTCGTAAGAAGCATCATGACGTGGCTGCATAAGGTGCGGACATGGACGGTATTCTGGGCTTCATTCTGGCTGGTCTCGTTCTGGCCGGCAGTCCCGGCCCGGCGACGTTGAGCCTCGCCGCCACCGGGGCCGCCTTCGGTACCCGTCCCGGCCTCCCTTATCTCATGGGACTGGTTGTCGGTATGGTCCTGGTGATGGCGATCGTCGCCACCGGGGCGTCCGCTGTGGTGCTGGCGATGCCCGGTATAGCGCCGGCGGTCACGCTCGCAGCGGCGGTCTATTTCCTCTATCTCGCCTGGCGCATCGCCACGGCACCGCCTATCGCTGCCGCGTCGCGTGTCGCGGGCGCACCCGTCACCGCCGCCCGCCGTCAAGAACGGCTGCCGGGCTTTCGCGGCGGCGTCCTGTTGTCGCTGTTCAATCCCAAGGGCTATGCCGCGATGGCGGCGCTGTTTTCCGGCTTCGTGCTGATCCCCGGCAGGTTCGATCTCGATGCGGCGCTGAAGACCGCAGTGCTGACGGGCATCATCGGCGCCGTCAATATCGCTTGGCTCGGCGCCGGCGCAGCGCTCACGCGGTTCTTTCGCGATCCACGCACGAGCCGGAAGCTCAATCTCGGCTTTGCCGTGCTGCTGATCGCCTCGGTCGCCGCCGCCATGCTGCTGTAAGCGTCGCCGCCTGCAATGCGCCGGCCGGATGCGGCGGACGGGGCGGACCGCCCTCAGCTCTGCAGCGCTCTTTTGACGGCCGGGCGCTCCGTCATACGGCGGCGGTGGTCCAGCATCTTCGGGAAACGGCTGGCATCGACCCCGTCGCCCTCCAGCCAGCCGGCGATGGTGAAGAGATAGGGATCGGCGACGGTATAACTCTCGCCCATGGCCCAGGGACCCTTGAAAAGCCCGTGCTCGATGATATCGAAACAGGCCGCCATGGTTTCCGGCACCTTGCGCTTCATGTCTTCCAGCGAAGACGGCTCGTCGGCCCAGCGCGCGCCGCGCCGGTTATGGGCATGGGCGACATGGACGGTGCTGCAGAGATAATTGGTGAAAGCTTGCAGCTCGGCAAAGGCGAAGGGATCGTCGAGCGGTGCCAGCCTTGCCGCCGGGGCGCTCTGGGCGATGAAGGCGAGAATGGCCGGTGTCTCGGTGATGACGCCCCGCTCGGTCGCCACAGCCGGCACGCGTCCCTTGGGGTTGATCTTCAGATAGTCCGGCGAGCGCTGCTGATTGCTGGCGAAATCCAGCATGACCAGTTCATAGGCGAGGCCGGCCTCTTCCAGCGCGATGCGGCTCGCGAGCGCACAGGTGTTCTTGGCGTAGTAGAACTTCAGCATAACGACTCCGGATGGAGGATGTGGTCGGGTCGCGCGAGTTTAGCGGGTGAGATCGCGGCTGGAAAGCCGGCCGGGTCAGGTGCTGGCGGGCCGATTATTCGCCGCAGGTGACAGGCGTATTTCTCCGCAAGATATTCTGCGGCGAATATCTATCCTCGCCGGAGCGACTGAATTTGTAATCAGTAGGTCGTGTCGCTGCTTGTCCTGCCCCTGTCAGGGCATGGCGTCAGGGCGAGGCGTCAGGGTGCGACGTCAGGGGGTGACCGCAGGGGGTGCGGCGACATCCGAGGTCGGGATGCCCGGCAGGGTGCCGCTGGAGGCGCCGACCACCAGCGGCCGGTTATTGTCGGCAGGCGTGCCGTTCAGCGCGGCGATCTGGGCCTCCAGAGCCGTGCTCTGCCGGCCGATATAGTCGTAATAGCGCTGATAGAAGTCGCGGAAATCCGCCGCGTCCTGAGAGGCAACCTTGCGCTTCTCTAGATACCACGAGACCGGCTTGCGTTCCGCCGCGACGCGTTGATAGAGCCGGGCGAAATAATCCAGGTTGGCATGCAGGTCGAGATAGCGGGGATCGGCCAGGATCGCCTCGAAAGCGCGCTGATAGCGCCCGATCGGGTCATAGAAGATCAGCCGCGGATGCGTCTCATAGAGCGTGTTATTCGGCATCACCGGGGCTGCCTCCGCCAGGGCGCCGGCGCGCAGCGGCAGGCTGTCGTGCAGCAGCAGGTTCTGCCGCAGGCCCTCATCGCGATAGAGCGCCGCGGGATCGTCGAGGTCCAGGTCATTGGTGCGCTGCATCAGGTTGACGAATTCGTTCTTCGGAACGGGGAAGTCGAAGGCGGCGATGAAAAAGGGCTCGTCGATGTCGATCTCGTTCCAGATGCCCGCGGCGGCAAGGGCGTTATGCGTCATATGCGAGCAGTTGTTGCCCAGCACATTCCAATGGAATTCCTTCCGACGGTCGCGATAGGGCTCATTGATCTGGTTGAGATAGCTCACCATCCGCTGCATCTGGCCGCGGTTCATCGGCACCCGCGCGCAATAGCGGTCACGACCGAAATTGACCGCGTAATCGGTGGCGATCGAGAGCTCATACATATAAGCGCGTTTCGAAGTCCCGGCCGGCATCTTGTCGAAGAACCGGCCATGGAATTCGACCCCGTCCAGGATGCCCATCTGCATCGCCTTGGCCTGGGTGCGCTGATAGCCGGCCGGCGTCACCGTATCGGTCGGGGCAAGGCTGCCGTAGAACAGGAAGTCCTTGCCCGGCGTCGCCACCCAATTGGTGTTCTTGTAGTGGTCGTTGACGCTGAGCCCGACACCCTGGCCTGCCACGTCGCCGTCGCAGAGCTTGATGGTCGGATAGCCGGCATCCTGAACCCGGCAGACGCCGTTGAGGTAAAGCACCGAATGGCCGCCGAAGCCGCTGGTGAATTCGGCGCCGAAGCCGGGCTTCTTGTTGATCTCGGAAAGCGCGCAGATCTCCGCATAGAAGGGGAACAGCGCCGCATAGCTGTCTTTATTCCTGTCGCCCGCCGTTGTCAGGCCGACCATCATCAGGGGCGATGTCTTCGCCTCGCCGGCCGGCTGGGTGGCAGCGGCCATGAAGGTGTTGTCGCCGGTCGTTCCGCATCCCGTCAGCCAGATCGAAGCGCTCAAGGCGTAAGCAACAGGACGAAGACGCATGATACCCATGTCAATGTGGTTACGAATGTAATCCGGCCGGATCGTAGCACGGCCACCGGATGGACCTATCATGAATGCGGCCGGCGCCAAACGAAAGCCGCACGAAAACGCGCGAAAGCCGGCTCAGTTCCATCCTGCACCGGACCGCCACCGGCCGCTCGTCAAGATTCAGTGAGAGCGGGGGGACGGACGACATTCCGCTGGGGGCGTGATGCAGCGCACGCTGCAGGTGAAAAGGGCCGTCGCGGCGCCGAAGTGATGATATCCACAGCGCGGCCAGGGGTTGCCTAGCCCTCCATTCCCAGCAGTTTGACCGGCAGACGCGTCGCCCGGCTCTTCAGGCCGGGACTGAAATAGGTATTGGGGGCAACGCTGGCGCCGGGCAACTGGCGCAACGGCCGCAGCCAGTCGGCGGCCCAGGGCGTCCCCTCCAGCAGGCGTTTCAGCGGGCTGGCCGTGTTGGCGATCAGCATATCGGCGCCGTCGACGCGGATGCCATGGGCGCCGAGTTCGACGGCCCAGTCGCCATAGGCTTCCGGCTGGTCATGCACCGCGAGGATCGCCTGGCCGACGGTCACCTCGCGGTGGCCGCCCGCGACCGGCACCCGCAGGCGGCGCGTGGCGAGGCGCTCCAGCAGGCGCGCTTCGTCGCCGCTGGCATCGATCGCCGTGTGGTCATGCCAGTCGCGCGCCTTGATCCAGGCCTCCGCCTCGTCGGCCGAGATGGCCGCATGGCTGTGGCAGAGAAAGAGCCCGGCCAGCATGGTGCCGATCTGATCGGCGGCGCGGCGCGAATGCAATACCCGGGCGGCGGCGCGGGTGAAGGTCTGGGCATTGCCGAGCAGCACGTCGAGATGGGCGAGGGATCGCGCCAGCAGGCGCAAGGCATAATCCGGAGTGAACCAGGCATCGATATCGCGCATCAACGCGCGATACTGGCCGTCGGCATCGGGCGCTTCGTTGCGGCGCAGGATCAGCTTGCTGATGCGGGTTTCGTCGGCGTAATGGGCGACGGCCGTGTTGATCGAGGAAAAGCAGAAGCAGGCGCGCAGGGTATAGGTCATCGGCTTGCCGGCGGTCGAGCCCTTGACCACGGTGCCGCCGCTGGAGGAAACGCGCGCCATGTCGAGGATCTGCTGCACCCGGACGGCGGCGGCCGCATCCTCGCTTTCCAATTCGTCGAGGATGACGGGCCGGGCATCGGCGCCGAGCAATTGGCGGATGCCGGCTTCGGTGGTCTTGCCGTCGACATAGAGCGCGAAGACACCGACCACCCGGCGGATGATCTCCTTGATCACGGTCGATTTGCCGGCCTGGGCCGGGCCGGTGATCCACAGATGCGGCCGCCAGTCGAGTACGCCGCAAAGCAAGGCGATGACGCACCACCCGGCCAGCAGATCGCCGCTGAGATCGTTCTCCCAGGTGAGGCGGCGGCATATCTGCACCAGCCGGTTTGCTTCGGCCGTGCTGGCGGCCGGCGGCAGCGGCACGGCCCCATCCATGCCCGCATCCATCGCCCCGCCATTCCCTGCGTCGCCATTCCCTGCGCCGCCAGTCGGTGCAGCGCCGGTCAGTGCAGCGCCGGTCCGCGCGCCGAGATCGGGTGCGGCTTCATAGATGTAATCGCCGCCGAGATCGCCGGGCGCCTGCGGCCGACCATCGACATAGAGATGCCGGCCGGTATGCATGACGACCCGGCCGCGATCGCGCCAGGCGCCGCGACCGCGCAGGCGCTCCGGCGTGAACAGGCCGGCGCGATGCGCGGCGCTGATCAGGGCATCGCTGGCGGCCTCGAGGTCGAAGCCGTTGCGGCCCGGATAATGCGCTGCCCAATAGGAGAGCGGCGCCAGGGTGAGAAGATGCGGCCGGCTATGCGCGGCGGGGCTGAGCGCCACGACCTGCCGGGTCGCCGCCGGCAGATAGAAATAGCTGCCGCGATGATAGCCGAGCACGCGAAAGGGCGATTGGCCCGCTTCCTCGGCCGCGGGCAGTGCCGATCCCGCCTTTGCCAATGCCGCCCGGGCTGCTCTCGCCGGTGCCGTTCTCCCCGGTGCCGTTCTCTCGGGTGCCGCTTTCGCCTCTGCAGTTGTTGCGCTGGCCGGCTTGTCCTGAGCTGCGGATGCGGCTGGCGCCATCGGCTCGCTTTCAGCCTCGGGCTGCCAGTCGCGCAGATCCGCCGTCAGCCAGGCGAACAGCTCGGTCGTTCCCCAGCCGTCGGCCTCGGCATCGGCGGCATCCCAGCCGCGCGGCCGGCTGCGGTCCCAAGGGAGATAGCGGATTTGTTTTGCGCCGATCCGATGGCAAAGCTGCGCGACACCGTCGACCGCCTTGCCGTCGCGCCATGCGTCCCAGTATCGCGCCTTCGCCGGCTTCATCGGCATCGCCCCATAGCAGGACGACGCGGCCCGCCAGCGGCGACCAGTCGGCATGATGCATGGCCTTGGCGCCGCCCGGCCAGGTAGTGACGGCAATCGGCAGCGTGCCGACCAGACGCCGCGCCGCTTCCGCCGCCTTCTCACCCTCCACCACCAGCACCTGGTCTGTCGGCCGCGCCGCGAGATCAGGCAGGTTGTAAAGCGGCCGCGGTTTGTCGAAGGCCCAGTGACACCAGCCGCATTGCGGCGGCGCTGAATCCGGCGGGATGGAATCCGGTGGGATGGAATTCGGGGAAATGGCCTGTGGCGCGACCGGCGGCAGGCGGGCATAACGGATGGTCGGCGTGATCTTGCGTGACGCCCGGCCCTGAAGCCTCCCCGGATCGCCGCGTGCCGGTAGATCGATCCGCAGGACATAGCCGATCAGCCCGCCATCGGCGCGGCGATAGGGATAGACCGCGCTGGGACGATACGTGACCCAGGGCCGCGCCGGATTCTTTGGATTCCAGCAACGCAAGTCGGTGCCGGCTTGCAAGTCGCCGTCGCCGGGGCCCGCCGGCGTCAGGCCGGCATAAGGATCGGTCGGCGATGCGGCGATATCGCCGGGCGGTCGCCGTGCCGCGGCATCTCTGCCGCGCCCAACACGGCACAGGCGGCGCGAAAATCCAGGCCATGAAAATCGGCGATGAAGCGAATGACGTCGCCATGCGCGCCGCAGCCGAAGCAGTGGTAGAACCCCTTCGCCTCGTTGACGCTGAAAGACGGGGTCTTCTCGTCATGGAAAGGGCAGAGGCCGATCCACTCGCTGCCGCGCCGCGCCAGTTTGATGCGGGCGCCGATCACCCCGGCCAGGCTGGCGGCATGGCGCAGGGCATCCGTGTCGATGCCCTGGCCGTGTGACGGACGGCCGGCGAGGCGGTGCTTGCTCATTGGTCGGCTGCTCTGTCGGATGATCGCGAAACCCGCGCGGTGCCGTGGTGCGGGCAGGGAACGGCTCTCTTCGATGAGAGCGCGATTTCAGTCGAGATCCTCGGCGAGCGCGAAGACGGCATCGACCAGCCAGTCCGATTGCGGGTCGCGGGAATTCTCGAGATCCGCGATGCGGGCGGGACGGGTGTCGAGCATGACTGCGAGCTGCAGCCGGCTGAGATGGAACTGCCGGCGATAGGCGCGGCTCACCGCCGCGGCGGCTTCCAGATCTTCGTTGCTAAATTTGCAATACACCAGGCGCGACATATCCTGCCTCCGAAACTGTGGCATCGACCGATCGAGGTTTTCGCTCCTTTCCCGCCGATTTTGCGGAGGTCCGGCACACTTGCCCTGTGGGCGGCGCCGATCCCGCGACGGGTTCAGGAAGGTATATATTGTTATAATCACAACAATTCGGAATCGCAAGACGAAACGGCATCCGGCGGCGGTTGCGACCATGAGGGCTTCGTGTCACCCTCAGCTCGAGGGACGCGTTGCCGCGGGGGCTGAGTGGCGCGTTCGGGGGGCAGCATGAGGCCGATCGGCGGATCGTGTGGCGATTGCGGCAGGGGGCGAGGCGACGGCCGGTTGCGGCGATCGCCTTCCCGGCCGTGGCTTTCTGCGCTCTCGGCCGCGATCCTTGCCGCACTGCTCTGCGCGCTGTTTTTTTCGGCGCCGGCCATGGCCGATCAGAGCCTTACCCTGCATCTGGTGACCGGGCCGGATTACAAGCCCTTCACGGATCCCGATCTGCCGATGGGCGGCATGCATAGCCAGATCGTCCGGGCGGCCTTTGCCAAGGTCGGCGACAAGGTCGACATCACGTTCGAACCCTGGGCGCGCGGCTATGCGGAAACGCGGCGCCTCGCTTTCGACGGTACCTTTCCCTATGTGCCCTCGGCGGAGCGGGAGAAGGATTTCCTCTATTCCGACGTCATGTTCGTCATCTTGAGCCGGGCCTTCGTCATGGCCGACAGCCGCTTGACCGTTGCGACGGTCGATGAGCTCGCGGACAGGACCATGTGTTCGCCCAACGGCTACGTTCTGCCCGACAAGATCCAGGCCTTGGTCGACCGCAAGGCGGTCAAGCTGGAGCGCGCGGCCGGCATGGAGGAATGCTTCAAGATGCTGCAGATGCACCGCCTCGATTTCGTCGTCTGCAGCGATATCCAGGGGCGCGCCACATCCTTGCGTCTGTGGGGAAAAGAGGACGCCGTCCGGCCGCTGGGCTTGGACCTCGCGCAACCGACGCATCGTCTCATCGTCTCGCGCGAGCATCCGGATGCCGCGCGGATTATCGCCGATTTCAACCGCGGCCTTGCCATGCTGAAGGCCAGCGGCGAATTCGACATCATCGTCAAGCGCCAGCTCGATGCCTATTTCGGCCAGATCACCAACTGACGACGGGATATTGACCCCCGCCTGTCTTGACCCCTGCCTGTCTTGACCGCGGTATCGGCGACTGCTCTGCTCCGCACTTGCCTCATCCGGAAAGGCCGTCGCCATGTCGCAGGGCTTCCCCTCCCTCCATCTCAGCGTCTGGATCGATCGCGATCTTGCCGGTGTCTACGACTTCCTGCACCGGCCGGAGAATTTTCCGCTTTGGGCTTCGGGTCTTGCCGGCGGGCTGCAGCGTCTCTCGGCACGCGCCGAGGATGCGCTCGATTGGCTGGCGGCGGGGCCGGATGGCGAGATCCGCGTGCGCTTCTCGCCGCGCAATGAATACGGTGTGGTCGATCACTGGGTCTTTCTGCCCGGCGGTCAGGTGATCTCCGTGCCGCTGCGCGTGATCGCCAATGCCGGCGGCAGCGAAGTGACACTGACTCTGTTCCGCCTGCCGGAGATGAGCGACGCGGTCTTTGCGCGCGATACCGATTGGGTGCGGCGCGATCTCGCGCGGCTGAAAGAGCTGCTGCAGAGCTGAAGGCGCCTTGGTTCCCGCCGCGCGCCGCGCGCATGGCCTGCCGGCGCAAGGCCGGATGGCTATCTACCGGCCATCTTGCTAGCCTGCGGCACGAAGTTGGCTGCGATACGATCTGACCGGTCCGGCAGAGAGCGGCGGATGCGCCCGGCATGTGGGCTGAAGGCGGGGAATTTGATGGCGGGTGAGGGGAGAGAGGGGGCGCCGTCGCGCGGCCATCTCGACAATGGTCTCAACCTGATGGTCGCGCCGGCAATGGCGGTCGCCGCCATGTTCAGCGTCCAGCTCGGCAGCGGTCTCAGCAAGCCGATGATGGCCGAACTGGGCCCGATCGGTACGACGACCATCCGGCTTGCCTGGGCGGCACTCCTGCTGACGCTGATCGTACGCCCCCGGCTCGGCCAATATGGTCGCCGGCAATGGCTGGCAGCACTTCTGCTCGGCCTCGCCATGACCGCAACGGCGATCTTCTATTTCCTCTCCTTGCAACGCATTCCGCTGGGGCTTGCCTCGGCGATCGAGTTCCTCGGCCCGCTCGGCGTTGCCGCCGCGGGCATGCGGCGCTGGCATCACCTGATCTGGCCGGTCCTGGCGGCAATCGGGATCGGCTTGCTGGTGCGGGACGATCACGGCTGGACCGTCGATCCGGTCGGCGCCGGCTTTGCCGTGTTGGCAGGTTGCGGCTGGGCCAGCTATATCCTGGCGAGCAAGGGGGTGGGACGCGTCTTCGCCGGCCATGACGGCCTCGCCATGTCCTTTCTCTTGGCGACGCTGGCCAGCCTGCCTTTCGGCTTCGGCGAGCTGCGCGGTACTTTGACGGTCACCGCCGGCCTGCAGATGGCGGGCCTTGCCATTCTGGTGCCGCTGCTGCCCTTCGCCCTGGAAATGAGTGCCCTGCGCCGGCTTTCCACCCGCAGCTTCGGCGTGCTGATGAGCGCCGAGCCGGCCATCGGTGCGGTGATCGGCCTGGTCGTGCTGGGGGAATTCCTCTCCCTGCTGCAATGTCTCGGCATCGCCTGCGTCACCGCCGCCAGCATTGGCGCCGTGCTCGAAAGCGGGTCGGACGGCCACTGATCTCGATCCTTTGAAGCCTGCCCTTGGTGTGCAAGGCGCGGGGTGAGTTTCACTTAATGGAACAATTTCCCCTTCCTGCCATTTCCTCCCGAACGTCTTTCATCTCGTTGTTATTTATCTGGAAATGGTTTGCCCCGGCCCGCTGCTGTTGACCTTGAACATCATAAATTGCTTACACAATAATGTGGGCACGTTAACCTTCTGATAAGATATCGCCCGGATGATCGATCGTCCGTCCATGCCGGGCGGACTCGCTTATTTGAGCCGTCCCTCGCCCGGATTTTTGTATGCTATTGACCACCGCTTATTTGTCGCAACAGCAGGACTGGCGCCTTTCGCTGCTCGCCGCCTTGCTGTGCCTGTTGACGGCGGTCACGGCCTTCAGCCTGCTCAGCCGCGGGGCGGATGCCGGCCGGCGCGGCCGGGCCGGGTGGATCGGCGCCGCGGCGGCGGTTTTCGCGCTCGGGGCCTGGTCGGCGCATCTCCTGATCCAACTCGAATTCGTGGCGGTCTGGCAATTGCGCCATGACGCGGCGCAGGCCGCCCTGGCGGTGACCCTGGCCATTGTCATCACCGCGATCGGTCTCGGTTTGATGCGGATCGGCCCGGCTGCCCGATTGGCGCCATCGTCCTCGATGCCGGAACCGCCGGTGGAAGTCAGGCCGGTGGTTACCCAGGCCCCGCAATTTCAACCCGCCGGCGTCCCGGTCGGCAGTGCCCCCATCGGAAGCAACCCGGCCGGCGGCCCTATCGCCGGCAGCGCCCTGGCCGGCGGCGCGATTCTGGGCGCCGGGCTGGCGGCGCTGCACTATGCCGGCCTTGCCGCCTTGCGCGCGCCGGGCGATCTCCGTTTCAACAGCCTGGCCGTCATTGCCTCGGTTGTGCTCGTCGTCGGCTGCGGCATTGCCGCCGCGCTCCTTCTGATGCGCCGAAACGATCTGGCGCACCGCGTGCTGGCCGCCGCCGTCATGACGATCGGCCTGGTCGGCCTGCAGGTGATCACCATGGCGACGGCCAGCCTGCAATTCGATCATCCCATGCCGCTCGACCTGACCGGCGCTGCGGTGGGACTGACTTTGCCGCCGATCGACATCGCACTGGCTCTGGGCCTCGCCGTGCTGCTCCTGCTCCTGGCGGGTTTTGCGGCCGCCATGGTCGATCAGCATCTGGTGGCCGAGCACCGGCGCGAAGCCGCGCGGCTGCGGCTGTCGGAAAGCCGGCTGCGGCAGCTGGCCGACGCGACCTTTGAGGGCATCATCCTGCATCGCGACGGATGGGTCATCGATGCCAATGCGGCGATCTGCAATATGGTCGGCCTCAGCTCGCGGCAAATAATCGGTCACAACGTCCTCGAAGTCGTCGCCGACAATTATCAGGCGCAGGTGACAGCCCATCTCGATGCCACCCAGGCCGCGAACCAGGGCCCGGAGCCGGGACAGGATGCGGCTGCGGCGGACCTCCTGGCGGAGCGGCCGATCGAGATCAATCTGCGGCATAGCGACGGCCATCTGTTCGCGGTGGAATATCTCAGCCGGCGTCTGCAGGGCGAAGAAGGGCTGCGCGTTGTCGCCGTGCGCGATATCAGTGAACGCAAGGCGGCGGAGGAGCGCATCCGCCATCTCGCCAATCACGACGCGCTGACCGGCCTGCCCAATCGCACCCTGTTCCAGGACCGCCTCACCCAGGCCGTGGCGCGCAGCAAGCGCGGCACCTCGACGGCGGCGGTGCTGTGCCTCGATCTCGATCGCTTCAAGAACGTCAATGACATCAGCGGCCATGACGTCGGCGATGAGCTGCTGCGCCAGGTGGCGCATCGTCTCTCCAACAGCGTCCGCGCCGACGATACCGTGGCGCGGCTCAGCGGCGATGAATTCGCCATCATCCAGGTGGGCGTGGCGCATCCCGACGGCCCGGCGATCCTGGCGGATCGTCTGGTGAAGGTGCTGGCCCACCCCTTCGAGATCGGCGGCCACCAGGTGACGATCACCACCAGTCTCGGCATCGCGCTTTTTCCCGGCGATGGCGAGGATGACGAGGAATTGCTGCGCGCCGCGGATACCGCGCTTTATCGTGCCAAGGCCGCCGGGCGCGGCACCTATCGCTTCTTCGAAGCGGAGATGGATGTGCGGCTGCAGGAGCGGCGCTGGCTGGAGCGCGAATTGCGCCAGGCGCTTGCCAATCAGCAGCTCGATTTGCATTACCAGCCACTGGTCGATTGCCAGAACGTCAAGCTCATGGGCTTCGAGGCCCTGGCGCGCTGGATCCATCCGCAGCGCGGCTTCATTCCGCCGGCCGATTTCATTCCCCTGGCCGAGGAAAGCGGATTGATCCTGCCGCTCGGCCGGTGGGTGCTGCGCCGCGCCTGCCGCGACGCGATGAGCTGGCCGGCCGATACCATCGTCGCCGTCAATCTTTCGCCAGCCCAGTTCCGCCAGAACGACATCGTCCGCGAAGTGCTCAACGTGCTGGAGGAAACCGGCCTGCCGCCGGAACGCCTGGAGCTGGAAATCACCGAAGGCGTGTTGATCGACGACACCGAGCGCGTCCTGGCGACGCTGAGCGCGCTGAAGGCGGCCGGCGTCCGGCTGTCGCTCGATGATTTCGGCACCGGCTATTCCAGCTTGAGCTATCTGCAGCGTTTCCCCTTCGACAAGATCAAGATCGACCGCAGCTTCATCGCCGAACTGGAAGGCAACAGCGATTCCATGGCCATCGTGCGCGCGGTCATTGCCCTCGGCCGGTCGCTGCGCATCACGGTGACGGCGGAAGGCGTGGAGACCCAGCAGCAGCTGGCCCTGCTGCGGGCCGAGCAATGCGATCAGGCGCAGGGTTTCCTGATCGGCCGGCCGCAACCCCAGGCCGAGGCAAGGGCGCTGCTCGCCAATCCCCAGGTGATGATCGAAAAGCTGCGCGCGGCGGAATAGCATCTCGCCACCCTGCGGAGCCAGCCCGCGGTCATGTCCGCGTCCATGCCATCGGCGGCGGCGGCCGACAGCTTGCCGACAGAAGGATTTCACACCCCGTCCCTCGTCGCGCACCGGTATTTGCGATTTCCCATCGGATTTGCCATAAACCGGGCAGTCGGCGCGACCGAACCCGCGCCAAGCTGACCGCCCGGGCCGGACCGCCCGCGCCGAACCGGGCTGAACGCGGCGCTTCACGGCGTTGTTATGACCGGCGGCGGAGCGGCGGCCGGGGCGACGTGTTGAGCAACGGACCGAACCGGTTCGAATGTGTGGGGTGGCGTAGATGGCGGATTGCGGGCGGCGGGGATGGTTCCGACCGATAGGTGACTTCCTCGCAATCGGCGCGCTGGCCCTTGGGCTCTGCCTGCTGCCGTTCAACCATGTCCTGGCCGCCGAAGGCGCCGGCAAGGGCGGTTCCGAAACCATCCTCATTCTGCAGATGGGCCTCCTGGTGCTCTGCGGACGCTTGCTCGGCGAGCTGATGCAGCGCATCGGCCAGCCCACGGTGATTGGGCAATTGCTGGCCGGCATCATCCTGGGTCCTTCCGTGCTCGGCCTGTTCTGGCCCGAGGCGCAGCATTTCCTCTTTCCCGCCAAGCCCGAGCAGAAATCCATGATCGACGGCATCGCCCAGATCGGCGTGCTGATGCTGTTGCTGCTGGCGGGGATGGAAACCGATCTCAAGCTGGTGCGTCGCATCGGCCGTGCCGCCTTCAGCGTCTCGGTCGCCGGCATCCTGTTGCCTTTCATCAGCGGCTTCGCCCTTGGCGAAATGATGCCGGAGCATCTGCTGCCCAATCCGGGGCAGCGTCTGATGGTGTCGCTGCTGCTGGGTACCGCGCTGTCGATCTCATCGGTGAAGATCGTTGCCATGGTGGTGCGGGAAATGAATTTCCTGCGGCGCAATATCGGCCAGATCATTCTCGCCTCGGCGGTGATCGACGACACGATCGGCTGGATCATCATTGCCGTCATCTTCAGCCTCGCCAGCCACGGCACCCTAGATATCGCCTCGCTGGCGCAAAGCATCATCGGCACGCTGGCCTTCCTGGTCGTCAGCCTGAGCATCGGCCGGCCGATCGTCTTCCACCTCATTCGCTGGACCAACGATAACTTCGTCAGCGAGCTGCCGGTCATCAGCCTCATCCTGGTGATCATGGCGGCGATGGCCCTGATCACCCAGGCGATCGGCGTCCATACCGTGCTGGGGGCTTTCGTCGCCGGCATCCTGGTCGGCGAATCGCCGATCATGACCCGCCATATCGATCAGCAATTGCGCGGCCTGATCACCGCTTTGTTCGCGCCGATCTTCTTCGGCCTGGCCGGCCTGACGGCGGATCTCACGGTTTTGCAGCAGCCCGATCTTCTGCTGCTGACAGTCGGCATCGTGCTGATCGCCACCTTCGGCAAATTCGCCGGCGCCTTCGTCGGCGGTACGCTGGGCGGGTTGAAGCGCGGCGAATCGCTGGCGCTCGCCTGCGGCATGAATGCCCGCGGCTCGACCGAGGTGATCGTGGCGACGATCGGCCTTTCCATGGGGCTGCTCAATCAGAATCTCTTCACCGTCATTGTGGCGATGGCGGTCATCACGACCATGGCGATGCCGCCGATGCTGCGCTGGGCCCTGGCGCGCCTGCCGATGGGGGACGACGAGAAGGCGCGGCTGGAACGCGAGGAGGCGGATGCGCGCGGTTTCCTGCCGCAGGTCGAGCGCCTGCTGCTGGCGGTCGACGACAGTCCGGCCGGCCGTTTCGTGTCGCGCCTGACAGGTGTGGTTGCCGGCGCCCGCGGCATCCCGACCACTGTCCTGCATCTGGAGGGCAATACGCCGGCACGCGACCTTGCACCACCGCGCAGCCGCGCCGCGCAACAGCTCGCCGCCGCCAAGAACGACACGATGGAAAAGGAAGTCAAGGAGGGGGCGGCGAAAACGGCGGCAGCGGCCGAAAAAGCCGAGGAGACGCGGCCCGACAATGTCACCGTCAAATCCACCCGCGCGCCGCAGATGGAGGCAGAGCACGCCGTCGCCAAGGAGGCCGACAAGGGCTATGACCTGCTGCTGATCGGTCTTGACGATATGATCGATGCCGAGGGCGGGTTCAACGCGGATGTCTCGCGCATCGCCGCCGGCTTCGACGGCCCCCTGGCGGTGGTGGTGACGCGCGGCGACCATCGCGAGCGCCCCTCCACCAGCGGTTTCAAGATCCTGCTGCCGGTGACCGGCGGTCCGGTTTCGACCCGCGCCGCCGAGCTTGCCGTCGCCGTCGCCCGGGCCAATAACGCGCGTCTGACCGCGCTCTATGTCAAACGCGCACCGGAAGCGGGGGCCGAAGGCGGCAAGGCGCCGGCGACGCCGAAAGACGGCACGTCCCATCGGCGGCGACGCCCGGGACGCAGCCTCGAAGTCGAGCTTGGCACTTCGCAGGAAGAGGCTTTCCTCAAGGACCTGGTCGCTTTGGCGGAGCGGCACAATACCGATATGACAACGGCGATCCGCGCCGATATCGCACCTGATGAGGCGATCCTGCAGGAAGCCAGGCGCGGCGGCTATAACCTCATCGTCATGGGCGTCAACCGCAGGCCCGGCGATACGCTTTATTTCGGTGCGGGGTCCGACAAGATCCTGCAGAACAGCAAAGCCTCGCTGCTCTTCCTCGCGGCATCCTGATCCTTTCCGGGCCGTTCAAAACGTTGCGAAGAGCTGCGCGAATGCCGCGCGGCTTTCCAGGCCGATGCCGGGCAGATCGGGCGGCGATGCTCGTCCGGCCTGCGGATACCGGCCGTCGCCCAGCCCGCCGATCGGCGGGAAAGCGCGCGGATTGACTTCGCTGCCGCCAAGCCCGAGTGCGGCCGCCAGCTGCAGCGAGAAGAGGTGCCCGCCATGCGGCCAGAAGGCACGGCGCGGCCAGCCGGCCTGTTCGGCGGCGGCGATGATCTCCAGGTAGTGCGTAAGGCCGTAGCAATGCGCCGGATCGAACAGCAGGATGTCGCGGTCCGGCCGCAAGCCGCCATGGCGGAACAGCAGTGTCGCCTCGGCCGCCGAGAACAGCGGCTCGCCGGCGGCAAGCGGCGTTGACAGGCGTGCGGCGATCTCGCCTTGGGTGGCAAAATCATGCGGGTCGCAGATATCTTCGAGCCACAGGAGGTCATAGGCGGCAAGATGTTCCGCCATCCGCAGCGCGGCCGCCGCGCCGTAGCGATTCATCGCGTCGACGGCGAGGCTTAAGGGCGCGGGCAGCAGCTTCAGCACCGTCTCGATGCGGCGCATATCCTGATCCATGCCAGCGCGGCTATCGCCGGCGCCGCCGATCTTGATCTTCACGCGGCGATAGCCCTGGTCGAGGAAGCCGCGGATCTCGTCGCCGAGGCGAACGAGATCGTCGCTGGGATAAGCATAGCCGCCCGAGGCATAGAGATCGACGGCCGGTGCCGTTTCGATCCGGCGGCCGAGACGTGCCGCCAGGAACTGCCAGAGCGGCTGGCCGGCGATCTTCGCCGCGGCATCCCAGATCGCCATGTCCAGGGCTCCCACGGCAACGCAGCGCTCGCCATGACCGCCGGGCTTTTCATCCCGCATCATCGCCTGCCAGCAGCGGGCGGGGTCGAGATTGTCGCCGCTGTCGGTGACGATCTGCGCTGCCGGTACGGACCGCAGGCGCGGCGCGAAGCGTTCACGGGTCAACCCGCTCTGGGCGAAGCGCCCGATCGAGGCAAAGCCATAGCCTGTCACCGGCGCGCCGTCTTCCCGGTCGACGGCGATCTTCACCAAGCTGGTCGTCAACCCGCCGGAGGGCAGCGCCGGATCGGCGTAGCGGGAAAGGGGAATGGTCTTGTCGGAGATCTTGCGAATGCGCATGCCGTTACCCGCTGTCGCCCGCAATTGCTCTCGGTTGCGCGCGGCACCAGCTTACGGTTCACGCCGCCGAACGCAAGGCCGCGCCGGCCGACGGTCAGGCATGGCGGGCAAGCTGCAGCGCGGCCTCGATTCCGCAGGCGAGGATGCGATCCGACAATGCCGGATCGGTGATGGCGCGCGCCAGCTGCAGGCTGCCCATCATGCTGCTGAGGATCATGATCGCGCGGTCCGACCGTTCCTCCCGCGTCAACCGTTTGCGGCCTTCCGGCATCGGCAGCAGCTCGGCGATCAATTGCAGCAGTTCGGCCACCTCCGTCGTGAAACTGGCCCGCACCTTCTTCGGCAGCCGGGCGATCTCCTGGCTCAGCAGGGCGGCGATGCAGCCTTTGCTCGGCGTGTCGCGGTGGCGCTGGTCGAGATAAAGCCGGATGACGCCCTCCAACCCGGTCTTCGCGGCCTCGCGCGCCAAAGCGGCGCGGGTATGGCGAAAGCCGCTGGCGATGGCGGCGGCTACCAGATCGTCCTTGCTCTTGAAATGGGCATAGAAGCCGCCGTGGGTCAGGCCGGCTTCCGCCATCAGGCCGGCGATCCCGGTACCGTCAATGCCATCCTGCAGGAAGTGCCGCGCCGCCTGGATCAGGATCTGCTGCCGCGTTTCGGCTTTATGTTCCTTGCTGTAACGCATTGATCATCTTCGGATAAAAAGAGGCGCTTGACCTTCGCGCCGGTCGTCCACCATATAGTATGACGTACATCATATAAAGAGCGCAGACACGTAAAGACCCGCCAGCCCTTAAAGACCTTCCTGGCTTTGCGCCTTCAAGGGCCGCATCATGTTCATCGAACGTGGATGGGATGCCGCTGGTCACACAGTTGTAGCCGCTTCCATTTCCGCTTCCGGCCGTCCCTCTTCAGGCTGTCATAGGAGACCGTCATGTCCGACAGAAATACCGATCCGGTCGTCATCGCCGCCGCGGTACGCACACCCTTGGGCCGTTTCATGGGCGAGCTCGCCGGAACGGCGGCGCCGTTGCTCGGCGCCCATGTCATTGGTGCGGCGCTCGGCCGGGCCGGGCTCAAGCCGGAGAAGATCGATGAAGTCCTGATGGGCTGTGTGCTGCCGGCCGGGCACGGCCAGGCCCCGGCCCGCCAGGCGATGCGCTATGCCGGCCTGCCCGATGCCACCGGCGCCACCACCGTCAACAAGGTCTGCGGCTCGGGCATGAAGGCGACCATGCTGGGCCATGATCTACTGCTGGCGGGTTCGGCCGAGATCGTCGTCACCGGTGGCATGGAGAATATGAGTGCCGCACCCTATCTGCTGCAGAAGGCGCGCGGCGGCTACCGCGCCGGCCACGATAAGATCTTCGATCACATGATGCTCGACGGCCTCGAAGACGCCTATGAGGGCGGCCGGCCGATGGGCAGCTTCGGCGAGGCGACGGCGCAGAGCTATCAGTTCAGCCGCCAGGATCAGGACGAATATGCGATCCGCACCCTGACGCGGGCCCAGAAGGCGGTGAAGGAAGGCTTCTTCAAGGCGGAGATCGCGCCGATCGACATCGCCGTCAAAGGTGGTTCCCAGACGATTGCCGATGACGAGATTCCGGGCAAGGTTTCGCCGCAGAAGATTCCGCAACTCAAGCCTGCTTTCGCCAAGGACGGCACGGTGACGGCTGCCAGTTCCTCCGCCAATGCCGATGGCGCCGCGGCCTTTGTCCTGACCCGCCGGTCGATCGCCGAACGCGAAGGCCTGCCGATCCTCGCCACGATCAAGGGCCATGCCACGCATTCGCAGGACCCCGCCTGGTTCACCACCGCACCCATCCCGGCAATCCGCAAATTGCTGGAGAAAACCGGCTGGTCGATGCCCGACGTCGATCTCGTCGAGATCAACGAGGCCTTCGCCGTGGTACCGATGGCGGCGATGCGCGACCTCGCCATTCCAGCCGAGAAGATCAATGTCAATGGCGGCGCCTGTGCCCTCGGCCATCCGATCGGCGCCACCGGTGCCCGCATCATCGTGACCTTGCTGCATGCCCTGCAGCATCACGACCTCGAGCGCGGCATCGCCTCGCTCTGCATCGGCGGCGGCGAAGCGACGGCAATCGCCATTGAACGCGGGGCATGAGGCGGCTTTGCCGGACTTGCCTTGCCGTGGGCCGAGATGCCTCAGCGGGGTCCATGGTAACGACCGCTGTAACTTTAGGCGCCGCGCGATAGGTCGGACGGCAGGGGGCGCGCAACTGTCTTAACCCCTGCGTAATGTAAGGATGATGCGACCGTGGCGCCGCTGCGGCGGCCGTGTCACAAAAGCATCGCCGGATTTTGCTTGACGGACGGGCGCCCGGCTCCGACCATCGGCTGGCGGGGCAGTCGCAGTCCGCGATCACTGGGCCAGCACCAAAGAACGCCAATTCTACCGCAAAGCCATGCCGGCCCTGTGCTTGTCGTCTGCATCAGCAATCTGGATGGGATCATGCGCAAAGACGACGTGCTCAGCCTGCCCTCGATGCCGCTCGCCAGCCCCAGCTATCCGGCCGGCCCCTATCGCTTCATCAACCGCGAATACATGACCATCACCTATGAGAGCGATCCGGCGGCGATCCGCGCGCAATTGCCGGAGCCGCTGGAGCCGGTCGGCGACAATCTCGTCCATTACGAATGGATCAAGATGCCGGACAGCACCGGCTTCGGCAGCTATACCGAGACCGGCCTGGTGATCCCGGCCAAGCTCGGCGGCGAGGCGGTGAGCTTCGTCAGCCAGATGTATCTCGACGATGATCCGCCCATCGTCGCCGGCCGCGAGATCTGGGGCTTTCCCAAGAAATACGCCAATCCGAAGCTGGAGATCGTCAAGGACACGCTGACCGGCACGCTGGAATATGCGGGGCAGCTCGTCGCCATGGGCAGCATGGGCTACAAGCATGAGAGCATGGCGGGCAATGGCGAGCGCACGCTGGCGATGCTCACCAAGACGCAGATCAATCTGAAGCTCATCCCCGGCGTCGATGGCGAGCCGGCGATCTGCCAGCTAGTGGCGATCAACCTCAGCGACATCACCGTCAAGGGTTCCTGGATGGGGCCCGCGCGCCTGCACCTGGTGCCGCATGTCAACGCGCCGGTCGCCGACCTGCCCGTGCGCAAGGTGATCGGTGCCCATCACTTCATCGCCGATCTCACTTTGCCCTATGGCCGGGTCGCCTATGACTATCTGAAGGAAAGGTGAGGGGCGGCGCTGGCAAGGCAACCGTCCTGGACCGGCGCAGCCGGTATCTTCGCGGCCACGAATCTCCGGCTTGAACGTCAAAAGTTGTGATCGCCCGGCCTCTCGCCAATGCAGCCTCCGGGGTCTAACCTGCTACCAGTAAAAGGCGAAGCCGGGAGAGTGCGATGAGAGATTCGTTGATCTTGCGCTCGGTCGTGAATGTGTTGACCGGGTTGGGCATGGCGGGGGCGTTATTTGCCGCCTCTGTGCTGTCTGCTGCGCCGGCTTCCGCGGAGATGCAACTGCATGTCGTCGAACGTGCGACCTCCGACACGGTGACGGATCTAGGCGCCAAGGGTGACAGCGTCGGCGACATCCTGACCTTCTCCAATGAGATATTCGATGGCGCCAACCAGAGCAAGATCGGCGTCGATAACGGCTTTTGCATTCGCACCGTGGTGGGCAAGGCCTGGGAGTGCTTCTGGACGATCGCCCTGGCGCGGGGCCATCTCACGGTGGAGGGTCCGTTCCTTGATGCCGGCGATTCGGTCCTCGCCGTGACCGGTGGCACCGGCAGTTATGCGACGGAACGCGGCGAGATGGCGTTGCATGCCCGTGATGCCAAAGGCTCGGAATATGATTTTACGTATACGCTGAAATAACGCCGACGATTACTCCGGCGATCTGCTGCAGCCTCTACGCCGCCGACAGGCGCCGCCGGGCGCTCTCCGCCGCGATCATCACGCGTAGCCGGTCGGCCCAGAGCTGGCCGGCGGCACCGTAATCGAGATGATGATCGAAGGGATCGGGATTGAGATAGCTGCTGCGCACCGTCTTGGTGGCGGGGTCGATGACATCGGCGCTGATATCGAGGTAGCGCAGGCCCAGTTCCCGGGCATTGCTCTGCAGCGTCTTGTTGTAGTCCAGCGTGAGCTTGGTGCGCTCCGCCAGGGTCGCCGTCACCTCGCGCCGCATGGCGGCGGCGGCGCCGCCTTCCTGGCCGTCGCGGATCGTCGGCAACGTGGCGCCGGTAATGACGATATCGATGAAGCCGGCATGGCGGAGCTCATGGATGAAGGCAACATAGGCCGAGATCGAAGCGCGCAGCTGATCGGTGACCGGTTCGTTATAGAGCTTGGCACGGTGCCAGATGACAAAGCTGCATACCGCCTCGCCCAATTGCAGGACGACGGTCGACTGGCGGCTTTTGTCGCGCAGGAAGCGGCGGAACGTGTCGAAGGCATTGGTGGTCTGCCGGCCGCCATTATCGATGCCGGTGGCGACGCCGGCTTCGCAGAAATCATACTGCCAGGAGAGGAAGCCGAGGATCTGCATCGCTTGGCGGAAATAGGCGATGTGGCTATCCCCGAGGAACAGGAAATTGTAATGCATCATCGCTTCGGGCGACAGGGATGCGGCCGTCGGTGTCGCCAGCGAGGTGAGCTTGCGCTGCGCCAAAGCGGTGTGTGGCCGGGCGGTTTGTACGGCATTAGTGAGCTGCATGATCATCCGTCCCATAGGCCTGGTCGTAACCCAGGGCCTTGTTCAACTGGCAGCCGCCGAAAGCGGTAAACAGGGCTTCCGCCTCACCGCTCCAGAAACTGCGGAAATGCGCTTTCGCCGCGGACTTCACCGGCGCCGCGGCGCCGCTGGCCGGTCGCAGGACGGTAAGGAGGCTGTCGGCGCCCGCCGTCAGATCGGGTATGCCCGCGTCCGCGTCCCGGTCTCCTGATGTGCTTGCGTCCCTGCGCAGCAGCCTCGCCAGGCGCGCGGCCATACCGGAATCGGGCTGCTGAAGTTTTTCAAAGCGCAGGGTGACGACATCGGGCTCCGTCATCCAGCAGAGGACCGACAGGAACTGCCCGAACAGAGAGGGCCCGTGCTGCTGCAGGAAGCGGCTCATCTGCAGCTGGTTGGTCGGCAGCTGCCAGATCGGCGCCAGATGCGGCGATTGCTGCAGGCGCCGTTCGATGCGCAACAGCGAGACGAAGGCGCTGCGCAATTCCCGCATCACCAGGATCTTGCGGAAGCCGCGGAGTGCCTCGATGGCATTTTCAGTGTGCGGAATGGCGCCGAGGAGACAGGAACCGGACGGCAGGGCAGCGGCGTCGGCTGCGATCATGCCGGCCGGACCGGCCTGCCTTTGATCCCGCCAGCCGTAATGGCCGGCGATCAGCCCCAGGACCGAGAGCCCGGAGCGGGGTGCGCCGATCAGGGCGAGCCGGGCGGAAGCGGTCGGTTCGGCGGCACCCGAGGCGTGCTCTATCCCGTCCCACGCGCCCGCCGGAGACTGGGCCGCATAGGCAACGTCAACAGCGCCCTGACTGACGATGCTGCCCGCTTCCTCGCGCATATTGCCTCCGATACCAGCCGGACCGGCGGGTCACATCGCCCGGTCCTGGAGTTTTACGGAGAGGGACGGAAAACCGGGCGAGCTTTTATGCCGGCGGATCTACCGGCAAAAGACGGCGGCAAGCGGGCGGTTTTCCCGCCTGAAAAGGCGGCCGTCGCCGTATCAGCCTGAAGAGCGGCTTCAGCGGATGGGGAAGGACAAGCATGATGGATCAACCGGGCCGTCATCCCTCATCTGGTTCCGGCGGGCCAGGAATTGCGCCGTTCGGCCGTCGCCCGCGCATCGCCTTTATCGATGCCCTGAAACCGCAGGAGATCTCCTTCCTGCGGGATATCATCGCCTTCCTGGAGCCGGATTACGACATCCGCTTCGTCCATTCGCACCAGGAGGCGGTACTGATCGAGGCAATTTCCTGGGCCGACATCGTCTGGCTGGAATGGTGCCTGGAACCGGCCGTCTGGGCCACCAACAAGTTCAACATGCGCGCCCATGGCAAGAAGGTCATCGTCCGCCTGCATTCGACGGAGGTGATCGACGGGCGGCTGCCGCATCACGTCAGGTGGGAAGCCGTCGATCATCTGATCTTCGTCAGCGAGGATATCCGCGACGAACTCCTGAAGCAGATGCCGGACCTGCCGCGCCGTGTCGATGCCTGTGTCATTCCCAATGGCATCGACTGCGCCCGCTTCCTGCCGGGCGACACGCCGGGGGACCCCTACCGCATCGCCTGGGTCGGCGATATCGCCATGAAGAAGAATCCCATGCTGGCGCTGCAGATCCTGCGCCGCCTGCTCGATATCGATCCGAACTATCACCTGCATGTCGCCGGCGAGCCGAACTGCCCCCGTACCGCGCGCTATCTGCGCCATCTCATGGATGAGATGGAGCTCAAAGGCAAGATTACCTTCTACGGCCGGATTGCCGATATCGACGCCTGGTATCGCGACAAGGGTGTGCTTCTTTCGACCACGCTCTATGAAAGCTTCGGCATGAATATCGGCGAGGCGATGGCGAGCGGCTGCTGGCCGGTGGTGCACAGCTATCCGGGTGCCGCCAAGACCTGGCCGGCGGAGACATTGTTCGCAACGGTCGACCAGGCGGTCGAACGTATCCGCCAGGCCCGGCCGAACGCCTATCGCGCCTTCGTGCTCGACTGCTATTCGGTGCCGCGCCAGGAGGAGGCCGTGCGGCGCCTGCTGGGAGAAGCCGCCGCCGAAGGCTTCGATCCGCGCGGCTATTGGGAGGCGCGCCATGCCGCACTGAAGGGGTCCATCCGCAGTGTCGGCCATATCGGCATGAGCGAGGCGCAGAACTTCCAGGATTATTCGGCCAACGCCGATTATCTGCGCGCAGCCCTGCTGTCGAAATTTCCCGAACCGCGGGGGCGGGTGCTGTTCGATGCCGGCTGCGGCACCGGCGTCATCAGCGCGCTTTGCGCCGATCTCGGCTTCCAGATCATCGGCGCCGATTTCTCCGAGACGGCGGTGGCCCAGGCGCAGGCGCGGATACCGGGCGGCACCTTCTTCGCCAAGCCTTTCGATCAGGTCGACGTGCCGCCGGTCGATGCCGTCCTTTGCCTTGACGTGCTCTTCCATATTCTCGATGACGATCTGTGGCAGCGCGGACTGGCAGCCTTGGAGCGCAACCTGAAGCCCGGCGGCCGGCTGCTGATCCTCGAACATTTCCCCGGCACGGCCAGCGATGCCCGTCACGTGCGCTGGCGTTCGGTCGAGGCCTATCGCGCGGTTGCGGCGGCACTCGATCTGACCTTGAGCCATACGGTTACCTATCGCCTGCCGAATCTGGCTGCGGAGAAGACGTTGCTCATCCTCGATAAGCGCGCCGCGGAGATGCCCGAGACGGTGCCGCCCGATGTACGGCAAGAGTCAACCGTGATGATGGCGAGCTGAGACCCATCATGCCGCGGGTATCGGTCATCACGCGCACGAAGGACCGGCTGGTCTTTCTCGCGCGCAGCCTGCTCAGCGTTCAGCAGCAGGGCTTCACGGATTGGGAAATAATCATCGTCAATGACGGCGGCGACGCGGCTGCCCTCGAACAGCTTCTTGCGCAGATTCCGGATGTCGTCCGTGACAAGGTATCGGTCGTCCATCATGCCGTCTCGCAAGGGCGATGGGCGGCCGCCAATGCCGGCGTGAAAGCCGCGCGCGGCGAGCTTCTCGTCATTCATGACGACGACGACAGCTGGCAGCCGGCTTTCCTGGAAACCATGGTCGCCAGTCTCGACCGCCAGCCGGATGCCGTCGGGGCTGTCGTCTGCCACACGCAATATGTCGACGAGGTCGTCTTCGACGGCAGCATCGCCACAAAGGGCGTGCGGCCCTTCAACAACTGGCTGCGCAACGTCACCCTATTCCGCATGGCCTCGCGCAACTTCATCCCGCCGATCTCCTTCCTCTACCGCGCAAGCCTGCACGAGGAAATGGGCCTCTACCGCGCGGAACTGCCGGTGCTCGGCGACTGGGATTTCTATATGCGGCTGCTGTCGCGCTACGATATGACGGTCGTGCCGCGCGTCCTCGCCAATTATCACCTGCGCCCGGCCGATGCCGGTGAGCAGTTCGGCAATTCGGTGGCGGCCGGCATCGAGCACCATGTCGCGGTGGAAGCCCAGATCCTCAACGACCTGCTGCGCCGCGATTTCAGCGACGGCAAGATCGGCCTCGGCACCATCGCCAATCTGGCCTACGACCTGCGTGAACTGCGCGAAGGCAACTCGGTCGTGATCACATCGCTGACGCAGCTTCTACAGGCGATGAGCGGCCCGCGGCGCTGAGCAGTAGACGCATTTCGCCGCCTGCATTCTGAGACGTCGTTCTCTTCGGGGGTTACACCACCATGGCCGGCAGCGCGGCGGTCGTGGCTTCGCGCAGGGTCGCGGCGAGGATCGACAGGGCGTGGTGCAGCAGGCGCTGGTCCGGGGCCGAGCCGAGGCAGAGGCGCACGGCTTCCGGCGGCGCCATGCCGCTGTCCTCATTCGGCACCATGAAGGCGTCGCTCGGCACCAAAGCGAGATGCTGGCTCTGCAGCCGGCTGACGAAGGCGGCACGGGACCAGTTGGCGGGCAGGCGCAGCCACAGGTGATGAGCTTCCGGCGCCGTCTGCACGAGTTCGGGCGGCAGCAGGTCGGCCGCCAGACGCTGCCGCGCGGCGGCCTCCTGGCGCAAGGCGGTGAGAATCTCCAGCGCCTCGCCGCTGCGGATCCATTCGCTGGCGAGGGCCACCATCAGCGGCGGCGCCATGCCGGTCAAGGCGCGGAGCGCCGTACCGAGGCGCCGCGCGAAGGCGTCATCCGGCGCCAGCAGATAGGCAACGCGCAGGGCCGGGGTTAGCACCTTGGCGAGGCCGCCGAGATAGAAGGTGAGATCGGGCGCGAAGCGGGCGATCGGCGGCGGCGCCTGGCGCGCCAGCAGGCCATAGGTGTCGTCCTCGATGATCGGCAGGCGGTGGCGCATGGCGATCGCCGCGATGGCGCGGCGGCGCTCGGCCGGCATGGTTGCCGTCGTCGGGCTGTGCAGCACCGGCACGCAGTAAAGCGCCTTCGGTTGCTGGTGCATGCAGGCGGCCTCGAGCGCTTCTGGTACAAGACCGTGTTGATCGATCGGCAGACCCTGCAGGCGCAAGCCGAATTGCCGGGCCGCCAACAGCAGGCCGGGATAAGTGAGCGCTTCCGCCAGGACGAGATCGCCGGGCCGGGTCAAGGTCGTCAGGGTGGCGGCAATCGCCGTCTGCACGCCGCTGGCAACCAGCAGGCGGTCGAGCGGCGGCGCGTAAAAAGAGTCGCCGGAGCTTTTTCCGGCCAGTATCGCTTCGGTCGCTGTTTCCTGGGGCGGGGTCGTTCCCGTCAGGCGCGGCGCCAGCCAGGCCAGGCCGGCGGCGCGATCCGACGGCGCGCCGGCGGCATCGCGGTAAGTGAGCAGATTGGCGAAGCCGGGCCGCGCGAGGACCGCGCCGATGCCGCGCTCAATCCGGCCCTTGAGATCGAGGCTTGCCGGTTGCGGCGGCAGATTCATCGTCATGTCGACGGCGGCCAGGCTGTCGGTATCCTCGGCCGGCACGGGGCGGCGCGCAAAGCTGCCGCGCCCCACGGTCGCCTCGATCAGGCCGCGGCGCCGGGCCTCGGCAAAGGCGCGGCCCACCGTGGTGAAATCGATATTGAGGCGGGCCGCAAGGACTCGCTGCGCCGGCAGCCGCTCGCCGGCCTTGACCCGGCCGCTGGCGATATCGTCTTCCAGCGCCTGCGCGATCATCAGATAGAGCGGACCGTGGCGCCCCTGCAGGCGCGGCGTCCAGCCCAAGCCGCTTTTTGGCATGCGTCCCTCTTGAAAACCGTTGCGCCTGTCCAACCTATGTCCATACATTAAAGAATGACTGCATTCAATATGTAGGTGGGCGAACAGGCTTTGCAATGCACCGCGGGGCAGCTGGGCCGCACCGGCGGCGCGGCGCGAAGATTTCCCGAACGGCGAGGCGCCTCAGCGCAAAGTGAAGCAAGTTTCTGACGTGCAAGCGGGGAGGACTTGACCGGATCGGTTGTTGGCAGGAAGGTCTCCGCAGGGTGCGCTGAAAGGAAGCGAACTGGAATGGGTGCAAGATGACTTCAACCGAGCCCGATCTGACGGGGGCGATCCCGCCCGGCGCCGGGGACTTGTCTTCCGAGGCCGCCGGGTCAGACCAGCCGGATACCCGGATGTTGCGCCTCCTCGCCGGTCAGAATGACATTCTCGACATGATCGCCCGCAGCCTGCCGCTGCAGCAGGTCTTCGATCGCCTGACGAAAGTGGTCGATGAGGTCGCGGCACCGGCGCTGAGTTCGATTCTGCTGGTGAAGGACGGCCATCTCCATCTCGGTTCGGCGCCGAACCTGTCGCCGGTCTATTGCCAGGCCATCGAAGGCATCGGCGTCGGATCGAATGTCGGCTCCTGCGGCAGCGCCGTCTTTCTGAAGCAGCCGGTGGTGGTGACCGATATCGCCACCGATCCGCGCTGGGCCGACTATCGCGATTTCGCTCTGCAGGCGGGCTTGCAGGCTTGCTGGTCGCTGCCGGTCCTCACCGAGGACGACGAGGTGGTCGCCACCTTCGCGCTGTATTATCGCGAGCCGCGCGCACCCGAGGCGGCCGACTGGCATATCATCTCCTCGATGGCGCGGCTGGTACGCCTTGCCATCGAGCGCGATCGTCACGAGAACGCCCTGCGCGAGGTCGAGCACTCCCTGCGCGCCAACCAGGCCGAGCTGCAGGAGCGCGTGCGCGAATTGGAAGGAACCCGCAGCGAATTGCAGGCCCAGGCCAGCCGCCTCGGCAAGCTGACCATCGACCTGACGGCGGCCCGCAACGAGGCGGTGGCGGCGGATCGCATCAAGACGCGTTTTCTCGCCAATATGAGCCATGAATTGCGCACGCCGCTCAATGCCATCATCGGCTTCTCCGACGTCATGCTGGGAGAGCTCATGGGGCCGATCGATAACCCCACCTATCGCGGTTATGTGCGCGACATTTACGACAGCGGCCGGCATCTGCTGAAGATCATCAACGAGGTGCTCGATCTCGCCAAGATCGAGGCCGGCCAGATGACGCTGCGCACCGAGGAAGTCTGGTTGCCGGCGCTGTGCACCGCCTGTTTGCGCCTGATGGAACTGCCAGCGGAACAGGCCGGCCTCGTTTTGCAGATGGAACTGGCGGAGCACTTTCCGGTCGTCCATGTCGACCAGATGCGCCTTAAGCAGACCCTGCTCAACCTGCTGTCGAATGCCGTCAAGTTCACCCCTGCCGGCGGCCGCGTCGTGCTGAAAGCGTGGCAGGACGTGGCGGGCGATATCCAGTTGCAGGTCTACGACACCGGCATCGGCATGACCGAGGCCGAAATGCGTCTGGCACTGGAACCCTTCCGCCAGATCGAGAGCGATCTGGCCCGCAAATATGAAGGGGCCGGCCTCGGTCTGCCGCTGGCCAAGGCCTTCATCGAGCTGCAGGGCGGCACGTTGTCGATGGCGAGCGAGCCGGGCGCCTTCACCGCCGTCACGGTAACCCTGCCCAAGAGCTGCATGCTGCCACAGCCGCTGGCGCCAGCCGGCGGGGCCGCGGCCTCCAGTTCAACGCTTTGACGCCATCGCCCGTTGAGGGCCTTGTGGCTTCGACCTGGGCGCGGCAAATGTTAACGCCTGTCGGCCATCATGACGAAAGTGGCCGGCTGCGTCATGATGGCACTGGTCTTGAAAGCCGAAACGCCGTATATACATACAATAACAAATGACTGCATTCAATTAGAGCAGACCTGCGGTCAATGCACGGGGCGGCCCGCCGGCGATCGGATGATCGGCCGGGACGAGGGCCGGACCGGAAAGGAGATGCGATGAGCAGCAAATCAGCAGTCGGCGGTCGGTCCGCCTGGCTTGGCGTCAAGCGGGGGGCCGCCCTGCGTTGTCCCAATTGCGGCAAGGGCCGGCTGTTTCGCAGCTTCCTGAAGGTCAGCGAAAAGTGCGAAGTCTGCGGCACCGATAATTCCGTTTATCCTTCGGATGACGCGCCGCCCTATCTGACGCTGGTCCTGACCGGCCATGTCATTGTGCCGCTCTATATGGCGGTCGAGCGGGCCTTCGCGCCGCCGATGTGGCTGTCGGCGTCGATCTGGCTGCCGGTGACGGCGCTGATGTCGATCGTGCTGCTGCCTTATATGAAAGGCAGCGTGCTTGGCTTCTGCTGGGCCAAGGATATCCGCCGCGAACAGGCCGGCCGCTGAGCGCATTGCCGCGCCGGCGTCCTGGCCTTTCTCCGCGCTTATTTCGGGCCGCTGTTTCTGGCGCCGGCGATATCCTGCGCAGGTTACTTTCGATTGTATTTCTTAATTTACATTTTTTTCAAAGTCAGCCGTGGGACGTGTTCCGACCTGGAACGGTCCCGTGTCTGGCGTGTGGTCGCCCGGTGACGGCCAGCTTTCGCGAGAGGCTCCGCCGTGCAAATGAGGCGGAACAGAAAGTCATATTAATTAATATAAACTCACCTTTGTTGGATATCGATTGATCTCCGCCCCGCGCGCGGCCCCTACCGGCCTGCTGCTCCTGGCGTCTTCACCTCGATGTCACACGGTTCGGGTTTTCCCGCCTCCCTTCGCATGCTAAGGTTGCATTGGGGGAGAAGGGGTCGGACAGAATGCCGATTGTCCCGGCGATGCCCGGACAGCAAGGCGCCGGCGCATTGCCCGGCGCGACAGGCGTGCCGCGTGCCGAAAATTTCCTCAACGATGTGGCGGCGGCGGAGGCCATCGAACTCCGGGCCGCTTGCGTTCAGGCATATACCGCAACGGTCCCGGCCGCAGCCGTCCTCGTCCCTGTTGACGTCCTGTCGGCCGGCGGTTCCGACGCGATCTTGCCGATCGCTTTGTCCGCCGCGGATTCCTCTCCCGACATCGGTGCGGATGTAATTCCAAGCCGGCCACGCGACCGCGCCGAAATCCACAATATCCAATATCTGCGCGGCCTGGCGGCGGTGGGCGTGCTCGGCTATCACGTCAGCGAGGAATTCGGCGGCGGTTTCAAGTTCGGCGCGGCCGGGGTGGATCTCTTCTTCATCATCAGCGGCTGCATCATGTGGGCGACGACGGCAGGGCGGCCGGCTTCGCCCCAGCAATTCGCCTTTCGCCGCATCGTCCGGGTCGTGCCGCTTTACTGGATCGTCACTTTGGTCACCGCGCTGGGCATCCTGGTGAAGCCGCAATTCTTCTACGGCCACGTCCTCACGCCGGCGAATTTCTTCGGCTCGCTGGCCTTCGTGCCGGTCCTGCAGGACGGCACCTTTCATCCGGTGGTGATCCAGGGCTGGACGCTCTGTTACGAGATGATGTTCTACGGCTTCTTCGCCATGAGCCTGCTGCTCAACCGGAGCTGGCGGGCGCCGGCGCTGATCGCGGTCTTCGCCGCGATGGCGGCTGTGCACGGCCTGCTGCCGGCCGGCTATCTGCGGGTCTATACCGACCCCGTCATCCTGGAATTCGTGGCGGGGCTGCTGATCGGCATGGCCTGGACGGGGGCAAACAAGGCACCGGTCTGGCTGGCCGTCGCCCTTTTTACCATTGGCCTCGCCGGCCTCGGCGCCACCGCCTTCATCGCCCCGGAGGAGACGCGCCTGATCCGCTGGGGCCTGCCTGCGGCCTTCATCGTTGCCGGCATCACGCTCCTGGAAAAGGCGCGGCCCGTTCATGCCGTCAAGCCGCTGGCCTTTCTCGGCGATGCCTCCTATTCGATCTATCTTTGGCACGTGCTGCTGGCCTCGAGCTTCACGGCGATCGTGCTCCGGCTGCATCTGCCGGTCGCGGCCCAGCCGCCGGCCATCTTCCTGGCCTGCCTGGGCGCGGCGGTGATCCTCTATCGCCTGATCGAGCGGCCGCTGATCGGCCTGTTGCGGCCGCATCGTGCCGTCCGGCCCGTCGGCGCGGGGCAGGGGGTGCTCCCCGCCGGGGCCATCGCGCTGGATTCATGATCCGTCTGCAAGCCACCTATGAAGCATCCGCAATTTGCTTCCATCCGCCGCGGTCGCGCTCTACAGTCGGATCGCATTACACGGAATCGTTTCGCGGTTCCTGTAACGCGTGAATCCGCCTCTGCTCAATAAGATAGAGGGCGATTCACGTTTTAAATGGAAGCCTATCCGCTTCCACTTAAAACGATCGCGCTCGAGGCTCCTTCCGAGGTGGGGACATCTGCCGCCTGTATTGACCTTCTGTTGACGTCGATTTGTCACGTCGAGCGGCTGCCGAGCCGCCTGCCATCCGGAGTACCGCCCATGAAAGCTTCCGACCTCCTCGTCCGCTGCCTCGAACGCGAAGGGGTGAAATACATCTTCGGCGTACCCGGCGAGGAAAATGCCGACTTCATGATGTCGCTGCAGAATTCCTCGATCCGCTTCGTGCTGACACGCCATGAGCAGGGGGCGGCCTTCATGGCCGAGGTGCATGGGCGCCTGACCGGCGAGCCCGCGGTCTGCCTCGGCACCCTGGGGCCGGGCGCCACCAATCTCATCACCGGTGTCGCCGACGCCAATATGGACCGCGCGCCGGTGCTGGTGATCACCGGCCAGGGCAATACCAATCGCCAGCACAAGGAAAGCCACCAGATCATGGATGTGGTGGAGATGTACCGGCCGGTGACGAAATGGGCCGCCAGCATCCGTCATCCGGATGCGATTCCGGAGATGGTGCGCAAGGCGATCCGCCTCACGCGCTCGGAGAAGCCGGGCGCCGTGCTGCTCGAACTGGCCGAGGACATCGCCAAGATGGAGACCAAGGCCAATCCCATCGAGCCGCATCGCTATCGCCGCCCCCAGGCCGACGAAAAGAGTCTGGCCGAAGCGGTCGAACTGATCCGCAGCGCCAAGCAGCCGATCATCATCGCCGGCAACGGCCTGATGCGCCGGCGTGCGACGCCGCAATTGCGGCGTCTCGTCGAAGCCACGGGAATCGGCGTCATCAGCACCTTCATGGGCAAGGGCGCCGTCGACCGCCATTCGCCCTATTGCCTCTATACGATCGGCCTGCAGCAGAAGGACTTTCCGGCCTTCGCCGTGGAGGAGGCCGACCTCATCATCACCATCGGCTATGACCTGGTCGAATATCCGCCGCGTCTGTGGAACCCGAGGGGCGACAAGAAGATCATCGATATCGATACCCTGCCGGCGGAGATCGACGGCCAGTACCAGGCCCATGTCGAACTGACCGGCGAGCTTGCCACCAATCTTTCGCTGCTGACCGACGCATTGGCCGCTGTCGGTCTCCAGCGCTACGACCTGCCGCGCCAGCAATATTGGCGCCAGATGATGACGAGCGATCTTGCCGCCCATAAGGACGATGCGACCGAGGGCAGCATGCGGCCGCAAAAAGTGCTGTGGGATGTGCGCGAGGCGCTCGGGCCGAAGGATGTCCTGCTCAGCGGCGTCGGCGCCCATAAGATGTGGATCGCCCGCTATTATCACTGCGATGAACCCAATACCTGCATCATCCCCAATGGCTTCTGCTCCATGGGCCTGCCGCTGCCGGGCTCGATCGCGGCGCATCTCGTCCAGCCGGAGAACAAGATCTTCGCCATCTGCGGCGACGGCGATTTCCTGATGAACGTGCAGGAGATGGAGACGGCGCGGCGCCTCGACGCCGATATCACCGTCATGGTCTGGGAAGACGGCGGCTATGGCCTAATCGCCTGGAAGCAGGACAACGAATTCGGCAAGCATACCGATCTCGGCTTCGGCAACCCGAACTGGCTTGACCTCGCCAAGGCCTTCGGCTGGCAGGGACAGCATGTGAAGAATGCCGCGGAGCTCGCGCCGGCCTTGCGCAAGGCGATCGACCATAAGGGCCCGTCGCTGATCGTCGTGCCGATCGATTACCGCGAAAACCCGAAATTGACCAAGCGGCTGGGGGAGATCGAAGTAACCATTTGAGGGGAGGGGGAAAGGGCCTGGCGGCTTGCTGCTGCCGGGCGGACGACGCCGCCATATCACGCAGGCGTTACCGCCGGTTTTCTCCTGTCGATGGACGCCCTCTTCCACTTAAAACGATCGCACTCTAGGATGCGCGGACGTTCAATCGCAGGTGCGTGTCGCAACCGGTATGGGCAGCAGATGATTGCCCGTCGCGCGGCCGGCCGCCCTGTTCCATGCACAGCCCCGGATCATCCGACGCAGGGTGATCTGCGGACAGAACGGAGGCTCAGATGGCAGCGCGTCGCGACATTCCCGGTATCAAGCAATATGACAATCCGGCCGGCGGCTGGGGTGCCTTGCGCGCCACCGCCAAGGCCGTGCAGGAGCAGATGGACCTGGTGGAAGCGCCGCTGCTGCTCTTGCGCACCAACCAGCCCGAGGGCTTCGACTGTCCGGGCTGCGCCTGGCCGGACAAGGACCACAAATCGACGTTCCGGTTCTGCGAGAACGGCGCCAAGGCCGTCACCTGGGAGGCGACCAGCAAACGGGTGACGCCGGATTTCTTCGCCGATCATAGCGTCACGTCCCTGCTGCAATGGAGCGACTACCAGCTCGAGGACCAGGGGCGGCTGACCCATCCGATGGTCTATGACCGGGCCAGCGACCGCTACCGGCCGATCACCTGGGAGGCCGCCTTCGCCCGCATCGGCGAGGTGCTGCGGGCGTTGCCGGACCCCAATATGGCGGAGTTCTATACCTCGGGCCGGGCCTCCAACGAGGCGGCCTTCATGTTCCAGCTCTTTGCCCGCGAATACGGCACCAACAATTTTCCCGACTGCTCGAATATGTGCCATGAGGCGACCAGCGTCGGCCTGCCGAAATCGATCGGCATCGGCAAGGGAACGGTGTCGCTGGAAGATTTCGACCATTGCGACCTCATCATCGCCATGGGCCACAATCCCGGCACCAATCATCCGCGCATGATGGGGACGCTGCATGACGCCGCACGGCGCGGCGTGCCGATCATCGTCTTCAATCCGCTCAAGGAACGTGCGCTGGAGCGTTTCGCCGACCCGCAAGATCCGATCGAGATGATGACCCTGAGTTCGACGCGGATCGCTTCGACCTATTACCAGGTGAAGGTCGGCGGCGACGCGGCGGCGCTGAAAGGGATCATGAAGGCGCTGATCGCGCTGGACGATGCCGCCGGCGGCACGGTTCTCGATCACGCCTTCATCAGCCAGCACACCAACGCTTTCGCGGCCTTTGCCGAGGATCTGCGCCAGACCGACTGGACGGCCATCGCGGCCGCCAGCGGCCTGCCGCGTCAGGCGCTGGAATCGGTGGCGGAGATCTATGCGAAGTCGACCGCCACCATCGTCAGCTACGGCATGGGCATCACCCAGCACCAGAAGGGAACCCACAATGTGCAGCAGATCGCCAATCTGCTGCTCCTGCGCGGCAATTTCGGCAAACCCGGCGCCGGCATCTGTCCGCTGCGTGGCCATTCCAACGTCCAGGGCGACCGCACCGTCGGCATTACCGAGAAGCCGGGCGAGGATATGCTCGCGCGGATGGAAGGCCACTACGGCTTCAAGCCGCCGCGCGCCCACGGTCATGATGCCGTGGCGGCGCTGCGGGCAATCATCGACGGCCGTTCAAAGGTTCTGGTCTGCCTTGGCGGCAATCTCGCCATTGCCATGTCCGATCCCGATCAATGCCTGCCTGCCATGGCGTCGCTGGACCTCACGGTGCATCTCGGCACCAAGCTCAACCGCTCGCATCTGCTGGTCGGCAAGGAATCGCTCCTGCTGCCGGTGCTCGGGCGCACCGAGCAGGATCTGCAGGCCGGCGGCCCGCAATCGGTGACAGTCGAAGATTCGATGTCGATGGTCCATGCCTCGCGCGGCAAACTGACGCCGGCTTCGGAACATCTGCGCTCGGAACCGGCGATCATCGCCGGCATGGCGCAGGCGACGCTGCCGCAGAGCAAGGTGAAGTGGGCGGAGCTGATCGCCGATTACGATCGGATTCGTGACGGGATCGAGGCCGTCTTTCCTGAATTCGCCGACTACAATGCGCGGATTCGCGAGCCGGGTGGCTTTCGTCTGCCACTGCCGCCGACCGAGCGGGTCTGGAAAACGCCGTCGGGCAAGGCGGAGTTCATCATTTTCAACGGCCTTGCCGAGGACCCGGCCTGCAGCGGCAAGGATGTGCTGAAACTGACGACGATCCGCAGCCACGATCAGTACAACACGACGATCTACGGTCTGGACGACCGCTATCGCGGCGTCTTCGGCCGCCGCGACGTGCTGTTCATGAATGAGGCGGATCTCGCCGCCAGCGCGCTGCAGCACGGCGACCGCGTCGATATCGAGACCGCCTTGCCGACGGGACGGGTGCTGCGTCTCACCGGGCTGACCGCCATCGCCCATGATATCGCGCCGGGCTCCGTCGCGGCCTACTACCCTGAAGCCAACGGCCTGGTGCCGCTCGACTATCACGATCCGGATAGCGGTACCCCATCCTATAAATCGGTTCCGGTGCGAATTTCGCGTCACGTGGGGTGACGGCTAGCCGCCGTCCGCCTCACCTGCCGCTGCCTTCTGGCTAAAATCCGGCGTCTCGGCTACAGTCGGCGCCGCCGCGGGCTGGCGGCATCAACACAGCAGTGGGATGGGCCCAGCCGCGGCTTCAGCACGGTAGTATCCGCCCGGGGGGCAGGCATGAGTGACAAGCAGAATATCGGCGAAACCAACCTCGCGGCCCTGCTGCGCGGCATGCGGCCGGTTCTGCGCGACGGGATCTATGTCTTCGTCACCTTGCCGCCGGGCTCCGACCGGCTGCGCATCGAACCGCTGATGAGCTTTCGCGAAGAGGAAGGCCTCACCCTGATCATCACCGAGGAGGAGGCGACGGCCTTCGGCCTCGATCCCGTGTTTCGCTCGCGGCTGATCACGCTCGATGTCCATTCATCCCTGGATGCGGTCGGCTTCCTCGCCGTCATCACCAGCCATCTCGCCACCGCCGGCATGGGCTGTAACCCGGTTTCCGCTTTCTACCACGACCACCTCTTCGTGCCGGTCGACCGTGCCGAGGAAGCGATGGAGATTCTGGAATCGCTGGCCGCCAAGGCGTGAGCTCGACGTCATGCTCGTGTGACCTCGTGGTTGCCTCCGCTTCCTGACGCACTCCCGCCCCGCCCACAGAGGGGGAGGAAACGCTGCTGCAAGCGGCTTGCATCATCGGCAATCAGATATCGATCGATCTCGACAGGTGCGGCTCGTTACAGCAGCGCATGCCAGTGCCCCCGGCCAACGATATTGAAACCGGAAAGAGGATGAGAGTGCGTCTTGTTTTCCTGCCTGCAGCCGATTTGCCGCCCGGCTCATTCACCCTCCTCACTCCACTATAGAATTAGGCTGTATACAGCTTAATTCTGCTGCATTAAATTGCGATCCATCGCCACGGCCACGGCCAGCCTTTGCAAGCGTGGCCGCCCGGGCAGACGAATCAAGGGGGAGCACATCCATGCCGCAGTACGAAGGCTCAGCCAGCACGATCTTCTATGAGCAGAGCGGCCAGGGCCCCGATATCGTCTGGGTCGGCGGCGGCGGCACGGTGGGTCGGGACTGGCAACGCTTCCAGACGCCGCATTTCGACGCGAGCTTTCGCAGCACCACTTTCGACAATCGCGGGGTCGGCCTGACCACCTGCACGGCGCCGATGCCCTGGCCTGTCGAGGCCTTCGGCGATGACGTCGCCGAGCTCGCGAAAGGGGTCTGCAATGGCCCCGCCATCTTCATCGGCAATTCGCTGGGCGCCGCCATCATCCAGCAGGTGCTGATCGATCACCCGGAGGTGGTGCGCGCGGCGATCCTGATGGGCAGCGGCGCCTGGTCCACCGGCTGGGGCTGGGACTACCAGGAAGCGGAGATCGAGTTCCGCAAATCCGGCGGCCGGCTCGACGGATTGATGGCGGTCACCCATTACGCCGCCATGCTTTACCCTGCCCGCGTGCTGGGCGATCGCGTGCTGTGGCCGAAGATCAAGGCGCTGCTGATGGAATGGATCGATAGCGGCGAAGGCGAAGATTCCGTCATCTCGCAATGGGAAGCCTCGCTGCGTTTCGATCAGCGGGCCAAGCTGCCCCAGGTGCGCGTGCCGACCCATGTCATCGCCTTCGGTGAAGATATCCAGGCACCGCCGCAGGATGGCGAGGAACTGGCACGGATGGTCCCGGGTGCCGAATTCCACCTGCTCGACGGCATGGGTCATGCGTCCTGGTACGGCCATGCCCATGACGAGATCAACGCCTATCTGGAAAAGCTCGCACGCCGTTACATCTGAGCAGCTTCACGGACGAGGCGGCTGCACAGCTTATTCCGCGGCGCGGATCGCCGCCGCCGGCTCATGCCCGACGCCCAATTGCCCCAGCACGTGATCGCGCAGGCGCAGGAAAGCGGCGTCGGAGCGGTTGCGGTTGGCGGGCAAGCCGACCGGCAGAATGCCGGCGATACGGCCTGGATGCGGCTGCATGATGACGATGCGATCGCCGAGATAGACCGCCTCGTCGACATCATGGGTGACGAGGACGGCGGTGATGCCTTCATGGCGAACGATGCGTTTCAACTCATCCTGCAGGCGCAGCCGGGTGAGTGCATCGAGCGCGCCCAGGGGCTCGTCGAGCAGCAGGAAGGGCGGCCGGTTGACGAGGGCGCGGGCGATGGCGACGCGCTGCTGCATGCCGCCGGAGAGCTGCGCCGGGTAAGCCTCGGCGAATTTCTCCAGGCCGACCAGTTCCAGATGCGACCGCACCGTATCGCGCTTCTGGCGCGGGCTGAACTTGCTGCGCCGGAGCGCCACGGCGACATTCGCCTCGACGCTGAGCCAGGGCAGCAGGCGATGCTCCTGAAAGACGATGCCGCGATCGAGGCCCGGTTTCCGGATCGGCTTGCCGTCCAGCAGAATCGACCCCTGATAGGCACGGTCGAGGCCGAGGATCAGCCGCAGCAAGGTCGATTTGCCGCAGCCCGAGGCGCCGACGATGCTGACGAATTCGCCCTCGGCGATATCGAGCGAGATATCGGATAGCGCCTCGACGGCCCGGCCGGCGACATGAAAGGTCTTGCTGACCTGCGACAGGCTGAGCACGGTATTGCCGGGAGCCGCCGTCGGCTCTTCGGTCGCCAGAGACGCGATGTCGATGGCATGCAAATGATTGGCGAGATGCAGATCGGTCATGACAGCCTCCGTCGCAGCAAAAGGGTTTCACTCAATCCGGCGAGTGTGTTGAAGCCAGCGCCGACCAGGCCCAGCAGCAGGATGGTGAGCAGCACCAGATCCATCTGGAACAATTGCCGTCCCTGCATCATGACGCCGCCGATGCCGGGCGCGATGGTCATGAAGAGCTCGGCGCCGATGGTCGCCTGCCAGGCATAGATCAGGGCCGCCTTGAGACCGGTGAAGATGGCGGGCAGCATGGCGGGGATGGCGACGAAGCGCAGGAAGTCGAGCCGGCCGAAAGTGAGCACGGCGGCGAGTTCGCGATAACGCTGGGGAATCTCCTGCACGCCGCGCCAGATGTTGATCAGGCCGGGCTGGAAGGCGGCGAGGGCGATGAAGGCGATCTTGCCGGGCTCGCCGGCGCCGAACCAGACGGCGATCAGGGGCACCCAGGCGAAGAGGGCGATCTGTCGATGCACCCGCAAGGTGGGACCGAGCAGGTTCTCGGCGAAGCGTGAGAAGCCGAGCAGCAGCCCTGCCGCCGTGCCGGCTGCCGCGCCGAGCACGAAGCCGGCAAGATCGCGACCGAGGCTGGCGGAAAGTGCCGTCAGTAAATCGCCGTTGCGGCCTTCGTTCCAGGCCCGCGCGACGACATCTTCCAGCGGCGGCAGCAGATGCGGGTCGACGAGGCCGGAATGGGAACTCGCCTCCCAGGCTGCCAGCAGCACCAGGGGCAAGGCGACGGCACGCCAGAGCCGGATGCCGCGCGAGGTCGCTGCTTGCGCGCTCATGCCGCCACCTTCCAGCGCTGCAGATGATTCTCGATGCGGCCGAGCAGGAAATCGAAGGCAAAGCCGATCAAGCCGATCACCAGCATGCCGGCGATGACGAGTTCCAGCTGGAACAGCTGGCGGCCATAGGCCATCTGATAGCCGAGGCCTTCGGTCGAGGCCAGGAGCTCGACGGCGACCAGGGTCTGCCAGCCGTTGGAGAGGCCTTCCCGCAGGCCGGTGAAGATCGCCGGCACGGCGGCCGGCAGGACGATGGTGCGCAGCATCTGGGTGCTGCTGAAGGTGAACACGGCGCCGACTTCACGATAGGCATGGGGGACGTCGCGGATGCCCTGATAGGTGCCGAGCGTCACCGGGATGAAGACGGACAAGGCGACCAGCGTATTCTTCAGCCCCTCGTCGATGCCGATCAGCAGGATCAGCAGCGGCACCCAGCCCAGGGTCGGCACCTGGCTGACCGCGAGAAACAGCGGATTGAGATAATCGTGCAGGCGGCGCGACGCCGCCATGGTGCCGCCGAGGACCAGGCCTGCGGCCGCCCCTAAAGCGAAGCCTCGCAGCACGCGCAGCAGGCTGATGCTGGTATCGCCCCACAGGCTGCCATCGGCGATACGTTCCTGCAACGTCTGCCAGACCAGCGCCGGCGCCGGCAGGATCTGGTCCGGCAACCAGCCAAAGCTGGACGACAGCTGCCAGGCAAGGAGCACGATCAGCGGCAACGACAGGCCGAGGATCAGCCGGCCGGTCCTGTCGCTCGCCAGCAGGCGGCGAAACAGGCGGCCCGCTTGATCATCGGCGCTGACCTCATCGGAAGCGGCCTGCGAATCGGCGCTCCTGGCATCGGCGCTCCTGGCATCGGCGCTCCTGGCATCGGCAATGCTGTCGAGCGCCGCCGCCACCAAGGCATCCCCGATGGGAGAGCTGTGGTAGCCACCCAGCAGGAGTGCGGCCTGCTGGTCGGCCGCAACGCCGTTGACGGCGTGGCTGGCCGAGCGTTGCACGGATTGCGTCAGCGGATGCGATGCGCGGGCCATGATGTCCCTTCCTTCGTCTAGAGCCGGATACCGTCAGGTGGACTCGCCCAGGCGTTTTCATCTGACCGGGCGATTTCACCTGACGGCTCAATCCGTCTCTCTGCAAAATGATGGAGGGCGGTTCAGCTTTCAGGTTGCAGCCTTCCTGCTGCAACCTGAAAGCCTCGCGCTTCAGAAGCCGGCCGCTTACTGCGCGGAAGCCTGCTTCTGGCTTTCCACCGTACCGTCGGCGATCTTCTTGCCGTCGGCGTCATAGCGCGGCCAGAAATTCTCCAGCTTCAGCTGCTTCAGCGCGGTCTCGAGATATTTCGGCTCGAACCAGCTGTTAAGATCGATATCCTTCTTGATCAGGCCATATTGCTTGGCCTTGTCCGCCTTGTCCTGGTAGCGGGCCTTGATGAAGTCATCGATCACCGCCGTATTGCGGCGCGCCAGCGTCTGGCCTTCGAAATCCTCGGCGAAGCTTTCCACCGGCACGCCGGCCTTGGCCCAGGCGGCAAAGACCTGCTGGCGGTTGGCCTCGGTCGAGCCCCAGGCGGCCGCCTTGACGAAGGCCGTCACGACGCGCTGGGTCAGATCGGGATGTGCCTGTTCGAAATCCTCGGTGACGAAGATGGCCGAGTTGGTACCGAAGATCGGCAGGTCCTTCTTGCTGGCATAGACGATCTTGACGATGCCGCGCTTCTGCAGATCGAGATATTCCTCGCCGCCGAAAGAGCCGTCGACATTGCCGGAGGTGAGGGCGGCCAGGCCGTCGGCCGTGGTCAGGCTGACGAACTTCACATCCTTCTCGGTCAAGTGATGCGCCTCCAGCACCGCGTCGGTGGCGATCTGCAGATTGGTGCCGCGGAACTGCGCCACCTTCTTGCCTTTGAGATCGTCGATCGAATTGATGTTGGATTTCGGCGAGACGGCGAGATAGAGCGAGCCGTGTTCGCTGGCGGGCAGCAGGAACTTGGTCTTCAAGCCGCGGGCGCGGCCGACGATCGAGGGCAGATCGCCGAGACCGGCGGCGATATCCAGCTGATGCGCGGCCAGGGCCTCGTTCAGTTCCGGACCCGCGCCGCGGAAGAAGGTCCACTCGACCTTGATATTGGGATCGTTCTTGAATTCGTCCTCGAGGTAGTTGCCGATGCGGGCCAGCGAGACGGAATCGCCATAGCCATAGGGCTGGTTGTCGACGCCGACGCCGGGATAGCCGACGCGGATCACGGTCGGGTCGGCGAAGGCCGTGCTTGCGGTAAGGATGCCGCCCAGCAGGACGGCCAGAAAAGTGCGTTTCATCGGTCAGATTTCCTTCGTTACGGCCCCGCGGTGTGCGACGGCCGGTTGTCGTGGTGCTGTTGGTCGTTTCGTTCTTTGTCGGGGGCGCGCCGGATCAGCGGCGCGCGCAGCTACATCGCTTCATCAGGCGCCCACGCCCCCTCACCCCACCCCTCCCCCGCGAGGGGGGAGGGAGCGCTGTTGTCGATCTCCTGTCTATGTTCCTATCCAGAGAGACCAGATCAGCGACAACGCTCGGTGAACTCCCTCTCCCCTCGCGGGGGAGGGGTGGGGTGAGGGGGGAAGCGATGAACAGCTCCCCGCTCTCACCTCCCTTGCCATGCCCGGACTTGATCTGTCGGCGGAGGTCGATATGCGTCGACCGGGCATCCATGATAGCGACCGTGCGGTGTTCGCCCATGGACCCTCGGATCAAGTCCGAGGGTGACAGTGGAGAGGGGGATACAGGTTGCACGAAGTCGGTCATCTCAGGTCTCGATCGGGTGCGGCCAGATCTCACTCCGCCGCCTGCGGACGCAGCGGCACGACCTTGCTGCGGATGCGGCTGTGCTTGCCGTCGACGCTGACCGGCACATCGCCGGCGATGGTCGAGCGGCGGACGATGCGGCGCTGGTCGCCGTAGTCATCGATGGCGATGTGCTGCGTCGTGCGGTTGTCCCAGATCACCACATCGCCCGCCTGCCAGCGCCAGCGCACGGTATTCTCCAGCCGTGTCACATGACCCTGCAGGATCTCGAACAGCTTGGCGGAATCGACGTGGTTCTGGCCGACGAATTTCTGGATGAAATAGCCGAGGATCAGCGATTTCTCGCCGGTCTCCGGATGGATGCGCACCACCGGGTGCTCGGTCTCATAGACGGTCGAGGCAAAGGTGTTCTCGTAATGCTTCTTCTCGGCCTCGCTGGCATGCGGCCGCTGGGCGGCATAGTCATACTGATTGCTGTGCACCGCCCAGAGACGCTCGGCGAGCTCCTTCAGCTCGGCCGGCAGGTATTCGTAGGCGGCAACGGTATTGGCCCAGACCGTGTCGCCGCCATATTCAGGCACCTGCACCGAGCGCAGGATGGAGATCTGCGGATAGGCGTCGACGAAGGTGACGTCGGTATGCCACTGATCGGCCTTGCCGTTGCCATTGCCGGTATCGAGTTCCAGGATGGCGGTCGAGCCTTTGCGCACCTTCTCGGTCGGGTGGGCCACCAGCTCGCCGAACAGCCGGGCGAAGCGTTCCTGCTCGGCGTCGTCAAGATGCTGCTGGCCGCGGATGAAGATCACCCGGTGTTCCAGCAGCGTCGAGCGGAGGGCCTTATAGACCTCCTGGCTGAGATCGCCGCTCAATTTGATGCCGCTGATCTCGGCGCCGATGCGACCGGCGATCCGCTTCACCTCGAAAGGCAGGGCGCGGATTGCTGCGGTGGGCTTTTCCTGAAGCTGTGCACTCATGGAATATCTCCTGTCGTCGCTGGATGGGATGCTCTATTCGGCCGCGGCGATGCTTGTCGGATCGGTGCGGTTCTGGTGGTGCGGTCGGTGGGCGGGAAATTTGAGGCCGAGATTTTCGCGCAGGGTCTTGCCCTCGTATTCGCTGCGGAAGAGGCCGCGGCGACGCAATTCGGGAATCACCAGCTCGATGAAATCGTCGAGGCCGCCCGGGACGGTCGGCGGCATGATGTTGAAGCCGTCAGCGCCGTAACCGAGGAAGCGCTCTTCCAGCTGGTCGGCGATCTGCTCGGCCGTGCCCACCAGCTGCCAATGGCCGCGCGCCCCGGCGACGCGCAGATATAGCTGGCGGATGCTGAGATTCTCCCGGCGGGCGAGGTCGACCAGCAGTTGCTGGCGGCTGAGGCTGGCATTGGTCACCGGCAGATCCGGCAGCGGTCCGTCGAGCGGGTAGACCGACAAGTCGAAATTGCCGATGTAGTTGGAGAGCAAGGCAAGGCCGATCTCCGGATGGATCAGGTCCTGCAACTGCTCGAACTTGTCCTGGGCTTCCGCTTCGCTGCGGCCCACCACCGGGAAGACGCCCGGCATGATCTTGAGGTCATCGGCATCGCGGCCATACTTCGCCAGCCGGGCCTTGAGCGCGGCATAGAATTTTTGCGCGTCGGCCAGCGTGCGTTGCGCGGTGAAGACGACTTCCGCGGTGCGCGCCGCCAGCTCCTGTCCGGCCTCCGAGGAACCTGCCTGCACCACCACCGGATGACCCTGCGGCGAGCGCGCGACATTCAAGGGGCCGCGTACGCTGAAATGCCGGCCGACATGATTGAGGAGATGCAGCTTCTCGGGATCGAAGAAGCGGCCGCTCGCCTTGTCGCGCAGGAAGGCATCGTCCTCCCAGGAGTTCCACAGCCCCAGCACCACGTCGATGAACTCATTGGCGCGGCCGTAGCGGTCGGCATGGGCGAGATGGGGCAGCGAGGAGAAGTTCTTCGCTTCCAGCTCGCTCGAGGAAGTGACGAGGTTCCAGCCGGCGCGGCCCTGACTCAGCTGGTCGAGCGAGGCGAAGAAGCGGGCGAGGTTATAGGGTTCCTGAAAGGTGGTGGAGGCGGTCGCAACCAGGCCGATGCGCTCGGTCACCACGGAAAGTGCCGAGAGCAGGGTCACGGGCTCGAAGCCGATCGACCATTCATCGCTGCGGCTCAGCACATTGGTGCGGTGATCGCCGACGCCGACGCCGTCGGCGAGGAAGATGAGGTCGAACTTCGCCGCTTCCGCCTTGCGCGCGAAATCCACGCGATAGGCGAAGTCGGTGGTGGCGGCGGCGGAGACGTCGGGATGGCGCCAGGCCGCGACGTGGTGGCCGGCGGGATACATGAAGGCGCCCAGCTTCAGCTGGCCGCGCCTCGGCCGATCGCCTGCAAGAGCATCGCTCATCGCCTGTCTCCTCTTCCATCCCAAGCCGCTCCCGTTGACGGAAACGGCCTTCCAGCCCTGGCGCTTCGCAGCCAGCCGTGCGGTGCGGTATTGTTGGTTCCTGATGAGATCAATAATCTCTATTCAGCCGATAGGGTAAAGCGAGCAATTCTGCTCGACAGGCAAGGAAAGCTTGCCCTTGCCTGCCCCCTTGGATACCGCGGTCGTCGCGTAATGGCCGGCAGCACCGCCCAAACCATTCATTCGTCGCGCAGAACGGCTTTCCCCAGTGCCCCGTCATACGGCTGTAAGGCGCATGGCTCATCGTCGGCTATTCGCCTGCACAGGATAATGCTATCCCTGGCGAATATTGGAGGAGTCGGGAGTTGGTTATCAGGGGGAAGGGGAAGGCCGAAGGTTACCGGCCTTATGTCGATGGCCTGCGCGCCATCGCGATCCTGGCTGTCATTGGCTATCACATCGGAGTGCCGGGGTTTTCCGGCGGTTTTGTCGGTGTCGACGTCTTTTTCGTCATCTCCGGCTTCCTGATCATTGGCCACATCATCGACCAGATGCGCGGATCGCGCTTCTCGCTGACGGATTTCTATGCCCGTCGCGTGCTGCGTCTTATGCCGCTGCTGCTGACGGTCATTCTCAGCATCGCCGGCCTCGCGGCCCTGGTGCTGATAACGCCGGATGAGTTCAGCGACTTCGGCCGTTCCGCCACGGCGGCGGCGCTGATGATCTCCAATCACTTCTTCCTCGACCGCCAGGGATATTTCGACACGGCGGCGGAAGCGAAGCCGTTGCTTCATACCTGGTCGCTGGGGGTGGAGGCGCAGTTCTATGTGGCGGCGCCGGTCCTGATCTGGCTGCTGACGCGTCCGGCCGCGATGGCCCGGCACAATCGCGGCCTCTTCTGGGGCGCCGTTGCGATTGTCCTCGTTTCGCTCGCGGGATGCGTTCTTTTCACCGATCCCGACCGGAACCGCGCCTTCTTCCTCATGGTTTGCCGCGCGTGGGAATTTGTCGCCGGCGCGCTGGCGGCGGTGCTTGCCGAACGGCTCCGCAGGTTTTCGATCGTGACGCATGTTCTTGGCATGCTGGGGCTGGCGATGATCGTCGCCTGCGTCTATCTGTATTCGCCGGCGCTGCTTTATCCCTCCTGGTATCCGATCATCCCTGTACTCGGTGCCGTCTTCGTCATCGCCGCCGGCGAAGCCGATGCCATGACGCCGGTGCGGCGTCTGCTGGCGACGCCGCCTTTCGTCAGCCTCGGGCTCGTCTCCTATGGCTGGTATCTGTGGCATTGGCCGCTGCTCACCTTGGGCCGCATCTATCGCTTCGGCGATCACGCGCTTGCCGCCGACCTGCTGATCGGCGGCGCGCTGAGCCTGCTGCTGGCGACGGCGACCTATTTTGCCATCGAACGGCCGGTGGCCCGGAACAAGTCCCGCTTGCTGACGCGGCGGCGCAGCATCACGGTCGGGATCGGCATCGCCGCCAGTCTGGCTGCCGCCGTTCCCGGCCTCGTCTATCAGAAAATCGTGGGTCCGGCGGTCAGTGCGACGCTCACAGCGGAAAACTGGCCCGGCAAGGGAATGCTGAAATCGGTCGATGATGCGTGCATCGTCAGGGGAAAATGGGCATACCAGTCCGGCTGCCTGCAGGCCGCATCGGGCAAGACTTTGGGGCTGCTCATCGGCGATTCGCATGCGCGCGAATCCTATGCGCCTCTGGCGGCGATGGCCGACAAGGCCAATGCCAAATGGGTCACCCTGGTGCGTCCCGCTTGCCCGCCCCTGCTCAGCGCCGATGTCGTCTTCTTCGGCCAATCGCAAGGATGTGTCGATACCTGGAAAAGCGGTCTCGATGCCCTCAGGGACGGCCAGGCGGCGATTTCCTTTGCCGTCATCCAGGCGAACTGGGGCATCTATGTCGGCGGCGACAATGCCTTCCGGGCGTCCCGCAGCCTGACGACGGGCGGCGATGGGAATCCGGCTTCGGATCAGTATCGGACACTTTCCACCAGCCTTGCCGATACGGTGCACAGCCTGAAGCATCTCGGCATCCAGCGCATCCTGATCATCGCGCCGGAACCGCAATTCAGCCACGAGGGCGCCGCCTGCCTCATGCGCGCCCGGAAAATGAGACTGCCCGAGGATACCTGCGCGCGTCCGCGGGTCGAGATCGAGGCCCAGCATCAACGCATCTTGACGGCGCTGAACGATGTCAGCATGAGCAACGCTGATGTGCGGCTGATCGATCCATTCGCCGTGATCTGCGACGGCACGACATGCCGCCAGCATCGTCATGGCATTCCCATCTATGTCGACGACAACCATCTCAGCCGGATCGGCAACGATCTGGTTTTCGGTTCCTACGCCGGCGATTTCGCCTGGCTTTTCGGCCACGCGGCCGAAGCCAGCAGATAGCCGGCCGGCCGTTTCCAGAAGGCATCTGGATAAAAGGCATTTATTATACCATATTGCGCCGTGGCAAAATGCCTTGCCCTCCGATGGATTCTCGACCATGCGCCTGACCCTGCATACCGATTATGCCCTGCGGCTCTTGATGCTGCTGGCGATGGAGTCCGACCATCTGCATACGATCGAAGAGATCGCGCGCCGCTACGACATTTCCCGCAATCACCTGATGAAGGTGACCCAGACCCTGGCCCAGGCCGGTTTCGTCGAGAGCCTGCGCGGCCGGGGCGGGGGATTGCGCCTGGCGCGGCCGGCGGCGCAGATCATCCTCGGCAAGGTAGTGCGGGCGACCGAAGACGGCTTCGACATCGTCGAATGCTTCAGCCGGGACGACAATCGCTGCGTGGTGGCGCCGGCCTGCGGCCTGCGCGGACCGCTGGAGGAAGCCTTGCAGGCGTTTCTCACGACGCTCGACGGCTATTCCCTGGCCGATCTGGTGGCAAAGCCCGGCACCCTGCGCCGCATGCGGCTGCTGCTCGCGGATACCGGCGCCCCCAGTTGAGGATCGCCGCAGGCTCGGACGGAATGTCGCGGTCTCATAACAGGTATTGAAAATACTCTATTTTTGGGTTTAATAAGGTATATGTGATGCCTTTTTAGGCGATCCGGCCGGAGGAGCGGCACTATGGTGAAAAATCGACATCCCGCCGCGGAGGCCACCACCGAGTTGCGGGTTCTGCCGTCCCGCCCCGAGTCGCCCCGCCCCGAGCCGGATCGCCGCGAACCCGACCGCCGCAATGCTATCGTCGCCGCCCTCCGGGCCGAGACCGGCATCGACGAGGCGATGATCGAGCATCTGGTGCGCAGCTTCTATGCCGAGGTGCGGGCCGATCCCTTGCTCGGCCCGGTCTTCGCCGCGCGAATCCGCGACTGGGAGCCGCATCTCCAGCGCATGATGGTCTTCTGGTCTTCGGTGGCGTTGATGAGCGGGCGCTATCACGGCCAGCCGATGCAGGTGCATGCGCCGCTGCCCATTCATGCCGATCATTTCGACCGCTGGCTGGAGATTTTCAAGGCAACGGCGTTGCGGGTCTGCCCGCCCAAGGCGGCGGCTCATTTCCTCGAACGGGCGCAACGCATCGCCGAAAGCCTGGAGCTTGGCATCGCCGGCCAGAACGGCGTGATGCTCGGCCGGGGCGAGCGCTATCGGCCGAATGTCTCTTAACTATGCTCGGCGCTCCGCCGTCGCTCAGCGTTCCGCCCGTTCGGCGATGCGGATCGGCCAGGGGGCGATGAGGGCGAAGATGACGGCGACGCCGAGGCTGAGAATCATCAGCCCGTGCGGGCGCCAGGCATCGAAGGCCAGGCCGGCGAGGGGCGGGCCGACCACATTGGCCAGGGTATAGACCATGACGAAGGCGGCATTGGCGACGGCCAGCGCGCTGCCGGTGAAATAGCGTCCCATGGCCGCTAGCGCCACCGTATAGGCGCCCCAGACGGAACCGCCCCAGAGGAAGAACAGCAGCGCCAGCAAGGCCGGTTGGCCGAGGCTGAATATGATGGCGATGGGGCCGGCCAGGCAGAGGATGGAGCAGCCGAGCATCACCCGCCGCGGTCCCATGTGATCGGCGAGCCAGCCCAGGGGAAACTGCAGCAGGATGTTGCCGGCGATGAAGATGCTGAGCAATGTCAGGGAAAATTGCCGGTCGAGGCCGGTCTGCAGGCCCCAGAGCGGCAGGAAGCTGAACAAGGCGGCGTCGAGGGCGCCGGAGAGAAAAGCGGCGGCGAGCAAGGCCGGCACGGCACGAAACACGCCCAGCAGGTTATGGCCGGCCTCGTCATCCAGAGGTGGCATGAAGCGTTTCAGCAGGATGATCGGGACGGAAGAGGCGATGCTGAGGGTGATGAAGCAGGAGATGGCCGCGGGGCCGTCGGTGCCGACCAGGGTGAGAATAATGGGGCCGGTGGCGAAGCCGGTGGCGATGATGGCGCCGTACATCGCGAAGATGCGGTTGCGGTGCGTCTCGCCCGCCACCAGGTTGATCCAGGTCTCGCTGACGATCCAGGGGGCGGCACTGGCCATGCCGCCGATCAGCCGCAGCAGGAACCAGGCCGGCACGCTGGTATAGACCGGCAGCAGCACGATGGTGATGAGGGTGATGAGGGCGCTGGCCAGCATGCAGGGGGCCGTGCCGTAACGCCGCACCACCCGCGCCACGAAGGGGGCGGCGACCGCGACGCCCAGGGAATTGGCGGCGGCAACCAGGCCGATCCAGATGCTGGACGTGCCGTGCCCTTCCAGTACCAGGGCCATCCAGGGCACCAGGCCGCCAAAGGCCGTGCCGAAGGTGAAGATGCTGGCGAAGAGGCCGGCGAGAATGAAACGCCGTTGTCGCGGCGTCGGCTGGGAGGAGATGCTGAGCTCGGCCATCAGGCTTTTACAAACCGGTCATCGTCTTGCAATAACAAAGGAATCCGGCGGCCCCTCCGGGGACGCGGGCGGCGATACTGGCAGAGGACAAGGCCTGTGACAACCGCGCCCCGCGCCGCAGGACCGGACCGCTCGGTATCGCCTGACGCGCCGCGTGTGCATGCCCAGTCATGCCAGCCCAATCACGCCAGCTCAGTCATGCAAGTGTCATGGCGCCGACATCTGCCGGCAGAGGCTCTGTTCTATAGAGGCGCGTCGCATTCAGTTGCGATTGCCGATCGGATCTCTGCGACGCGACCTTGACCGAGGGTGGAGGGTCGCAGGGATCCACCCTGCATCGCCCCGGCGTCACAGATCGGGGTTCCAGGGCGCCAATTCGCAATTCATCAGATGCCGGCCGATCAGGCGGTGAAAGAAATCGCCATGGCCGACGACGGCGATACGTTCTTCGGTGCGGGCGGCAATCATTTCTTTGAAGGCGCCGACGCGGTCGAGCAAGGCATGTTCCGGTTCCGGTGAGAAGCCGTGCCGGTTGAAGGGATCGAGATGGTGCCACCAGGGATCGCTGAGATGGGCGAAATCCAGGGTGGGGAAATCCGCCGCCAGTTCGCGCACGCTGCGGCCGACGTCGCAGCTGCTGTTCAGCCATTCGCGGTGCAGCGGGCTGATGACGATGGGGGTCCGCGTCCCGAAGATGCCCTGCGCGGTCTGGATCGCCCGCGTCAGCGGTGTCGCGATCACCACGTCATAGGCCGCGCCGGCAAGGCGCTCGCGCGCTTGCGCGACCTGCTGATGGCCGAGCTCGGTCAACCTCGCGTCGAAATGAATCGGGTCTTTGCCGGTCGCCTCGTAATGCGCGTTGAAGGTCGATTGGCCGTGACGGATGAGATGGATGGTGCGGGATGCTGGCGTGGAACGGGACATGGGTAACGGTACTCTCGTAATGCCGGATGCGTCTCTCCGTCCCTTATAGGCAGGCTCGATGACGCTGTGAAGTCATCCTCACCGTTGCCGGCAGCCAGGCATCAGTTCGACAAGCTTTCCATGTTCTGCAGCGTGAGGTCCAGGATGAGGGTGAGCAGAAAAACCTGGAAGGCGGGCGGCAGGCTTGCCGGCAGGTCGATTTGCAGCTGGCGGGTGAAGAGTTTCGGCTGGCCGACGGTGCCCAGGCATGGGGTGCCGGCTTCGGGACCAAGCTCGTAGAGGCGGGAGAACATGCCGCGCCGGCGCAGGGCGAAATTTTCGCTTCCCCTGGTGACGGAAAAGCCTCGGCCGTTGCGCTCCGCCAGCGCCAGAACCTGCTCATCGGAATCCTTGAGGGCGAAGGGAGTGGTCGGCGGCTTCGGCGCGCCGGTCATCAGGCGAAACAGCGCCTGGTACATTACCTCGTCCGGCCGGGAGGATAGCCGCGCCGCGACGAAGCTGTCGCTGCCGATGGTGATTACCCCGCGGCGTTCCTTCGGATCGAAGATGAGTGCGCCGCGCGTCCGGTCACTTTCGCAAATATCGTAGCGAAGCTGACGATCGAGCAGGCCGATATTGTCTCGTTTGGACGGCTTTGTGACCAGCATGGTTCCCCCCAGCGCTTTGCCTCAATCCAGTCGCCCGTTCTGTCCGTTTTTTTACGGCCGGCAAGCGGCTCCACGCGGGGTTGTGATCGCTATCGCACCTTTCCTTTTCTGCCTTCACCCCTTCAGCGCAGCATCATCGGCAGGTTGGGCCGCAAGACGGCGGCGCGGGCCTGGGCTGCGGGCGGCAGATGGCGGTAGAACCAGTTTTTGGCGATCTCGGCGAGGCAGAGATAGACCACGACCATGACGGCCAAGGCGGCGAGGAAATCGAGCGGCAAAGGCACGAAGCCCAACCAGGGGCCGAGCGGCGAATAGGGCAGGGCGATGGCGATGGCGACGACGCTGAGCGAGCAGACGGTGAGCAGGCGGCTCGGCCGGCTGCGAAAGGGATTGCGCCGGGTGCGGATAACGAAGATCACAAACACCTGGGTTGCCAGGCTCTCGATGAACCAGCCGGTCTGGAACATCTTTTCGTTGGCATGGAAGACGAACAGCAGCAGACCGAAGGTGAGGAAATCGAACAGCGAGCTGACCGGCCCCAGCAGCAGCATGAAGCGACGGATGAAGCCGATATCCCAATGATGCGGCGTCGCCATCATTTCCTCATCGACCTCATCCAGCGGGATCGGCACTTCGGAAAGATCGTAGAGGAGGTTGTTGAGCAGCACCTGGATCGGCAGCATCGGCAGGAAGGGCAGCATCACCACGGCCCCGGCCATGGAGAACATGTTGCCGAAATTGGAGCTGGTCCCCATCATCACGTATTTCATGATATTGCCGAAGGTGCGGCGGCCTTCGCGCACACCCCGCGCCAATACGCCGAGATCGCGGTCGAGCAGGATGATATCGGCGGCGTCCTTGGCGACATCGACGGCGCTGTCGACCGAGATGCCGACATCGGCGCTGTGCAGGGAGGGTGCGTCGTTGATGCCGTCACCCATGTAGCCAACCACATGGCCCCGGCGCTTCAAGGCCAGGAGGATGCGGTTCTTCTGTACCGGCGTCACCCGGCAGAAGAGATCTGTGTCCTCGACCCGTGCACTGAGCGCCTCGTCGCTCATCACGGCGAGATCGGCGCCGGTCAGCAGGCCGGCAACCGGGATGCCAAGATCGGCGCAGACATGCTGCGTCACCAGCTCGTTGTCGCCGGTGAGGATCTTCACGGCGATGCCCGCCTTGCCCAAGGCAATGATGGTGCGCCCGGCACTTTCCTTCGGCGGATCGAGAAAGGCGGCAAAACCGGCGAAGACCAGCTCGCTTTCGTCGCTGACATCGGCATGGTCACGGTCGGCGGCAACTTCCCGCCAGGCGACGCCCAGCACCCGGAAGCCGTCGCGGCCGAGGGCGTCGAACACGGCCTGCGCTTTGGCATGGGCGGCATCATCGAGCGGATGCAGATCGCCTTCGCCGTTTTCCTCATAGCGGTTCGAGTGCTTCAGGACGTCTTCCGGCGCGCCCTTGACGATGAGCAATCGCCTGCCCGCACGTTCGACGAGAACGGAGACACGGCGCCGCTCGAAACCGAACGGCACCTCGTCAAGCTTGTTCCAGCCTTCGCGTGCGACGGGTGAAGAGGTGGCCGGCGCATGGTCGAGAATGGCATCGTCCAGCGGGCTGCGCAGACCGCTTTCGAAATGGCTGTTGAGCCAGGCGAGATCGACCACACGCTCGCTCTCGGCGCCGGAAAGCGTCAGTTCCTTGACCAGCCGGATCTTGGCTTCGGTCAGTGTGCCGGTCTTGTCGGTGCAGAACACATCCATGCTGCCGAGGTCATGGATCGCCGCCAGGCGCTTGACGATGACTTTCTCCTTGGCCATGCGCATGGCGCCCTGGGCCAGGGTGACCGAAACGACCATCGGCAGCAGTTCCGGCGTCAGGCCGACGGCCAGGGCAAGCGCGAAGAGGAAGCTTTCCAGCAGCGGCCGGTGAAAGGCGAGATTGATCAGCAACACGAAAAGCACCAGCAGCCCGGTGATGCGTACGATCAGCAGGCCGAAGTCGTAAGTACCCTGTTCCAGCGCCGCCGCGGGCGGTGTATGCCGCAAGGCGCTGCTGATCTCGCCCAGCTGTGTCGACTTGCCGGTGGCGCAGACCAGCAGATGTGCGCTGCCGCTGACCACCGAGGTTCCCATGAAGGCGGCATTGGTCGCTTCGGCGATGGCATCGGTGGCGATGCCGGCCGGCACCGGCTGTTTCTCGGCCGGATAGGATTCGCCGGTGAGCAGTGCTTCATTGACGAAGAAATCGCGCGCCTCGACGATCCGACCGTCGGCCGGCACCATGTCGCCGGCCGCCAGCAGCACGACGTCACCCGGCACGATCTCGGTGGCCGGCAAGGTTACGGGTTTGCCGTCGCGCAGGACCTGTTCCTTCAGGGAAACGGAGACACGCAGCTTTTCCGCTGCCTGCTCGGCGCGAAACTCCTGCAGGCTGTCCAGCAGCACGCTGATGCCGACGATGGCGGAGATGATGATGCAGCTGCTGACATCGCCGGTCATCGCCGAGATGGCCGCGGCGGCAAGCAGGATGAGGACCAGGGGATTGCGGAAGCGGCCGATGAATTTTCGCGCCAGCGAGAAATGCGGCTTTGCCTGCAGCCTGTTGAGGCCATGAAGCCGCTGGCGCGCCGCCGCCTCCGCGCTGGTAAGCCCGCTCAGCCCGTCGCCGGCAAGCTCCAGGTGCCGGGGCGCTTCGTCCATCGACCATCGCCAGAACAGGTTCGACGAATTGCCCTCGCTCATGATCTCTCCCGCTCGGATAATGCTGGAACCGTGATATTGCTGGGGTTTAAGCCGGGTCTGTTTCGGATCGGCGCCTGCGCCAGTCGCAGCCGAAGCACATTTCCTACCTCCCTCATCTGAGGCCGCACTTTCACTCCCAGGCATTGGTTGAGCGCAATTTAACTTTTCCGGGAAAGGCGAATCTTGCTTTGGATCAACTTATCGGGTCCTGGCGCTGCTTCTCGTTGGCGGCGGGAACAAGCCGGCATGCCGCTACTTCTAGTAGGACGAAACATTCATGTCGGCGTGATGACAATAGCGTCAATCGACGCGCCGGCGCGTCGAGGCTGAGAATCGTCGCGCCGAGGGTGAATGCTCGGGACCAGGCGCCGATGCGCCCGCAACAGCGCGCCACAAACACGATGTGACGCGGATCAACGAAAAGCGAGGGTAATTCCATGGCAGATACCGGCATTTCCAACGAAAACGCAGCCATGCGGGCGGCCAATGAATCGGTCGAGCGCGTGGTGGGCGAATTCCGCGAACTGGTCACGAAATTCGACGATCTGGTGGCCTCGGGGACCGCCTCTGTCGACGTGCTGCGGGACCTGCGCGACGAGGCCGTCGCGAAGGTCGGCCAGGCCAAGGAGTTGGCAAGCGAAGTCAAGCGGGGCGCGGGACAGAAGCTGCGCGCGGCGGGGGCGGCCTCGTCCGAATATGTCCACGAGAATCCCTGGTCCGCCGCCTCGATCGCCGGCGGTGTCGGCTTGCTGTTAGGCTTGCTGATCGCGCGGCGATGACAAGGTCGGCGGCGCGAAGATATGCTGGACGCCGCCGACATCGCGCAGGGAATTCAAGCCGAGATCGCGCAGGTCAAGCGCCGCGTGGGCGGCGAAATCGGCGGAAATCAGCACGCGCTCGCCCAGCTTCTTGGTCAACTCCTGCAGCCGCGCGGCGCGGTTGACGGCCGGCCCGATCACCGTGAAATCGAGGCGAGTTGCGGCGCCAATATTGCCATAGGCCACTTCGCCGACATGCAGGCCGAGGCCGAAATCGAGGCGCCGCTGGCCAGCGGTCATACGCTCCGCATTGAGCGCGTCTATCGCCGCGCAGAATGCCTCTGCCGCGGCGAGGGCCTGGCGGCAGGCTGAGCGGCGGTCGCCGTGATCGGCGGCGGGGAAACTCGCCAGCACCGCATCGCCGATGAATTTCAGCACTTCCCCACCATGGTGTTCGATCAGCTTGACCATCGGTCCCAGCCAGGCATTCAGGGCGCCGATCACCTCGGCGATCGGCGCCTCTTCCGAATAGCGGGTGAAGCCCCGCAGATCCGCCAGCCAGATGGCGGCTTCGATATAATCGATCTGGCCGAGTTCGATCTGGCCATCGGAAATGCGCCGGCCGCTGCGGTGGCCGATATAGGTATCGAGTAGATCGACGGTGATGCGGCGCAAGACCTGGCGTTCCGCATAGGGGCTGAAAAGCTCGGCCGCAGCCTGCAGCGCGGCGATTTCGTTGTCGCCGAAGCCGCCCGCTTGCCGGGTGGCGAAAGACACCACCGCCGTGCGTTGCCGGTCGAGAAAGGGCAGCGGAAACATGACATAATCGGTCGCTCCCTGGGCCCGCAATTCCTCCAGCAATTCCATGGCTTGCGGACCGTCGTCCAGGCGCTTGCGAAAGGCCCTGCCGGTTTCGTCGACCACCCAGGTGGGGCTGTTGAGATAGAGATGCTGGCCGAGGACTTCCTGGCGCTTGCGGTCGTGTACCGCCAGGGTTTCATCCTGCCAGATCAGCATCCAGCCGGAGGCTTCCGGATGCAGCACTTCCAGTCCCAATTGGCTGCGCCAGACCGGCAGGCCGCGTCGCGCGATCTCGCGGCTGAACGCCGGGAACAGGTCCTCCAGCGAGGCATGGCCCGGGACATGTTGTGCGAGCCAGAGCGCAAGCTTGTCTAGAATATCGGGATGCTCCATGCGGCTCTCATCAATAAGATCGAGGGCGATTCACGTGTTAAGGGGGAAGCCTATCCGCTTCCACCTAATACGATCGCACGTTCATCACCCTGTCTCATTGCGACCCTTCGGCTGCGGCGCGGCTTGCGCCCTGATCGGTGTGGTCTTGCCCCGCATCTCTTAGTCCCGTGTCGCGCTGCCGCTCGCCCACCAGCTGGTTGGAATAGGGCTCGCGACCGCCGAAATCTTCCAGACTGAAGAACTGCTCGACCCTATCGCCGCCAAGGCGCAGCGGAAAGATGCCGAATTCATAGATGAAGCTGTCGCCGTCGCGCGTTGGACTGTTGATCAGGCCATAGACGGGGCGGCGATTTTCGTAGGAGACGCGGTAATAGTGATGCCAGTCGTCGGGCAGTCCCGGGCGCAGGATCTCATCGAGATAGCGGCCGGTGAAATCGAAGCCGGAGACGCGGGCGATCTTCGTACCGACCAGCCGATAGCGCAATCGGAAAGGCTCGGGCTCGGGCTCGACGATCATCAAGTTGGGCAGCACCGACTTGAGGTCGAGCGGATCGAAATCCGCGCGCCGCGGCAGCGCCGTGCCGGTGCGTTTCGCCTGCCAGATTTCGTGCAACTGACGCACCAGCGGCATCGTGACACGATCGAGCTCGAGCCAGTAGGGCATACTATTTTATGATGCTCATGTAATTCCCCTGGCGCCGCCATCCCATGACACCCGTATCAGGCGACAGCTTGATACCGGTGCGTTCCCCGACAGCGCCGCAGCTATTTCGGCACCGACGGCGGCAATCGTCAATGGCCAAGGCAGGATTATGGACCGGGCGAAGGCGGAATCACGCCTTGCATAAGCTCGTCTAACATAAAGCTGTCTGCGGCGTGGGCAGGGTTCATCGTAGGATCGGACCCGGAGGGATCGAGATGCCGGAAGCTTGGGGGCCACTTCCAGGGGGTATCCACCTCGCACGGACGCTTTGCTGGGAAGCGCCGTAATCCTCCGGGCCGATCAGGGAACGGGACAGTCGGGCAGGTCGATGCCGTGCTGCTGCGGGGAAACGTCAGCAGCCGTCGCCAAGACCGGCTTCGCCGATAGCCTATCTGTCATTCCCGACGTCCGTCCGGCGAGGTTCTGGGAGACACACCGGCGAACGATTTTCTATCCTTGCACGCCTGATTTTCTCGGCCAGTGTTTTTGGCTGTGGCTAACATTATGAGATATAGCTCCGGCAACACTATTTTGTGATCCTGCTGCGGCGCAACAACACCGTGCGAGGCGACCCGGCGTGCGCATACGACGATAATCGCACTCTATCCCACTGAGACAGGACGCAAAGCGAGCGGGGGTCGCGGTGCCTGCAGGTCGATGTTGGCGCATTCTGCTGTTGTCGCGGCCGATATCGCGAAAACATGAGGCATTTGCGTTGATTGCAAAACAGGAAGCGGCCGCATGCGGCCGCTTCCCATTCCATAACCTGACTGGATGATCAGACTCGCTGTTCCAGCCGTCGGACCTTATCCAGCCGTCGGACCTTAGCTGAACAGATCGCGATTGCTCGAACGGAACCGTTCGACCTGCTTCTCCGCTTCGTCGCGGGCAACGCCATAGCGCTCCTGTACCCGGCCGAGGAGCTGGTCGCGGTTGCCTTCGATGACCTTCATGTCGTCATCGGTCAGCTTGCCCCATTGCTCCTTGATCTTGCCCTTGAACTGCTTCCAGTTGCCTTCGATACGATCGTTGTTCATGTCGGTCTCCTTGAAGGTAGCGGCGCATTCCGGATGGGCGCGCCTGCAGAAGGAACCGGCCGTCACCCTCATGGTTCCGCTTCGCCCCGCCGGAAGAACCCCATCAAGTTGTCGTGAGTTGGCGGAGCTTTTCAGCAGGCGACAGCTCAGCGAGGCGACAGCTCAGCCGAGACGACGGCGGAACAGCAAGGTGGCGGCGCTCAGCGTGATGACGCCGATCAGCATCATCGGCCAAAGCTGATCCAACATCAGCGGTATCGTGGGGCCGCGCAGGTAGAGGCTGCGGATGAGGTCGATCATGTAGCGGATCGGATTGATCAGCGACAGGGTCTGGCACCAGTCGGGCATGTTATCGATCGGCGTCGCCATGCCGGAGAGGATGATGGCCGGCGCCAGGAAAATGAAGACGCCGAGAATCGCCTGCTGCTGCGTCTGCGCGATCGAGGATATGGCCAGGCCGATACCGATCGCCGAGAGCAGGAAGACGATGAAGCTGATGCCGAACCAGAGCAGCGAGCCGCGAAACGGCAACCCGAAGGCGAAAACGGCGACGGCAAGGATGCCGAAGGCCTCGCCCACGGCGATGATCAGCGACGGCGTCACCTTGCCGACCAGGATCTCGAAGGGTCGCAGCGGCGTCACCAGCAGCTGATCGAAGGTGCCAAGCTCCCGCTCGCGGGCGACCGAGAGGGCGGTGATCATCATCGCCATCACCATGACGACGAGGGCGTTGAGCGCCGGCAGGATATACCACTGGCTGTCGAGATTGGGATTGAACCAGGCGCGCACCTCCACCTGCGGTCCGGCTTGCAGCAGCGCTCCGGCGGTGCCGAGGCGCTCGCGGTTATAGGTCTCGATGATGGTGGCGGCATAGTTCTGCACGATCAGCGCCACGTTCGAACGCCGGCCATCGATGATCATCTGCACCCTGGCCGGCCGGCCGGTGGCCAGGTCGGCGTTGAAGCGCGGATCGATATGCAGCACCGCGCCGGCCTTCTGGCTGTCGATCCAGTCGGTCACCTCCTGCGGGTTGTCGAGATTGCCGACCAGGGCGAAGGCGTTGCTGTCGGTGAAGCGCCGCACCAGTTCGCGCGACGCCGCGGCCCCGTCCTCGTTCCACACCGCGAAGGGGACATGCTTCACCTCGAACGTGGCGGCGAAAGCGAAGATCAGCACCTGGATCAGCGGCGGCAGCAGGATGACGAAACGCATCCGCCGGTCCTTCCACAGCAGCAGCATTTCCTTGACGACGAGAGCATAGATGCGGCCGAACATTCAGCCCTCCAGGTTGCGCGTCATGCGCCGCAGGGTGATCAGGGAAAAGGCGATGGCGAAGCCGAACAGGATGATCGCGTTGGGCAGCAACACGGCGCTGATATCGCCGGCCAGGAACAGGGTCTGCAGGCAGGCGACGAAGTAGCGCGCGGCGACGATATGCGTCAGGTCCTGGATCCATTGCGGCATGCTGGCGATGTCGAACAGCAGGCCGGACAGCATCAGCGCCGGCATATAGGTCGTGATGAAGGTGATCTGCGCCGCCACGAACTGGTTGCGGGCGACGGTGGAGATCAGCAATCCCAGGGCCAGGGCGCTGATCAGGAACAGCGCGCTGACCAAAGCGAGCATCAGGAAGGAACCGCGGAACGGTACCTGGAACAGAACCAGCCCGAGGATGACGGAGACCGCCATGGCCATCATGCCGAGCACGAAATTCGACAGCAGCTTGGAGAGCATGACCTCCAGCACGCTGGCGGGGGAGGCCATCAGGGTTTCCATGGTGCCGCGCTCCCATTCCCGGGCGACGATCATTGCCGTCAGCAGGGCGCCGACCAGGGTCATGACGACCGCGATCAGGCCGGGCACGATGAAGGAGGTGCTGCGCAGTTCCGGGTTGAACCAGTAGCGATGTTCCAGCACGACGCCCGGCGCGATGCTGCTGAGGCTGCCATTGGTCGCCTCGCGCTGATACCAGCCGCCGAGCACGCCGGCGGCATAGCCTTCGACGATGCGGGCGGTGTTGGCGTCGACGCCGTCGACGACGATGAGATAAGGCTGCGGCTTCAGCTGGTCGGAGAGATTGCGCACCGTATCGGCCCGCACCACGATATAGCCTTTGATCTCGCGGTCGAGCAGCGCCGTCTCGGCGGCATCGGCCGTGCGATAGGGCCGTGAGGCCAGGTAGGGCGTGTCGACAAAGGCGCGGTAGAGGCTGATCGTGCGCGGCGTCTGCGCCTCCATGACGACACCGAAGGCAACGTTCTTGGCATCGAGCGAGAGGCCGTAGCCGTTCAGCAGCAGCAGGGCGACCGGCATCACGAAGGCGATCATGATGGCGGAGGGGTCGCGCAGGATCTGCACGAATTCCTTGCGCAGCAGGGCCAGCAGCCGGCGCAGGCGCAGGATGCGGTTCATGCTTGCAACTCCGGGCTGCCGCCTGGTTCGGAGCGCTGAACGATCGTCACGAAGGCATCATCCAGCGACGGGTCCGGCTGTTCGGGGGTGACGCAGTCGGCGCGCAGCTTGCCCGGCGTGTCGAGCGCCAGCAGCCGGCCGCGATTGACGATGGCGATGCGGTCGCAATTCTCCGCCTCGTCCATGAAATGCGAGGTGACGAGAACGGTCATGCCGCTTTCGACGAAGAGGCCGATGCGCAGCCAGAAATCGCGCCGGGCCAGCGGATCGACACCGGAAGTGGGCTCGTCGAGGAACAGCAGGTCCGGCTCGTGCAGGACGGCGGCGGCCAGCGACAGGCGCTGCTTGTGGCCGAGAGACAAGGTGCTGCAGACGGCATCCAGGATCTCGGCAAGGTCGAAGGCGGCGACCGCCCAATCCAGCCGGCGGGCGAAGCGGCGGCGGTCGAGCCCATAGGCGCCGGCCATGAAGCGCAGATTTTCGCGGCAGCTGAGATCGCCATAGAGCGAGAAGCGCTGCGCCATATAGCCGATGCGCTGGCGGGCATCGGCCCGCGCCCGGCCAAGATCGATGCCGGCGACGGTGGCGCTGCCGCTGGTGGCGGGCAGCAGGCCGCAGAGAATGCGAAAGGTCGTGGATTTGCCGGCGCCGTTGGGGCCGAGCAGGCCGAAGACCTCGCCGCGCCGGACGCTGAAGCTGACATCGTCGACTGCCGTGAAGGAACCGAAGCGGCGCGACAGGTGATCGACCACGATCACCGTTTCGCCATTATCCTTTTCGCCGTTGCCCGTTTTGCCATTGCCAGTTGCGCCAGGCGCGATGCCCGCAGGCTTGGCGAGGATGGCGTGATTGAGGGCGGCAACCGGCGCCGCGGCCGCCTGCTGATTGCCGTGCGGGCTCGACATGCGTTCGCGCAGCACCGTCACCACGGCATCTTCCAGCCGCGCCGGTGCCGGCTGGGCGCCCGCCAGTTCCTGCTGCGACAGGCCGCCGCCGGCATCACCGTCGCGGCAGACGATGCGCAGATGGCTGCCGAGCAGCGTTGCGTCATGCACGGCGGGATAGGCCAGCAGCTGGCGCTGGCGCCGGCGACGCTCGTCGGCAGCGACCGGCAGCAGCAGGGCCGTGGTTCCCGCCGCCTTGACCAAGGCGGCGGGTGCGCCGTCGGCCAGCAGCTTGCCCTCCTGCAGCACGATCACGGCGTCGCATTTCTCCGCCTCGTCGAGATAGGCGGTGCTCCAGATGACGGTGGTGCCGGCCCCCGCCAGATCCTTGACCAGGTGCCATAATTCGCGGCGCGAGATCGGGTCGACGCCGACCGATGGCTCGTCGAGCAGCAGGACGCGCGGCTGAGCCAGCAGGGCGCAGGCGAGGCCGAGCTTCTGTTTCATGCCGCCGGACAGGTTGCCGGCGAGGCGGGCGGTGAAATCGGCGAGCCCGGTGAAGCGCAGCAGCTCCGCCTGACGTTGCGCGTATTGTTCAGCCGGCAGATCGTGCAGGGCGCCGAAGAGGGTGAGGTTCTCCGTCACGGTGAGATCTTCGTAAAGACCGAAACGTTGCGGCATGTAGCCGACCTGGGCGCGGATCTCGTCCATTTCGGCGGGAACCTCATGGTCGAGCATCCGGATGCTGCCGCTATCGGGCGTCATCAGCCCGGCGATCAGCCGCAGCAGGGTGGTCTTGCCGGCGCCGTCGGGCCCGACCAGGCCGGTGATGCCGCCGGCGGCGACCTCGACGCTGAGATGATCGAGCGCCGTCACCCGCTCGCGGCCGCGCGGGAAGGTCTTGCAGAGATCGCGAATCGTGATCGCCGGCGTGGCGAGCCCCGCGCCATGCGTTGCTGCGGAGCCGGTTGCTGCCGGGCTGGGACCGATCGCCATGGGTATTGCCTGCCGTGCCGGCTCAGCCGACCGGCACCGGCTTTTCCGGGCGGAGGGTGACGGGCATGCCCTGGCGCAGGTCCGGCGCGTCGCCCTGCACCTTCAGGCGGATGCGATAGACAAGCTGCGTGCGCAGCTCCGGCGTCTCCACGGTCTTCGGGGTGAATTCGGCGGTGGGCGAGATGAAACCTACCTTGGCGCGGTATTGTTTGTGCGGCGCGCCGTCGACGGTGATGATGAAGACATCACCCGGCTGCACATGGGTGAGGGCGGTTTCCGGCAGGAAGCTCCGGATCCAGATCTCGCTGGTCAGCGCCAGCGTATAGGCGGCGGTGGTCGGCAGGATGACGGCGCCGGGCTCGACATTGCGGGACAGGATGATGCCGTCGCTCGGCGCCACCAGGCGGCAATGGTCCAGCCGGTCCTTGGCGATGGCGGTACTGGCCTCGGCGGCGCGTAACTGCGCCTCGGCCGCGGCGATATCCTCGACGCGCGGACCGATTTCCGACAGGCGCAGGGTCTGGCGCGCCGCATCCAGCAGGCTCTGGGTCTGGCGCGCGGTCGCCTGCGCCTCTTCATATTGCTGCTGGGCGGCGAAGCCCTGGCCGAGCAGCGTCTGGCGCCGGTCCATAGTGCGCTGGGCGTTGAAAAGCACCGCCTCATAGGCGGTGACATTGGCCTTGTCGCGGGCGATCTCCTCCGGCCGGCTGCCGGCCTTCAGCTTGATGACAGCCTGGCGCTGCGCCTCGGCGCGGGCGACCGAGAGGTCATAGAGGCTTTGATAGGTGGTGGCGTCGAGGGTGCCGAGTTCCTGGCCTGCCGCGACATGATCGCCTTCCTGGACGTTCATCTTCTGCAACCGGCCTTCGGCGTCGAAAGCAAGATCGACCTGGCGGATATCGACATTGCCATAGAGGGTAAGCTGGCCGTCGCCGCCCTGGAACCAGCCGCCATAACGCCAACCCGCCGCCAGGACAAGACCGGCAAGAAGGAGAGCCACGATCAGGAGCCGGCTGCCGCGCATTCTATTCCTCTCGACTGGAAGCTGGGCCGCGTGCGACGGATGCCGCACGGAACCCGGCCGAAGCCGGGATCGGACAAAATTAACGTTCTGCCGTCAAGGCGGCCTTGATATCGATCAAAGCGAGCGGAGCGTGTTGCCGGCAGGCGGAAAACAACGCGCCTAACCACCGGCGCCACACCTATGCTTTTTGTCGCCCCTTCCGGTATAAATCGGAACTGCTGCGAGTCGCCTCGTGACGGGTCGAGATTGCCTCAAACGTCGCATCGGCAGCCATCAGAATCTTTATCGAACATGAGGTTACCGGAACATGACCCTAAGCATCATCGCTATTCAGCCGATCGTCGCCCTGCTGGCCGGCATTCTCATCCTCGTCATGCCGCGGCTGCTTAATATCATCGTGGCGCTTTATCTGATCTTTATCGGCTTGACCGGCCTTCTGCCGCATGTGCTGCGCTGAGCATCGCGGCGGTCTAGCAGGCGCGCAGACGGAGGCCGGCGATGCGGCTGCTGCTGGTCGAGGATAATCCCCAGCTCTCCGACTGGCTCGGCCGGCTGCTGCGGCAGAACGGCTATACCGTCGATTGCGTCGCCGATGGCGAAGATGCCGACCATCTGCTCAGCGTGCAGGAATATGCGCTCGTCATCCTCGATCTCTCGCTGCCCAATATGGGCGGCATGCAGGTGCTGAAGCGCCTGCGCGGGCGCGGCGTCAATGTACCCGTGATCATCCTGACCGCCAATGCCAGCCTCGACGGCCGCGTCGCCGGGCTCGATGCCGGGGCCGACGATTATCTCGCCAAGCCTTTCGAGATGGCGGAGCTGGAGGCGCGCATTCGCGTGCAGCTGCGCCGCGCCGCCGATCGCAGCTCGCCGGAAGTGCGCCTCGGCGATCTCAGTTTCGACGCCAAGGCACGGCAGTTCCATCTCAAGGGCGAGGTGCTGGCGTTGACGCCGCGCGAGCATGCGGTGCTGGAGCAGTTGCTGTTCAAGTCCGGCCAGACCGTCAGCAAGCAGAAGCTCTCCGAGGCGATTTTCGATTTCGACGACGAGACCGATCCCAGCGCCATCGAGATCTATGTCTATCGCCTGCGCAAGAAGCTGGAAGGTAGCAATGTCCGCATTGCCACCCTGCGCGGCCTCGGCTATCTGCTGTCGCATGACGATGCCGCCGGCTGAAGGCGCGGCCTGATGGGAGGCGCGCCGTGAAACGACTGCGCAGCCTGCGGCTGGAACTGCTGGTCTGGCTGACCTTGCCCTTGGCGGTGGTGGTGGCGGTCAATATCTGGACCACCTACCGCTCGGCGCTCGATATGGCGGATCTCATCACCGATCGCATGCTGCTGGCCTCCGCCACCGCCATCGCCGAACAGACCCAGGTCAACAATAACGTGGTCGAGGCGCTGATCCCGCCGGTCGCGCTGGAGATGTTCGATACCGGCTATGGCGACCGGGTCTATTACCGGGTGGAGACGGCCGCGGACAGCGCCGAGCAGGGCCGGCTGCTGGCCGGCTATGCCGATCTGCCGTTGCCGCCCGGCCGGCCTGGCGTGCCGGCGGACCGGCCCCCGGCGGCGACCTCGGCCCCATCCGCTGCCGCCAACGGTGCCGCCTCGGCCGGCTTCGCGGCGATCGGCGGCACGCCCTATACCGGCCGTTATCGCGGCCAGCCGTTGCATCTGGTGGCGATCGATCACGCCGTGGTCGGCAGCCCGGCGGTGCCGGCGGTACGGGTCATGGTCGGCGTGACGCTGCTCGCCCATGGCGCCACGGTGCGCAGGCTCTGGCTCGACGCCCTCGGCCAGCAGGTGCTGCTGCTGGCGGCGGCGGGCGCCCTCGGCATCATCGGCCTTGCCCGCGGCCTGGGACCGCTGATGCGGCTGCGCGACGAGGTGCGCGACCGCGAGCCGGATCAGCTGGAGCCCTATGCGCTGGAAAGCGTGCAGAGTGAGCTGCGGCCACTGGTGGCGGCGATGAATCATCACATGGAGCGGGTGAAGAAACAGATGGCGGCGCAGCGCCGCTTCATCGCCAATGCCGCGCATCAATTGCGCACCCCCCTGACCGTGCTCAACATGCAGGCGACCTACGCCCTGCGCGCGGAAGAGGCGGGCGAGCGGGCGACGGCCCTGGGCGCGATCCAGACCGGCACCCGGCGCCTCGCGCACTTGGCCGGGCAGTTGCTGACCCTCTCGCGCGCCTCACCGGGCAGCAGGCGGCCGCGCCACGATGCCGTCGATCTCGCCGCTCTCGCGCGCCAGGTGCTGGAATCGCTGTCGGCCCTGGCGGTCGAACGCCGTATCGACCTCGGCCTCGATGAAGTCGCGGCGCCGGTCGTCAGCGGCGATGAGACCATGCTACGGGAGATGCTGGTCAACCTGGTCGACAACGCGCTGCGCTACACGCCGCCGGGCGGCAGCGTCAGCGTGGTGCTCGACCAGGATGGCGAGGACGCCGTGCTGCGCGTCCAGGATACCGGTCCCGGCATTCCGCCGGCGGAGCGCGAACAGGTCTTCGAACGCTTCTATCGCCGGCAGGAAAACGCCACGCCCGAACATCCCACCGAAGGCAGCGGCCTCGGCCTCGCCATTGTCAAGGAAGTGGTCGACGCCGCCGGCGGCTCCATCACGCTGCGCGACCCGGCAAAAGGGACGGGGCTGGTGGTCGAGGTGAGATTGGCGTTGCGGCAGTGAGGGGCTGTGCTGTGGCGATGATCAGCGTCGACGCACAGTTCCGAGGCCCCCCTCTCCCCAACCCTCCCCCGCGAGGGGGGGAGGGAGCAGAGCGCGATGGTTTCTGACGCCGGGTATCACTGCATCACGCCTGCTTACGGAGGAGGTTGACTTGCGCCGATTGCAACCGCCAACGCGTTGCGCTCCCTCCCCCCTCGCGGGGGAGGGTTGGGGAGAGGGGGCATCCGTTGTCATCTGTGGCGGGGCGCAGGTGACGGTGGTGGTGGTCAGGCCGGACTCACCATTTCTTCACTCCAACGATGTCGACTAGCTCGTCTATAGATAGTTTGGGGAGATCGACGGAATGAAATTTATGCCGGTTTCCGCGCTTGGAGTGCGCAGCAATCACAAAGGCGGCAGCCTGTTCTAATAGGCTGCGGATGAGCTGCTCGTTTCTCTCGCCGTTCGTCAATTCGATTGACACATGCAGGCCATCTTCTGTCAGCTTTAATCTTGACCCGTCCAGACAATACGCTCTGTATTCATTGTTCCGCACATCTACAGCCTCCAACGAGCTTGCGGCCATCTTCATTCCGATGAACAGGCTGACATCTCCTGCGCGCTCTTCGGCGCGCGATTCATTCACCAATACTATTTGCGTGAGATCGTAACGCATCAAAGCCGATCCTAGATGATGGGTTAAGGAATCTTATCTCTCGCGGCTGGTGCCAACAATGCCAAACCTCAGCTGTCCTGCTCTCCATCCCGACTAGATTTACCGGGTTCTCGATCGGTCAGTGCCTAGAGAGAAGACGCAACAATTTACATCCGCGTGCGTGATCGATAAGACCAATAGACTTGAAGAGAAGTCCCGTCCCCCAGAGGAACCATCATGACTGCCCATCCCAATGTCATCGTCGTCGGCGCCGGCATCATCGGCGCCTCCATCGCCTATCACCTGCAGCGCGGCGGGGCGCGGGTGACGGTGGTGGAGGCTGGGGAGACGGGCGGCGGCATCGCCACGCGGCATTCCTGGGCCTGGATCAATGCCAGCTGGGGCAATCCGGAACCCTATTTCCGGTTGCGCCATCAATCGATGAAGCTGTGGCATGAACTGGGGCGGACGCTGCCGGGGCTTGCGGTCAATTGGTGCGGTGGTCTGCTCTGGGACGCGCCGGCGGCGGAACTACAGCAATACGTCACGCAGCATCGCGCCTGGGGCTATGACATCCGCGCCGTCACGCGCGGCGAAGTACTGCGGATCGAGCCGCAACTGGCGATGCCGCCGGAAGCCGCCGTGCATGTGCCGGAAGAGGGATCGGTGGAACCGGTCGCCGCCGCGCAGGCTTTGCTGGCGGCAGCCCGGGCGCTGGGGGCCGAGATCGTCACCGGGGGCAAAGTCGCGGCGATCGAGATGCAGGGCAGCCGCGCGATCGGTATCGTTACCGATCAGGACCGCATCGCTGCCGATGAGATCGTCATCGCCGCCGGCACGGCGACGCCCGATCTGCTTGCCCCGCTCGGCGCCAAGCTGCCGCTTTCGGCGCCGCCGGGCCTGCTTGTCGTCACCGATCCCCAGCCGAAGCTGCTCAACGGCCTCGCGATGGCGCCGCAGATGCATATCCGCCAGCAGCCGGACGAGCGGCTGATCGCGGGGGCTGATTTCGGTGGCGGCGACCTGCCGGAAGACGCCACCCCCGCCGTAGCCGAGGCGGCAGCCAGGGAGCTGGTTGCCGCGATGGGCGACTTCTTCACGCCGCATCGCCGTTTCGGGCTCGATCATTTCACGCTGGGTTATCGCCCGACGCCGGCCGATGGCTTTCCGGCCGTCGGCCGCGCGCCCGGCATCGACGGGCTCAGTGTCGCCGTCACCCATTCCGGCATCACCCTGGCGCCGGTGATCGGCGCAAGCGTTGCCGGGGCGATACTTGGTAAATTGGAAGAGCCGCTCTTGACGCCTTACCGGCTGGAAAGATTCGCCGCATAGGTCATGCGACTGACTGGTTTTGGCCTACGCGAGTATCCGCGAGGCGATGATCCAATGAACGCGACGGAACGATCTACCATCTCGGGGGCGTCGTTCCGATGTCAATCAAGGTGCCACCGGCAAGGTCACCCCAGCCGCCTGGCATTTGCCATGACGATGCGATGCGATGGCGAGCCGGAGGCTTCGACCAAGGTTGCCCCGGCGCTGGTCAGGAACAGAGAGACGTTGAACATGCGCTCCGCCGCCTCGACGATATAAGACGTCTGGGCCGTTATCGCGGCAGCTGGATCGGTCATCGCCATCATTGCCTGCGTATGGCGTGTCGCTCGCGTCATTTCTTGCGTGACATGGCGCCATATCTGATAACACAGCTGCGCCGATTTCTCGCTGAAGATCATGCTGGTAGATAAGAGTGCACTGACCTTCTCGGGCGCCATTCTGCTGAATTCGGCATGATCCGCGGTCGCAGGGTTGACCTGGGCGGCGATGCCGAGCTCCGTCCGCTTACGGATGACCTGGAGCGATGCCTCCGCGCTTTCCTGCCCTTTGCGCAGGGCGATTGCAGATTTGATTGCGGTCTTCCGCAATCGGCCGAGGTTGCGGCTTTGCGTGGATTTGGCCAAGATATCCTCCGTGTCACGACTGGCTGCAGGTCTTCGAAGATACGCGCAACGCAAAAGGGAGAGCGCCGCTCTCCCTTTTTGGGCGGTCTACTTCTTCATCGGCAGGGTGGTCGCCTTCGGCTTGGGCAGCGGGTCGGCCGGCTTGCCGCCGCTCGAACCGGCATTCTTTGCCTTGCCGTTGCTCTGATTACCATTGGCGGCCGCTTTGCCGGGTTGATTGACCTGGGACATCTGGGTTCCTTCCGGGACTGCAGCAGAAAGGCGCTGCTAGACTCACATGAGAGATCGTTTCCCGCTTGCAAGGCGCAATCGGCAGTATTCGACGGTATTCGGCAGTATATTGAGGCCAGGCTGACACTTCTTCGTGTGATCCGGGATCAGAGGGCAAGCCAGGTCACCGATGACACGGTGCGAGGTTAAGCCAGGAGCGCCGATATCTCTGCTCAACTGCGGGCGGTAGCGCCCAGGAAATGCCCGAAGGCAGCGAGCGGACGGACGCGGTCACAGATAATCTTGACGGTCGCCAGCATCGGAACCGCCAGGAATGCGCCGGGGACACCCCACATCCAATACCAGAAGACGATCGAGATGATCACCAGGACAGGATTGAGGATGAAACGCCGGGCCAGCATCATGGGCGTGATTGTCTCGCCTTCGATGATGTGAATGACCAGGTAGCTCGCGGCCGGCAGCGAAGCTTGCCAGAACGTATCGAAGGTGACCACGCCAACCAGCAACAGCATACCGCATCCCAGCAGTGGTCCGAAAATCGGCAGGTAGTTCAGCAGGAAAGCAACGACGCCCCAGAGAATGGGCGCATCAAGGCCGAACAGATAGGCGGCCAAACCGGTCAGCACGCCGACCGTGGCGTTCATCGCCGTAATGGTCAGAAGGTAGCCCGCAATGTTGCGGGCGATTTCCTGCGATATATCGACGAGCCGTTTCTTGTTGCTGAGCTTGGGCAGGACCTCAACCAGGCGCCGCAGAAACAGGTCTCCGGCGGAAAGCAGGAAGAACAGCAGAACGATGGTGACAGCCAGGCCGGCGAGGAAGCTTTGTGTGTCCAGCAGCAGCAGGCTGCTGAGCGGCGGGCCTTTGACGGAGACGGTCATGTCCTTTTGCGGGCCCTGCGCCAGATTTTCCACCCGCTTGGTGGCGTCTTGCAGCTGCTCGAGCGGCGCTTTCAAAACGTAGAGGCGCTGCTCCAGTCGCGTCAGGCTTTCTGGAACCTTGGCTATCCATTCCGATGCGGGCGACGAGATGCTGACGCTGATCCCGCCAAGGACGCTGAACACGACGAAGATGATAAGAAGAGCCGCAATCGGCCGGGGCAAGCGAAAGCGGGTGCAAATGCGCATGGCGGGTTGCAGCAGCAGATTGAGAATGAAGGCAATCAGGATCGGCACCAGCACGTCGCGGGCGATGTAGAGGGTATAGAGCATCAGCAAAATGAAGATGCCCAGCAACAGGAGCGTCCGAATATCGGTCGGCAGCGGCATGTCCTCGGCCGGCCGATCCAGATCGCTTGGCTGGTCCGCTCTCGTCTCTGCAAACAGATTTGCCATCACGAGACCGACCCCTTCCGATGAAACCTCGCCCGTGTCATCTCCCGTGTCATCTCCAGAGATCAACGGGCGACATGCCAGGTGCTCTCATAATTGTCGCCTTTCATGTCGCCTGGACGTTTGTCCTGGGCAAAGGTGTAGAGGGGCATGCCGCGTTGCGCCCATTGGATCGTGCCGTCCTTGCGCGCCTTCACGCTGAGGTTGCCTGTGGGCTGTTCGCCGCCGCGGGCGAGAACGGGAGACCAATAAAGAGCACAGGCGTCATAACAGTTGGATGTGCCGAGGGTATCCTTGTCGAAGGTGTAAACCGCCATGCCTGACGGCGTTGTCAGTATTCTGCCTGCGGCGGCCTGCACCACCATGACCGGGGGCCCGGAGACGGCGGCGGGCTGCGGACGGTCCATTTGTTGCGCGCAGGCGATCAGCGATGAGGCGATGCCAAGCGCATAGAACGTTCGGTAGACGTATCTGCGGTGCGACATGGACTATCTCCATCATGTTGTCGGGCGCGGCGCAGGCGGCACCGTTCACCCCAGCATGTATCGTCGGAATGGTTCCGGCCTCGTCGTCCCGCTGACCGAACGACGATCATGATACATCTTTGTCAGGCGGTTTTGCCGGGATCGGTCGACGGACGGCTGGGCTGCGTCGCAGCCACTGCCACTTGGGTCCGGTCACGGCCGTGCGCTGCGCCGCGGATAGGCGGTCTATCCACTGCTGCTATATTAGCAGACTAGCAAGGCGTGCGCGAGGCCCGGGAAATACCCGTATGGCGATCTTCCATGCAAAACACCCTCTCCGTCGCCAGAGAGGGTGCGGGGGTTACCCTTGCGGTAAGGTCAATGCGTCTCGTTCAGCGGCTGCGGGCGCCACTTCACCAGGCGGTTCTCGATCCGGGTGATGATGAATTCGACCACCAGCGCCAGAGCGGCGAGAATGATCATGGCGGCGAAGACGCCATTGGCGTTGAAAGCGCCCTGGGCGGTCGAGATCAAGAGGCCCATGCCCTTCTTGGCGCCGAGGAATTCGCCGACCACGGCGCCGACCAGGGCAAAGCCGAAGCTGACATGGAGGCTGGCCAGGATCCAGCTCATCGCCGAGGGCAGCACCACATGGCGGGTGATCTGCATCGGCGAGGCGCCGAGGATCTGGGCATTGGCGATCATGGCGCGGTCAGCCTCGCGCACACCCTGGAAGGCGTTGGCGAAGACGACGAAGAAAACCATGACGACCGCCAGCGCCACTTTCGAGGCCATGCCGAGGCCAAGGGCGATGATGAAGACCGAGCCCAGCACCACGCGCGGCACCGAATTGGCGATCTTGATATAGATGCTGAAGATATCGGCCAGCAGCCGGTTGCGGCCGAGGATGACGCCGGCGATGACACCGCCGACCGCGCCGATCAGGAAGCCGAGCAATGTTTCTTCCAGGGTGACGACGATCTGCTCCCAGAGCGGTCCCTGCGAGGTGCCTTCGGTGATCCAGACCCAGATCTGATCGGCGATGCCCGAGGGCATGGCGAAGAAGAAGGGATCGATCCAGCCGAGCCGCGTGGTCAGCTCCCAAAGCGCCAGGAAGACGACCAGCAAGGCGATGCGCAGGGTGATCACCAGCACGTGGCGGCGATGCCGGGCGCGGCGGGTGCGCGCCTCGACCTCGGCGGCGCTGGTGCCGATCCGGGGATCGCTCGTGGTGGCGGCGGTTGCGTTGGACAGGGTGGTAGCCATGGATATCTCTCCTCCGGTCGCGCTGGCTCAGCTTGCCCGCAGCATCTGCTGCTGGCCGAGCTGCACTTCCTCGCGCAGATCGTCCCAGATCCGCTTGCAGGCTTCGATGAAATCGGCTTCGTAGCGGATCTCCGACATGACGCGCGGCCGCGGCAGCCTGATGTCATGCACGGTCTTCACCGTCGCCGGACCCGCCGTCAGCACATAGACCTTGTCGGCCAATGCCACGGCTTCCTCGAGATCATGCGTGACGAAGACCACCGAGGCGCCGGTGCCCGACCACAATTCCAGCAATTCGTCCTGCATGGCGGAGCGGGTCTGCACGTCAAGGGCGCTGAAAGGCTCGTCCATCAGCAGGATCTTCGGTTCGTTGATGAAGGTCTGGGCCAGCGCCACGCGCTTCCTCATGCCGCCCGAGAGCTGGTGCGGGTAATGGCCTTCGAATTTGGCGAGGCCGACACGCGCCAGCCAGTCGCGGGCGCGGGCATAGGCCTGCTTCTTCGCCATGCCGCGGAACAGCGGCCCGGCGGCAACATTGTCGATGACGTTGCGCCAGGGGAAGAGGGCGTCGGTCTGGAAGACGAAGCCGATATCGCGGCTGACGCCGTTGACGGGCTGGCCCATGACACGCACCTGGCCGGCGCTGGCCGGGGCAAGGCCGGTGACGAGGTTCAGCGTCGTCGATTTGCCGCAGCCGGTCGGTCCGACCACGCAGGCGAACTCGCCCTGCGCCACCGACATGTTGAAATCACGCAAGGCGGTCAGCATGGCGCCGCTCGGCGTCACGAAGCGCCGCGTGACATCGATCAGCTCGATGGCGGGTGAGGTGGTAGATGAAGCTGCGGCCATGTTAGCTGCCTCTTTCTCCCGCTCTTGCTTCAATTCCCTTGTCCCTTAGGGGAGAGGGTTAGGGCGAGGGGGCTTTGGTTGATACGGATGGGACTGTCGAGGTTGGTGATCGACGGAGCGCAAGGCTCGAGATGCGTGCAGGAGCATCAAAGGAGATGTCTTGCGCCGCATTGCCCCTCACCCTGTCCCTCTCCCCGGCGGGGAGAGGGAATATAGGCGAAGGCGTCGTTGATATTTTTACTGCGCCGATCCCACGACCTTCGCGGCGGCGTCGACATATTCCGTCGTAAAGGTCTTGGAGAGATCGATCTGCTTGCCCTGGACGTTCTTGCTGAAGCTGGAGAGCACCTTCAGCACGGTCTCCGGACCTTGGTCCGGCATGCGTCCGTCCGGGGTGAACTGTGCCTTGCCTTCGGCGAGGCCCTTCACATAGACCTCCTTGTCGCCGGCATAATAGTCCTTCGGCATCTTCGCGGCGATGTCCTCGGCGCTGTGGCTGGCGATGTAATGCATGGTCTTGACGAAGGCATTGGCGAGCTTCTGCGCCTCGTCCTTGTGGCTGGCGAGCCAATCGCTCTGCACATAGAAGGACGCGGCCGGATATGGCCCGCCGAGGGCTTCCTTGGTCTTGTCCGGTGTGCGCATGTCGATCAGCACCTGCGCGGTGCCCTGCTTCAGCAGGGTGCCGATGGTGGGCTCCGTCGTCATGCCGGCGGCGATCTGGTCCTGCTTCATGGCGGCGATGAAGGTATTGCCCGCACCGACCGGCAGCAACGTGTAGTCGCCATTGCCGAGGCCGCCGCGCGAGGCGAGATACTGCGTCAGGAAGGCGGTCGAA
>DATLIX010000158.1:0-21845 GCA_035539215.1 Dongiaceae bacterium | reverse complement strand
CATCATGGCCGATTGCCCGGATCTCGATGCCGCCGCGACCGCCGCGGCCTGGGGCATCTTCTTCAACCAGGGCGAGGTCTGCAATGCCGGTTCGCGCCTGATCGTCGAGGAATCGATCAAGGACGAAGTCCTGGAACGCATAAAGGCCGTCAGCCAGAAGCTGCAGCCGGGCGATCCGCTCGATCCGAAGACCAAGATGGGCGCCATGGTCGATGAATCGCAGATGAGCCGCGTGCTCGGCTATATCGATGCCGGCAAGAAGGAAGGGGCCAATCTGCGCTTCGGCGGCAACCGCGTGCGCAGCGAAACCGGCGGCTACTACATCGAACCGACGCTGTTTGACGGCGTCGACAACCAGATGAAGATCGCCCAGGAAGAGATCTTCGGTCCGGTACTCTCGACCTTGACCTTCAAGGATTACGAGGACGCCATCAAGATCGGCAACGATACCATCTATGGCCTTGCCGCCGCCGTCTGGACCCGGGATATCAATAAGGCGTTCAAGACCGCCAATGCGCTGCGCGCCGGCGTGGTCTGGGTCAATTGCTTCGACAACGGACACATCTCCTCGCCCTTCGGTGGCTTCAAGCAATCCGGCTTCGGCCGCGACAAGTCGCTGCATGCGCTGGAGAAGTATACCGAGCTGAAGGCGACCTGGATCCATATCGGCTGATCTCTTGCCGCTGACTTGGCAGAAACCAAAAGGGGAGCCGTTAGGCTCCCCTTTTTTACCGGCGTTAAGTCGGATTTCAGCTCCTCAATGCGCCTGAGCAGCCGCGCGCAGCGCCATTTGCTCGTCGAGCTGGCGCTGGCGTTCCTTGTGTCGCATCCAGATGCTGGAGATCACCACACCGCAGGCGACGATGCCGATGATAATGGTGGCCAGGGCATTGACCTTGGGATCGAGACCCAGGCGGACCTTGGAGAAGATCACCTGCGGCAGGGTCGTGGTACCGGGGCCGTTGGTGAACGAGGTGATCACCAGATCATCGAGCGAGATGGTGAAGCAGAGCAGCCAGCTGCTGACGATGGCCGGCGCGACGATCGGCAGGGTGATGACGAAGAACACCTTGGTCGGTCGGGCGCCGAGATCCATGGCAGCCTCTTCCAGCGACTGGTCGAGACTGAGGAAACGCGACCGCATCACCACCGCGGAATAGGACATGGTGAAGGTGACATGGGCAATGATGACGGTCAGCTGGCCGCGCCCCAATGTCGTGCCAAACCAGACTTTCAGCAATTCATCGAAGGAAACGAAGAGCAGCAGCAGCGAGATGCCGGTAATGACTTCCGGCATGACCAGGGGCGCCGTCACCATGCCGCTGAACGCCGTGCGGCCATGGAATTTGTGGAACCGGACCAATATATAGCCGGCCATGACGCCGAGGATGGTTGCCAAGGTAGCGCTGATGGCGCCGATCTTGATGCTGAAGCCGGCCGCATTCAATACCTGCTGGTCCTGAACCAGCAACCCATACCATTTGGTCGAAAAACCGCCCCAAACGGTGACAAGCTTGCTGTCGTTGAAGGAGAAAATCACCAGCGACACGATCGGCGCATAGAGGAAGATAAAGCCGAGCGCCAGCATAAGAAGGATGAACCAGGATTGCCGCTGCATGACTATTCGCCCCCTTCCATCTGCCGGTCCTGATAGCGCTGGAAGATCATCAGCGGCCCGACCAGCAGGACCAGAATGGCAATGGCGATGGCGGATGCCGTCGGCCAGTCGCGATTGAGGAAGAATTCGTTATAGAGGGTCCGCCCGATCATCTGCGTATTAGGACCGCCGAGCAGTTCAGGGATGACGTATTCGCCGACCGCCGGAATGAAGACCAGCATCGCCCCGGCAACAATACCCGGAATGGAGAGCCGTACCGTGATGACGAAGAACGCCTTGAGGGGCTTGCAGCCGAGATCGGCGGCCGCCTCCAGCAAGGAGATATCCATCTTCTCGAGATTGGCGTAGAGCGGCAGGATCATGAAGGGGAGATAGGAATAGAGAATGCCGACATAGACGGCAAAATCGGTATTCATCATCGCAATCGGGGCGTCGGTGATGTGCAGCGCCATCAGGATATTGTTGATGACACCGTTATTCTTCAGCAGGCCGATCCAGGCATAGACACGGATCAGGAAGGAGGTCCAGAACGGCAGGATGACCAGCATGAGCAGGATGTTGCGCGTCGAAGGCTTGGCGCGCGCCATGCCATAGGCCATCGGATAGCCGAGTAACAGGCAAAGAATGGTCGAAATTCCCGCCATGCGGATGGCATTGAGATAGGAGCCGATATAGAGCCAGTCGCTGATGAGGCGGCCGTAGCTCTCGCTGATATTGAGGCTCAGCGTCCCGTCCTGGGTATAGTGGGTATATGGTGGCTGGGCGATCGTCGAATAGGCGAAACTGATCTTGAGCACGATCAGGAACGGCACCAGGAAGAACAGCGTCAGCCAGAGATAAGGAACAATGATCACGGCCCAGCGCGGTGCGATGCCGATCGCGACCATCATCCGCGTGAGCCTGTCCGCCCAGGGCATCACGCGCGCGACTTTGCCAGGCGGCGGGTTGCTACCGGGCAGGGTCGAAATGTTGTTCGCCGTCATGATATCAGCTCAACAAGGCGATGGGGCTGTTGGGATGGAACGTTATGGTCACCCGGTCGTCCCAATCGATCGCATTCTCGGCAGCACGAACCTGGTTCGGCTGCGTCACCTTCACCTGTTTGCCACTGTCGAGTTGAATGAGATAGATCGAGAGATTACCCATATAGGCGATGCCCTTGACGGTGCCCTTCAGGCAGTTCACGGCATGCTGAGCATCTTCCTTGCTGATATGCATCTTCTCCGGCCGGATAGCGACCCAGACCTTGGCGCCGGGGGCACTGGAAATGCCGTGATCGATATAAATGTCGCCGCCGGCTTCTGCGGAATTGATCAGCACGTGATCTGATTCATCCTCGACGATCTGTCCCTCGAACAGGTTCACCGAACCGATGAAATCAGCCACCATCTTGTTATGGGGATATTCGTAGATTTCCTGCGGTGTACCGATCTGCACGATCTCACCGGCGTCCATGACACCGATGCGGCTGGAGAGGGTCATCGCCTCTTCCTGGTCATGGGTCACGACAATGAAGGTGATGCCGAGGCGATCCTGAATGTTCATCAGCTCGAACTGGGTCGCTTCCCGCAGCTTCTTGTCGAGGGCGCCCAGGGGCTCGTCGAGCAGCAGGAGCTTCGGCTGCTTGACGAGAGAGCGGGCAAGGGCGACGCGCTGGCGCTGTCCGCCGGACAGCTGATGGGGCTTACGTTTGGCGAATTGAGTGAGCTTCACCAATTCCAGGATCGCGCCGACACGCTCCTTCAGTTCCGGGTCCTTGACGCCGTCCTGCTTCAACCCGAAGGCCACGTTCTGCTCGACCGTCATATGCGGGAACAAGGCATATGATTGGAACATCATATTGGTCGGCCGTTCGTAAGGCGGAATATCCGCCATATCGACGCCGTCGATATAGATCTTGCCCGAGGTCGGCGCTTCGAAGCCTGCCAGCATGCGCAGCAAGGTGGTCTTGCCGCAACCGGACCCGCCCAGAAGCGAGAACAATTCGCCGCGATAGATATTCAGAGAGACATCATTGACCGCAACGAACTCGCCGAATTTCTTCGTCACATGCTCGATCCGGATATAGGGCTGCGCCTGCGGATCTGTCCAAGGAGCGCTTGGGGTCTGAGGTCTCTGCTTTTCTGCCGCCATGATTATTCCTGACAAGAGGGCTGAATTTAATGAGATGAAAGCATTCTAAGCGGTCACACGCCGCCGTCGATCAAAAAAGACCCATTGGCCTCGATCTTTCATTAACAGATGTATCGGGAGACATTTTGATGACGCCGGCAACGGCGACAGGCCCATACAAAGGTCGGCCTTCGTCACGGCCTATGGTCGTCATGTTTGCTCCTCCCATCGGATGCCAGTTCGTGCTGGCGCCCTTTATGCGGCCATTTGTCGTGGCCTGGAATGCCGGGTATCTCAGCCTTCCCGTAACAAGATTGTCAACTGTTTCACCGTTTCGGCTATTTGACTCGGCCTTCAAAAGCAGCCTTAACGAAAAGGCGCCCCGTTGCCGGGGCGCCTCTCGCGTGTCGCCGATAACAGCGTTTATTGTCCGGTCTTGATGGTCGTCCAGGTCCGGGTCCGCAGACGCTCGGTTTCCGCATCGACGATCTTGTCCGGGAACAGCTTCTTCTTGACGTCGTCGGTCGGATAGATGCCCGGGTTCTTGGCGATATCGGGGCTGACATCCGGCATCAGTTCAAGCTTGACCGAGCTCGGATAGGTCACGAAGTTGACGCCGGCCGCGGCCACTTTCGGATCGAGCAGGTTGTCGATGAACTTGAGCGCGTTGTCGACATGCTGCGCATCCTTGGGGATGGCGAGATTGTCGACCCAGAGCAGCGAGCCTTCCTTCGGGATATGGTACTCGATGTTGTTGCCGTTCTTGGCATCGGCCGCGCGGCTCGCGGCGATGAAGACGTCACCGCTCCAGCCCAGCACGGCGCAGACTTCGCCATTGGCGAGATCGTTGATGTAGCTGGACGAATGGAAGTATTTGATGTCCGGGCGAATGCCTTGCATCACTTTTTGCGCGGCGGCGAAATCGTCCGGTGACGTGGTGTGCGGATCCTTGCCGAGATAGTTGAAGATCAGCGGGAAGATATCCGACGGCGAATCCAGCATGGTCACGCCGCAATCCTTGAGCTTGTCGGCATATTCCGGCTTCAACAGGAGATCCAGGCTGTCGACCGGCGCATTGTCGCCCAGCCGTTGCTTCACTTTGTCGACATTGATGCCGATCCCGACCGTGCCCCAGAAATAGGGGACGGCATAGTTGTTGCCCGGGTCAAAGGCCGCTTCAGCCTGCAGGATCAGCGGATCGAGATTGCCGTAATTCTTCAGCTTGGTCTTGTCGATCTTCTGATAGATGCCGGCGTTGATCTGGCGGCCGAGGAAGGGGCCGGTCGGCACGACGATGTCGTAGCCGGTATTGCCGGCCATCAGCTTGGCTTCGAGCGCTTCGTTCGAATCATAGACGTCATACTGGACCTTGATGCCGCTCGCCTTCTCGAAATCCTCGACCGTGTGTTCGCCGATATAGTCGGACCAGTTATAGACATTCAGCTTCTGCTCACCGTTGCCCGAGCTGCTCGGCGTTGCTGCCGCCTGCTGATTGTCGGTGGAAGCCGGCGCACTTGCTGCCGGTGCGCTGCTCTGATCGCTCTGCGTCTGCTCTTCCTTCTTCTTTTCGCCGCAGCCGGCAATGAGCAAAGCCGTTACGAAGGCAACGGCGCCGAATCTGAGTTTTTTCAAGATAAGTCCCTCCAAGCTGATAGATCTTAAATTATCGGATGCCAGGCTATCTCGCCGAAGACGCTTTGGCCCCGGTTATTTGGCCCCGGTTATTTGGCCTCGGTCGCTTCGGCATCGGCTCCCGCTGTCTGCAAACCTTAACAACCCTCGCGAATCTCTTTTATTTTCGCGGGCACTCTGACGGCTGTCAATCAACCCGGCCAATGAATGGCCAGGCCAGACGCTATAAGCTCATGCCAAAGAGTCGGCGAGCCCACGCAGTGAATGTGTAGCAGAACTGTCGGGATCTCGGTCCGTTCCTGTAACGCGCTCATTCGCTCCAATTTTGCCCGTCGAGGGTCATCAGGGCCGTGTAAAGCTCGGGACGACGGTCTCTGAACAAGCCCCAGCCAGCGCGCTGCGTACGGATTTCATCGAGATCGAAGCTCGCCGTCAGTACCGCTTCCTCGTCACCCGCTGCCTCGACCAGCGCCCCCAATGGATCGGCGATGAAGGACCGGCCATAGAAGTTCAGCGAACAGCTTTCACCGACTTCCATCCCAATCCGGTTGCTGGCGATCAACGGCACCATATTGGCGCCGGCATGCCCCTGCATGACACGCTGCCAATGATCGGCGCTCGAATAAGAATCGTCTACCGGCTCGCTGCCGATAGCGGTCGGATAGACGAGAATCTCGGCGCCCTGCAAAACCATGGCGCGGGCGCATTCGGGAAACCACTGATCCCAGCAGATGCCGACGCCGATGGCGCCATAGGCGGTTTGCCAAACGCGAAAGCCGGTGTCGCCCGGATTGAAGTAGAATTTTTCCTCATAGCCCAGGCCATCGGGAATATGCGACTTGCGATAGAGGCCCATGACGCTGCCGTCGGCATCGATCATCGCCAGCGAATTGTAATAGGCGTTGTTCGCGCGTTCAAAAAAACTGACCGGCAGAACCACCTGCAAAGCGGCTGCCAGCTCACTCATGCGTTCGATGGTCGGATGATCTTCGAAGGGACGCGCCAAATTGAAGTAGGATTTGTCGACGTCTTTGCAGAAATAAGGCGTCTCGAACAATTCCTGCAGAACGATCACCTCAGCGCCCTCGGCGGCGGCGCGACGCACCATCTCCTCCGCTTTCTCGACATTGCGGGCAATCGACGTCTCACACGCAAATTGCGTGGCGGCTACAGTGACTTGCGCCATCCCTTGCTCCCTCACAACCTCATCGATTCATAGCCGTATCAGCCGCTCGCGCAAGTGCGGAAAAGCGATCAGCCGGATAATTGCTGATTGCCGTCAGCGGCTCGAACCGGCCTGTGACCGCTAACCATATCAGCCTTCCGGATAGCGGAACTTGAGCGCTCGCGCGGTTGTGAAGGCAGCATCGGTGACCTTGGTATAGGCCTTAGCGTCCTTGAGGAATTTGAAATAGGATTTGGCGATGCGCTTGGTGAGTTCGTCGCCTTTGTCGAGCACATCCTGCATGACTTCGCCGGAGGCGTTGCCGAAGGCGGTCAGGACATCCTTGGGGAACTGCATCAGCTGCACCTTATGCTCGTTCACCAAGGTCGCCAGGGCAGCCGGGCTGCGGCCGTTGAACTCCGCCAGCATGATGTCGTTCTCGGCCGCGCAAGCCGCCGCCACGATCTGCTTCAGATCATCCGGCAGGGCATCGAACTTCTGCTTGTTCACCATGCATTGCAGCGCCGATCCCGGTTCATGGAAACCCGGCCAATAATAGAGCTTGGTGATCTTGTAGAAGCCGAGCGAGAGGTCGTTATAGGGGCCGATCCACTCGGCGCCGTCGATCGTGCCCGACTGCAGATTGCCGAAAATGTCCTGGCCCGAGAGCTGGACGATGGTGACGCCAAGTTTCGCCAGGGCGTCGCCACCTTGTCCCGGCATGCGGAACTTGAGGCCCTGGAGGTCCTTGACCGACTTGATCTCCTTGCGGAACCAGCCACCCATCTGCACGCCGGTATTGCCGGCAAGAAAAGCCTTGATGCCATGCTTGGCATAGAGCTCGTCCCACAATTCCTGGCCGCCGCCGAAATAGACCCAGCCATTGAGTTCATCGGCCGTCATGCCGAAGGGGACTGCCGTGAAGAAGCCGGCCGCCGGTTCCTTGTCGATATGATAATAGGCAGCGTCATGGGCCATATCCGCGGTGCCTTGGCTGACCGCGTCGAAGCAGCCCAGCGCCGGTACCAGTTCGCCGCCGGCGAATACCTTCACCGTCAAGCGGCCCCCGCTCAGTTTGCCGATGCGGTCGGCCAGGCGCTCGGCCCCGGTTGCCAGTCCCGGCAGGCCCTTCGGCCAGCTGGTGACCATCTTCCATTCCGTCTTGTCTTGAGCGATTGCCGGCTTGGACAGCGAGGATGCCAGCGCGGCACCGGCAACCAGCCCGGCGCCCGACAGAAAATTGCGGCGCTTCATAAACTCAAGACCTCCGTGCGGACCATGTTTCGCGGATCCGGTGATGCGGCGCATTGGCCGCGAATTTGATGATATAGCAAGCTCATACCCCAACAATCTCAGGCAGGCAATGAGCCGCGGCCGATAATCGCGCAAAGTACGCCAAAGTGCGGTGGTCGGTGATCGGGGAAGAGGCGAGGCGGTCCGGAAAGGGCTAGAAGGCCGATGACGACAGCTCGGTCCAGCCCGCCGCACCATAGGCTTCGAGCGGCTGGAACCGTGCCTTGTAAGCCATCTTGCGGCTGCCGGCGACCCAATAGCCGAGATAGACATAGGGCAGGTGGTGGCGGATAGCCTCCTCGATCAGCCAGAGAATGATATAGCTGCCGAGACTGTCCGGCGCGCGCGCCGGATCAAAAAAGCTGTAAACCGCTGAAATGCCGTCGGCGCCCCAGTCGGTGAGGCAGCAGGCCGTGAGGATGCCGTCGCTGCGAAATTCGATCAGGCGGGTATCGACCGGGCTGTCGGCCACCATGCTGCTGTAGTCCTGGGGGCCCATCCCCACCATTTCCCCGTCGCTGTGGCGCGCTTCCAGGTAGGTGGCGAAGAGGTCGTACTGCTCGTGGGTCGGCAGGTTCTCGCAGACGGCCGCCGTGAGGTCGCTGTTGCGCCGCCAGATGCGCCGATGCCAGCGCGAGCGCTGGAAGCGTGAAACGGGAATGCGAACCGGCACACAAGCCTGGCAACCGGCGCAAGCCGGGCGATAGGCAATGCCGTGACTGCGCCGGAAACCGGCATGGGAAAGCAGTTCGAAGAGCTCAGGCGCATTGCCGCCGCTCAGTTCGGTGATGATTTTCCGTTCCTGCCGGTCAGGCAGATAGGGGCAGGGCACCTCTGTCGTGACCAGAAAGGGGATCGGAAAGTGACGGCCGTAAACGCTCATATGGCAATTCTATGTAAAATAGAGGCGACTGGCCAGAGCATGCCGCAAATCGCCCGTCACATCCCCGTTTCAGGCGCCGCGATAGTCCGCCAGCGCCTGCCGGCGCAGCACGATGACGCCCGACAGATGGTCGTGGATGCAACGCAGGCGGCGGTCGAACAGCACATAGAGCAGCAGCAAGCCGCCGAAAGGCACGGCCGTCACATAAAACAGCACGGTCATCAGCAGCGCCTGCAGGTAGTCGGGGCGGCGGCCGAGCCAACTCCGCACGGTGAGATCCATGCAGCGCATACCCGGCGTCGCACTCGCGCGTCCGCCGATCGCCCAGGTCCCGTAGATGATCGGCAACAGGCTGACGATGAAAATGGCAAGCGGCGTCAGCGTGCCGAAGGTGAAAACCGCCGTCGTGCAGGTGGCGAGGTGGCCGAGCACGAAAAGACAGAGCAGCACGAACCAGTCGATGAAAAAGGCCACGCAGCGCCGCAGCACCACCCCCTCGTAGAGGGCCGGCGCGGTCAGCGGGTCAGCCAGGGGCGATCCTTCTCCGGTCGGGGAAAGGTCTATGATCGTGGGGAGGTTGTCGCGCATGGCCCAGGGCACTCCGCAAAAGGGGATGGCTGGCCGTTCGGCCATGCCTTACCCGAAAAAAGCAAATACCCAACTGATATTGGGGGCATTGGCTTTTACCGCAAGGGAGCGCCAGGTCCGGGCGGAACGGGCCGGGCTGGAGCGCGCGTCAGTTGCCCTGGAGGGTGGCGGCAGGCACGATTTTGGGGACAGCGGCCTGGGCGGCGGGATCGCCGATGGCCGCCGCCTTCCGGGCTGCATCCAGCTGCGCCTGGGTCGGCCCGCTCTGCACCCCGCCGTTTTGCGACGATCCTACCGGCGGCAGGCTATGCAGCAGAACGATGCTGATGCGGCGATTGATCGGCGACAGCGGGCTCTTGGCGTCGAGGGGGTCGGTTTCCGCCTTGCCATTGACCGCCTGGACGCGGGCCGGATCGATACCGGCTTCAACCAGAACGCGCCGCGAGGCGTTGGCGCGATCGCTGGAAAGCTCCCAGTTGCTGTAGCCGGCCTGGCCGGAATAGGGGGCGGCATCGGTATGGCCCGAGATCGACAGCTTGTTGGGCAGGCCATGGATCGCCTGGGCGACCTTCTGCAGCAGTTCGCGGCTCTTGTCGTTCATGGCCGAGCTGCCGGATGGGAACATCGAGATCTTGTCGCGGTCGATCAGCTGGATGCGCAGGCCCTCCGGCGTCTGATCGATCATCAGATTGTCTTTGAGATCGCGCAGTTCGGGCGATTGCTTGATCGCCTCCTGGATCTGCAGCTTCACCTGTTCGAACTGCTTTTCCTCGGCCTTTGCCACGACATCGCGCGCCGTCTGCTCGTCGACGGATTTGGCGTTATCCTGGGTCTGACCGTTATCGGACTTGGGCTTGCCCGTGGCGTCGGGCGAGGTGTTCTGCGATTTGGCGTCCTGCGCCGCGGCACCCTGGGTTTGCGAATCCGCGTCGGCTTCGGCGCCGGTCGAACCGGTCATCGAATCCAGCACCGCCGGCTGGCCATCCAGCATCACGCTTTGCCCCGAGAGCGGTTGCATGGCGAGGGTCGGGCGGAAGTAATCGGCAATGCCCTTGCGCTGCTCCACGGTGACCGCGTTCAGCAGCCAGAGCAGCAGGAAGAACGCCATCATGGCGGTGACGAAATCGGCATAAGCGACTTTCCAGGCGCCGCCGTGATGGCCGCCGCCGGATTTCTTGATTCGCTTGATGATAATCGGGCGTTCGTCTGCCATTTGCGTCGCTCCGCGCTCAGACCGGCGGCAAGGTGCTTACAGCCTGCTCGACCTCGTAGAAGGTGGGACGTTCCGGCGAGTTGATGACCTTGCGGGCAAACTCAACCGACACCGCCGGCGGATAGCCCTGCATGTGCGCGAGGAGGCCGTTCTTCATGGCCTGATAGTATTTTCCGTCGGTGGCATCCACCTGCATGATGGCGCTGGCGAGCGGCGCCACGAAGCCATAGGAGCACAGTACGCCGAAGAAAGTGCCGACCAGAGCCGCGCCGATCAGATGGCCGAGTACGGCCGGCGGTTCGGTGATGGAACCCATGGTGTGAATGACACCCAGCACGGCGGCAACGATACCGAGGGCCGGCATACCGTCGGCCATGGTCTGCACAGCATGGGATGCACCATGCAATTCCTGATGATGCGTTTCCAGTTCGGCGTCGATCAGGGTCTCGACTTCGTTGGAATTTTCCGTGCCCAGGGTCATCAGGCGCAGGTAATCGCACAAGAATTCGACCGCATGATGATCATGCTGAAACTTCGGGAATTGCCCGAACAGAGAGCTTTCGTCGGGCTTTTCCACATGCTGCTCAAGCGCCAGCATGCCCTTGGTCTTGGCCAATCTGAAGAGCTGATAAAGCACGCTCATCAACTCGACGTAATCGGCCTTTTTGTAGGTCGGCCCCTTCAGGGCCCGCTTCAGCCCCGCCAATGTCTGCTTGATATTGGCCTTGGAATTGCCGATCACGAAGGCGCCAACGGCGGCGCCGAGAATGATCAAAAACTCCGCGGGTTGGATCAGAACCTCAAAATGACCGCCATTTATGAGGTATCCACCCGCCACGCAGCCCAGAACGATAACAGCGCCAATGATTACAAGCATGACAAGGCCGTCGGCATTCCTCAGTGAAAAGGTCAGGCCCCAAGATTGACGAAGTTAGTTAAGAACTAGTTAGATTCGGGCTGTAAAAGCCTGCTCTCTTAACCCTCGGTTGAGTGGCTGGAGAGGCGCCGCGTCGGGAATCCCGCCTGTTCGAGCTGGGCGATAATGTCGCCAACGTGAGCGGCATTGCGGGTTTCCAGGGAAACATCGATGTCGGCCCGCTTGACCGGAAGGTCAAAGAACATACGCTGATGATGGACTTCAATAATATTGGCCCCCGTCGCGCCGATCAGGCGGGCGACCGCCGCCAGGACGCCGGGCTGGTCGGCGATTTCGATTCGCAAGGTGGCAATTCGCCCCTCCCTAACCAAGCCGCGCATCAGTACCTGGGCGAGCATGCGGGCGTCGATATTGCCGCCGCAGATGACCAGCCCGACCTTTCGGCCGCGGAACAGCTCGGGATGGGCGATGAGGGCAGCGAGTCCGGCGGCCCCGGCGCCTTCGGAAACCAGGCGCTGGGTTTCGACCAGCATATGGACCGCCCGCTCCAAGGCGTTTTCATCGACCAGCAGAACTTCCTTCACCAGCTTCTCGACGATCGGCCGGGTCAGCGCGCCCGGCGATTTGACGGCGATGCCCTCGGCGATGGTCTGGCCGCCATTGGCGGGGGCGAGGCCGTGTACAGCATGGTGCATGGACGGATAGAGCGCGGATTCGACGCCATAGATATCGACCTCGGGCCGCACGGCCTTGATCGCCGTGGCGATGCCGCCGATCAACCCGCCGCCGCCGATCGGAATGACGAGACAGTCCACGTCGGGCGCCTGCTCCAGCATTTCGAGGCCGATCGTTCCCTGGCCGGCGACGATATAGGGATCGTCATAGGGATGAACGAAGACGAGATTCTCTTTTGCCGCGACCTCGCGCGCGAAGGTCGCTGCCGCATCGATGCCTTCCCCTTGCAGCATCACCCGCGGCCCGAAGCTGGCGGTCCGTTCGACTTTGGTGAAGGGCGTCCCGTCCGGCATGACGATCGTCGCCGGTATGCCGAGGCGCTGCGCATGATAGGCGACACCCTGGGCATGATTGCCGGCCGACATGGCGATCACGCCGCGGCGTGCTTCCTCCGGCGTCAGGCTCTTCAGCTTATTGAGCGCGCCGCGATCCTTGAAGGAGCCGGTGAATTGCTGGTTTTCAAGCTTGAGATAGAGCTTGCCGACTCCCGTCTGGCCCGCCATGCGCGGCGCCTCGACGCAGGGTGTCAGGACGACCTCGCCGCGAATGACCTCGGCGGCGCGACGGATGTCCGCCAATGTGGGCAATTGACGGGCGGGGGTGGTGGTCGAAGAGGTCGTCATCTAGGGCACACGAACTGTCGGTTGCAAAAGGAGGTGATGTGTCAGGCTGGTGAGGATCGGCTTGCCGATACCGTCACGCCAGGCTGGAAGAAGATCATCGTAATGAGCGGAAAGGGGATTGCCGGACTGCCCGCCCGCCAGAGAAAAGACCGGCGCAAGCGGCTGCGCCATATCGATGGAGAAGCGCATCGAGGGGCCATGAGTAGCCGGATAATCACCCGCTAGCGACGGTGACGCTGTAGCGTTATCGACGGTCATATAATCGCCATCATCCGGCAGCGTGCCGCGCAACAGCCGGTTGATCAGCGGAACCTGGCGCCAAAGCGGATTCTCGAAGGTCACGCGATGCGCGTCGCCCCAGCGCCAGGTCTTCCAGTCGGCGCCGTAGGTTTTGGCAAGATCATCGAGCGCGTCATCGAGCGCCGCCGTCACCTGCTGCCGGCAGGTTTCGGCAGCAGGCGTCGCCGGATCGTCACACCAGCGATCATCGGCGGTCAGCGCGGTCAGCACATCGGTCTGCCAGAACCACCACTGGTCATAAAGATCACCCAGCCGTTTCGCCAGGAGACGATGGGCGAGATGATCGATCCAGGCTGTGGCGATCAGGGGCTCCGGGCGATCGCGATGCATTTCGCCGTTCCAGCCACGCAAGGCGGCGACGATATCGGCATGATCCGCCGCCATCGGCAACCAGTCTTTGAGGACGGATTGGACGCCAAGGGAGACGATGTCGCGCTGGATGGCGGTGCTCTCATTCACCGTCATGCCCGTCATATTCCGCAGATGGGCGGCGATACGTTGATAGCGATAGCCCAAGTCCCAGGACATGCCGTAGAATCCGCCCTTGGCATAGGCGGTAATGTCGTTATTGGCCGTGGCGATCCAACCTGAATCCGGGTTGATCGCCTGCGGCAAGTCTTCAAATGGCACCATGCCGATCCAATCCGCACTGTCGGTCCAGCCAGGGACCGGAAGTCGCGATTGATCGTAAAGATTGCGTCTGACCGGAATCCGGCCCGGCGCGACAAAGCCGATTGTGCCGGCGACATCGGCATAGACAATATTCTGTTGCGGTGCAGCGAAATTTTGCAGCGCCGCGCGGAAGTCGTCGGCCGTTGTTGCTTCATTCATGCCGAGCAGTGCCTCGGCCGTGCGGTCGTCCGGCAGCATGGCAGTCCAGGCGAGCGACAGCACATGCCCGGCTGCCGGCTTGGCCGGGAGCGTATCGCTGATGACAGGGCCATGACGGGTGCTGCGGACGATGAGGTCCTCATCCGCCTGGCCTTTGACCTTGATGATTTCATGACGCGTTTCGAACGGCTGCGAGCCGTTCGGCGTCAGATACCGGTCGGGATGCTGGGGGTCGATTTTTTCGTCGAAAATATCCTGCACGTCGCCGGTTGTCGTGGTGAAGCCCCAGGCGAGGCGGCCGTTGCTGCCGATGACCAGCAGAGGCAAGCCCGGCGCCGTCGCGCCTATCAACGTGCGATCGGGCGTTTCGATCCGCGCCAGATACCAGGTCGAGGGGGCGGTCAGGCCGAGATGCGGATCGTTGGCCAGAATGGGTTTGCCCGAAGCCGTACGCGATCCCGCGACGACCCAGTTATTCGACGCCTGGTCGGTGCGCGCGGGCATATCGATGGCCGAGGAGGCGAGGCCGTGCTGAGTCAAGATGCGATAGAGCTCATCCGGCAAGGCGGCTTTCAACTTCGCATTGAGCACTTCGCCGCCGCTGTTATAGCTGAGCTGCAGCGCCATCAAGCGGCCCCAGACCAGACTGTCCACGCCCGACCACGGCTCGGGCCGATAGTTCAGCACAATGAACTCGGGAGGGAGCGCGCCATGGTGTTGCGCCAGGAAGGCGTTGACACCGGCGGCATAGGCGTCGAGGCGCGATTTGAGCGCCGGACTGGCCGCCTCGTATTCGGACTGGGCCTGCCGTCGCAAATCCAGGACGCGCATCCGCCGATCGGTGGGCAGGGCTGCCGCGCCGACGATTTCGGCGAGCCGGCCGCTGCCCAGGCGGCGCATGCTGTCCATCTGGAACAGCCGATCCTGTGCATGGGCAAAGCCGAGGGCAAAGGCGGCATCATTTGCGTCCGCTGCCTTGATGGCAACAAAACCGTCGTCGTCGCGGTTGATCGAGACCGGGTGATGCAGGCCATCCGTATCGAGGGTAATCTGGCCATCGAGCTGTGGCAGCGAGCTGCGCAGCCAATAGAACCCGCCGCCAAGGATAAGGGCGAGAAGGAGGCCGAGAACCAGCAGACCGACACCGACGACACGTCGCCAGCGCCGCCGCCTGCCTGCAACCGGTAGCGGAAGATCGGAAATCTCATCCATCACGGTGCATCACCGCAGCATCTTGCAAAGGGGAGCTGCCGGCAAGCACGTGCAATCGATCATCAGACGCCCGGCAAGTGGTGCGAACGATGTCGCCAGTCTTTGGTTCCCTGCCATGTCTGCGGCAGCATCGTGCCTGAGCATTTCTATCGCCGATCCTGCAACGGATCGTTGCCGAGATCGATCGGGCGTCCATGCGGCGTCGCGCGCGCCGCCCGATCCCAGGCTTCGGCGCAGTCATGCAGCGCCGCCGTCGAACTGATGCCTTTCTCGACGATCAGTGCCTCCAAGGCGGTCAGCCAATGCTGATAATAGGTATCGCCGAGATCACGGTCGCCGGCCAGCTGCGCCGTTTTGATGGCATGCGACAGCGCTGCCGCCCATTCCGGCCAGGTGAAGAGGCCGCGCTCGTAAAGCGCAATCGTCATGGCGAAGGCCTGCGCCTGCCAGGGTTCGGCGAAGACCGGACCGCTTTCGTCCTGCGGGATGGCTGGCAATGCCTGCAATAGGCTGCGCGCCACGGCACCTGTGTCGTCATCGTTCAAGCGTTCAGGCGCGCTCAAGATAGGGCTCCCAGCAATCCACGGCCACCGTCAGTGATGGGTCTGCATCGCTGCCCCATAACACGCGGCCGTCGAAGACGACGCTATAGACCCATTGGGGATTTTCGCCGGCGCCATGCGCATTGGTATCGGGAAAGACGAAGCTGCCCTGGACCCGTTCGATCTTGCCGATCTTGTCTCGTGCATAGCGGGGCAGCCGGGTGTGGCCGATGGGATTGATGTTTTTCGTGCGGATCCGATCACCGACGGCGAAAGCGGCGGGACGGGCCAGGGGGCGGTTGCAGGGACCGCCGCGCTTCAATGCCGCTTCAACATCGGCCGGCTTCAGCGGCGGACGGTTGGTTGCCCGCCCCGGCTGCTGGCTATGACCGGCCATCAGCTCAGCTTCCGAGATCAACTGACGGGCCTGCAGCAGCTTGGTGAGGCCCTTGGTCCAGATTTCGTAATAACTGGAAGACAGATAGTCCGCTGGATGCAGGGTTTCGCGGGCATGGCGGCTGATATCGATATTCCATTCGCCCAGCGCGCCGCAGCAGAGCGACAGGCCCAGCGCGCGCTTTTCCCACGCAGCATGGAAAAGCGGCTCATTGGGCTCCGGCTGTACCGGCCCAAAACCCATCATGCCGCCGAGATCCTGAGCGCCGTTCATGCCGAAGCGCCTTCATGCTGCCGCGTGCCGGATATCACGGCGAGGCCGGTGCCGATCATGGAATCGCGGGTCACCAGCTCGGCCAATTGCGCTTCGCTCCATCCTTCAGTTCCGGCGGGCCGCAGGGGCAGCACGAGGTAGCGCAATTCAGCGGTCGAATCCCAGACGCGGATTGCCGTTTCGGGCGGAAGCGTGACGCCGAAATCAGCGAGTACGCCGCGCGGATCGATGACAGCTTTGGAGCGGAACGGCGCCGATTTATACCAGACCGGCGGCAGGCCCAGCACCGACCAGGGGTAGCAGGAGCACAGCGTACAGACGACCAGGTTGTGCAGATGCGGGGTGTTCTCGACCACCATCATATGCTCGCCCTGGCGACCGGTGAAACCGAGTTCGGCAATCGCCGCAGTGGCATTGTCGCGCAGCCGTTGGAGATAGGCCGGATCGCTCCAGGCCTTGGCGACCACCCGCGCGCCGTTGCGCGGACCGACCCGGATCTCATAGGTCTCGACAATGACGTCGATCGCCGCCGGGTCGACATAGCCTTTTTCGGTCAGGATCGTCTCCAGGGCGCGTACGCGCAGCGCAATGGGAGACAGCGGCTCGCCCGGACCTGCGTGATCGTGGTCCTCGGTATGTGAATGGGTATCGCGATCGTGTTGCATCCGACGAGCATAGTCCGGCCCTCCCTGAAATGGCAATCGCGGCGCTGGCGGGATAGTCAGGTCGCCGGCGGCATCGCGAAATGACAGCCCTATGAAGGCCTCGGCGGGGAGATTGTCCGGCGGACGTTTCCAATCCCCGCCATGGGGTGACAAGATTTCCCCGATCCGCTAAAAGCCAAGCAGAAGGTGCAGCTCGTCCGCCGTTTACCGGTGTTCTTGTCTCGCGATCGGTCGCATCGTCCCGTCGCGAAAACGGAGGTCCAGCTCTATGGCCAAGGAATTTGCCACCGTCCGCGACATGGTCGAGGCCCTGACGCCGAGCTATCCTGTGTATTGCCTGCGGCCCAAGATCATTGCCGAGAGCGCCAGGCGCTTTGTCAGCCAGTTTCCCGGACGGGTGCTCTATGCCATCAAATGCAATCCGCATCCGGAAATCGTCAGGGCATTGTACCGCGCCGGCATCCGCCATTTCGATACGGCTTCGCTGCCGGAGATCGCCCAGGTGCGGGAGAGCTTTCCCGATGCCGGCTGCTACTTCATGCATCCGGTCAAGACCCGCGCCGTCATCGGCACGGCCTCGCGCGTCTACAACGTCGACAGCTATGTGATCGATCATCCGCGGGAGCTGGAAAAGATCCTGGACGAAACCGATGGCGGCGAAGGTGTCACGATTTTCGTCCGCATCAAAACACCGCCGGTCGAAGGAACGCTCTATCACCTGGCGGCGAAATTCGGCGCCGATGTCGACGATGCCGCCAGTATGCTGCGGGAGGCGAGATCGCGCGGTTGCCAGGTGGGTATCGCCTTCCATGTCGGCTCGCAATGTCTGGTGCCGGGCGCCTATCGCGAGGCGCTGAAACTGGTCGGCGAGGTGATCGAGAAGGCCAAGGTCGACATCTCCGGTTTGGATGTCGGCGGCGGTTTTCCGGCCGAATATATCGGCACCAATATGCCGCCGCTGGAAGATTTCATTCGGGAGATCGAGGAAGGCGTCAAGGACCTCGGTTTGCGCCGCGACTGTGTCCTGATGTGTGAGCCGGGACGCGCTTTGGTCGCGCATGCCGTTTCCCTTGTCGTCCAGGTCCAGCTGCGCAAGAATGACCAGCTCTACATCAATGACGGCATCTATGGCTCGCTGTCGGAAATGGTCGATGCCGGTATCCGCCTGCCGGCACGCCTCATTCGCCTGAAGGGCGAACCGGCTAGCGAGATTCGGGACTTCGTCCTCAACGGCCCGACCTGCGATTCCCTCGATGTCCTGCCGTCGACCTTCGCCTTGCCGGCCGATGCGGAGGAGGGCGACTGGATCGAGATCGACCGCGTCGGCGCCTATTCCTATGCGCTGGCGACACATTTCAACGGCTTCCATCCGGAAACGCTGGTGACCGTGCATGACGAGCCTCTCTCGATGAAGCGTTGAACCCGGTTGCAAGGCAGGCTGAAGACATGACAATCGAACCGCAACAGACGCAGTTTCTCGGCCTCGACCCGCAGGGCTTTCACCGCGTGAACTATCTCGACTGGCGTCTCGCCGAGGCCGCTGCGGGGGAGATCAGCGGCAGGACGGTCATCTGCGTGCATGGCCTGACCCGCAACAGCCGCGACTTCGATTTTTTCGCCGGCACGCTGGTCAGCAATCCGTCGCCCGTTACGCGGGTGATCTGTCCCGATGTCGTGGGGCGCGGCCGCAGTGACTGGCTTAGCGATCCCAATGCTTACGGTACTCCGCAATATCTGGCGGATATGACGGCGCTGATCGCGCGGCTCGATGTCGAAACGGTCGACTGGGTCGGCACGTCAATGGGCGGCTTGATCGGCATGGCGCTGGCGGCCTTGCCGAAAAGCCCGATCCGCCGCCTGGTGCTGAACGATATCGGGCCGGTTATCAGCAAGGCTTCCCTGCAGCGCATCGCCGACTATGTCGGTCTTGACTATCGCTTTCCTTCGACCGACGCGCTGGAAAAGCACCTGCGTAAGATTCACGCGCCTTTTGGCCCGCTGACGGATGCGCAGTGGCAGCACATGGCGCGCCATAGCCAGCGACCGCTCGACGACGGCAATCTCGGCCTCGCCTATGATCCGGCCATCGTCGAGAACGTCAAACGTGGCATCGCCGATGTCGATCTCTGGGCGCTGTGGGACCGCATCAGCTGCCCGGTCTTGATTCTCCGCGGCGCGGAGTCAGACATCCTCGCCGCTGAGACCGCGCAGAGCATGACCGAGCGCGGTCCCAAGAGCGAATTGATCACATTCGCGGGAGTGGGGCATGCGCCAGCCTTGATGACGCGCGAGCAGGTCGATATCGTCACCGCATGGTTGACCAAGACGGCCTGAACGGCCTTTTCGGGCAGTTGCCCGGTTTCTTTCCGAAATTCCCCTGGTTCGGCGGCGATCTGCAGACGCTGCGCAATGTCTTGCGGCCGCCGCGGGCGTCATTGACGGCATGGCCTGGCCAGCCGATCGCTTTCGACACGGCCGACGGCACGGGTGACCGCCTGCTCGCCGAATGGCATCAGCCGGCGGAAGGCGGCCGTCCGCTGCCGCTGGTGATTCTTGTCCACGGCCTGACCGGCAGCATGGACAGCAGCTATATCCGAGTCAGCGCGATGCATCTGTTGCGGGCCGGTTATCCGGTCCTGCGACTGAATCTGCGCGGCGCCGGGCCGAGCCGGGGCCTGACGCGGGGATTCTATCATGCCGGCCGCAGTGACGATCTGCATCAGGTGATCGGGCAGCTCGATGGCCGGCTGGCAGGCAACGGCATCGCTTTGGTCGGTTTCTCGCTGGGCGGCAACGTGGTCCTGAAGTACCTGGCGGAACGGGGCCAGCTCGCGCCGGTCATGGCCGCCGTCAGCGTCTCGGCTCCCATCGATCTCGCCGCCACGCAGCGCCAGATCGGCAGGAAGCGGAACCGCCGCTATCATGATTTCCTGCTCAAGGAGATGAAGGTCGAGCGGCCTTGCCCATCCGGCATCGACCGCATCGTCGATTTCGATAATCAGGTGGTGGCGCCGGCGAACGGTTTTGCCGATGCGGCCGACTATTATCGGCAATCCTCAGCGAAGCCGCTGCTGCCGGCCATCAGGCGGCCGACGCTCCTCATCCATGCCGCGAACGATCCCTGGATTCCGGGGCATATCTATCGCGACATCGATCCCGCGAGCAATCGCCGGCTGCGTTTGCTGCTGCCGCGATCCGGCGGTCATGTCGGCTTCCATGGCATTGGCCTGGATCGGCCGTGGCATGACCTGGCGATCGCGCGGTTTCTCGAGTTTGCGGCGCGAGGCTAGATATGAGCCGGATGCCGTGCGGTGGAATCCGGCTCTCTCCAAAATGATGGAGCGTGGTTATTCGCGCAGCAGTTCCGCCGCTTCGATGGCCGAATAGGTCAGGATGCCGTCGGCGCCGGCGCGCTTGAAGCACATCAGGCTTTCCAGCACGACACGGTTATTGTCGAGCCAGCCATTGGCCGCGGCGGCCTTGACCATGGAATATTCGCCGCTCACCTGATAGGCGAAGACGGGCATGCGGAATTCCTGCTTCACGCGATGCAGGATGTCGAGATAGGGCAGGCCGGGCTTGACCATCAGCATGTCGGCGCCTTCGGCGACATCGAGGGCGCATTCGCGCAGCGCTTCGTCGCCATTGGCCGGGTCCATCTGATAGGTGCGCTTGTCGCCTTTGCCGAGCGCCGATTTGGAGCCGACCGCTTCGCGGAACGGCCCATAGAAACCCGAAGCATATTTGGCCGCATAAGACATGATGCGGACATCCTGATGGCCCGCGGCGTCCAGGGCATCGCGGATGCGGCCGATGCGCCCGTCCATCATATCGGAGGGGGCGACGATATCGACACCGGCATCGGCCTGGGCCAGGGCCTGACGGATCAGAACCTCTACGGTCTCGTCATTGACGATGACGCCGTCCTCCATCAGGCCGTCATGGCCGTGATCGGTATAGGGGTCCAGTGCCACGTCGCAGATCAGGCCAAGCTCCGGCACCGCCTTTTTCAAGGCTGCGACGGCGCGGTTGCACAGGTTGTCGGCGCGGTAGGCTTCCTCGGCCAAAGGGGATTTGCGATCGCCCGGCACGACGGGGAAGAGGGCGAGCGCCGGAATGCCGAGTTCGACCGCTTTGATCGCCAGATCGATCAGCGAGGGAATGGTATGGCGGTAGACGCCCGGCATCGCCGCGACGGCCTCGCGCTTGGCGCCGCCTTCCTTGACGAAGACCGGCAGGATGAAGTCTTGCGGGCCCAGGCGATTTTCCGCCACCATGCACCGCGACCACTCGACCGCCCGGTTACGCCGGAGGCGGATGCGGGGAAACTGGCCGATCGGCTGGGTCGGCGCCTCGGACAGACTCACCGAATGACCGCTGACGCCGGTATTCTCCTTCAAACTGGCTTTATGACCCTTCCGAGCGTTACGCATGATGGACCCCGATCTGCAAGATGGCAGCCGCCGCACGTCCGCCCGGACGACGGATACCGGGCAGCAACGGACCGCGCGGCAAGGTTGGCGCGAATGAGGCGCATCGTATCGGCAGGATCGGGAAGTTGCCAGAGGGCAAGACGGCCCATCCCGCCGGGCGGGACGGGCCTTTTGTCGCAGCAAAGACGGCCGGGTGCTGCGCCCGAGCCGCTTTAGCAGGATTATTCCGCGGCTTTCGCCGCTTCGGAGGCCGCCAAAGCCTGGGTAAGATCGCCGAGAATGTCGTCGATATGCTCGAGCCCGACGGACAGGCGGACATAGCCGGGGCTGACGCCCGTGGCCACCTGCTCATCCACCGTCAATTGCGAATGCGTGGTGCTGGCGGGATGGATCGCCAGGCTGCGTGCATCGCCGATATTGGCGACGTGGTAGAAGAGCTGCAACGCGTCGATG
>DATLIX010000157.1:0-12744 GCA_035539215.1 Dongiaceae bacterium | reverse complement strand
GTGACGGGCACGCTGACGATCGACGTGACGGGTGCGACCGACGGGACGGCGGTGACGGCGGCGGTGACGATGACGCCGCCCGCGGACAGCGACGCCGATGCGGCGATCTCGGTGACGGCGACGGCGATGGACCATGCGCTGCTGGCGACCAGTTCGGCGGCTGCCGGCACGCTGGTGGTGGATGCAGTGCTGGACGAATACCTGGACGTGTCGGGTACGACGCAGAGCGGGACTGAATCGAATGCCGGCCAGAGCCTTGGCCTTGGCCTGCATGCGGTGCTGGCGAATGCGGGCTTCACCTATTCGGGCCAGGGTGGCGCGGATACGGATGGCAGCGAGCATCGCAGCGTGACGCTGGTGCTGAACGCGGCCCTGCCGGGCGGCGCGAGCTTCAGCGTGGTGGGCGGTGCCGCGATCGGCACCGTGACCATGGTGGATGCGACGCATTACACGATCACCCCGGCTGCGGGCCACAGCTATGACGACGTGGCGGCAGCGATCCAGGTGAACCTGCCGGCCAACTACCAGGGCACGATCAGCGGCTCGATCCAGAGCACGTCGTCTGAGACGACGAGCGGGCTCGAGTTTGACTCCAGCGACAATGCGAAGAGCGACAGCGCGAACTTCTCGCTGACGGTGAACCCGCATGTGACGGCGCCGACGGTGGGTGCTACGGTCGAGGGGATCGGCTACTTCAAGGAAGACGTCGCCAATACGGTGGACTTCACGGCGACGCCGCAAGAGCCGACCGACCATATCACCACGATCGTGGTGAGCGGTCTGAGCAACTGGACGGTGAACAGCGGGACGATCACGCTGAGCAACGGCACGGTTGGCTCGACGAGCTTTGCCGGCGGCGTGCTGACGATCAATGTGTCGGGTGCGACGGACGGAACGCCGGTAACGGCGCATGTGACGATGACGCCGCCGGCGGACAGCGATGCCGATGCGGCGATCTCGGTGACGGCGACGGCGGCGGACCATGCGCTGCTGGCGACCAGTTCCGCGGTTGCCGGCACGCTGGTGGTGGATGCAGTCCTGGACGAATACCTGGACGTGTCGGGCACGACGCAGACCGTCAATGGCTCCGGCTCGGTGCAGCATATCGGCCTTGGCCTCGGGGCGAACCTCACGGGTGCGGGCTTCACCTATTCGGGCCAGGGCGGCTCGGATACGGATGGCAGCGAGCATCGCAGCGTCACGCTGACGCTGAGCAGCGCGCTGCCGTCAGGTGCCACATTGTCGGTCGACAGCCAGTACGGCACGGTGACAACGAGCGACAACATCCACTTCACGCTGACGCCGGCCGCGGGCCACAGCTACAACGACGTGGCGTCGCATATCGTGGCAGATGTTCCGGGCGGCTTTGTCGGATCGATCAGCGGCTCGATCCAGAGCACGTCAGCGGAAGCGACGACTGGGGTCGAAAACGACACCAGCGACAACTCGAAGTCGGACAGCGCGGCTTTCAGTGTGACCGTCAATTCGGCCAATGTGCCGGTCGCCCATGACGACGGTGCCACGGTGCCGTCCTCGGTCTCCGGCGTGTCGCCGAACTACAACGTCCTGCTGGTGCTCGATCTTTCGACGAGTATGGACGCGACCGTGGCCGGCACGGGCGGTCTCAGCCGCCTGGAGGTCGAACAGCAGGCCCTGGTACAGTTGCTGCAGCAGTATCAGAGCCTGTCCGGCAACGTGAAAATCCAGATCGAGACCTTCGGCATTACCGCCCAGACCAACGGGATCACTTACAGCTCGAACGGGTCAAGCGGCCATACGCTGCAGGATGCGATCACCTACGTTAACGGTTTCACCAACAGCAGCCTCAGCTCCGGCACCAACTATGATGCGGCGATCGGCGGGCCAAACTCGGATTCGGGGACGACCGGGTCGGCCTACAACATCGTCAACAGCTGGCCGGCGAGCAGCAGCTCGACGCTGAACACCGTCTACTTCATCAGTGACGGCGTGCCGCAATCCGGCAGCGGCTCGGGCGGCAGCGCGGGCTCCGGCTATCTGATCTCGTCGCAGCAGCAGACGGCGTGGGAAACCTTGCTGACCAGCAAGGGGGCCTCGTCCTATGCCATCGGCATCGATCTCGGTGCCAACCCCACGACCTATCTGCAGCAGGTCTCGGATCCGGATGACTCCAGCCATCTGATCACCACCGGCAGCGTCAATCTGGCGTCGGTCCTGGCCGGCATCGCGCCGGTGACCAACACGGTCACGGGGAATGTGCTGTTCAACGACAAGGATGGGGGCGACGGATACCACACCACCAACCCGATCCTCTCCTTTACCCATAACGGCCATACCTATGCCTGGGATGGCACCAAGTTCACGGTGGATGGTGTGACGGCGGCGGTCGGTTCCGGCGGCGTCACCGGCATCAGCGGCCATGATCTCGTCATCACCACGGCCGACGGCGGCAACTTCGACTTCAACTTCGACACCGGCGACTACAAGTACACGGCCCCGGTGACGGCGACGGATGAGAGCGAAACCTTCATCTACAAGATCGCGGACAATGTCGGTGGCGACACTTCCACCGCCGCGCTTACGATCAATGTGACAGGCAACGCACCCTCGGCCTATGACAACCTGGCCCAGGCGGGCGTGACGACAACCACCGTTCACGGCACGCCAGCAACGGTCACGCTGGCCGATTTCGGCAACACGGCCAATACCGCGAGCAGTGGTGCAGGATACAACCCGTGGGTCTACGATACGAAGGATGACAGTGGTGTCGCCGGTAACGAGACAAGTGTCGTTGCCGTTACCGGTAATACCCTTGCCAACCTCCTGGCGGTCGCGGACAATCACTGGGGCGTGCATAACGCCAATAGCGCGAACTCGATCACACAGGACGTCACCGTTTCGGGCGGGACGCTGCAGATCACGGACGGGAATGACAACACGGCCGGCGGCACCCAGGTGGCGACGCCCGTCTTCACTGTCACCGGAACTGATACTGCTACCGTCAGTTTCGACGTTACGCGGTCGGGTTCCAATTCAAGCGACAGCACAACCTGGGTACTGGAACAGCGCGTCAGCGGTGTCTGGAGCCAGGTCCAGAACGGCTCGATTACCGGCACTGCGACGATTACGACACCGACCGCTCTTACGGCTGGGGACTACCGTATCGTCTTCTCGGTCACGGACAATAGCTCGAGTGGAAACAATCTGCTTGTAACTGTCGACAACATCAAGTTGACGACGACGCCCGCGGATACGCAGCAGACCACTGTTGCCGACGCAACCGGCAACGTGTTGACCAATCCGATGAACAAAGCGTCCAGCCTCGACCCATGGAACGCTATCGACAACGTCGCCGGCGGCAAGCTGGAGATCTGGAACGGCTCGGCCTTCGTCGATGCCGCCGCCGCCGGTACCTCGGTCGTCGGCCTGTATGGGACGCTGACGATCAACGACGCTGGCGACTATACGTATCACCCGGCTGCCAATGTCGCGAATGTCGGTCAGGTCGACACCTTCACCTATGAGCTGGTCCAGCCGGATGGCGGGCACGATACGGCGACGCTCTCGATCCAGATCGGTTCGAGCAACTCGCTGACGGCAGCCGCGGTCCATACCGGCAGCGATATCGCCGACAACTATACGGCGATCGCCGGAGACCATGTGGTTCTCGGGAATGGCGGTGACGACACGCTCGACGGCCATAACGTGACGACCAGCCTCCATCTGGAGGGCAATGCCGGCAACGATCACCTGATCGGCGGCACCAGCAATGACTTCCTGATCGGCGGCGACGGCAACGACACGCTGGAAGGCGGCGCAGGCTTCGACAAATATGACGGCGGGACGGGCAATGACACGATCAAGCTCGACCTGGCCGACCTGTCGAGCACGGATCGCCATATCGACGGTGGCTCGGGTTATGACACCATCGATCTCAGCGCAGTCTCGAGCTGGGACTTCAGCGGCTCGGGCGCCAATGCGGGCCATGCCGGCATCACCAGCGTCGAAGCGGTAAACCTGACCGGCGGGGTCGCCAATACGGTCACGCTCGATATCCAGTCGGTGCTGGATATGAGCAGCAACCATACGCTGGTCGTCAGTGGCGACAGCGCCGATACGGTGAACCTGAAGGGCTCCGCGGGCACTTGGACGGCCGGCGAAACCGGCATCGCGGCGGGCGGCCACACCTATGACGCCTATATCGCGTCGAGTGGCGGCAACACGGCGACCGTGCTGGTCGAGCACGACACCAATGTGCAGGTGCATCTGAACCAGCCTTGAGCCGGAACGATCATCTAACGCGAGATCTGGGGCGCCCCCGCGGGGGCGCCCTTTTTCTTGCCCCTCCTGCTGTCGTGACGCGTAACCAGCCGGCTGGCTCTGTGAGTGCGGTCATTGGCCGGCGGCACCGCGCTTCCGGCGCGTCCAGCCTTCGTTTAGAGCGTGAATCCGCCTCTCTCAATCAGATAGAGGGCGATTCACGGATCAGAAGGAGCCTGCAGGCTTCCTCCCGATACGATCGCGCTCTAGAGTAGGCGGCAGATTGGACAGTTTCGTGCGGGGGAAAGAATGTCGGACGGCTCAGACTGGGCACAGGGTTATGTGACGGATGTGCTCTATACCGATAACACCTACCGGGAACTCTCGCCCGCCTGGCTCAACTATGTGGCCGCCCTGAAAGGCTGCCAGCCCCGGCCGCTCGACCGGCCCTTTACCTATGTCGAACTCGGCTGCGGTCTGGGGCGCACGGTTGCCCATCTTGCAGCCGCTTTTCCCCAGGCGCAGTTCATCGGCGTCGACTTCAATCCCGCCCATATCGATTCCGCCCAGCGCTATGCGGCATCGCTGGGGCTCGAGAATGTGCGCTTCCTGGAACGCGGCTTCGAAGATCTGGTGGGCGAGGCGAATGCCCGCAAGCTCGACTTGCCGGAAGTCGATTTCATCGCCCTGCACGGGGTCTATTCTTGGATCTCTCGGGCCGCGCGGCAGGCGGTGCAGCGCTTCATCTACGAACGGCTGAAGCCCGGCGGCCTAGTCTATAACAGCTATAACTGTCTGCCGGGCTGGACGCCGGAGGCGCCTTTGCGCCGGTTGCTGGTGGAACTGGCCGGTCCGGGCGGCGGATCGACAGAAGGGCGCGTTGCCCAGGCGCTCGATCAGCTGGATGCCTTCGGGAAATTCGATATCGGCTATCTCAATCGTCAACCGGCCGCCAAGCAGGCGATGCAGCAATATCGCGGCCGGCCGGCCAATTATCTGGCGCATGAGATGTTCAATGCCGATTGGAATCCGTTCTACTCGGCCGATGTCGCCGATGAGATGGCGGCCGCCAAGCTGGATTTCGTGGGCGCGGCGACATTGTCGGAAAATCACCTCGATCTCCTGTTTGTCGACGAGGCGGCGGCTTTCATCAACAACCAGCCAAGCCAGCGGCTGCGTCAGCTGATGCAGGATTTCCTCGCCAACCAGCGCTTCCGCCGCGATGTTTTCGTGCGCGGCCATGCCCATCTGCCGGCGGCGCAGGTCAAGCGTCATCGCGAAAACCAGGTGGTGCTGGCGACGAGGCCGCTGGCCAAGGTGGATCCCAAGATCAAGGTGCCGCGTGGTTCCGCCACCCTCGACCCGAAACTGCTCATGGACCTGGATGGGGTTTTGAAAAAGGGCAGTGCAACGGTGCGGGAATTGGCGCAGAGTGTCGTCAAGGGCCGTCCCGGCGACGATCTGCTGCGCATTACCAGCATGTTGCTTGCCGCCAATGTTCTGATGCCGGCGGCCGGCGTGTTTCGTATCGGCAAGGCCTTCGATGGCGGCGGCAAGCTGCGTGTCATCGGCAAAACCAATCAGCGGCTGCTCAATCTTGCCGCCTCGCGCGAGCACGCGGAGGCGAAATCCCGCCCGCTGGTCTCGCCGGTCCTGGGCGGCATCATGCCGATCAGCCTGGTCAGCGCCGTGCTGCTGCAAAGCTTTGGCGAAGGCGGCGGACTGGAACGCGCCGTTACGCGAGGCTTGGCCGTCCTCGACAGCTATGGCCTGGCCCTGCGCAAGGGTGACCAGACGATTGCCGAACCGGCGGCGAAGCGCGACTACCTGATTGAGCTCGGCCAGATTTTCGTGGCCCAGGAACTGCCCGTGCTGATGGCGAGCGGGATCGTGGAAGCGGCCTGAATGCCGCAATAGTCGTAGTGTCACAAGGCCGAATGCGACGGCGACCCTGTGACGTAACGCTTTGACGACAAAGGGCTCGCCGGTATATTAAGGTTAATAACAAAGGACCAACGGGAGCGATGGATCGACGTCCGGCCATTTCTCCGCAATCGTTCGGGAGCGTCAGACGCGAGCCTTGCCGTTGCGACCGGCAAGGCAAAGTTTGTGGGGGGACGCCGCAGCAGGTAAGAGATAAATGGATGCGACCGGCGACGGATGCGTTCTCAGCGCCGCTGAGCGAAGGGCGTGTGTCATGGTGACAGACGGCAGGAACAAACCCATTGACGGCGTATTGTCTTGGCGCGTTCTCTCCCCGCTCGACAGGAAAAACCAATCAAGAAGATCCCAATCAAGAAGATCAATGTCTCATGGCCAGGCGACGCCACACTCCCGTCTGCATCATCGTGCAATCAGAACGTGAACTGGATGGCGCCCCGTTCAAAATCCTCTGATTTAACCAGACGCTAACGCTTTTTCTTCAATAAACGAAGCATCTCTAAGAACGGATCAGGGGCAATGGAAGCTTCCAAGGCAGCGGCTAACCCGGCCCAGCAAACGACTGCTGGTTCCGGCACCAACAATCCAGCTGCCGGTACAGCAGGGGTAGCCCCGCGACCGAGCCAGCCGATGCAGGGCCAACCGGTCCAAGGCCAATCGGCTGTTGCGGCGACGGGCCAGCCCGCGGGACCTGTACCTCATCCGCCGCATCCAGCACAGCCGGCTGCCGGTTCCCCAACGGGCTCAGCAGCAGATAGTTCCGCTGCGGCCGGTGCCGCTGCGGCCGACAGCCAGGCGGCGATCCAGCAGATGATTGCCAAAGCCATGCAGGGCGGGGGCGCCGGCGGGGCGGCTGGTGCACCGGCGGGCAGCGCTGCCGCCGGTTCCGATCCCAATGCCGCGGCTGCCGCCCATCAGCAGGTGGCGATGGCGCCCGGCCCGAACACGCCGCCGGTTGAGTATTCCGGCCCCACCATGCGCGAGGACGCGCTCCTCTCCTGCCTCGTCATTCTCACGCGCCTCTTCGGCAATCCGAAGTCGCCGGCTGCCTTGTCCGCTTCGCTGCCGATCGCCGAAGAGGGCATGACGCCGGATCTCTTTCTGCGCGCAGCCGACCGTGCCGGCCTGTCGGCCAACAAGGTGCGCCGCCCGTTCGAAAAAATTCAGGCGATGAATCTGCCGGCGGTGCTGCTGCTGACGGAAAAGCGTGCCGTCGTCATGCTCTCGGCACCCAAGAAGGGCATGGTGGAGATCGCGACGCCCGACAACCTCGACGGGTCGCAGACCGTGCCGATCGAGCTCGTGTCGCAGCTCTATACCGGCCAGATCCTGCTGGTGCGGCCGAAGATCCGGCTCGACACCCGCTCTTCTGACCTCACCGAGGCGCCGCCGCGCAACTGGTTCTGGAGCGAGGTGATGAAATTCACCCCGCTTTATCTTGAAGTCTTTCTCTCGGCGTTGCTGATCAATCTCTTCACCATCGCCTCGTCGATCTTCTCGATGCAGGTCTATGACCGCGTCGTGCCGAACAAGGCGGAAGAGACATTGTGGATGCTGGCGATCGGCATCCTGCTGATCTACGGCTTCGACTTCATGCTGCGCACATTGCGCGCGCATTTCCTCGACAAGGCGGGCAAAGCGCTGGATCGCAAGATCTCGTCGGCCATCTTCGAACATATCCTGTCGATCCGCATGGCGGCGGGTCCGCAATCCGCGGGCGCCTTCGCCAGTAATGTCCAGTCCTATGAGACGCTGCGCGACTTCTTCACTTCGGCGACCCTGTCGGCAATGGTCGATCTGCCTTTCGTGCTGGTCTTCCTGCTGATCATCTGGCTGGTGGCCGGGCCGGTCGTTGCCGTGCCCGCGGTGATGATCCCGGTCGTCATCCTGGTCAGCATCCTGGTGCAATTCCCGATGAAGAAGGCGGTCGAGCGCAGCTACCGGGAATCGGCGCAGAAGCACGCGACCCTGGTCGAATCAATCAACGGCCTCGATGCCATCAAGGCGGCCTCGGCCGAAGGCCAGATGCAGCGGGACTGGGACGGCTATGTGGCCGCCTCGTCATCCTCGTCGGAGAAGTCGAAGTTCTGGTCGACGCTCGGCATCAATTTCGTGATGTTCGCGTCGAATTTTGCGACGACCGCAGTCATCCTCTGGGGCTGCTATCGCATTTTCGACTCAACGCCGACCGGTGACATTCATATGACGACCGGTGCCCTGGTGGCAGCCTCGATGCTGACCGGCCGTTCCATGGCGCCCTTGGGGCAGATCGCCGGCCTCATCATCCGCTTCCATCAGTCCTGGACCTCGCTCAAGGGCCTCAACCGGCTCATGTCGCTGCCGATCGAACGGCCGCGCGGGAAGGTGTTCCTGCGCCGCCCGCGGATCGACGGCGGCATCGAATTCCGCAATGTCAGCTTCAAATATCCCGGCTCGCAGACCAACGCGCTGGACGGCGTTTCCTTCCGTATCACGCCGGGTGAGCGGGTCGGCATCGTCGGTCGCATCGGCTCGGGCAAGACCACGATCGAACGCCTGGTTCTGGGGCTCTTCGAGCCGTCCGACGGCGCGGTGCTGGTCGACGGCACCGATATCCGCCAGCTCGATCCCACCGATCTCCGCCAGAATATCGGCTGCGTGCTGCAGGATGCGCATCTCTTCTTCGGCTCGGTGAAGGACAATATCAGCCTCGGCGCGCCGTATGTGGACGAGGAATCGGTGCTGCGTGCCGCGACACTGGCGGGCGTCGACCAATTCGTGCGGCAGCATCCTCTGGGCTATGACATGCCGGTAGGCGAGAACGGGCGTATGCTCTCCGGCGGCCAGCGCCAATCGGTCGCAGTTGCCCGCGCCATGCTGCTCAACCCGCCCATCCTGCTGCTCGATGAGCCGACCAGCTCGATGGATAACAGCACGGAAAACGCCTTCAAGAGCCGGTTGGGCGAGATCATCCAGGGCAAGACAGTGATCCTGGTCACACATCGAAACTCGATGCTGGCACTGGTTGATCGCCTGATCGTGCTGGATCGTGGTAAGGTGGTTGCCGACGGACCGAAGGCCGGCGTGCTTGATGCCCTGATGAAGGGGCGCATCCGCGCCAATGAAGGTTGAACAGGCGCATCCACGCCGATGAGGGTCAAGCAGGCGCCTGTGCGCCGGTGAAGATGAATACGCGCATCCGCGCCGGTGGGGGCTGACGGGTCGGGTTGAAGGAATTCTGGAATGTCATTGACCAATCGCGATCTCTGGATCGATCCGTCGCATGCCGAAAAGGAAGGCACCAGGCTTTTCGGCCATATCCTGCTCTTTGCCGTCGCCGTCGTCATCATCGCGGCGCTGATCTGGGCGAATTTCGCCGTCCTTGACCAGGTGACGCGGGGCGAGGCGAAAGTGGTGCCCTCCAGCGCCACGCAGCTGATCCAAAGTGCCGAGGGCGGTATCATCAAGGATATGAAAGTCAAGGAAGGCGATATCGTCGAGCCGGGTCAAGAACTGGTGGAGATGGACAACACCACCGTGGCCACCGACGTCAATGAGTTGCAGCAGCGTTACTGGACAGGGATTGCCGCGACCGCCCGGCTGCAGGCCGAACTCGACGGCAAAGGCCCCGACGATATCCAGTTCGACAAGGAATTGCTCGACAAGGCGCCGGAAGTCGCCGATGCCGAACGTGCCCAGGCCCATATCCGGCAGCAGCAATTGCAGTCGCAGATCGCGACGCTGCAGGACACCATCACCCAGCGCGAACAGGAATTGCGCTCGATCGACGTGAAGGTCAATTCCTCGCGCATCAGCCTCGGCTTGGCGCAGCGCCGTTCCGACCTGCAGCAGAAGGTGTTTGCCTCCGGCGCGGGATCGGAAGCCGAATATATTTCGGCGCAGCAGGAAGTTCAGCGCATCGCCACCGATATCGCCAATGCCCAGGCCTCCCGCCCGCCCGCCCAGGCGGCGCTGCAGGAAGCGCAGAGCAAGGCACGTGAGGCGGTTGCCACATTCCGTGCCGATGCCGCCACCGAACTTGCCAAGCATCGCGCCGACCTGGCTTCCGTCACTCAGCTGCTGGCCGGCGGCACCACCAAGCTTGGCCATCAGGTACTGCGCTCGCCCGTGCATGGCACGGTCAAGGAAATCAAGATGCGTACGGTGGGCGGCGTCGCGCAGCCGGCGCAGGAAATCATGGAGATCGTGCCGATCGAAGACACCTTGCTGATCGAGGCCCAGATCCGTCCGCAGGATCGCGGGTTCATCGCTCCCGATCAGCACGCCAAAATAAAGATCACGGCATACGATTATTCAATTTATGGTGGTTTGGATGCCAAGGTCGAACAGATCAGCGCCGACGCCATCGAGAACGACAAAAAAGAGACTTTCTTCCGCGTGCGGCTGCGCACCGATAGGAATTATCTTATTGGCAAACAAGGCGAACAACTGCCGATTATTCCTGGTATGACGGCCACTGTCGACATCCTCACCGGTAAGCGCACAGTGCTCGAATATCTGCTCAAGCCGATCCTGAAAGCGCGTCAAACGGCTTTCACGGAACGCTAAAAATTTGATGCAAGTTACGGGTGAAGCTGATACAAGAAACCCGGGACGGTCAAGGTTAACACTCTGTTAATGCCCGGCAAGGCACGATCGAACTTTGCCGCGATGCCAATAACGATTAGAATACGTTTGACGTTCGATCGCAGTTACTTGGGGGATTGCTAAAATGAATCGTCACAACCTTTCGCGCGGCCGCAAGGCGGCTTTCCTTAACGCGATCTTGGCTGGAGCCTGCGTCGTCGCCATCATGCCGCAAGCGGCTTCCGCGATGTCTCTGAAAGAAGCCGTCTCACTGGTCATGCAGACCAATCCGGACATCAATGGTGCAATGCGCGACCGGCGCGCGACCGACTATGAATTGCGCCAGGCCCGCGGTCTCTATTATCCGCAGATCGACTTCCATGCTGCCGGTGGTCCGGAATGGACGGAAAGCAGCTCGGTTGACGAGGGCGATCCGAATCTCACCCAGGCACCGCATGACAACGGCATCGGCATGATGCGCGGTGACGCGGATATCACGCTGCAGCAGCGTATTTTCGACGGCTTCGATGCTTCGAACGAGGTCGACCGGCAGAAGGCGCGTGTGGCTTCAAGTGCCAATTCGGTGCAGGATAAGAGCCAGATCAACGGCCTCGACACGGTCCGTTTCTATCTCGAAGTGCTGCGTAACCAGGCGCGCGTCGACAATGCGGCTGCCAACGTGAAGGCGCATGAAGATACGCTGGCTCTGGTGCAAAAGCGGGCCGATCTCGGCGGCGGCAACGTTGCCGACGTCCGTCAGGCGGAAGCCCGCCTCGCCACGGCGCGCACGCAGCTGAAGACCATCCAGGGCGATCTGCGCGACGCGCAGACGAACTTCCAGCGCATCGTCGGCCAGGCGCCGGCGGATCTCGAGCCGGTCAGCTTCACTTACGACTCGCTGGTGCCGGAAGATGTCGAGAAGTCGGTCGCGCATGCGATCGAGGTCAGCCCGAAGGTGCAGGGCGCCAAGTACGACGTGGTGGCAGCCGAACATCTGCTCGGCCGTCAGGAAGCGGCGATGTATCCGACGCTCAACCTGAACGCGACGGCGGCGGTCAATCACCACGACAACGGCATCGAGCAGACCGGCCATAGCGCCAATGCCCTGCTGGTCGTCGACTACAATCTCTATCGTGGCGGTGCCGATCTCGCGCGTATCCGCGAGTTCAAGTGGCGCAAGCAGGAAGCGATCGACGCCGTGCGCAACCAGGAACGCGTGGTGGCGAAGGACGTCCGTGACTCGTGGAGCCAGCGCCAGACGCAGCGCGATACGGTCGAGACTCTCACCGAGGAATACGACAAGAACGTTCAGACCCAGAAGCTCTATGAGCAGCAGTTCGATATCGGCCAGCGCAGCCTGCTCGATCTGCTGAACTCGCGTAACGAAGTATTCCAGTCGCAGGATGCATTGATCACCGCGCAGTCCAACGAGGTACTGGCCAACTTCAAGATCCTCGCGGCGCAGGGCGAATTGGTGCAGGCGATCGGCGTGGCGCTGCCGCGCGAAGCGACGCCCAAGGAAGTCGACTACGACAGCAACTGAGTTGCAGGCCGGCTCGCCGGTAGGACTACTAAAATGCAAGGCCCCGGTTCGTCCGGGGCCTTTGCTTTTGCGCAGCAGGGATTTCTGAGGGCAGATTCCGCCACTGCTGTCGGGTTGCGGCAGCCAAGGCAAGAGCGCAGCTCTCCGGCATGGACGTTCGGATCAGGACGCTGGTGGAAAAGCTGAGGCGGAAAGGCTGCTGCGCGGCGTCAACGTCAGTCCCCTGACACGACCGGGGCTAAGCGACAGCCGGTCAGTCCAGTTTCACGGAGATGCCAAGCTTTCGATGAGATGCCGCGCCGAAGGGCGGCGGGCTGTTGGAGGCCCGGGCCGGAATCGAACCGACGTACGAGGATTTGCAGTCCTCTGCATGGCCACTCTGCCACCGGGCCAACTTGCCGCTTGCGGCTGACGATTTGGCGCTGCGACGTATAGAGCCATCACCGGCCAGGGTC
>DATLIX010000156.1:0-3116 GCA_035539215.1 Dongiaceae bacterium | reverse complement strand
TTCCTACGCGCATGATCTCGGCTTGGCTTTCCAGATCGTCGACGACCTCCTCGATGCGGAAGGTGATGCCGCCACCACCGGCAAGCCGGTCGGTGCCGATGCGAAGGCGGGCAAGGCGACCTTCGTCTCGATCCTCGGTATCGATCGCGCCCGTGCCCAGGCCAAGCTGCTGGGCGAGCAGGCCAACGGTCATCTCGATATCTTCGGCGCCAAGGCCGATCCGCTGCGTTGGATGACGGAATTCGTCCTGACGCGTAAAAGCTGACACGAGGATCCAATGGCCGAAGCGGCCCAGCAAGACCGGGATCCTGCGGATCGCCGGATGAGCTGGCGCCGCGGCAGCCGGATCGAAGAAGCGCTTGCGACGCTGAAACTCTCCAGCCCCATCGCCGCCGGCCTGCTGGCGGAAATGGGCATGGGCGTTGCCGATTATGTCATGGCCGGCAAGCTTGGCGCCGACCATCTGGCGGCGGCGGGCCTCGGCGTGCAGCTGCTCTTCACGTTCCATCTTCTGCCCATGGGGGCACTGGGCAGCGTCAGCGCCCTCGCCGCCCAGGCGCTGGGTGCCGAAGATCAGGCACAGGTCAGCCGGGTGGTACGGCAGGGGCTGCGCTTCGCCCTCTGTCTTGTCGTGCCGGCGATTTTCTGTGCCTTGCTGGTGGCGCCCTTGCTGCGTGTCTCCGGCCACTATGAAGCCACGGTCATCGATCAGGTTGCGGCGCTGATTGCCTATGGCCTGCCGTCGATCCCGGCCGTACTGCTCTTCACGGTGCTACGCAATTACGTGACGGTCCTGCATCGGCCGATGGTGGCGACCGTAACGGCCTTGATCGCTTTGCCGCTGACAGTCCTTGGCAATTACATCACCCTGTACGGCCACTTCGGTTGTCCGGCTCTGGGGGTGCCTGGGATCGGCCTTACCATGAGCATCGTCCAGTGGCTGCAATTGGGGATCATCTTTCTCTACATCAATCGCCAGCCGGTGCTGCGCGGCTATCATGTCTTCACCGATCTGCTGCACAGCGACGGCAAGGTGTTGCGTGACCTCTGGCGCGTGGGCTGGCCGATCGCTGCCGGCTATGCCTTTGAATCCGGCATGTTCATGACGTCGACGGTGCTGATCGGCGAATTCGGGGTCGCCACCTTGGCTGCGCACAACGCCGTGCTCAATCTGTCCTCGATCAGCTTCATGATTCCCTATGCGATCAGCCAGGCGGCGACGGTGCGGGTCGGCTATGCGATCGGCGCCGAGGCCCCGGCGGCGGCGCGGCGGGCCGGCTATACCGGCATTGTCCTCGGCATGATGTGGATGGCCTGCATGGCTTCGGTGCTGACCCTGCTGCCGCGTCTCCTGCTCGGTTTCTACATGGATGTCGATACGCCCATCAATGAAGGGGCGCTCGCCCTCGGCCTGACGCTGCTGCCGATCGCCGCTTTGTTCCAGCTGGTCGATGGCCTGCAGGTAACGACCATCGGCGCGCTGCGCGGTCTCAAGGATACGCGGGTGCCGATGGTGATGTGCGGTTGCGGCTATTGGCTGGCGGGGTTGGGCAGCGGCTACTGGCTGGCCTTCCATCTCGGCTTCCGCGGGCCGGGCCTGTGGTGGGGACTTGCCATAGGCCTGATGGTCTCGGCAACCTTGCTGTTGTTGCGCTGGAAGCAGATGTCCGATCGGCTGGTGCTGCGGGCCGACCCCGCCGCCGCGCTGTCGGAATCGGTGTGAGGCTGAGCCATGGCCAAGGAACGTGTCGATAAGCTGCTGGTCGACCGTGGTCTCGTCGAAACGCGGTCCAAGGCCCAGGCACTGATCATGGCCGGCCTGGTCTATGTCGATACGCAGCGCATCGACAAGCCGGGCCAGATGCTGCCGCCCGATTGCAATCTCAGCCTCAAAGGCCAGGACCATCCCTGGGTTTCGCGCGGCGGGATGAAACTGGCCAAGGCGCTGGAGCATTTCGCCATCGATCCCAGCGGCATGATCGCCGCCGATATCGGTGCCTCGACCGGCGGCTTCACCGATGTCCTGCTCAGCAAGAATGCTGCCAAGGTGTATGCGGTCGATGTCGGGCATGGGCAGCTGGCCTGGAAGTTGCGCACTGATCCGCGCGTCGTCGTGCTGGAAAAGGTCAATGCGCGGCATTTGACGACGGCGGAGATTCCCGATGCGCTGGACATCGTCGTCTGCGATGCCAGTTTCATCGGCCTCCAGACCGTGCTGCCGGCGGCCCTGGCGCTGACCAAGCCGACGGGTTTCGCCGTCGCCCTGATCAAGCCGCAATTCGAGGTCGGGCCGGGTCAGGTCGGTAAGGGCGGGGTGGTACGCGATCCGGCGCTGCACCAGGCAGTGGTGGAGCGCATCACCGCCTGGCTTGCAGGCCTGCCGGGGTGGTCGGTGCTCGGTGTGACCGAAAGCCCGATCCTCGGCCCCGAGGGCAACAAGGAATTCCTTATAGCAGCGCGCCGTTCACCATGAGCGGCGGCAGCGCCAGTTCCGGCAATTGGTGATCGGTGCCGGCCTCGCCGCTCAGCACCCCGGCGAGGCCGAAGCGACGCGCCCAATTCTGCAACATGCCGATATCAACCTGGCCGCCGGTGGTTTCCCCACGAATGAGGTGGGAGAGGAAGCGGCTGGTTTCCTGCCTGTTGGAAGGATATTCGACCAGTGCGATTTCCTGATCCTTCTTCAATCCGGCTTCCTGCTTGGCGAGGTCGATGGCCACCGACCAGCCGCCGAGGGCATCCACCAGGCCGCGATCCCTGGCATCGCTGCCAGTCCAGATCTGGCCCTGGGCGATCTGTTCGGTCTTCGCCGGATCGAGGTGGCGACCGCTCGCCACCTTGCCGGTGAAATCGGCATAAACGACGTCGAGGCTGTGCTGCAGGTTCTGCCACTCGCCGGGCGAGAAATCCCGCACCGCGCTGTCGATATCGGCCTGGGCGCCGGCCGAGATGCCGTCGACGCCGACCGAGAGATTTTTCAGCAGACCGTCGACCACGATCTTGCCGCCGAAGACGCCGATCGAACCGGTGATGGTGCCGGGCTCGGCGACGATCTTATTGGCGGGAGCCGCCACGAAATAGCCGCCCGAAGCGGCGACGCCGCTCATCGACACGAT
>DATLIX010000155.1:0-4543 GCA_035539215.1 Dongiaceae bacterium | reverse complement strand
GAGGAGGGGCTGTCGCCCCGCGAGGCGACCCGCAAATCCATGGGACAGATTACCGGCGCCTTGATCGGCATCGCCCTGGTCCTGTCGGCGGTTTTCGTGCCGATGGCATTCTTCGGCGGCTCGACCGGCGTCATCTATCGTCAGTTCTCGATCACCATCGTTTCCGCCATGGTGCTGTCGGTGCTGGTGGCGATGATCCTTACCCCTGCCTTGTGCAGCACCCTGCTGAAACCCGTCAAGCGGGGGGAGCATGGCGTGCATCGCGGGCTCTTCGGCTGGTTCAACCGCGGCTTCGATCGCGGCAGCGACGCCTATCAAGGCATGGTCGGGCATATCTTGCGCAAGAGCTTCCGCTATCTGGTGATCTATGGGGCTCTCGTGATCGGCATGGGTTTCCTGTTCCTGCGGCTGCCCACCGCCTTTCTGCCGGAGGAAGACCAGGGTTTCCTCTTCGCGCAGGTGCAGTTGCCAGCCGGCGCGACCCAGGAACGTACCGTCAACGTCCTGCAGCAGGTGGAACGGCATTTCCTGGAAGACCAGAAGGAGGCCGTGGCGAAGATCTTTACCGTGGCCGGGTTCAGCTTCTCCGGCAGCGGCCAGAATAACGGCATCGCCTTCGTTAATCTGCGCGACTGGAGCGAACGCCAGCGTCCCGATCTCAAGGTCGATGCGGTGGCCGGCAAGGCGATGGGCGCCCTCTCGCGCATTCGCGACGCCTTGATCTTCGCCTTTGCGCCGCCGGCGGTTCTGGAGCTTGGCAACGCGACCGGCTTCGATCTCGAATTGCAGGACAATGCCGGACTTGGACATGAGGCGCTCATGGCGGCGCGGAATCAGTTTCTCGGCATGGCTGCGCAAAATCCCCTGCTGATTGCGGTGCGTCCCAATGGCCAGGAAGATACGCCGCAATTGCAGGTCGATATCGACCAGGCCAAGGCGACAGCCCTCGGCCTCAGCATCGCCGATATCAACGATACGCTGGCGACCGCCTGGGGCAGTTCCTATGTCGACGATTTCATCGACAAGGGACGCGTGAAAAAGGTCTATCTGCAGGCCGATGCCAAATATCGCATGGTGCCGGAAGATCTGAACAACTGGTATGCCCGCAATGCCGCCGGCGAGATGGTGCCGTTCTCCGCTTTCGCGCGGGCGCATTGGACCTTCGGTTCGCCGCGTCTCGAACGCTATAACGGGCTGCCCTCGACGGAAATCCTCGGCCAGCCGGCTCCCGGGCATAGCACCGGTGAGGCCATGGCGGCGATTCAGGAAATCGCAGCGAAGCTGCCGGCCGGCATCGGCTATTCCTGGACCGGGCTTTCCTATCAGGAACGTCTGTCGGGTTCGCAGGCACCCGCCCTCTATGCGCTATCCCTGCTGGTCGTCTTCCTCTGCCTGGCGGCCCTCTATGAGAGCTGGTCGATCCCGTTCTCGGTCATGCTGGTGGTACCGCTCGGTGTGTTCGGCGCTCTCGCGGCGGCGACCCTGCGGGGATTGTCGAATGACGTCTATTTCCAGGTCGGCCTGCTGACCACCATCGGTCTCTCGGCAAAGAACGCGATCCTCATCGTGGAATTCGCCAAGGATCTGCAGGAACAGGGCAAGGATCTGATGACCGCCACGCTGGAAGCCGTCCGCATGCGGTTGCGTCCCATCCTGATGACGTCGCTGGCCTTCATTCTCGGCGTTCTGCCGCTGGCCATTAATTCCGGTGCCGGGTCGGGCAGCCAGAATGCCATCGGTACCGGCGTGCTGGGTGGCATGGTCTCCGCGACTTTCCTCGGCATTTTCTTTGTGCCGCTGTTTTTTGTGCTGGTGCGCCGTGTGTTCAAGGGCAGGAGCGGCAAGGCCGCTTCACCGGACAAGCCGTCCAATGATCCCGACGGAGAGGCTGCGCTCGCAGCCCATCGGGAAGGATAAATCATGAAACAGTTTCCTTTGATTGCCGGCATGGCAACGATGCTGCTCGCCGGCTGTATCAACCTGCAGCCCGACTACAAGCGGCCGGAACCCGCTGTTCCCGCCGACTGGCCGACAGGCGCCGCGTACCGGCCGGTCGCGCGCGATACCAGGCAGACGGCGATTCCGGATCTCGGCTGGGACCGGTTCTTTATCGAACCGAAGTTGCGCAAACTGATCGGTCTTGGCCTCGCCAATAACCGTGACCTGCGCATTGCCATGCTGAACGTCGAAAAGACGCGGGCGCAATATCGGTTGCAGCGTGCCGAACAATTGCCGGCCATCAATCTCGAAGGAAAAGGCGATGTCGAACGCATACCGCATCGCATTTCCTCGACCGGCGATGCTTATACGTCGCATCAATATACGGCCGAAGTCGGTATCAGCGCCTATGAGTTGGACCTGTTCGGTCGCATTCAGAGCCTGAAGGATCAGGCGCTGGAGACATATTTCTCCGATATCGAGGCGCAAAGAAGCGCGCAGATCACGCTGGTGGGGGAGATCGCTTCCGGTTACCTGACGCTGGCGGCCGACATGGAACGTCTGAAGCTCGCCCAGGATACCCTGGCAAGTCAGCAGCAATCCTACGATCTGACAAAGCGCAGTTTCGAGATCGGCAATTCCTCCGAGCTTGATGTGCGCCAGGCCCAGACCAGCGTCGATAGCGCCCGTGTCGATATCGCCGCCTTCACGGCCAATGTCGCGCAGGATCAGAATGCGCTGGCCCTGCTGCTCGGCACGGCTGTGCCACCCGATCTGTTGCCTGAACAGACTTTGATGGCAGTCACGGCCGTGCAGGATATTCCCGCCGGGATTCCGTCCGACGTGCTGCAGCGACGCCCTGACATCCTCGAGGCCGAGCATGTATTGAAAGGCGCCAATGCCAATATCGGCGCCGCGCGCGCCGCATTCTTTCCGCAGATCACCTTGACCGCGACCAGCGGCCGGATGAGCGACGCTCTGTCGACGCTCTTCAAGGCCGGAACCGGCGGCTGGGCCTTCATTCCGGATATCGTCCTGCCGATCTTCGACTGGGGTCGGAACCAGGCCAATCTCGATGCCGCCAAAGCGGATCGCGACATCGATATCGCCCAATATGATAAGGCGATCCAGACCGCCTTCAAGGAAGTGGCCGATGCCTTGGCCGATTACGGCACGCTCGACGACAAATTAAGCGCCGAACAATCGCTGGTCGAGGCAACGTCGGAGAGTTATCGACTGTCCGATGCGCGCTATCGCAAGGGGATCGAAAACTATCTCAACGTGCTCGATTCACAGCGTTCGATGTATAGCGCCCAGCAGGATCTGATTTCCGTGCGCCTTAGCAAGCAGAGCAACCTGGTGACGCTCTATAAGGTGCTGGGCGGCGGATGGAGCAGGAGCGGCAGTTAGAAGGCGTTTTACGGCGGCCCTCGATCATGCCGTTCGAAGGCCGCCGAATATTCCTTTCTCGTGTCACAATATGTCCCGTTGGTAACGGCATTTTTCCCGACCGATATCCTTTTAGTATTTTGAAATAAAGCGATTTTTCCGGGGGCGGTTTTTCGCTCCGGCAGCGCAAAACGACCGCCCGGTCGCCGTTCCTCCTGCGTAGAACTCTCAGTTTCGCCTCTTCGGCCCAATGCGCCCCGACCAGCTGTCGGCGCCGGACAAGAGGCGTTGGGGTTTTCGTATGACATGGCGGGCATTTTGCCCTGAGGAGGCCAGTATGAGCGTCAGTTCGATCAGCAGTTCGGCAAGTTCCAGCCTGAGCCTGCTGCAGCAGTGGCAGCAGAAGATTTTCAGTTCCATCGATTCCGATGGCGATGGCTCCGTTACCAAATCGGAACTGGAAAGCGCTGTTACCAAAGCGGGCGGCACGTCGGAAGAGGCGGATGCCCTTTATTCGAAGCTCGATCCCGACAATACCGGCAGCGTCAGTGAATCGCAGTTCAGCGCCAACATGCCGGTGCCCAAGCTGGGCGATCAGATGGTGTCGCAGCTGATTTCCTATCAATCGGTCGATAGTGGCGGCTCATCCAATTCAAAACCGACTTCGCAGCTTGCCAGCGACCTGTTCTCGTCGATCGACACGGATGGCGACGGCGTGATCTCCAAATCGGAATTGGAGACCGCTGTCACGAATGCCGGTGGGTCGACCGATGAGGCTGACGCCCTCTATGCGAAGCTCGATCCCGACAATACCGGCAGCGTCAGTGAATCGGCTTTTGCGCAGGCCTTGCAGCCGCCTCCGCCACCACCACCGCCCTCCAGCGATAGCAGCACCAGCAGTGACAGCTCGGATAGCAGCTCGAGTACGGGGTCGTCATCGAGCAGCAGTTCCAGCCCCACTGACACCGCGAGCGTGGACGCGCTGAAGGCACTTATCGAAGCGATGAATGAAACGAGCGCGGCGGACAGCAGCGGCACGGATAGCGGTTCAACCGACACCGGAGCGAGCAACTCCTCTTCCGGCGCGGCCAGTTCGGCCGATGACGCAATGAAAGCGCTGCTGGATGCGCTGAAGCAATCCTCGGCGAGTACGACAAGCAGCAATTCCGATAGCGGATACTCTCTGGCAGGTGCCGCCTTGCAGAACCTGCTGCAC
>DATLIX010000154.1:0-2445 GCA_035539215.1 Dongiaceae bacterium | reverse complement strand
CTCGAGCGCTTGCCGGCGGGGCGCAGCCTCTATGTCATCGGCTCCAATGCGCGCGCCGCGGAACTGTCCGGCATCAATGTCGGGCGCAACGTCACCCTGACGCTGGCCGCTTCTGGCGTGCTTTGCGCGATCGCCGGTGTCATCCTGGCCAGCATTCTGCGCTCGGGCACACCATCGGTCGGTCCGGAATATCTGCTGCCGGCCTTCGCCGGATCGCTGCTCGGCGCCACCTCCATTCGTCCCGGCCGGGTCAATGTCGGCGGCACGCTGCTGGCCATCCTCATCCTCGCCTTCTCTTTCTCCGGCGTGCAGCAGCTGGGTGCGCCGTTCTACGTCGAGTACTTTTTCAATGGCGGCATCCTGATCATCGCCGTCGCGCTTTCCGTCTATGCCGGCATCCGGCGCCGAAAGGCGGCGATCGCCGCCAATAACGGGTGAGTTTCATCAGCGGCAGCGCGCCGCGCCGTGCTTGGTCGCTTTATTGGATTATGGAGTAATCGGTATGCCACGAGTTGCTGTCGTCGGATGCGGTGTCGTCGGATCGTCCTGGGCCCTGGTCTTCGCCCGGGCCGGCTTTGATGTCGCGGTCTACGATCAGTCGGAAGCGGCGATCAGCGCCACCTTGGCCTTTGTCGCACAGGCACTCGACGATCTCAGCGCGCAAGGTCTTGCCGGCGCCGAGCCGCGCGAGACCGTGCTTGCACGTCTGAAACCGAGCCCGAAACTTGCGGACGCCCTGACCGGTGTCGATTACGTGCAGGAAAGTGCGCCGGAACGGGTGGAAATCAAGCGCGAACTCTATAAGCAGCTCGATGCCCTGGCGGCGCCGACAACTGTCCTCGCCAGCTCGACCTCGGGCCTGCCGGCGTCGAGTTTCACCGAGGGGCTCGCTCACCGCGAACGCTGCCTCGTGGTCCATCCGATCAATCCGCCGCATCTCATTCCGCTGGTCGAACTGGTGCCTGCCCCCTGGACCGATGCGGCGGTTACCGCGCGGGCTGCGAAGATGATGGAGACCGTCGGGCAGTCGCCGATCAGTCTCAGCCGCGAGATCAACGGCTTCGTCGTCAACCGATTGCAGAGTGCGCTGTTGGGAGAGGCCTTCCGCCTGGTGCAGGACGGCATCTGCGGCGTGAACGACGTCGACAAGGCGATTGCCGACGGGCTGGGCCTGCGCTGGTTCTTCATGGGGCCTTTTGAAACCATCGATCTCAATGCCCAGAATGGCGTCGCCGAATACTGCCGTAACCTGGGGCCGATGTATTACGGCCTGGCCAAGGAACAGGCGGACCCGCGGCAATGGGACGAAGCGCTGGTGGCGGCGATTGAAAAACAGCGCCGTGCGCGCACGGCCGCAACGGAACTGCCGGCGCGTCGCGGCTGGCGCGACCGCTGCCTTGCGGCCCTGGTCGCGGCTAAACGCCGTGTGCTTTCGGAACAGGGCTGCTAAACTGAGCGAGTCTCATCATCGATGGAATGAACCGTGCCGCCTGTAATTTCGCCACTTGCCATCAAACGGCATCGTCTCTCCGACCAGATCGCCAGTCATCTCGAGCAGATGATCCTCTCCGGCGAGATGGCGGTCGGCGAAATTCTGCCGTCCGAGCGGGATCTGATGGAGCGCTTCCAGGTCGGTCGTCCCGCCGTGCGCGAAGCCCTTCTGTGGCTGAGCAAGAAGGGCCTCATTTCCATCAGCGGCGGCGAACGGGCGCGGGTGACCGAGCCTAATCCGACGGAGCTCATTGAACATCTGTCGACCGCGGCTTTGCTGCTGGTGTCGCGCCCCGAGGGCATGCAGGTCTTTCAGCAGGCGCGCCTGTTCACCGAAGTCGCCCTGACGCGTGAGGCTGCCAAGAACGCAAACAGCCAGGAGCTGGATGAGCTTGAGAAGCTGCTGGTCGCCAATGAGGCGAGCGGCGAGGATATCGAGGAATTCGCCCGGACGGACGACGATTTCCATTTCGGCGTGGCCCGGATATCCCACAACTCCCTGATCAACACGCTCTATAACAGCGTGCTGGCGGTGCTGCAGAACCAGCGCCACACCTCGCTGAAGCATCCCGATGCCTTGAAGGCCGCGACGGACTGCCACCGCCGGATCTTCGAAGCCATCGCCGCCCACGACCCGGACCGCGCGGAAGCCGAAATGCGCCGCCATCTGGGTGACGTGGAAACCTATTACTGGTCGGTGCGCGGCGGTCGATCGGCGCAGGCGAAATCAAGCCAGGACGAAACGAAATAAGTCGCCTGGCCGGCCGTTGGCGCACAGCGCAGTCGCTTCGCGCCGCCGTGCAAAGGGCGGCTGGATATTGGTACGGGGAGGAGAGATGACGTATTACCAGGCTTACAATCCGATCTTCGCCAGTTACCTGCTGCCGGTTTGCGGGCTGGAGAAGCTCCATACCGGAACGCGCTGGGCGGAGGGGCCGGTCTATTTCGCCGATG
>DATLIX010000153.1:0-50262 GCA_035539215.1 Dongiaceae bacterium | reverse complement strand
GGCTTCGGTGGCGTCTTCGAGACCCGCGACCCCAATTGGGTGACGGAGGCCGGCGCCCAAGCGATCACCGAATTGATCTCGTCCGATCCGAAGCCGGATGTGCTGATCATCCATGCGCCCGACCTCAACTCCTATTCCAAGCTGCTCAAGAAGGCTCAGGATGCCGGCATCTATGTGATCCTGGTTGACAACCCGGCCAATTTCCCGGCCGAGGCCTTCGTCGGCAGCGACTGGGACCGGCTCGGCCAGCTTGAGGCGGAAGCCGTCGTCAAGGGTTGCGGCGCCAATTCCTCGAAGAAGATCGGCCTTGTCCAGGGCGACCAGGTCAATTCCTCGAGCCTCTATCAATATGCCGGCATCATGAAGGTGCTGGCGAAGTATCCGGACTTCCAGGTCGTGGCCAAGCCGGATTCCAACTGGGATGCGACCACCTCGCGTAACGTGACGACGACCATGCTGCAGCAGCATCCGGATATCTGCGGCATCATCGACTTCTGGGATGGCGATGCGACCGGTGCCTCGGCGGCGATCCGCGATGCCAAGCTGCAGGACAAGGTCTTCCTCGTCACCACCGGCGGCGGCGAGAAGGTCGATTGCGATGCCCTGAATGACGGCACCTATGGCGCCGTGGTCATGACCGAGCTGCAGAACCAGTCGCGCGACATGAACGCGGTGATCAAGTTCCTGCTGCAGAGCGGCCAGAAGCCCGGCACCATGAAGACGTATATCTATACCTTGGAGAAGGCGACCACGAAGGCCGATATCAAGCCCGACACCTGTTGGGACCTGAAGGCGCTTCAGGCCTCGCAGAAACAGTAACGAATCGCGTATCAATAAGCGGGCGGCCGGCGACGAACCGGCCGCCCGTGACGTATTTCAGTGGATTGACCGATGACGTTCAAGGAACGGGTAACCCGCCTGCGCTACAATTTCATTCCCGATCATCTGATCGGGGAGATCCTGACCAAGCGCTGGACCGATAACGCCATCCCGTTCCTGGCTCTCGTCCTGACCGTGGCCGGTTTCGGCACGGCGATTTCCGGCTTCTTCAAGCCGCAATCGCTGACCGATTCGACCCGGCAATTGGGTGAGTTCTCCATCGTCGTCACCGGCATGACCATCGTCATGCTGGGTGGCGGCATCGATCTCTCGGTGGGATCGATCTTTGCGCTGGCGACCTTCGCCGCCGTTTCCACCTTCTTCATCTTCGGCCTGCCGGTCTGGGTGGCGCTGCTGGCGGCGCTGGCAACCGGCATGGTGTTCGGCAGCCTCAACGGTTTCCTGGTCGGCTATCTGCGGTTGCGCGCCTTCCTGACGACCCTCGTCACCTTCATCATCGGCCGGGCCCTCTACGACATCCTGGTGGTGAACTTCGCCGCCCAGGTGCAGATGTCGACCATCTCCTCAGATCTCTGGGACTATATCGGCGACGGCGCCTTCCATGGTTTCTCAGTCAGCGTCATGACCGCGATCGTCATCGCCATCATCGCCCATATCGCTTTGACCCGCTCGCGTCCCGGCTGGCATATCCTCGCGGTCGGCGGTTCGCGGCGCTCGGCCTATAATTCCGGCATCCGCGTGCGCGAGACGGTCTTCATGACCTATGTCATCTCCGGCATGTGCGCTGGCCTCGCCGGCTTCCTGATCGCCTGCCGCCTCAGCGGCGCCGGGCCAGGAACCGGGCAGGGGCTGGAGATCCTGGCTTTGACCGCCGCGGTCGTGGGCGGCAATTCGCTGGGCGGCGGGCGCGGCTCCATCGTCAAGGGGCTGATGGGGGCGATCATCGTCCTCGTCATGACCAATGGCCTCATCCGCCTCGGCTTTGGCACTGGCACCAACCAGATGGTGCTGGGCATCATGCTGGCGGCCGCGGTGGTGCTGGATATCCGCTGGCTGAAGAACCGCCACAAGGTGCTGAACGAGGTCTATGTGGCGCCGATCCATCATCAGATGGGCGAAACGCAATCGGCGGTGCCGGGATCGGGCACACCTTATGCCCTCGATAACCGCTTGGCGAAGACCGACTATATCGGCCTCGGCGAGCTGGAGGGGCCGGAGGATGTCGTGCTCGACGCGGACGACAATCTTTATTGCGGCACCCGCCATGGCGAGATCGTGCGCTTCTTCGCGCCGGACTACAAACGCTCGGAAGTTTTCGCCCATACCGGCGGCTTCCCGCTGGGGCTCGCTTTCGATAAGGAAGGCAATCTCATCTCCTGTGTCGGCGCCATGGGGCTCTATTCCATCGCCAAGGATGGCACCGTCACCAAGCTCTCGGCGGAGACCCGGCGCTCCTGGACCTCGATCGTTGATGACGCAAGGCTGCGCGATCCCAACGATTGCGACGTGGCGCCGGATGGACGCATCTTCTTCACCGATTCGACAACGCGCTACGACGCCCATGAATGGGCGCTGGATTCGATCGAGAGCCGGCCGACCGGGCGCCTCCTCTGCTACGATCCGGCGACGGGGAAGACCACGACCATTCTCGACAAGTACCGCTATGCCAATGGTGTCTGCATCGCTCATGACGGCCAGTCGCTGTTCTTCGCCGAATCCTGGGCCTGCGCCGTGCATCGCTACTGGTTCGACGGGCCGAAAAAGGGCCAGGTCGAATGCGTCATCAAGGACATGCCCGGCTATCCCGACAATATCAACCGCGCCTCCGATGGCACCTATTGGATGGCCTGGCTCGGCATGCGGACACCGAGCTTCGATCTCGCCTTGCGCCATCCCGGCTTCCGCAAGCGCATGACGCGCCGCCTGCCGCAGGATGAATGGTTGTTCCCCAACATCAATACCGGCGGCGTCGTGAAGTTCGACGAGACCGGCAAGATCATCGAGACCATGGCCGACCTGACCGGCAATTCACACCCGATGGTGACCTCGATGCGCGAGCATAAGGGCTGGCTCTATGTCGGTGGCATCCTCAACAACCGCATCGGCCGCTATCGCATTCCCGGTGCCGATGAAGGCTGGACAGGGTTGAGCTCATACTGGGGGAAAAGGTCATGATCTTCGATCCGATCCTCGATTTCTTCCGCGGCAAGGCGGTGACCATCCCGCCGATGGACGGCGCCCTGAAGCCGAATGTGGCGCTCGAAGAGGCCAATCTCGTCTCCGAAGTGCCGATGCCGGACAATCTCATCGTCGACGAGGAGGCGATGCTCTTCAGCAGCGGCAAGCGCCTCTTCTCGGTGCCGGCGGAATCCGAAGTCAGGGCCAGCGAGCTGGCGCGTTTCGAAACGCCGATCACGGCCCTGGCAGTCTCCCCCGGCGGCCATATGGCAATCGGCCTTGATGACGGCCAGGTGCTGGTCTGGGACGGGCTCGGCGAGAAGCGCCTCGTCAAGTTGCCGAGCCAGTTCTCCTGCCCGACGGCGATCAGCTTCGCCGACGAGAACACCCTGGTGATCGCGCAAGGCTCCAGTCGCAACAAGCCTTCCGACTGGGCGCTCGATCTCATGCAGAAGAATGCCAGCGGCGCGGTCTGGCGGGTGACGCTCGACGATGCCGGCGGCAACGACACGGCAGCCTGCCTTGCCAGCGGCCTCGCTTTCCCCTATGGCCTGCTGCTGCGCGAAGGCGGCGAGATCATTGTCAGCGAGAGCTGGCGGCATCGCTTGCTGCGGCTCGGCGGCGCGGAGACGGGGAATGGCGCCGCGCAGCCCATCCTCTCCAAATTGCCCGGCTATCCGGCGCGCCTGACGCCGGCCGGCGATGGCGGAGCCTGGCTCACCTTGTTCGCTCCGCGCAACCGTCTGATCGAATTCGTATTGCAGGAAGACGCCTATCGCCGCGACATGCTGGCGGAGGTGCCGCGCGATTTCTGGATCGCCCCGGCCCTATCCTCCGGGACCAGTTTCCTCGAGCCCCTGCAATGCGGCGGCGTCAAGACCATGGGTGTGCACAAGCCCTGGTCGCCCAGCCGCTCCTATGGGCTCGTGGTGCGGCTCGACGGGAACCTGCAACCGATCGCCAGCTTCCACAGCCGTTCCAACGGCAGGCGGCACGGCGTGACCTCGGTCGTCGAATTCGCCGGCGTGCTGGTGGTGGCGGCGAAAGGCGGCAACGCCCTGCTGGCTCTGCCCGATGTCGCCTATCTCGGTCTCGACAAGGCGGCGCGTGCGGTGGCAGTTGCCGGCAAAGCGGGGGAACGCCAATGAGCACAATTCTTGAAATGCGCAAGATCACCAAATCCTATCGCGGTGTGCCGGCCGTGAAGGAAGTGGATTTCGATCTGCGCAAGGGCGAGATTCACGCGCTGCTCGGCGAGAATGGCGCCGGCAAGTCGACGCTGACGAAACTGATCGCCGGCGCGGTCGAGCCGACCAGCGGCACGATCAGCTATAAGGACGAGGAAGTGCGTTTCGCATCGCCCTTCGAGGCGCTGAACCGCGGCATCGCCATGGTGTTTCAGGAGACGAGCCTGGTACCGTCGATGACGGTGGCGCAGAACCTCTATCTCGGCGAGGAGAAGTTCCTCAACCGGTTGCGCGGCGTTTACATCGCCGCCCAGCAATTCCTGCAGTCGCTGAATTTCCCGGTCGACCCGGCCGCCACGGTGGCGAGCCTCGGCGCCGCCAAGCGCCAGATGGTGGAAATCGCCCGCGCCGTCCATCACAATGCCGAAATCATCATTTTCGATGAGCCGACCGCGACGCTGACGCCGGAGGAGAAGCGGCATTTCTTCGCGCTGATGCGGCGCCTGAAGGCGCGCGGCGTTTCCATCATCTTCATCAGCCACGCGCTCGAAGAGGCGCTCAACCATGCCGACCGCATCACCATCATGCGGGACGGCGAACTGGTGGTGACGGGCGATTGCCGGGATTTCGACCGCGAGAAGGTCGTGCGCGCCATGGTCGGGCGCAGCCTGTCGGATGAACTCTATGGCGAGCGACGCGAAGAAGAGCATCTGCGCCGGCCCGGCAAGAAAGTTCTGTCCGTGCAGGACATCTCGATGAGCAATGTCGTGCGCAACAATTCCTTCTCGATCTACGAGGGCCAGATCACCGGTGTCTTCGGTCTGATCGGCTCCGGCCGCACCGAGACCTTCAAGGTGATTTCCGGCATCTACAAGCGCGACTTCCTGCGCGGCGGCGATATTGAACTCGACGGCAAGCCGGTACGTTATTACGTGCCGCGCGAGGCGGTTCGGGACGGCATCGTCTATGTTACCGAGGACCGCAAGGTCGAAGGCTTCTTCGAGACCATGTCGATCGCCGAGAACCTCTATGCCGGCGCGCTGGCGGCGGGGCTCAATAAGAAGCCCTATATCAGCCTCAGGGAGATGGCTGAGCTGGCCAAGCAATGGACCGGTGCCCTCAATGTGAAGGCGATCAACGACAACGCTCGGGTGGTCGAGCTGTCTGGCGGTAACCAGCAGAAGGTGGTGATCGGCAAGGGTCTCATTCAGAAACCGCGCATCGTCATCTTCGACGAACCGACACGCGGCGTCGATGTCGGCGCCATTGCCGAGATCCATCAGCTGATCAACAAGCTCGCCGATGCCGGCCTCGCCGTGATCGTCATTTCCTCCTATCTGCCGGAGATCATGAAGCTCTCCGACCGCATCCTGGTCTGCCGCCAGGGCCGCATGGTCGAGGAGTTCTCGCCCATCGAGACGACCGAGGAGAAGATCATGTATGCGGCGGTGCATTGAGGTCGGCTGTTGCCGCAGGCGTTATCGGCATATGATGCGGCGTAACGCCATTGCCGTTGTATGGGAGAGTGACCGGTCTTGCCTCAACGCCATTTGCCGCCGCTGAAAGCCTTGCGCGCCTTCGAAGCGACGGCGCGGCTCTTGAGCCTTACCAAGGCGGCCAACGAGCTCTGCGTGACCGAGCCGGCGGTGAGCCAGCAGATCAAGCAGCTGGAAACCTATCTCCGGCGCCCGCTTTTCATCCGGCGCGCCCGGTCGCTGGAATTGACGCCGGCGGGCGAGCTGCTGCTGCCGGTGATGAGCGACAGCCTCGACCGGATTTCCGAACTGACCACCTCGATCCGCAACGGCACGGTGCGCCAGACCCTGCGGGTGCAGATGACGCCGCATCTCTCGGCGCGCTGGGTCCTGCCGCGATTGGGCCGCTTCATCGCCCAGCTGCCGCATATCGAGCTTGCGACCCGGCATTCCTATGAGCAGATCGATTACCTGAAGCCGGAGGTCGATATCGCACTGGCCTGGGACGACCGTACCTGGCGCAAGGCCAAGGCCGAGCCGCTGATGCATCTCGGCTACCTGCCGATGTGCAGTCCCAAGCTGATGAAGAAGGGCATGGCGCCTATCGACCTGCTGAAGGGCAATACTCTCCTGCAGGAGCGCGACACGACGCTCTGGGCGGACTGGCTGAAGGCGGCGGGCCAGCCGGCGCCGGAGTTTCGCAAGACGGTGGTCTTCGACAATTACGACGTCACGGTCGCGGCGGCGGTGCAGGCGCAGGGCATCGCCATGCTGATGTACCCTATGTTCACCGATCTCATCGAAAGCGGCGAGCTCATTCTGCCTTTCGGTACCGGGACCTATGTGCCGATTACGCTTTACCTGCTCTATCCGGAGAGCTCGCTCACGCGAGACGAGGTGCGCCTGTTTCGCGATTGGATCATTCAGGAAGTGGCCGCGGATCGGCGCTTGCAGGCTTTGACCGCTTGATCCGGCACGCGCGGCTTCAATCGGGCAGGTACTGCCTGCTCCAGCTTTCGCTGACGATACCCGCCGCCAATAGTGCGGCGACTGCGTCCGGCGCATAGCCCAGTTCAGCAAGAATGCGTCGCGTGCTGGCGCCGTATTTCTCTGCCGGTGATAACATCTTTAGCTGGCTTTCGGCAGGACGTACGGCATTGGCGGCGGCGAGGTCGACATGGTGTCCGCTGGGATGGTCGTCATGATGGTCGAAACGGAAACTGCTGCCGGCATCGACCGGCGCGTCCCGCCATGCCGCCAGCGATCCGATGGCGACGGCCGCAATATCCATCTCCTGCAGATGTGCAAGCCAGTGTTCGCGCGATGCCTGGCCGAACCGGGCTTCCAGCTGCCAGGGGTGATCCACGGCGGCGAGGCGGGAGAGCATCGGCCATTGCTCGCTCTTGGCGGCAAGAAAGAACCAGCCGTCATGCGCGGCATAGCAGCGATAGAGCGGGCCATCGCCCTGAGCCTTCGGACCGCGCGGTTCGTCATGCGGCGGCCTTCCGTCAAAGTGATACATGAAGGGTGCCTGGATCAGCTGGCCGGCGGCGGCGAGCGAGCTGCGGGCAAGGCTGGCGCGACCCGTACGCTGGCGATGGAAAAGTGCCATCGCAGTCGCCAGCGCGCCGCAGAAGCCGCACAGCACGTCGATCGTGCCGACATGGGCATGTTCTTCCGGCGTCTGCAATGAGCCGCCGAAGCGCGCCATGATGCCGGTCGAGGCCTGAACGAGATCGTCATAGCCGGGATAGGCGCTGCGCGGTCCGCTCTTCGGCCCGCCGAAGGCATCGATGCGGCAGAGGATGGCGCGGGGATTGACGGCGGCGATCCTTGCCGGCGTCAGATGCAGGTCGGCCAATTGCCGCTCATTGGCATTGACGGTGATGACATCCGCCCAACGCAGGAGGCGATGCAGGATTTCCTGGCCGGTTTCATTCTTGAGATCGGCGAGCAGGCTGTTCTTGCCCTGATTGCCCTGCATGCCGAAGACGATGGTGGTCCAGGGATCGAAATTCGGCCGCGTCGGGTCGAGCTTGATCACCTCGGCGCCGAAGCGGGCCAGCAAGGCGGCGATGGTCGGGCCGGCAATGACATTGGTGAGATCGAGGATGCGGATGCCGGCGAGCCACGGTGCCTCATCCGCCACGGCGTTAGCCGTGCCATTCGGCTTATCGGCGGGCGCTTGCGCCATGGCCAGGATGGTATCGCGATCCGTATCCGGCTTAGCAACCTGCGTCGGCTCGGTCGCCGCCGCTGCCGTGTGCTGCAGCCAGGCGAGGGGTCCCGGTTGGAGGATGCGGCCTTTCTCGGCATCGATGGTTTCGATCAGCAGGCCCGCTTCACGCGGATGCGGCGAGGCCAGCCATTCCTCGGTCAGGCGATGCGCCGCCCCTGGGATGCCGGCGGCGCCGAAAATATCTTCCCAGTCGAAACTCGTCCTGGTGCGGAACAACGCCGCCATGGCAAGGGTGATCCTCTCGGCCCAGGGTTGCGGCGTCGGATAGAGGCCGGGCGATCCATCGGCTCCTTCCGGCCATTCGGCTTTCGGCAGATACCAGTCGGCCAGTTCCGGCATGCCGGCCGCGCGCAACGGTTCCAGCAGGTTGAGCAGGTCCAGCAGCTTGCGCACATGTACGCGATGCGAGGCGCAAACGACATAGAAGGGCCGGTCATCGGCGCAAAGATAGCTGCGATAAAAGGGATCGAGCAGCGACTGCAGGTCGTCATAGCTCATATCCATCTTCTCACCGGCTGCCCGGCGGCGCGCGATCTCTCGTTCGCGGAGCGAATGATAGCGTTGTGGATAGGGGGCGACCCGCATCGAGTTATAGGCAAGGCCTTCCATCAGCGCGGAAACCAGCGGTACTTCGACATGGTCGCCGCGCCCACCTCGGCCAGCCCGCGCATAAAGCGCCAAGACGGCGGAAGTCGCACCCAAGGCCGCGCCATAGGCGGAAGGCAGGCAGAGCGGCGAGAAGGAGGGGTTGATCCCCATCAGCACACGGTTGAGGCCCATATCGTTGAATTGGCCCGCCGCCGCGGCGATGATGCCCTCCCAGGCCGCAAGATGGGCGAAGTCGCGGTCGGTCGCAGCGAAGCCCGGCAAGGACACGTAGACGAGGGATGGATTGAGTGCCCGTATCTCGGCCGCGCCGAGGCCAAGGCGATTCATCACGCCCGGGCGGAAATTCTCGATCAGCACATCGCTGCGCAAGGCAAGGTCGCGGGCGATGGCGAGGCCATCCGGCTGCTTGAGATCGAGGGTGATGCATTTCTTCCGACGATTGAGCACGACCGCTGCCGGCGATTGCCAGCGCGGGCCGCCTGGCGGATCGATATGGATGACCTCGGCCCCCTGATCCGCCAGCATCATGGCGGCGGCCGGCCCGGCAATATATTGCCCGAAATCGAGAACACGAATACCGGCCAAGGGCAGCCCGCCGGTGGTGGCAGTCAAGTCGCCGGCCTGGTCCTGCTCGTTCATCTTGAATCCCGTCGAAGGCGGGGAAAATCCCGCTTTCGACCGGTTTAGAACACCGTGCCACCACCGGCCATTTGTGTTTTCTAACCGGATTGATAAGTTTTTCTACGCGACACCTGGAGCCGGACCGCTTTGCGCGGAATCGCTTCGCGGTTCTGCGAAATGATCGCGCTCTAGGGTCGAGGATCAGGAAACCCGCAGGATCAAGCTGCCGCTATTGCGGCCATGCTCCAGGTCGTCCTGCGCCTGGGCCGCCTCTGCCAGTGCATAACGCCGGCCGATGGCAGGGTGGAGGCCGCTGGTGAGCGCGTCGATCACTTCCGGCGCGGCGGCCCGATAGGTCTCCGGGTCACTGCCATAGCCCATGACACTGGGTCGGGCGAAGATCAGCGAGCGCCTGGGACCGATTTCGCCGACATCGATCTTGGGGATCGGACCGGCGGCCTGGCCGATGCTGACCACGGTGCCGAAGGGGCGGACGCAGGCGAAGGTCTTCTGCAACGTATTGCCGCCGATACCGTCATAGGCGACATGGGCGAGGCGACCATCGGTGATGCGTGCGACCTCGGCGGCGAAATCCGCATCACGGCCGATGATGACGTGGTCAGCACCCTGTTGCCGGGCGAGTTCCGCCTTTGCCGCATTGCCGACCGTCCCGATCACTCTGGCGCCGTCGCGCTTAGCCCATCGGCAAAGCAGGGAACCGACACCGCCGGCCGCACCCTGTACCAGCACCCAATCGTCCGGCCGCACGGCATAGACCCGCCGCATCAGCATCTGCACCGTCAGGGCCTTGAGGAAGCTGCCCGCCGCGATCTCATCGCTGATGATCTCCGGTAGCTTGACCGCGCGCCAGGCGGGCAGGAGCCGTTCGCTGGCATAGGCGCCGAGGGCGCCGCCATAGACGATGCGGTCGCCGATCTCGAAACCGGTGACGCCGGCGCCAAGCGCGGTGACGTGGCCGACAGCCTCCACCCCAAGGACGGCGGGCAAGGGCAGGGGATATTCGCCACGCCGATGATAGATATCGAGAAAATTGACGCCGATCGCCTGCTGCTCGAGGCGGATCTCGCCGGCACCGGGGGCGCCGATATCGCGCTTGACCTGCTCGAACTGATCGATCCCGCCCGGTGCCTTGAGATGGATGACTGTCGCCATGAGCTTTCTCCGTTGTTTCACCCGATGCCAGCCGGTCGAATTCGGCGGCTGAAAGCAACTTTATGGGCGGCGCCGTTTATGCAAAATTGCATATATCTGCAAACGATTGGTGAGAATATTCACATGTTCGATGCGCATATGTTCGACTGGGAGGATCTACATCATTTCGCCGTCTTCGCCCGGGAGAAATCGCTGTCGGCGGCAGCCCGGCGTCTGGCGGTCGATCATGCGACGGTGGCCCGGCGCATCGCCGCTTTGGAAAGCAGTCTCGATCTTAAACTGGTGGATCGACGGGCGCGGGCCTATGACCTCACTGCCGACGGCAGGCGGGTGGCGGCGATTGCCGAGCGGATGGACGATGATGCCTTTGCGCTCGGCCGCGCGGCGCGTTCACTGCAGGCCGGCCTGGATGGCGAGGTCGCGGTGAGCGCCCCGCCGGCGCTCGCCTGTTCCTTGATCGCAGCACGCCTCGGTCGCCTGCGCGCCGCACATCCGCGCCTTACCCTGCGGCTGATCGGCGAAAAGCGCGCAGCCTCGCTGTCACGGCGCGAGGCCGATCTGGCTGTACGCTTGTCGCGGCCGACGGAGGGCGGCCTTATTACCCGGAAGATCGGCAGCCTCGCTTTCGCGCTCTATGCGACGCCCGACCATCTTGCCGCGGCGCCGGCTGCCGGTCACAGTTTCATTGCCGGCGACCGCGACTTCGATGAACTGCCCCAGCAGCGCTGGGTGAAAGCCGTGGCGGGCGATCGCCCCGTCGTGCTGCAGGCCAATGATCAGCTGAGCCAGCTGGCGGCTGCCAAGGCCGGCATTGGCGTCGCTGCACTGCCGGTCTATCTCGGCGATGCGGAACCCGGATTGCAACGTATCGCAGCGAAGCCGGCAACGATCAGCCGGGATATCTGGCTGGTCGTGCATCGGGATTTGCAGAAGTCGCCGCCGGTCCGCGCGGTGATGGATTTTCTGACGGATTGCATGGAAAGCCTGCCGCATTGATCCCATGCCTGGGATGTCTGCCAGCGCTGGCGCGCTATGAGGCGGAGCGATGCCGGCCGAGGTCAGCGATGAGCTGGGGCAACATGGCCATGTCGTTCAGGATGTGGCCGGCACCGAGGCCCATGAGCTTGGCGTCATGGCCATCGGGAATATGACTGGCGCCGACGAAGCCGATCACCGACATGCCGGCTGCTTTGGCGGCGGTGACACCGGGACCGCTATCCTCGATGACAACGCAGCGCTCCGGCGGCACCATCAGGCTGTGGGCGGCCAGCAGGTAGACATCGGGAGCCGGTTTCGGATGCTCGACATGGTCAGCCGTATAGATGCGGTCGCCGATCAGATGGCCGATCTCGGCGCGGCGGATGGCGTTACGCACCCGGCCCTCCGGGCTGTTGGAGACGACGGCGATCGGCAGGCCGACGCTTTCCAGCGCCTGGCGGATGCCACGGACCGGTTCGGCCTCGAGGGCCAGCCGCGCATCGAGATTGCGCCGCAGTTCTTCGCTGAAATTGACCGGCAGGGCCTCGCCCAGATGATCGGCCACGCGCGCCAGCAGGACTTCCGTCTGGGTCCCGAAGCCATTGGCGAGGACCCGTTCGGCGCCGCGGCCCGGATAGAGGCCGGTGATGGTTTCCAGGAGCACGCGGTCGGCCACGATCTCACTGTCGACGAGGACGCCGTCGCAATCGCAGATCAGCAGATCAAAGGCGCTATGGCGCGGTTTCATTGGACATGTCACCCGAAACAGGCCAGTCCGGTCGGCGGCGATCAGCCTGGCTTGGAAAACGCGGAAGATTAAGAACTGATCGTTGCATTTGTCAACAGAGTGAACAAAATGCACAAACCTATCCCGGTGGAAACGTGCGATAAGACGTAACCGCCTGGCCGCGTCGGAGTGCGAGGCGGCGCGGATACGATGCGGGCAGCGTACGATATAGCCGGCTGCGATAGTGCAGACCGCACGCGACGGTACCGGCGATGGGAACGCGTGAAGAAGGGCGGCGGTCGAATGACCCCGCGGAGTGGGGAGGCAATGACGGCTTATATCATCGGTCTGGATTTCGGGACGGAATCCGCGCGCGGCGTTCTGCTGGATGCGACCACAGGTGCTGCGGCCGCCAGCCATGTCCATGCCTATCGCCATGGCGTCATGACCACGCAATTGCCGAATGGCCGCAAGCTGCCGCGCGACTGGGCTCTGCAGCACGCGCCGGACTATACGGAAGCGGCGCAAGCCGTGCTGGCCGCACTTGGCAAGGGTCGCGAAATCCGCTCGATCGGCCTCGATTTCACCGCCAGCACGCCCTTGCCGAGCCTTGCCGACGGCACGCCGCTGTCGCTGCTCTATCCCGACGAACCGCATGCCTATGTGAAGCTGTGGAAGCATCACGCCGCCAAGCCCTGGGCGGATCGCATCACCGCGGCGAAACCGGATTTCCTGCGTCATTACAGCAACCGCACCTCGAGCGAATGGGTGCTGGCGAAAGCGGGCCAGATTGCCGATGAAGCGCCGGCGATCTGGCAAAGCGCGGAGCGCTTCATCGAGGCCGGCGACTGGCTGGTCTGGCAATTGACCGGCGTCGAGGCGCGCAGCAAGTGCCAGGCCGGTTACAAAGTGCACTACCAGGAGCCGCAGGGCTATCCCGTGGGCGTGGTGCCTGGCCTCAATGAGAAGCTGGCGCCGCCGCTGTCGATCGGTGAAGCCGCCGGTGAATTGAGCCCGGCCTGGCGCGCCAAGACAGGCATCGAGGGGCCGGCGACCGTCGCCGTCGCCGTGATCGATGCCCATGCCGTAATGCCGGCGGTGGCGGCGACGCAGCCCGGCGTCATCGTCGGCGCGCTTGGCACATCGGCCTGCTACATGCTGCTGGATCGCAGCTGCAAGGATATCCCCGGCATCGAAGGCGCGGTACTCGACGGCGCCATTTCCGGTCTCTGGTGCTATGAATCCGGCCAGGCGGCTTTCGGCGACGTGCTCGCCTGGTTCATCCGCAACTTCCCGCGCGGCGCCGACGAAGCGGCGAGCTTTGCCGCCTATAACGAGGCGGCCGCCAAATTGCCGAAGGACGAGATACGGCCGATCGCCATCGACTGGTGGAACGGTTGTCGCGTGCCCCTCGGCGATTCCGCCCTGACCGGCCTGATGGTCGGCATGAGCCTGCACCATACCGCCGTCGATCTCTATCACAGTCTGATGGAGGCGCTGTGTTTCGGCGCCCGCCGCATCGTTGACACCTTCACTGATGGCGGTGCCGCCGTCGAGCGCGTCATCCTCACCAGCGGCATTGCCGAGCGGAACCCGCTGCTGATGCAGATGATGGCGGATGTGCTTGGCCGTGAGATCGAGGTGCCGAGCATTTCCAATGCGACGGCGATCGGTGCCGCCATTCATGGCGCGGTCGCCGCCGGCCTGGTCGCCGATTACGATTCCGGCGCTGCCTTGTTCGGGGCGAAGACAGTGCGGCGCTACCACCCCGATGCGGCGGCGGTGCCGATTTACGAGAGGCGCTACCGGCACTACCTCACCCTATGCCAGGACAGCCGTATCATCGGCGTCCTGCACGATCTGGCGCATCCAGCCGCGACACATCAGGGTACCCCCACCGCCAGCAAGGTGCACAACCATGTCGGCGCGTAAATCCGATCTCGCAGCCAAGGTTGCCTGGCTCTATTTCGTCGGCAACCACACGCAGCAGGAGATTGCCGAGACCCTGCATGTGTCGCGCCCGACCGTGCAGCGCCTGATCGCCAGCGCCACGGAAAGCGGTTTCGTCCAGGTACGGATCAGCCGGCCCACGCACGAGTGCATGGAAGTGGCCGAGCTGCTCACCAAGCGCTTCAAGCTGACACAATGCGATGTGGCGCCGACGGAAGGCAGTAGCGAGGCGGAGGCGATGCGCGCGATCGCCGTTACGGGCGCCGCCGTCCTGGAACGCTATCTCGCCCATCCGGGCTTGGCGGTTCTGGCGCTCGGTTCCGGCCGCACCATCAAGGCGGTGGTCGATGAGGTGGCGGAAACGCCCTTGCCGCGATTGAAGATCCTCTCCCTGGCAGGCGCCATCGCGCTTGACGGCGCCTTCAACCGCTATGACAGCGGCCTGCGCCTTGCCGATCGCACGGGCGGCAAGCATTACCTGCTTCCGATGCCCGTGGTGGCGCCGACCATTGCCGATCGCGATGCCTGGAATGAACATCGCCTGCATGCAATCCTGGATCAGCTCTACGATCAGGCGGAGGCGGCTTTCATCGGCATCGGCACCGTGGCGCCCGGCTCGCCGCTATTGGAAGACGGCTTCATTACAGAAGATGAATTGCTCGATCTCATTCGCCGCGGCGCGGTCGGCGAAATCCTCGGCTGGCCGCTCGACGCCCAGGGGCAGTTGGTCGCCTCGCCGCTTTCCGATCGCGTTACTAGCCCGCGCCTGGCCAAGCTCGCCATGCGGCCGGTCATCGCTTTCGCAGCTGGCCGCCGCAAGGTGCCGGCCATCCTCGCCGCCCTGCGCGGCGGCTGGCTGCGCGGCCTTGTCACCGATTACGAAACGGCGCAGCTCATTCTGCAGGCGGCGTGAGATATTCCGGTGAGCCACGTCGCATCGCGAAGCACGGTCTTCAGGGATGCGACGCAAAAGGTTCACGAAAAAGCGAGTTGGATTCGATCGGCGCCGGTCCTAGCCTCCATGCCTGAGCGAAAGCCAGCCAATGGAGGTCTCGCATGGACATTCGTCCCACCCCCGATGTGCGCCGCCGCGCTGATCGGCAAATGAGCATCCAGGTTCGTGCGCTGAACGACAAGGCGTCGGAACATTTCGATCTGGCACATGCACAGATCAATCACGCTGCGACACGCTATGCCCGGCGCGAAGAACAAGCCAGGCAGGCTATGGCAAAGTTCTGATTGCGGCGCCGCGCCGGATCAGGCCTGCTTCCTCGGCGGCCGGTATTTCATTTGCCGGCCCCCCCTCCTTCCTGACGCACTCTTTCTCCCCGCCGCTCGACAATGCGGGCGGGCAACGGGTGCTGTTTCCCTTTTCAGAGTCTATCCCGAACCTCCCCCGTTGCCCTTTCGGTACGGGAAGAGGGTCAGTCGCCGCGGCCAAACGAGCCCCTTGACACCGCTGCCATCTTTGATGATCATTTGATCCAACAATGAACAAATGATGCGTCTTCATATCCGGGGAGGAAAATATGTCCAAGAGGCATTTGGCTGGGCTTGCCGTAACCGCTTTTTTGGCGGGGACGGCCGCGGCGCATGCCGAAACATCCTTGACCATCGCTACGGTCAATAATGGCGACATGGTCGTCATGCAGAAGCTCTCGAGCGAATTCGAGAAGGCGCATCCCGATATCAAGCTGAAATGGGTGGTGCTGGAAGAGAACGTGCTGCGTCAGCGCGTGACCACCGATATCGCCACCAAGGGCGGCCAGTTCGACGTGCTCACCATCGGCACCTATGAAGTGCCGATCTGGGCCAAGCAAGGCTGGCTTGCCACTTTCGACGACACGCCGGCGGATTACGACGTCGGCGATATTCTCGATCCGGTGCGCCAGGGCCTTTCCTATGAAGGCAAGCTCTATGCCTTGCCCTTCTATGCCGAAAGCTCGATGACCTATTACCGGACGGATCTTTTCAAGCAGGCCGGGCTCACCATGCCGGACAAGCCGACCTATGACCAGATCAAGCAATTCGCCGACAAGCTGACCGACAAGTCGAAAGAGATGTACGGTATCTGCCTGCGCGGCAAGGCCGGCTGGGGCGAGAACATGGCCTATCTCAGCACGCTGGTGAACACCAATGGCGGCCAGTGGTTCGACGACAAGTGGAACCCGAAGATCAACACGCCGGAATGGAAGAAGGCGCTGACCTTCTATGTCGACCTGATGAAGAAGGATGGCCCTCCGGGCGCCAGCTCCAACGGCTTCAATGAAAACCTGGCGCTCTTCGCCAACGGCCATTGCGCCATGTGGATCGACGCCACCGTCGCTGCCGGCATGCTCTATGACAAGAGCAAGTCGAAGGTCGCTGACTCGGTCGGCTTTGCCCAGGCGCCGGTCGCCGACTGGCCGAAGGGCTCGAACTGGCTGTGGAGCTGGGCTTTGGGCGTGCCGGCCTCGTCGAAGAACACGGCGGCGGCCAAGCAGTTCATCGAATGGGCGACCTCGAAGGACTATATCAACCTCGTCGGCCAGAGCCAGGGCTGGGTGGCGGTGCCGCCGGGAACCCGGGCCTCGACCTATGCCAATGACAATTACAAGAAGGCGGCTCCCTTCGCCGGTTTCGTTCTCGAGGCGATCCAGACCGCCGATCCTGTCCATACAACGCGCGACCCCAAGGCCTATGTCGGCGTGCAGTTTGCCGGCATCCCCGAATTCCAGGCGATCGGCACCCAGGTCGGTCAGCTGGTGGCCGCGGCCCTGACCGGCCAGAGCACGGTGGATCAGACCCTGAAGACGGCGCAGACCAACACCGAACGCGTGATGAAGAAGGCGGGCTACATCAAGTAGGTTTCGCTCCCCGGCCGGAGCAGCTGCCCCCAGTCGCTCCGGCCTTTCTTTCTTCATGATCGCAGGATTCTGACCGACCCGGTGACCGGTAAGCCGGGGGACATATGGATAGACACCGCTCCGGTCCGCCAATGAGCCGGTGACGGGTGCAAGGTCTCAGCCTCTGAGATCTCATGATCCCGGATAAGCGAAGATGCGATGAACATCGGCTTATCGGCGCAATCAACGGATTTGCGAGCGGCGGCCTGACAGCCGGGGAGGAGCGTCACGATGGATATCACGCATTCAACATCCTTATCGAGCTTGATCGGCGGCCAGAAGGGACGGGCGGTGCGTACGCTGCCGCTGATGGCGCCCTCGGTCGGCCTACTGTTTCTCTGGATGATCGTGCCGCTGGTGATGACCCTGTGGTTCTCGTTCCAGAACTACAACCTGCTCGATCCCACCAACAACGGCTTTGCCGGCTTCGACAACTATACCTATCTGCTGACCGATCCTGCCTTGTGGACGGCGCTCCTCAATACCCTGATCCTGCTGGGCTCGGTGCTGGTGATCACGGTCGGCGGCGGTACCCTGCTGGCCGTCTTGTTCAATCAGCCCTTCTTCGGCCGCGGTGTCGCCCGCGTGCTGGTGATCTCGCCCTTCTTCGTCATGCCGACAGTGGCGGCCTTGATGTGGAAGGATCTGATGATGCATCCCCTCTATGGTGTCATCAGCTCGCTCCTGCGCGGCGTCGGCTTGACGCCGATCGACTGGTTCGCCGATCTGCCGATGGGCTCGGTGGTGCTGATCGTCTCTTGGGAATGGCTGCCTTTCGCCCTCCTCATTCTCTTGACCGCCCTGCAATCGATGGATCACGAGCAGAAGGAGGCGGCTCGCATGGACGGCGCGCGCGCCGTCACCATGTTCTTTTTCATCACGTTGCCGCATCTCCGGCGCTCGATCGGTGTCGTCGTGATGATGGAAACCATCTTCCTGCTCTCGGTCTTCGCCGAGATCCTGGTGACGACCTCGGGCGGACCGGGCGATGCCACCACCAATCTCGCCTTCCTCGTCTATATCAAGGCGCTGCTGCAATTCGACGTGGGCGGGGCTTCGGCCGGCGGTGTCATCGCCATCATCCTCGCCAACATCGTCGCCGCTTTCCTGGTCCGCAGCATCGCGCGGAATCTGGAGGTCTGAGCCATGCAACAGCAATTCCGCCAAAAACTCATCATCAGCATCGTCGCCTGGTTCGTCGCCATCGTCATGTTCTTCCCGATCTTCTGGATGCTGTTGACCGGCTTCAAGACCGAGGTCGATGCCGTCGCATCGCCGCCGCTCTTTGTCTTCAAGCCCACCCTGGATAGCTATCGCGAGGTGCAGGAGCGGGCGAACTACGTCTTCTTTGCCTGGAACAGCGTGGTGATCTCCGTCGGCGCCACGATCTGCGCCATCCTGCTGGCGGTTCCCGCCGCCTATGCCATGGCCTTCTTCCCGACCAAGCGCACCCGCGGCACGCTGCTCTGGATGCTGTCGACGAAGATGCTGCCGCCGGTCGGGGTGCTGGTGCCGATCTATCTGCTGATGCGCGATGCCGGTTTGCTCGACAATCGCCTGGCCCTGGTCATCGTCTATACCCTGATGAATCTGCCGATCGCGGTCTGGCTGCTCTTCACCTTCTTCAAGGAGGTGCCGCATGACATCCTGGAGGCGGGGCGGATGGATGGCGCCCAGCCGCGCGACGAGATCTGGCATCTGCTGCTGCCGCTGGCGCTGCCGGGCATCGCGTCGACGGCGCTGCTCTCCATCATTCTGTGCTGGAACGAGGCTTTCTGGAGCTTGAACCTGACATCCTCCACAGCCGCACCCTTGACCACCTTCATCGCCTCCTTCTCCAGTCCGGAAGGCCTGTTCTTCGCCAAGCTGTCGGCCGCCTCCACCATCGCCATTGCCCCCATTATGGTGTTTGGCTGGATGAGCCAGAAGCAGCTGGTTCAGGGACTCACCTTCGGCGCCGTCAAGTAGAGGATCCCTATCATGGCAACCTTATCATTGCAGAACATCCGCAAGCTCTACGGCACCTTCGAAGCGATCAAGGGCGTCGACCTGGAGATCAAGGATCGTGATTTCACCGTCTTCGTCGGCCCGTCCGGCTGCGGCAAGACCACCTTGCTGCGCATGATCGCAGGTCTTGAGGAGATCAGCGGCGGTGACCTGCTGATCGACGGCCAGCGCATGAACGACGTCGGTCCGGCCGATCGCGGCCTCGCCATGGTGTTCCAGTCCTATGCGCTCTATCCGCATATGACCGTCGCCGACAACATGGCCTTTGCCTTGCGTCTCGCCGGCGTGCCCAAGGCGGAACGTGAGCGGAAGGTGATGGAGGCCGCCAAGATCCTGCAGCTCGATCACCTGCTGCATCGGCGGCCGAAAGAGCTTTCCGGCGGCCAGCGCCAGCGTGTCGCCATCGGCCGGTCGATTGTCCGCAATCCCAAGGTCTTCCTGTTCGACGAACCGCTCTCCAATCTTGACGCGGCCTTGCGCGTGCAGATGCGGGTGGAGATCGCCAAGCTGCATGAACGGCTGGGCGGCACCACGGTCTATGTGACGCATGACCAGATCGAGGCCATGACCATGGCGACCAAGATCGTCGTCCTCAATGGCGGCCGCATCGAACAGGTCGGCTCGCCGCTGGAACTCTATCATCACCCGGCCAATGTCTTCGTCGCCACGTTCATCGGCGCACCGAAGATGAACCTGCTGACGGCGCGGGTGACGGGGCTCGGCGCAAACGACGTCACCGTCAGCGTGACGGGTGGCATCGCCGTGCGCGTGCCCGTTCTGCCGGCCGGCCTGCGGGTCGGCGATCAGGTGACGCTCGGGCTGCGGCCGGAACATCTTTCCATCGGCACCAGCGGCATTCCTGGCCGCGCCGTGGTGGCCGAGCATCTTGGCGCCTTGACCTTCTTCTATGTCGATATCGGCGATGGCCAGACGGTGATCGTCCAGGCGGACGGACAGAACCGCACGCAGGTGCATGACCAGGTCAGGCTGGCGCCCAGCGAGACCGCCTGCCATCTCTTCGGCCAGGATGGAACCGCCTTGCCGCGCTCGACGCCGCCGGCGAATGACATGGCGCCGCCGACACCGATCCGCGCAATCCGCTGATGCGGGTCGCGCTTGCCGAACCGTTTACTTCCCCGCACAACACACGAACAGGATTGAACACCATGTATCTCGACAAGCTGAAACTCGATGGTCGCGTTGCTGTCGTTACCGGCGGCGGTCGCAATATCGGCCTCGCTTGCGGCCAGGCCCTGGCGGAAGCGGGTGCCACCGTGGTCGTCACCGATCTCGACCCGGCGTTGGTCGATAGCGGCGTGGCGGCGATCAAGGCGCAAGGTGGCAAGGCCGACGGCATGGTGATCGATGTCACCAGCACCGCCAGCGTCAACGGCGTGGCGGCCGAGGTGATCAAGCGCCATGGCAAGGTCGATATCCTGGTCTGCAATGCCGGCATCGCCCGCAGCGAAACGCCGGCCGAGAAGGTGGAAGACGAGCATTGGTTGAACGTTATCGACATCAATTTGAATGGTGTCTTCTGGTGCTGTCGTGCTTTCGGCAAGCATATGCTGGAGCGGAAATCGGGCTCCATCGTCAATATCGGCTCGATGTCGGGCTTCATCGTCAACAAGCCGCAGGAGCAGAGCTACTACAATGCCTCCAAGGCGGGCGTGCATCACCTGACCAAGTCGTTGGCGGCGGAATGGGCCGAGCGCGGCGTGCGCGTAAACGCCGTGGCGCCGACCTATATCGAGACTTCGCTGACGAAGTTCGGCATGGAAGATAAGCGCCTCTATCCCGTCTGGCTGGAGATGACGCCAATGCGGCGGGTCGGCCAGCCGGACGAGATCGCCTCGGTGGTGCACTTCCTCGCTTCCGATGCCGCGAGCCTGATGACCGGCTCGATCGTGGTTGCCGATGGCGGTTATACCTGCTGGTAAGGAGTTGACATGGTCGACCTGACCCATCGCCGTCCGCTTGGCCGGACGGCGATCGAGGTTGCTGCCCTCGGCTTCGGCGGCAACGTGCTCGGCAATCTCTATGGCGTGGTGGATGAGGCGGCGGCGGTGGATACCGTCGCCGCGGCCTATGAAAGCGGCGTCCGCTTCTTCGATACCGCACCGCTTTATGGCCATGGCCTCAGCGAGCATCGCCTCGGCACCAGCCTCAGGCGCTATCCACGCGACAGCTTCATCCTCTCGACCAAGGTCGGGCGGCTCTTGAAGCCGCATGGCAAGGTGCCGCCGCCGAAGCTCGACCCCAGCCAGGGCGGTATTTTCAGCGACGAGCTGCCGTTCCAGCCGGTCTTCGACTATTCCTATGACGGCACCATGCGCTCGGTTGAGGACAGCCTGCAGCGCCTCGGCATGAACCGGGTTGATGTCGTCCTTATCCACGATGCCGATGAATGGACCCATCAGGCGCTTTATCGCCAGCGGCTCGACGAGGTGAAGAACGGTGCCTTGCGGGCGCTGGAGAAGCTGAAGGGCGAGGGGACGATCGGTGCCTTCGGGGCCGGTGTCAACCAGGCCGAGGCCTGCGAGGACCTGATGGATCTCGGCAGTTTCGACTGCTTCCTGCTGGCCGGGCGCTATACTTTGCTGGAGCAGGATGCCCTCGACCGCTTCCTGCCGCGCTGTGTCAAGGAAGGCGTCTCGATCATCCTGGGCGCACCGTTCAATTCCGGCATCCTGGCGACCGGCGCCATTCCCGAGGCACGCTACAACTACCTGCCGGCGCCGGCGCCGATCAAGGCGCGGGTGGCGGCAATCGAGCAAGCCTGCAGGAAGCATGGCGTCACCTTGGCTGCGGCGGCCCTGCAATTCCCGCTCGCCCACGCGGCCGTTTGCAACATCATCCCCGGTGCCCGCTCCCGCAAAGAGGCCGAACGCAACGCAGTCCTGATGCAGGAGAGTATCCCGGCCGATTTCTGGCGTGACCTGCAGAAGGCCGATCTGCTGCGCAAGGATGCACCGGTGCCGGTCGAATAGGGTCAAATCAAGCTGCGCCCCCTCAGCCTGTCCCTCTCCCCTTGCAGGAGAAGGACAGGCTGAGGGGGGCGTGCTATCGGATGATCAGGCTCTGTTCGAGACAGGATCGAGAGACAACCCCTTCAGCGCCAGTTCGGTGTGCAGCTCGATCAGCTGCTTCTCACTCAATCTGCCATCCGGTCGATACCAGGTGCAGATGCCGGTCAGCATGGCGAGCAGGGCATAGGTCGCGATCTGCACGTCGGTCTGGCGGACGAGCTTAAGTCGCATGCCGAGGCTAAGGATGTCGGCAAGGCATTTTTCGTAGCGCTGTCGTAAGGCTATGATCTCGGCGTAATTGTCCGGCTCCAGGCTGCGCAATTCGAAATTGATGACGAAGACCTCCGCCTGCCGTGTCATATGATAATGCAGGTGGAAGGCGATAAAGGCGCGCAGTCTTGCCGATGGCTCTTCCGCACCAGCCAGCGCCGCGTCCAACGCCTGCAGCAGGTTCTGCATGTGGTCGCGCAGCAGTTCCATCAGGAGGTCCTGCTTGGTTTTGATATGGTTGTAGAGCGAACTCTGCTGCAGGCCGACCTCGGCCGCGAGTTGGCGCAGGCTCATGCCCTCATAGCCATGGCGATACATCAGCGCCAGCCCGGCGACACGAATGGCTTCATGTGTCTTGGCTCCCGAGGAGCCTGCCTTACGCGCCACCCATGCCTCTTTCAAAAGCGACAGTGATTCCGGCCTGGAGGAGGCCGCGAAATTTCAGCTTGCTGCGTTAAAAAAACGAACGTACGATTGTTTATACTAAATCAGAACGATGCGGGAACCAAGCGGCTTTCGTACCCGCCGATCATTAGGCGAAGCGTGAGCCGGAATTGGCGGACCCTCATCTTGCGGATGATGATGGAGACGCCCCCGGCTGCGGGAAGCCGCCACAAACGGCCTGGCAAGGGGCGAAGAGGCAGGAGCAATGGCGCGCATCCTCGATACGGTTGATCGCCGGTCCGATACCTATCGGCAGAACGAGGCGGCGCTCACTGCTGCCGTTGCCGATCTCGAAGGCAAGCTCGCGACCATCGCCCAAGGCGGCGGCGCCCAGGCGCGGCAACGTCATCTCGACCGCGGCAAGCTGCTGCCGCGCGATCGCATCCGGACGCTGCTCGATCAAGGCTCGCCTTTTCTTGAGTTCTCGCAATTCGCCGGCTGGGAGATGTATGACGACGTGATCCCGGCGGCCGGCATCCTCACCGGCATCGGCCGGGTCGGCGGCCGCGAATGCGTCATCGTCGCCAATGACGCCACCGTCAAGGGCGGTACCTATTATCCGGTGACGGTGAAGAAGCATCTGCGCGCCCAGGCGATCGCCCGCGACAACCATCTGCCCTGTATCTATCTGGTCGATTCCGGGGGCGCCAACCTGCCCAATCAGAGCGATGTCTTTCCCGACCGCGAGCACTTCGGCCGCATCTTCTATAACCAGGCGACCCTATCCGCCGCCGGCATTCCGCAGATCGCGGTGGTCATGGGCAGCTGCACGGCGGGCGGCGCCTATGTGCCGGCCATGGCCGATCAGAGTGTCATGGTGCGCAGCCAGGCGACCATCTTCCTTGGCGGCCCGCCGCTGGTGAAAGCCGCGACCGGGGAAATCGTCAGCGCCGAGGATCTCGGCGGTGCGGAACTGCACAGCCGCGTTTCCGGCGTTTCGGATTACATGGCGGAGAATGATGCCGAGGCATTGGGCATCGCGCGGCGCGCGGTTGCGGGGCTCAATCGCCAGAAGCCGCAGCGGCTGCAGCTGCGCGAACCGTTGGCGCCGCTTTATGATCCGGCCGAAATCTACGGCATCGTCTCGCAGGATCTGCGCAAGCCCTATGATGTGCGCCAGATCATCGCCCGGCTGGTGGACGGGTCCGATTTCGACGAGTTCAAGCCGCTCTATGGCGCTACGCTGGTCACCGGCTTTGCCCATCTCTGGGGCTATCCAGTCGGCATCGTCGCCAATAACGGCGTGCTCTTTTCGGAATCGGCCTTGAAAGGCGCGCATTTCATCGAGCTCTGCGCCCAACGCGGCATTCCCCTCATCTTCCTGCAGAACATCACCGGCTTCATGGTAGGGCGCAAATACGAAGCCGGCGGCATCGCCAAGGACGGCGCCAAGATGGTGACGGCGGTAGCTTGCGCCAAGGTGCCGAAATTCACCGTCATCATCGGCAACAGCTTCGGCGCCGGCAATTACGGCATGTGCGGCCGCGCCTATGATCCACGCTTCCTCTGGACCTGGCCCAATGCCCGCATCTCGGTGATGGGCGGCGAACAGGCCGCCAACGTACTCGGGCAGGTGCGGCGCGATGGCATCGAAGCCAAAGGGGGGAGTTGGCCGACGGAAGAGGAAGAGGCTTTCAAGACGCCGATCCGGGCGCAATATGAGCGTGAAGGGCATCCATATTTCGCCTCGGCCCGCCTGTGGGACGACGGCATCATCGATCCGATGGAGACACGCATGGTCCTTGCACTGTCCTTGTCCGCCGCGTTGAATGCTCCCGCAGAGGAGACATGCTTCGGCGTGTTCCGGCTATGAGCCTGCTTGTCTCCCATCATGAAGGCGTCGCCTTTCTGACCCTCGATCGGCCGGCCCTGCACAATGCCTTTGACGACAGCCTCATCCACGACCTGACCACCGCCTTTAACGATGCCGGCCATGACCCGGCCACGCGTTTCGTCGTCCTGGGCGCCAAGGGCACGACCTTTTCCGCCGGTGCCGATCTCAGCTGGATGCGCCGCATGGCGGCCTATACGCCGGCGGAAAATCTCGCCGATGCGCGGGCGCTTGCCCATCTCATGCATGTGATCGATCTCTGCCCCAAGCCGACTATTGCCCGCGTCCATGGGTCGGCCTTTGCCGGGGCGATCGGCCTCATCGCCTGCTGCGACATCGCGGTCGGCGTGCCGGAGGCGCAGTTCGCCATCACCGAGGTGCGGCTCGGTCTCATTCCGGCGGTGATCTCGCCCTATCTGGTGCGGGCCATGGGGGCGCGGGCGGCACGGCGCTGGATATTGACCGGCGAGCGCTTCTCGGCGCAGGAAGCACTGATGCTCGGCCTGTTGCATGAAGTGGTGGAGCCGGAAGAACTTGACGCTGCCGTGCATCGCCATCTCGATTCCCTGCGCCTTGCCCCGCCGGGTGCGCTCGCCGCGGCAAAACGGATCGTCGAGATGGTCGACCGGCCGATCAACGAGGCGGTGATCGAGTCAACGGCGCAGGAAATCGCCACCGCCCGTATTGCGCCGGAAGGTCGCAAGGGCATCGCCGCCTTCCTGGAAAAGCGCAAACCTGACTGGCAGGCATGATGACTGCGACGATCAAGTCCATTCGCAAGATCCTGATCGCCAATCGTGGTGAGATCGCCTGTCGCGTCGTCCGCACGGCCAGACGCATGGGCATCGGTACGGTGGCGGTATTTTCCGAAGTGGATCATGCGGCGCTGCATGTCGAGGCGGCAGATGAGGCCTATCCGCTTGGTGGCGTGAGCGCGCGTGAGAGCTATCTGGCGATGGACAAGGTGCTTGCAGCTGCCAAGGCCAGCGGCGCGGATGCGATCCATCCGGGCTATGGCTTCCTGTCGGAAAACGCCGGTTTCGCCGCGGCCTGTGCCGATGCGGGTATCATCTTCATCGGTCCGACGGCGGAGACCATCCGCGCCATGGGTTCGAAGAGTGCGGCCAAGAGGCTGATGCAGGCGGCGAAGGTGCCGCTGGTCCCCGGCTATCATGAGGAAGACCAGACGCCGGGTGTGCTGGCAGAGGCGGCTGACCGCATCGGCTATCCGGTGCTGATCAAGGCGACGGCCGGTGGCGGCGGCAAGGGCATGAAGATTGTCGAGACGGCGGACGATTTTCCGGATGCCCTGTCATCGGCCCAACGCGAAGCACAGAATGCTTTCGGCGATGACCGTGTGCTGGTCGAGCGCTATCTGACCAGGCCACGCCATATCGAGATGCAGATCTTCGCCGATGCCCATGGCAACGTGCTGCATCTTTTCGAACGCGATTGCTCGATCCAGCGGCGCCACCAGAAAGTGGTGGAGGAAGCACCGGCGCCCGGCATGACGGCAGACCGCCGTGCCATGATGGGTGCGGCGGCCGTGGCGGCGGCGCGCTCGGTCGGCTATCACGGCGCCGGCACCGTCGAATTCATCGTCGAAGGCGACGACTTCTACTTCATGGAAATGAACACGCGGTTGCAGGTCGAGCATCCGGTGACGGAGGCGATCACCGGTCTCGATCTCGTCGAATGGCAGATCCGCGTCGCCCGTGGCGAAGCCTTGCCGTGGCGGCAGGAGGAAATCAGGGCGCAGGGTCATGCCATCGAAGTGCGGCTCTATGCCGAGGATCCGGCGCGTGATTTTCTGCCCCAGACCGGGCACCTCGATCATCTGCATCTGCCGGAGGATCTGACTGGCATTCGCGTCGATACCGGCTTCAGGACCGGCGACAGCGTCTCCATGCATTACGATCCCATGCTGGCAAAGATCATCGCCTATGGCGACGATCGCGCCGCGGCGGTGATGCGGCTGCGGGCGGCGCTGGCGCGCACGGAAGTGGTCGGCTTCGGCAATAACCGCGCCTTCCTGCACCGTCTGCTGTGCCATCCGGCTTTCGCCGCGGCGGAACTCGATACCGGCTTCATTGCGCGGCATCAAGCCGAGCTTTTGCCATCGCCCGCACCGGCGCGCGACCGCTTTATCGCTCTGGCGGCCTTGGCATTGCTCGGGCGTGCGACCATGGAAGCGAGGCGTGCTGCCGATCCGACCGATCCTTTCAGTCCCTGGAACATGGCAAGCTTCTGGAGCAATACGCCGGCCTTCCGGCAGAGCGATCCGGAGAAGGTCGCGGAGAAGGTCGCGCCGGCGGATGAGGCCGGCGCGGGCTTTCTGCTGCATTTCGCGGACCACGACCGGCGCCTCAGCCTGCGGGTCTGGCCGACAGGAGAGGGAACATTTGCCCTGCGGCTGCCTGACGGCGCTTTGCTTGATCTGGCAGGCACGCTGTCCGATGACGGCGATCTCAACGCCCGGATCGACGGCATCCCGGTAAAGGCGCGGGCAATATTCTCCGGTGACAGGCTCGATCTGTTCTGCAACGGCGACGAGCACGGCTTCGGTCTTTGGGATCCGCGCGATGGCGTCGCGGGGGCGGAAAGCCGGGCCGATCGCATCCTGTCACCCATGCCGGGCAGCGTGATTGCGGTGCAGGTTAAAGTCGGCGATCATGTGACCGAGGGCATGTCCCTCATGATCGTCGAGGCGATGAAGATGGAACATACGATTCGCGCCCCGCGGGAGGGCGTCATCGCTGCTTTGCCCTTTGCCAAGGGCGATCTCGTCACCGAAGGTGCCGAGCTGGTTGTGCTGGAAACTGACGCGTGAGCAGCAGCGACCATGTCAAGGTGGTTGAAGTTGGACCGCGCGACGGGCTGCAGAACGAGGCCAAGCGCGTACCGACCGAGGTCCGTATAGCGTTGGTGGATGCTTTGACCGCGGCCGGCCTGCCGGTCGTTGAAGTGGGCGCTTTCGTCTCGCCGCAATGGGTGCCGCAGATGGCGGAGAGCGATGTCGTCCTGCGCGGCATCGAGCGCAAGCAGGATACCCGCTATCCTGTCCTTGTGCCTAATCTCAAAGGCTATCAGGCAGCCATTGAGGCGGGCGCAGAGGATGTCTCCATCTTCGCCGCCGCCAGCGAGGCCTTCAGCCAGGCCAATATCAATTGCAGCATCGCCGAGAGTCTCGATCGCTTCCGTCCGGTGGCGGCGGCGGCGCAGGCAGCCGGTATCGGCCTGCGCGGCTATATCAGCTGCGTGCTCGGTTGTCCCTATCAGGGCGCCGTGCCGGTCGCAGATGTGGTGCGGGTGGCGCGCGATCTTGTGGCGATGGGCTGCAGCGAAATTTCCCTCGGCGACACGATCGGCGTCGGCACGGCTGGACAGGCACGGGAAACGACGGCAGCCGTCGCCCGCGAGATCGGTCTCGAGAAGGTCGCGGTACATTTCCACGATACCTATGGCCAGGCGCTCGCCAATGTCATCGCCTGCCTCGATCTTGGCGTGCGGGTAGTCGATGCCTCGGTGGCGGGACTCGGCGGCTGCCCCTATGCCAAGGGCGCTTCCGGCAATCTCGCGACGGAGGACCTGGTCTATATGCTGGACGGCCTGGGGTTGCCGACCGGCATCGATCTCGATGACCTCATCATCGCGGGTGAAGGTATTTGCAGTTATCTCGGCAAGCCGCCGGCTTCAAAGGCAGCGCTGGCTATTGCGGCGAAAAGAAAGTCCTGATCGTGCCGTCGAAGCGCGCGCTGCCGTCGGCGGCCCATTGTCCTGTCATCTTTCTGCTCACTCTCTTTTTGCTGCTGGCATCGCAACCGGCCTTCGCCTTGACCGCACAGCCGGTCCGGTTTCCCGGCAAGGGCTTGTCCTTGCAAGGCTGGCTCTATCTGCCGCAAGGTGCCGGACCGCATCCGGCCGTGGTGGCGCTCCACGGTTGCGGCGGCCTCGTCGACAAAAGCGGCCGGCCAAGTGATCGGCACGACGATTGGGGACAGCGTCTGGCAGGGCTCGGTTTCATCGTGCTCTTTCCCGACAGCTACACGTCGCGCAATCTCGGTCCCCAATGCAGGAATGCGGAACGTGACGTGAAGCCAAGCCGGGAGAGGACGGATGACGCCAATGCAGCACTTGCCTATCTTGCGGCCCGTCCGGATGTGAAGCCCTCGGCCATTTCGCTTCTCGGCTGGTCCAATGGCGGCACTTCCGTGCTCTACGCCATCGAAGACCGGCACAGGCCGCAAGGAACGGATTTTGCCAAGGCCGTCGCCTTCTATCCCGGCTGCCGTGCGCCGCTGGCAGCAGGACATTGGCAGACCCGCCTGCCCTTGATGATCCTGATCGGCGATGCCGATGACTGGACCGCTGCCGCCCCCTGCCGGCAGCTCACCGTGACCGCCCAGGCGCAACACGAATCAGTCGATTTGGTCGTCTATCCCGGGGCCTATCACGATTTCGATCATCCGAATTTGCCCGTCCATCTGAATGACGGGATGGCATTCACCGCGAGCAATTCCGGTCTTGCCCATAGCGGCACCAATCCAGCGGCCCGTGCCGATGCCATACAACGCGCGCCGGCTTATCTCGCCCGCTAATTCGGATCAGGCGGCAGCTTTCGCTGCAAGCTTTGCGAAGGCGCGGCCTTCGGAATCGAAAAGATGCAGATGTTCGAGATCGGTGGTGACGCTGGCGGTGTCATTGATTTCCAGCGGCAGGGCGCTGCGGATCTCTGCAACCAGGGGCGCACCGCTGCCGTCCCCGAGCCTGATATGCGCATAGCCGATGTCGCCGAGACGCTCGATCAGATCGACCGCACCGGAAAGGCTGATCGGCCCCGATTGAAATCCCGTGCCGCCGCTGACCTTCAGATGTTCCGGCCGCAGCCCCAAGGTCATCTGATCGCCGCTGCTGATCGCCGCCGTACCCCAGGCCTGGCGCGGCAAGGCAAGGCGCAGGCCGTTGTCGCTCTGCAGGGTCAGGACTTGCTCGGTTGTTTCGACAATACGCCCTGGGACGAAGTTCATGGCCGGCGAGCCGATGAAGCCGGCGACAAAAAGATTGGCTGGATGATAATACAACTCCATCGGCTTGCCCGCCTGCTCGATGCGGCCCTTGTTCATCACCACGATCTTGTCGGCGAGCGTCATCGCTTCGACCTGGTCATGGGTGACATAGATGATGGTGGCTTTGAGCATGCGATGCAGCTTGGCGAGTTCGATGCGGGTATTGACGCGCAAGGCGGCGTCGAGATTGGAGAGCGGTTCATCGAACAGGAACACTTCCGGCTCGCGCACGATGGCGCGGCCGATGGCAACGCGCTGGCGCTGGCCGCCGGAAAGATCGCGCGGCTTGCGGTCGAGCAAGGCTTCCAGTTTCAGGATGCGGGCAGCCTCCTGTACCCGGCGCTCGATCTCCTTCTTGGGGAAGCCGGCGAATTTGAGGCCGAAGCCCATATTGCCCCGCACATCCATATGCGGATAGAGGGCGTAGGATTGGAACACCATGGCGATCTGGCGCTGGGCCGGCGGCAGGTCATTGACCTCGCGTCCGCCGATCTCGATCTTTCCCGTGGTCGATTGCTCTAGCCCCGCGATGGTGCGCAGCAGGGTCGACTTGCCGCAGCCGGAGGGGCCGACCAGGACGACGAAGCTGCCGTCTTCCACGGTCAGGTCGATGTCCTTCAGGATCTCGGCGATGCCATAGGACTTGCACAGTTTTTCGGTTCGGACTTCAGCCATGTCGGCGCCCCAGGAGGAAACGGATAGAGGATCGGATCGACGTCATTTCACCGCTCCCGAGGTGAGGCCGCGGATGAGCTGGCGCGAGAACAGCATGTAGAGGATGAGGACGGGAATGATTGCGGTCGACAGGGCCGCCAGCACAGAATTCCAGTCGATGATGTACTGTCCGATGAATTGCTGGATACCGAGCGTGATGGTCTGTTTGCCGCCGCTTGGCGCCAGGATCAGCGGGAACCACAGGTCGTTCCAGACCGGGATCATGGTGAAGACGGCGACCGTGGCGACTGCCGGTCGCAGCAGCGGCAGGATGATCCAGAAGAAGATGCTGTATTCGCTCAAGCCGTCGCAGCGCGCCGCCTCGCGCAGGTCACGCGGGATCTGTTCAACGAATTCCGACAGGATGAAGATCGAGAGCGGCAGGCCCTGCGCCGTATAGACCAGGACCAGCGCCGTCAGCGTGTTGTTGAGATCGAGATGCGTCATCATTTTCAGGATCTCGACCGAGCCCAGGCGGATCGGCACCATGATGCCGATGGCAAAGAAGAGCTTGATGAGCGTGTTGCCCCTGAAACGGTATTCGCTCAGGCCCCAGGCCGCCATGGCGCCGACCAGCAGAACGGCGGCGACCGTCACGACGGTCACGGTCAGGCTATTGACGTAATAGCCCAGCACCGAACTGTCGGAGAAGACCTTCTGATAGCCGATCAGCGAGAAGGTGGACGGCGTCGGCAGGGAGAGCGGCGCGCCGAAGATCGCTTTCCGCGCTTTCACCGAATTGATCAGCGTCAAGACGATGGGAAAGAGTGCCAGTGCCGTATAGGCCAGCAGTATGGCATGGACTGCCAGGGCGCTGATGTGTCGCTGCTTCATCGCCGTGCCTCAGAAACTGTAGCGCTGGATGCGGCGCTGGATGGCGAAGAGATAGATCAGCACGCCGGCGAGAATGACGAGGAACATCATGGTGGCGATGGTGGCGCCCATGGTCGGATTGCCGACCTGCAGCTGATTGCCGAAGAAAGTGCGGTAAAAGAGGGTGCCCATGATGTCGCTGGCAAAATTCGGGCCCGCCAGCGCGCCTTTGACCGTATAGATGAGGTCGAACGCGTTGAAGTTGTTGACGAAGGTCAGGATCGACACGAGGCCGACGGTCGGCATGACCAGCGGCAGCTTCACGTGGAAGAAGACCTGGAACTGGTTCAGGCCGTCGACCGTGGCCGCGTCATTCAGTTCCTGTGGGATCGCCAGCAAGGCGGCATAGATCAGGATCATCGGGATACCCACGAACTGCCAGACCGAGATCAGCGACAGGGTGACGAGGGCCGTACTCTCCTGGCCGAGCCAGGGGCCGAAGAGGAAACCGAGACCGACAGCCTTCAGGAATCCCGAGGTGATGCCCCAGAGCGGGTTGAGGATCAGCTGCCAGGAAAAGCCGATGATCACCACCGACAGCATGGTCGGCATGAAGATCAAGGTACGATAGGTGGAACGCAGCCGCAGGCGTGGCAGGCTCAGCAGCGCGGCGAGGCCGATGCCGATGGGGTTCTGCACGCACATATGCATGGCGAAGAAGATGAAATTGTTGCGCAAGGCATTCCAGAACGGCGCCGACCAGGTGGCGTCGGTCAGCAAAGTGATGAAATTGCCAAGGCCGACGAAATGCGTGGCGCCGGTTTCATCACCTGCCGCTGTCGAATAGACAATGGTGGCGAGCAGCGGATAGATCGAGAACAGGGTATAGACGGCGGCGGCCGGGCCGATAAAGAAAACCAGCTGGCGCAGATAGGCTCCCCGGCTGGTGCCGCTGAGGCCGCTGGCGCGACCGGGGCTCAACTCCCTCGATATGACGGCGTCACTCATGTCCCCGATCCTTCGATGCCGGCAGGAATCCACGCAACGGCCTGTCCCGCATCATGTTCCCCGGAATTCGGCCGCACGACAAGACCGGCCTTGGGCTGCCCGCGACCATTCATTCATGTCGGCCGGTTGCTATCGGTTCTCGGGGCCATCGTCGCGATGGCCCCGATCCGTTACGGCATCAATCTCTTATTGATGCGGCTTGTACCACTTGGCGAGGTCATCCTCGGCCTGTTTGGCGGCCTGTTCCGGCGTCATGGTGCCGTTCAACACCTGGGCCGAAACGTTCCACAAATCGTTTTCCAGATTGGGCGTCCCGCGGGACAGAATCTGGTAGGAGTTGCGGATCGTCGTCTTGCACTCGCCGCGCCAGCTGAGGAAGGTCTGGGCGACCGGGTCCTTGATATCGGCCTTGGCGCTGGACAGCGGGAAGAAGCCCGGCAGCGCATTGGCGTAGATCGTGGCGAATTCAGCCGACGTCGTCCATTCCAGGAACTTCTTCGCATCGGCCTGGTTCTTCGACTTCGCATTGATGCCCATGCCGAGATCGACATGGTCGGAGACATAGCATTCCTTCGCCCCGGCCGGCAGCGGCGGCTTGAAGGCGCCGAATTCGAGGCCGCCCTGGGCGCGGAACGTCGAGATTTCCCACGACCCGGCCGGATAGATCGCCGCCTTGCCGAGGGTGAAGATGTTCTGGCTGTCGGCATAGGTTTGGGCCTTATAGCCGTCACCCATATAGGGCGCCCATTTCGCCAGGTCCTTGAAGGTGTCGACATAAGCGGCGTCGGTGAATTTCCCCTTGCCGTCGATCAGCGCCTTGCGGCCTTCTTCGCCCTTCCAGTAATTGGGACCGATGTTCTGGAAGCCCATCGTCGCCGCTTCCCACTGGTCGGCGGTTCCCATATCGATCGGAATATAGGTGCCGTCCTTCTTGATCTTGTCGAGATCGGCATAGAACTCCGCTTCCGTCTTCGGCTCGGTCAGGCCGAGCTTCTGGAAGGCTTCCTTGTTGTAGATGAAGCCGTGGATGACCGAGGCCACCGGCACGCAGAAGGTCTCCTTGCCGTCATCGGTGGTCCAGGCGGTCCTGGCGAAGGCCGAGAACTTGTCCATGCCGGGCAGGTCGTTGAGCTTCACCAGATGGCCCTTGGTATAGAGATCCAGCGAGGCGTCGAAGGGACGGCAGGTGATGATGTCACCGGCGGTGCCGCCTTCCAGGCGGGCGTTCAGCGCGGCGTTGTAATCCTTCGGCGGGCTGGGTGAGAAGACCACCGTGATATCCGGATGCACCTTGTTGAAGGCGGGGATGATCTGGTTCTTCCAGATATCCGCGTCGTCATTGCGCCAGCTTTCGATGGTGATGGTGCCGGCATGGGCCAGATGGCTGGCGCCGGCCAGCATGCTTGCCGCCATGAGCGCGGCCCGCACTGCCAATCCTTTGGTCCCCGTCTGCTTCTTCGTCATGGGTGAGTTTCCTTCCTCCCTAATTGCCGCATCGAGGCGGCGGTCATGCCCGAGCCAGTTGTTCCAGCGCGAGTCTCAGATTGTCGTGGTTGTCGCGCAGCAAACGCTCCGCGGCCGCGATATCTCCCGCACCGGCGCAAAGCAGCGCGGCAGGCTTGATATGTCCTGCGGTCTGCTGCAATGCTTCGGCGGCGCGCGCCTCGTCGACCTGGGCGATCTTGCGCACCATGCCGATCGCGCGCTGACGCAGTTTCGCGTTATTGGCCTGCACATTGACCATCATGCCGCCATACACATTCCCAAGGCGGATCTGCGCCAGGGTGGAAAGCAGGCCGAGGGCGCATTTCTGCGCCGTGCCGGCTCCCATGCGGGTCGAACCGGCGATGACCTCGGCGCCGGTGGCAAGATGAATGGGGTGGCTGGCGATCGAAAGCAGCGGCGACGGCATGTTGCTGGCAATGCCGATGACGGTTGCACCCGCCTTCATCGCCACATCGGCCGCGGCGGCGGTATAGCGGGTCCGGCCGCTGGCGCTGACGGCAATCATCACATCATGTTTGCGGCAATTCAGTGCCGCGGCTTCGGCGGCGCCGGCCTTGTCATCGTCCTCGGCCGGACCGTCGATGTCGATCAGCGACGCGGTTCCGCCGGCGATCAGAAAATGGATGCGGTCGAGCGGCAGGCCGAACGTGCCGGGCAATTCGGCGCCGTCCTGCACGGCGATCGAGATCGAGCTGCCGGCGCCGGCATAGATCAGCCGGCCGCCATGCTGCAGGCCATCAGCCAAGGCGCGCGCCGCCGCGGCAATCATCGGTTCCGCCCGGCGCACCGCTTCAACCGCGCGCCGCTGGCCGTCGATCAAGGCGTCCAGGATATCCTGATCGCTCCACAGATCGAGATCGGCAAAGCGATCATTGCTATCTTCGGTGCTCGGCGCGTCGGCTCGGGACATGCGTATCGATCAGCCTTGGTCAGTGTTTGCGCTAACGAAGATACCATACCAGAACAGTACCAGATGTCCACCAGCTGTTAGGCGCCGGTCGGTCTGCCCAAAGAGGAAATAAATCAGTTTAAGTGTCCTATTCTAATAAGCTGAAAAACAACAGTTAATTACAGAACCAGATGTTGATTGCGTTTGGTTACCGCAAAAAATCCATTTTCAAATGGTATCTTTCTGGTATGGTTTTGGAGCAGGGGAGGAATCCAGCATGAGCGAGATGCTGTATCTTGGAATCGATGGCGGCGGCAGCAAATGCCGCGCCCGGATTCGCGATTCCGCCGGACGCCTGCGCGGCGCGGCTGAAGGTGGTCACGCCAATATCTATCGCGCGCATGATGAGGCCGTGGCGTCGATCCTCGCCACCGCGCGGGCGGCCGCAGCGGCGGCGGAACTGCATGAGCGCGACCTGCACCATCTGCATGCGGGTTTCGGCCTGGCCGGCATCACCACCGAGAAGATGGCGCGTGCGATCGAGGCGCAATCCTGGCCCTTTGCCAGCGTCACCGCCGATAACGACGCCTATGCCGCCTGCCTTGGCGCCCATGAAGGCCATGACGGCGGCATCGTCATCACCGGCACCGGCTCGGCGGCCCTGGCGGTGGTCGGCGGACATCGTCGCGCGCTGGGCGGCTGGGGCTTCCAGATCGGCGATGACGGATCAGGTGCGCGCATCGGCCATGCCGCCATCCGCCGCGCGGTTCTCGCCGGCGACAACCTGGCGCCGCATTCGCCGCTGCTGGACGCCATTCTCGCCAAGTTCGACAACGACCTCGCCGGCATCACCGCCTGGGCGCGCCATGCCGAAGCCGGCGACTACGCGCAATATGCACCGCAGGTGCTTGCCGCCGGCGAAAGCGGGGATGGCGAGGCGATAGCGATCCTGCGGGCGGCGGGCGCCAGCCTCGGCGACATGCTGGTGGCGCTCAAAAAGGCCGGTGCGCCGCGCCTCTCGCTGATTGGTGGCCTGGCGCAGCCGATCCGGCCCTGGTTACCCGATAGCTGTGAGGATCTTATCGCCCCGGCTTTGGGCGATCCCATCGACGGTGCCATTCTGATGGCCAGGCGCCGTCACCTGCGGGGCGAGGTCGCCCCATGGTGAGCGATGCGGGGACAGTCGGGGCGGGGGTGATCGGCGCGATTTTCGACAAGGCGAAATTCGATGCCAAAGCCATCATGCCGCTCTATCTGCGGCTGCAGCACACCATCCGCGAGGCGGTGACCAGCGGCATCCTGCATGAGCTTGAAGCCTTGCCCGGCGAACGGGAAATGGCGGAGATGCTGGGGATTTCCCGTGTCACCGTGCGCAAGGCCCTGGCCGATCTCGTGAGCGAAGGCGTCCTCATACAGCGTCGCGGCTCAGGCACCTTCGTCTCGCAGCAACGCGGCCGCATCGAACAGCCGCTGTCGCGTCTCACCAGCTTTACCCAGGACATGCAGTTGCGCGGCCTCAGCGCGGAATCACAATGGCTGGAACGGTCCATCGCGCTGCCGACGCCGCAGGAGGCCATGGTGCTCGGTCTTTCGCCTGGCGCGGAGGTCTGCCGCCTGCATCGCCTGCGCCGCGCCGGCGGCGTGCCGATGGCAATCGAACTGGCCGTGGTGCCGCGCCGGTTCCTGCCAGATCCGCAGATCGTCGGCGCTTCTCTCTATGCGGCGCTGGACGAACTCGGCGCCCGGCCGATCCGCGCCTTGCAGCGCCTGCATGCGATCTCGCTGCCCGAATATGAAGCCGGACTGTTGCAGATGCCGGCCGGCAGCGCCACCTTGTTCATCGAGCGCGTGTCCTATCTGCCCGATGGCCGCACAGTTGAATTCACCCAGTCGCATTATCGCGGCGATACCTATGATTTCGTGGCCGAACTCTATGTCCTGCCGGCAACGCAGCGACCCGGCCAAAAGGAAGCCAGAGAGGATTGACCATGTCGGAAAGCAATAAGGCGGTTTTCGCGATCTGCGGTACCCGCCTGTTCGATGGGGAGGCGTTTCACGATCACGAGGCCGAGCGCAAAGCGGTGGTCGTCGCGGACGGGGTGATCCGTGATATCGCCGCCATGGAAAATCTCGACCCGGCGATCGTGAAGATCGACGGGCGCGAACATCTGCTGGCGCCAGGCTTCGTCGACCTCCAGGTCAATGGTGGCGGTGGTGCCTTGTTGAACGACCAGCCCAGCCCCGAGGTGGTGCGCAAGATCGCCGCATCGCACCGCGCCTTCGGCACCACGGCCATGCTGCCGACGGTGATCACCGATGATCTGGCGACGGTGAAAAGCGCCGTCGCCGCGGTGCGCGCCGCGCGCCAGCAGGGCATCGCGCCCAGTGTCCTCGGGGTACACGTGGAAGGCATCTATATCGATGCGCCGAAGCGCGGCGCGCATCCCGCCGAATTCATCCGGCCGGTGATCAATGACGCGCAGGTCGCGGCCGAGATCGCCTGGTTGAAGGCGGCGGATTGCGGCGATGTCATGCTCACCGTCTCGCCGCACAAGATCTCCCCGGCCGTGATCGCCGATCTTGTCAAGGCCGGCATCGTCGTCAGCCTCGGTCATTCCGAGGCCAGCTATGCGGAGGCTGTGGCGGCCCTGGCTGCCGGCGCGCGGGGCTTCACGCATCTTTACAATGCCATGAGTCCGCTGACCCACCGCCAGCCCGGCATGGTGGGGGCGGCGCTGGAGGATCGCGACAGTTTCTGCGGCATCATCGCCGACGGCCACCATGTTGAACCGCCGGCCTTGAAGATCGCCATTGCCGCCAAGCCGCGCGGCAAGGTCGTGCTGGTGACCGACGCCATGCCGACGGCGGCGGGCGGTCCGTCTCACTTCAATCTGCTCGGGCGGCGCGTCGATCTCAAGGACGACCGCCTGGAACTGCCGGATGGGACGCTGGCCGGATCCAACCTCACCATGGATGAAGCGGTGCGCTTCGCCATCGACCGCCTCGATGTCGAGATCGGCGAAGCCTTGCGCATGGCCTCGCTCTACCCGGCGGGCTTCATCAGGCGCGATCATGAATTCGGCCGGATCGTTCCCGGCTATCGCGCCAGCCTGGTTCTCCTCGACAAGGCCCTGCGGGTGCGCAGCACCTGGGTTGATGGTGTTGCTGATCGCCGGCTGCTGCCATCAAAGGCATAAGCGGCGAAGGGATAGGAGCCATGAGCGAGAAGATCCGCGTGCTGGTGGTCGGCATCGGCAATATGGGCATCAGCCATGCGCGCGCCTACCGGGCAATCGACGATTTCGAGATCGCCGGCCTTTGCAGTCGCTCGATCAAGGGACGGGCCGATATCGCCGCCGAATTTGCCGGCGTCCCGCTGTATGAGGATTATGCGGCGGCACTGGAGGCGGCGAGACCCGATGCGGTCTCCATCAATACCTGGCCCGATACCCATGCCGCCTATGCCATGCAGGCTTTCGCGGCGGGCTGCCATGTCTTTCTGGAAAAGCCGCTCGCTGAAACCGTCGCGGAGGCCGAAACGGTGATCGCCGCTGCCGCCAAAGCGAAGCGCAAGCTGGTGATCGGTTATATCCTGCGGGTGCATCCGTCCTGGACCAGGTTCATCGAGATCGGGCGGACGCTGGGAAAGCCCCTCGTCATGCGGATGAACCTCAACCAGCAATCGGCCGGTAGCAACTGGGCCGTGCACAAGCAGCTGATGAAATCGATTTCGCCGATCGTCGATTGCGGCGTGCATTATGTCGATGTCATGTGCCAGGTGACGCGGGCCAGGCCCGTCAAGGTGCATGCGATCGGTGTCCGCCTCACCGAGGAGATCGATCCCGGCATGTATAATTACGGCCAGCTGCAGGTGAGCTTCGATGACGGCTCGGTGGGCTGGTATGAGGCCGGCTGGGGTCCGATGATGAGTGAGACAGCCTTCTTCGTGAAGGACATGATCGGCCCCAAGGGCTGCGTCTCCATCATCGCCGCCGAAGCGGGCGGGTCTGCGGCAGCGGGTCAGGCGGTCACCGCTTCCGCCGATATCGACAGCCATACCAGGACCAATGCGCTCCGCCTGCATCATGCGGCGCTTGCCAAGGACGGCGGCTTCGCCAAGGCTGACGAGATCCTGCGCATGTCGGACGAACCCGGCCACCAGGACCTCTGCGAACGCGAGCAGCGCCTGTTCCTAGACGCTATCCGCAACGACCGAGACATGGCCGAGCATCTGCAGGATGCCATCAACAGCCTGCGCATCGCATTGGCGGCGGATGAAAGCGTGCGGACGGGGAAGCTGATCGAGTTCTGAAGCGGCCCTCACGTCCACGAATGCGATCGACCCATCGTGCAATCGTCGACACGGATTGCCGCATCGAGTGCGGCGTGATGCCGGGCTACGGTCCAGGCGGTCAGCTATCTGCCGCCTGTCGCCATATAGCCGCATAGGTTTGCAGCAAGTTCCGGTCGAAGCTGGTTTTCGCCGGATCGATACTGGACCAATGCGGTTGCGGCCGCTTTGCCTCTCCGGCCGCCAAGAGCGCCGCGCCGCTGCTGGTGCCGGTGGTGCCGGTGCAGCGCTTGACCGGCCTGCCGGTCAAGGCTGCCAGCGCTTCGCAATACAGGATGTTGCCGGCGAACGGTCCCTCGATCATGGTCGGTCCCGCTGCGCCGACCAGTCCGAGGCAGGTCTCCGTCATCAGTGCCAGATAGAGGGCCGCGGCAATTTCCCGTTCGGCCGGCGTTGCACCGGCCTCGTTATGCCAATGGCCTCGACCCTGGGGAAACGGTCCGCTGCCGGGGATGATGCCGGGCGCGATCATCAGCTGACGCCGCAGCACGGCAGCGAGTGCTGCCGGATCGATCTCGGCCAGGGACGGCCGGCCGGGGTTGCGCTCCTGCAACAGCGCAAATTCCCGGCCCCCCATGAACCGCGCCGATGGCACCGGCCGGCCGAAGGCATCGACATTGGCGAGGGTATCGCGCGCGGCATCGAGATGCTGCAGCGAGCCGTTGACGGCAAAGCAGATGACCCAGGTGCCGGTGGAGACCACGGAAAAGGGCGCTGTTTCATCCAGCAGATGGGGCAGAAGCGAGGCGTTGGAATCGTGAATGCCGCAATGAACCGGAATCGGATGGACGAGGCCGAGCCGCCGCACCAGCCCCGGGCGCAGCACGCCCAGGCAGTCGAAGGCGCGGCGCACCGGCGGGAACAGATGACGCCAGTTCTGCGTCGTCACCAGCGGGGAGAAGTCGCCGGCCATGGGCGCCCAGAGATCGGTATGGCAGCCGAGCGAAGTCGCCTCGCTGGCGAAGACGCCGCAGAGGCGCCAGGCCCAATATTGCGGATAGGTGAGGATATGCGTGACGCGATCGAAATCGGCGGCTAAGCGCCGCTGCTGCCAAAAGATCTGTGCGCCGAGATTAAGGCCGACCGGCAGACGCGGCGAGAAGGTTTCGGCGAATCCCGGCCTGATCTGGTCATAGGCCTCGGCGGTTTCTTCCGGCCCCGTGTATTCGTAATCGAGGATCGGCAAGGCCAGCTCTCCATGCCGCAGCAACGCGGCGCAAGCGCCATGGCCGGTAATGGAAATCGCATCGATTGGCGCGGAGCGGGCAATATCGGCGAGGCTGGCTTCGGCGAAGTCGAAGATCGCCTCTGTATCGGCATGCGGATATGGACCGTCTTGTTGCGGTGCGTTAGGCCGGCTGCGGCTGATCACGTCTTCGCCGCTTGCGACATCATGCAATACCACCTTCACATTGGTCTTGCCGACATCGAGCACGGCAATGAAGCGCGGCTGCGTCTGCGTCTGCGAAGTGTTTGCGGTCATGCGTCGGTCAATCCAACTGGAAGACGTGGCGCAGAGGCGCCGTGACCGGCTCGTGGTCGGGCTTCACCAGCATCAGATCGGCCATGTGGTCCCACCATTTCCGCATCACGGGATGGTGCGGCAAGTCGGCCATACTGTGATCCTTGCGCTGCCACAGCACGGCAAAGAGCGTGTCGGTCGCCGGGTCGAGGAAGATCGAATAGTCACTGACGCCGGCCGCGCGCAAGAGCGCCGTCAGCTCCGGCCAGATCTCATCATGGCGCTTCTCGTATTCGGCCGCTTTCCCCGGCAGGAGCCGCATCGTGAAGGCGATCTTTTCGTGGCTGCTGGGGTCCGGCATCAGGCGCTCTTGCGCCCTTGCAGCAGGCGTCGGCCGATGATCGGCAGGGCGATGACGGCGATCAGCATCAGGCCGATGATGATCGACATGACGATGCCGGGAACGTTGAGGAGCCCGAGGCCGAAGGTGACGAGGCCCATGACGAAAGCGGCGATGACGACACCCAGGATCGAGCCGGCACCACCTTGGATGTTGACGCCGCCCAGCACCACCATGGTCACCACCTGCAGCTCCCAGCCGAAGGCGATGGAGGGGCGCGTGGCGCCCAGCCGCGAGGTCAGCATGACGGCGGCGAGACCGCTGGCCAAGCCCGTCAGCAGGAAGAGGACGAACTTCACCCGCGTGACCCGGATGCCGGAGAAATGCGCCCCCAGCGGGTTATTGCCGATCGCATAGACCACACGGCCGAAGACGGTACGGTGCAGGACGATGCCGGCGATAATGGCAAGCACCAGGAAGCTCACGAATTCGAAAGAAAAGGCCCAGAACACATAGCCCTGGCCGAAATAGGCGAAATCGGCGGGATAGCCCTTATAGACCTGATCGCCCAATATCACGTAGGCGATACCGCGGAAGAGGCTCATGGTGCCGATGGTGGCGATGATCGAAGGCAGGCGCAGTCCCGTCACCAGCCAGCCATTGACAGCGCCGCAGAGGAGACCCGTACCGAGGCCGATCGCCACCAGTTCGGTACTGCCGGCGCCGGTCTGTGCCGCGGCACCCATGGCGGTCGAGGCAAGGGCGATGATGGCGGCGACGGAAAGATCGATCTCACCGGCGATGATGAGGAAGGTCATGGCCAGCGCCATGATCGCTTTTTCGGTGAAATCGAAGGTCGCGTCGGACAGGTTCCACGGATCGAGGAAGAAAGGCGAGGTCAGGCAATTGATGCCGAAGATCGCCACCAGCACCAGAAAGAGCAGCGTCTCCCAGCTGCGGAGGGCGCGCTGCCAGGGGCGATCGAGACGGTCGGGTATATGGCGCTGCGCGTCGGTGCCGGCCATCAGCGGCCTCCCCTGATCGCCAGGACCGGCTGTGGCTGCCGCAGGATGCGGCGCCCCCGGTTGCGTTCGGCACGCACATTGATGATGACGGCGATGATGATGATGGCGCCCGAAATCGCCATCTGCCAGAAGGGCGAGACATTGACCACGGGCAATGCGTTCTTGATGATGCCGAGGAAGAGAGCGCCGAGGATGGCGCCGCCCACCGAGCCGATGCCGCCGGCAATCGAGATGCCGCCGATGACGCAAGCGGCGATTACGTCGAGCTCGAAGCCGTTGGCGACGTCGACATAGGCGACGGCATAGCGCGAGACCCAGAGATAGCCGGAAAGACCGGAGAGGAGGCCGGCGAGACAGAAGGCGATGAAACGCGTCCGGCCGACGTCGATACCGACATAGACCGCGGCCGTGGGATTGCCGCCGACCGCGTAGAAATCGCGCCCGAGCGTCAGGCGTCGAAAGGCAAACCAGGCCAAAGCGAGGATGATGAGGGCGATCCAGGACAGGATCGGCAGGCCGAAGATCTCGGTCCGGGGGAAGCCGAGGAAGCTGGCGCTCATCTCGTGGGCATTGACCCAGCGCCCGTTGGAGATCAGGAAGGCGAGGCCGCGATAGATTGTCAATGTACCCAACGTAACGACGATCGGGGGAATGCCGAGCTTCCAGACCAGCAAGCCGTTGATCGCCCCAAGGCCGAGGCCGACGAGTGCCGCCAGCAGCATCAGGGCGACGAGCGGTACTTCCGGATGGGCGGCGTTCAGCAGCGCGCAGATCATGCCGGTCAGCGCCAGATTGGCGGCGACGGAGAGATCGATGGCGCGGGTCAGGATCACCGCCATCTGGCCGATCACCAGGATGAGCAGGATGGCGGTATCATTGAAGACATTGGCGAGATTGCGCGGCAGCAGGAAATCGGGAAAGCGGCTGGCGATCGCGGCGAGCAGGATGACGATTGCCCCCAGCAGCAGCATTTCGCGCCGCACCGGCAATCCGCCAAGCGTGAAGGAGCGGTGAGGCGAGGCGCCGGTCCTCATGCCACGCCCGCCGGGTTTCCGGTTGCGGCACAGACCAGATCTTCAGGCGTCAATCCCGCGCGCTCGAAATGGCCGGCAATGCGTCCCTCGCGCATGACGAGGACCCGGTCCGACATGCCGAGGATCTCAGGGATCTCGGACGACACCATGATGATGGCAAGGCCTTCGGCGGCGAGCTCGCTCATGAAAGCGTGGATCGCCGCCTTGGAACCGATATCGACGCCTTTGGTCGGCTCGTCGAGGATGATTACCTTGGGTGCCGTCGCCAGCCACTTGCCGATGACCACCTTCTGCTGGTTGCCGCCCGAAAGGGTGCCGACCGTCTGTGACAAGGAAGCGGCCCGGAGGTCCAGTCGCTCGGCATAGCGCCGCGCGAGGTCGAATTCCGCCCTGGGGCGCAGGAAGCCGGCACGCGACAGCCGCTTCAGGGAGGGCAGGGCGATATTCTCGGCGATGGGCAGCGGCAGAACGGCACCGTGCCGGCCGCGTTCCTCCGGCACATAGACGATGCCGGCAGAGATGGCCTCATTGGGCGAACGCGGCGCCAGCCTCCGGCCGTCAATGACGATCATGCCGCTGCCGGGCCGGGTGATGCCGAAGATCGATTGCATCACTTCCGAGCGCCCCGCGCCGATCAACCCGTAAAGACCCAGGATTTCGCCTTTGCGCAGGTCGAACGAGATATCGGCAAATTCCGTCGGGTGATTGTAATTCTCCACCGCAAGCACGACAGGACCGATCGCCACCTGCTGTTTCGGGAAAACATGATCGACATTGCGGCCGACCATCAGGCGGACGAGTTCGCCCTGATCGATATCGGCGATCGATCCGGCGCCGACGGCGCGTCCGTCGCGGAAGACGGTATAGTCATCGGCAATGCGGAAGACTTCCTCGAATTTATGGCTGATGAACAGAATGGCCGTGCCCGACGCTTTCAGATGGGCAATGATCGCGAACAGATCCTCGACTTCCTTATGGCTGAGGGCGGCGGTCGGCTCGTCCATGATGACGATGCGCGCCTCGATCGAGAGGGCGCGGGCGATGGCGACCAGATGACGCTGGGCGATCGACAGATCCCTGAGCCGCGCCGCCGGATCGATGGCGACGCCGATGCGTTGCAGAATCTCTGCCGTGCGCCGGTTCATCGCCTGCCAGTCGACCAGACCCCAGCGTGTCCGGGGCGTATGGCCGAGGAAGATGTTTTCGGCGACGGAGAGATCGTCAAACAAAACGGTTTCCTGATGGATCGCCGTGATGCCGGCGGCTTGCGCCTCGGCCGCGGTCCCGATGCGCCGCGCCGCGCCGTCGAGTTCGATCTCGCCTTCGTCAGGCTGGTAGATACCGGTGAGGATCTTCACCAGGGTCGATTTGCCGGCGCCGTTCTCGCCGATCAGGGCCGTAACGCGGCCGGGATGAAGTGCGAGTTCGACCTGCTGCAGGGCGCGAACGCCAGGAAAGGATTTGGAAATGCCGCGCAGGTTCAGCAAGGGGGTATCAGCGTGTGCCATTGCGGCAGGTGCTGATGCCTGCAACTGCTCATGCGCGGATACGTCGATCATATTCATATCTATACTAGCGGTTTGCAGCATGCTCGATCTGCTCCATCCGGCGCTTCCCCCTCACTCTGTCCTTCCCCGCGAGGGGGAAGGGAACGCTGTTGCCAGCGGCCAGTCTCATCGTTTGCCGTTCCTACTGCGTGAGCAAACATGCGGCGGTGCTAGCCGCAAGCGCCGACGCTCCCTCTCCCTTCGCGGGAGAGGGTAGGGGTGAGGGGCGCGTGGTTCGTCCGTTCAAAAACCTAGGCTGCCATGGTCAGAAAATCTTGGCGAATTGCTCGACATTGCTGGCGTCATAGACGAACGGGTCCGCCATGGCGCCTTCATCGTTGTCATCCAACGTCACCTTGCCCATGTGGCCCATGGGAATCTCGGCGCCCGGCTTGGCCTCGGCCTTACCCTTGACGAGATTATAGGCGATGGTGGTGGCGGCATAGCCAAGATCGATCGGGTTCCAGATGGCGAAAGATTTGGTGGCCCCGGATTTCACGTGGCCGGCCATCTCCGAGGGCAGGCCGAGGCCGGTCACATAGACCTGGCCGATCTTATGTGCATCGGCGACGGCCTGGGCGGCGGCGACAATGCCGACCGAGGTCGGGGCGATGATCGCCTTGAGGTTGGGGTAGGTCTGCAGCAGGCCCTGGGTCTCGCGATAGCTCTTATCGGCGAGGTCGTCGCCATAGGCCGTCTTGACGAGATTGATGCCGGGATATTGCGGCAGCACCTTCTTCATTTCCTCGATCCAGGTATTCTGGTTGGTGGCGGTGGCGGAAGCCGACAGGATCGCCACATCGCCCTTGCCGCCAGGGAGGGCATCGGCGGCGAGCTTCACGCACATCTTGCCGATCAGGGGATTGGAGGAGGGGTTGAGATGCATGAGGCGGCCCTCGGGCGCCACGCCGGAATCCCAGGAGATCACCTTGATGCCGCGCTGCATGGCCTTTTTCAGAACCGGAACCAGCGCGTCTTTGTCATTGGCGGAAATGGCGATGGCATCCACCTTCTGGGCGATCAGGCTGTTGATGACCTCGATCTGGCCCTCCGCCGTGGTGTTGGTCGGGCCGGTATAGATGACCTCGACATCACCCAATTCCTTGGCGGCTTCTTCGGCGCCCTTATGCGCCGCATCGAAGAAGCCGATGCCGAGCGCCTTCACGACCAAGGCGATCTTCACCGTTGCTGCCTCGGCCTGAAGCGCGGCAAACGGACCGGCGACCAGGCCGGTGGCCAGAGCGGTGGCAATGGCAAGCCTTCTGTTGAACAACATGACTATCCTCCCCTATATCGCATCACTGCGTTGTGTCGCATCATTGCGTTGTCGACGGTTGTCGTCGCAATCTTCGTGGTTCTTGACGACCACCGCGATTGTCGCTGGTCGTCTATTCCGCCAGGGTCATCATCTGGGTGATGACCTGGCCGTCTTCTCTTTCTGCCGTCTGATCCGGATTGGCGATGATGAGCTTGATGCCGGCGTCCTCGATCAGGCGGCGCGCCTCATCGTTGATGCCGTCATCGGTGATGATGGTGGCGGCGCGTTCCAGCGGGCAGAGCACCAGGCTGGAGCGGGCGCCGAACTTGCTCGAATCGACCAGCAGCACCAGCTCTTCCGCCTGACGCATCAGCCGTTGTTCCGACTGGATGATCAGGGAATCCGCTTCCATGATGCCGAGGGCCGAAATGCCCTGGGCGCCCATGAACATGTGCCGGGCATAGAAATGGCCGATGCCATCATTCTCGAAGGGACTGAGGATGATGCTCTGCTCGCGATAGATGGTGCCGGCCGGCAGCATGACGCGGCAACTCGAATGCTTCAGCAGATGTTCGGCGATGGGAAAGGAATTGGTGAAGACTTCGAGCTTCCGGCCGGAGAGGTAGTGCACCAGCTGGAAGGTGGTGGTGCCGCCATTGATGATGATGGCCTCGCCTTCGCGGCACAGATTGACGGCCTCGCGGGCGATGGCGCGTTTCTGCGCCGAATAGACACCCACACTCTGGCTGAAGGAACGGGCGGTGAGAATGCCGCCGGGCTGGGCCGCCTCGGCGCCGCCATGCACCTTGCGGATGCGACCCTGTTGGGCCAAGGCAGCGAAATCGCGCCGAATGGTCGCCTCCGAGGCGCCGGTCAACTCGGCCACATCCTGCACGGTAATGACCGGCCGTTCCTGGACGGCACTCAGGATAATGCGATGACGCTCACGCTCATGCATGTGCAACCAACCTCCCCATTGCCCCTTGAGGATGATGTATTTTACGGGGGTGTCAATCATAAATAATCTTAACTGATCATGTTGCGACGCAATATGATTAGATATGCTCAAATATGATTGACACTCGACGAGGGCTGCGCAATGGTTTGCCCAAGGCGGGATCAGTTTTCAGGTCCGCAACAGCCGCATCAGTAATCCAGAGGGAGGCAGCGCCATGGCCGATACGGCCGAAATCCAACTCGTGGAGAATCGCTGGAACGAGGCCGAGGCGGCGACTTTGGACGAAGCGGGCCTGCTGCTCTATCGCTCCAACTTGCTGGGGGCCGACAAGCGCATCACCAATTACGGCGGCGGCAATACCTCGGCCAAGATCCTGCAGAAAGACCCCCTGAGCGGCGCGCAAGTCGATGTGCTTTGGGTCAAGGGATCGGGCGGCGATGTCGGCACCATGAAGCTCGACGGTTTCGCCACCCTCTACATGGACAAGCTGCTGCAACTGCAGAAGATCTATCGCGGCGCCGAACATGAAGACGAGATGGTCGGCTATCTGCCCCACTGCACCTTCAACCTCAATCCGCGCGCGGCCTCGATCGATACGCCGCTGCATGCCTATCTGCCCCACGCCCACGTCGATCACATGCATCCGGATGCGCTGATCGCCGTTGCCGCCACCCGGAACAGCAAGGCGCTGACCCAGGAGATCTTCGGCGACGAGATCGGCTGGCTGCCCTGGCGCCGCCCGGGCTTCCAACTCGGGCTCGATCTCGCTGCTTTCGCCAAGGCTCATCCGCAGGCCAAGGGCGCCGTGCTCGAAGCCCATGGCGTCATCACCTGGGGCGAGACCGCGCGCGACTGCTACGAGACAACTTTGCGCATCGTCAACATCGCCATCCGCTGGTTTGCCGAACGCATGCAGGGCAAGCAGAATTTCGGCGGTGCCGCCGCCGCGGCCTTGCCGGCCGCCGAGCGCGCCGCCATCGCGGCCCGGCTGATGCCGGAGATACGCGCCCGCATCGGCGCCGGCGAACGTAAGGCGGGCCATTTCGACGATCAGGCGACGGTGCTGGAATTCGTCAACAGCCGGCATCTTGCCGAACTGGCGCAGCTCGGCACCAGCTGTCCCGATCACTTCCTGCGCACCAAGATCAAGCCGCTGGTCGTTCCCTTCAATCCGGCGGCGCCGAATCTCGATGCGGTGGTCGAAACGCTCGATGCCGGCATTGCCGCCTATCGCGCCGACTACGCCGCCTATTACGAGCGCTGCAAGCATGCCGACAGCCCCGCCATGCGCGATCCCAACGCGGTCGTCTATCTGGTGCCCGGTGTGGGCATGATCACCTTCGCCCGCGACAAGGCGACGGCGCGCATCGCCGGCGAGTTCTATGTCAATGCCATCAACGTGATGCGCGGTGCCGCCGCGGTCGATACCTATGTCGGCCTGCCCGAGCAGGAAGCTTTCAACATCGAATACTGGCTGCTGGAAGAAGCAAAGCTGCAGCGCATGCCGAGGCCGAAATCCCTGGCCGGCCGCATCGCTTTGGTGACGGGCGGCGCCGGCGGCATCGGCAAGGCGATCGCCTCGAAGCTGCTCTCGGAAGGCGCCTGCGTGGTGCTGGCCGATATCGACGCCGCCTTGCTCGAGGAAACCGGCGCGGCTTTCGCCAAGGCCTATGGCGCCGACCAGGTCCGTTCGAGTGTCGTCGATGTGACCAGCGAGCAGGCGGTGATCGACAGTTTCCGCCTCGCCGCCAAGGAATATGGCGGTCTCGATATTCTCGTCTCCAATGCCGGCATTTCCTCGGCGGCACCGATCGACGAGACCGAATTGGCGGTCTGGGACCGCAACATGGACATCCTCGCCAAAGGTTATTTCCTGGTCTCGCGTGAGGCCTTCCGCCTGATGAAGCGGCAGAAGCTCGGCGGCGCGATGGTCTTCATCGCCTCGAAGAACGGGCTTGCCGCCTCGGTCAATGCCTCGGCCTATTGCACCGCCAAAGCGGCGGAGATTCATCTCGCCCGCTGCCTGGCGCTGGAAGGGGCCGAGTTCGGCATCCGCGTCAATGTCGTCAATCCCGACGCGGTCCTGCGCGGCTCGCGCATCTGGTCGGGGGAATGGCGGGCGCAGCGTGCCGCCGCCTATAACATGCAGCCGGACGAGCTTGAGGAGCATTACCGCAAGCGCAGCATGCTGAAGCTGTCGGTCTTTCCGGAAGACATCGCCGAAGCGACTTACTTTCTCGCTTCCGATCTTGCGGCGAAATCCACCGGCAATATCATCAATGTCGATGCCGGCAATGCGCAGTCATTCACCCGCTAGAAGGTGACAATCACGACGACACCGGCGGAGGAGGGGAGGACATCATGACCATCGGTATTGCGAAAAGCGTCATCGAGGCGGAAAACCAGAAGCGCTCCAAGGACCTCGCCACGGACTACGCGGCCCTCGGTGAGCGCCTGGCGCGACGGGGCGTCAAGATCGACACGATCACCGAGAAGGTCGCCAATTTCACGGTCGCCGTGCCTTCCTGGGGTGTCGGCACCGGCGGCACCCGTTTCGCCCGCTTTCCCGGCATCGGCGAGCCGCGGCATATCTTCGACAAGCTCGATGATTGCGCCGTCATCCATCAACTGGGCCGTGCGACGCCGCGCGTATCGCTGCATATCCCCTGGGACAAGCCCAAGGACCCGGCGGAATTGAAAGACTTCGCGGCAGAACGCGGCCTCGGTTTCGATGCCATGAATTCAAATACCTTCCAGGACCAGCAGGGGCAGCAGCTCTCCTATAAGTTCGGCTCGCTCAGCCATACTGATGGGGCGACGCGGCACCAGGCGGTCGAGCACAATCTGGCATGCATCGAGATCGGCAAGGCGATCGGCTCCAAGGCGTTGACGGTCTGGGTCGGCGATGGCTCGAACTTCCCCGGCCAGAGCAATTTCACCCGCGCCTTCGAGCGTTATCTCGACTCCATGCGCACCATCTATGCCGCCGTGCCGCAGGACTGGCGGCTCTTCGTCGAGCACAAGATGTATGAGCCGGCCTTCTATTCGACAGTGATCCAGGATTGGGGCAGCAACTATCTCGCCGTGACCTCTCTGGGCGAGCGTGCCTTCTGCCTCGTCGATCTCGGCCATCACGCGCCCAATGCCAATATCGAGATGATCGTCGCGCGGCTCATCCAGTTCGGCCGGTTGGGCGGCTTTCACTTCAACGATTCGAAATACGGCGACGACGATCTCGACACCGGCTCGATCGATCCCTTCCGCCTGTTCCTGGTCTTCAACGAACTGGTCGATGCGGAGTTGAGGAAGGCACCGAACTTCACCCCGGCGCATATGCTCGACCAATCGCACAACGTCACCGATCCGATCGAAAGCCTGATCCGCAGCGCCAGCGAGATCCGCCGCGCCTATGCCCAGGCCCTGCTGGTCGACCGTGCTGCACTGGAAGGCTATCAGCAGGAGAACGATGCGCTCGCCGCGGCCGAGACGCTGAAGGCCGGCTTCCGCCTTGACGTCGAGCCGATCCTTGCCGAAGCCCGCTATCGCCAGGGCGGCGCCATAGACCCGATCGCGACCTACCGCGCCAGCGGCTACCGGAGACAGGCAGGGGAACAGCGACCCGCACAGGCGAAGGCGTCGAGCGGGATCGTCTAGCAGGGTTCTCGTGCGTGGGACACAATCGATACGGCTCCCTTTGCTGGGGCCGTTGTCGGGCGCGAGTTTAGATGAATCGGATCGATATTTAAATATTTGAAATACCTTGAAAATCCCACACTTCGCGTCAACTGAAATGGCTCGTTTAGACGCAGTTTTTAAAAAATCCTCTATTTGACCCCCTAATAAACGAA
>DATLIX010000152.1:0-6342 GCA_035539215.1 Dongiaceae bacterium | reverse complement strand
CGTCGCGCCAAGAAGCGCGATTTCCGCGGTCTGTGGATCCAGCGCATCAATGCCGGCGCCCGCGAGCACGGCTTGACCTATTCCCAGTTTATCGCCGGCGTGAAGCGCGCCGGGATCGAGATCGACCGCAAGGTCCTTTCCGATCTGGCGATCCGGGAACCGGCGGCTTTCGCCGCCATCGTCAAGCAGGCTCAGGACGCCCTCCAGAAGGCCTGAGACTTTTCGTAAGCGGGGCAGCCGCCCCAGGAAAGCCTCCATGCTGACCGGCTCATGTCGTCGCCTGATTGCCGCCGCAGCTCTCGGCAGTACATTACTGCTGAGCGCCTGCGGTTATGGCGACGACATCGTTGCCGTTAAGGCCGACCAGACCCTGCCCGGCAAGACCAATGAGCAGCTGGTGAACGATGTCGCCGGCGCCCATGGCTCGATCGACTGGAGCGGCTCGAAGCCCGACCGCTTCAAGGATACCGATATCGTCCTGGTGACGGCGACGATCAAGGAAGTCGGGTCCAGCGGCAAAGATCATCAGATCGTCATCGACTGGGTCAACAACCATCAGACCAAGAAGATCGCGCTGGATCGGATGACGATCGACGGCGCTGAACAGAATTTACTGACCTTGCCAATTAATCTCTTTAAGTTGCAGCTCGACTAATTCGGGCCTGCCGAGAATACGAGGGGGAGGCCGGCAACGACCTCCCCCTTCGCATTTCCGGCCGGCCCTTTCGATAACCGCGACAACAGGCGGTGGGAACGGAAGATGCAGAATCTGGATGCGTTACGGGACAAATGGCTGAACGCCGTGGCCGAGGCCGGGGCGGTTGAGGTGCTGGAGGCAATTCGCGTCGATGCGCTCGGCAAGAAGGGCGAAATCAGCGGGCTGATGAAGACCCTGGGCGACCTGACGCCCGAGGAACGCAAGGAAGCCGGGCAGCGCCTCAATCTCCTCAAGGATGCGGTCACCGCAGCGATCGCCGCCCGCAAGGACGTGCTGGAGCAGACCGCGCTCGATGCCAAGCTGGCCTTCGAGGCGATCGACCTCACCTTGCCGCCGCGCCCCGAAAGCGAGGGTCGGCTGCACCCGATCAGCCAGACCATCGACGAGATCATCGCCATTTTCGGCGAGATGGGTTTCAGCGTCGCCGAAGGCCCGGATATCGAGGACGACTTCAAGAACTTCACAGCCTTGAACATTCCGCCCGACCATCCCGCGCGGCAGATGCAGGACACCTTCTATCTGCCGCCGCAGGCCGATGGCAGCCGCATGGTGCTGCGCACCCATACCTCGCCGGTGCAGATCCGCACCATGCAGTCGAAGAAACCGCCGATCCGCGTCATCATCCCGGGCCGCACCTATCGCTGCGATTCCGACATGACCCATACGCCGATGTTCCATCAGGTCGAGGGCCTGGTGATCGACGAGGCGACGCATATGGGGCATCTCAAAGGCTGCCTGATCGATTTCGTGCGCGCCTTCTTCAACATCGACAATCTCGCGGTGCGCTTCCGCCCCAGCTATTTCCCCTTCACCGAGCCCTCGGCCGAAGTTGACATCGGCTGCGACCGTTCCGGCGGCGAGCTCAAACTGGGCCACGGTAAAGATGGGGGCGGCAAAGACTGGCTGGAGATCCTCGGCAGCGGCATGGTGCATCCGAAGGTGCTCGCCAATTGCGGCATCGATCCCACCAAGTATCAGGGCTTCGCCTTCGGCATGGGGATCGAGCGCATCGCCATGCTGAAATACGGCATTCCCGACCTGCGCACCTTCTTCGACGGCGATCTCCGCTGGCTGAGACATTACGGATTCCCGGCATTGGATGTGCCGTCGCTGGTCGGAGGGCTGACGCGATGAAATTCACGCTTTCCTGGCTCAAGGAGCATCTCGATACCGATGCCGATCTCGAGACGATCTCGAAGAAGCTGACGGCACTCGGGCTCGAGGTCGAAGACATCCACGACCGCTCCAAGGAGCTGGCGCCCTTCACCATCGCCTATGTGGTCTCGGCCGAGAAGCATCCCAATGCCGACAAGCTGCGGGTCTGCATGGTCGATACCGGCAAGGGCGTCGTCCAGGTGGTCTGCGGCGCGCCCAACGCCCGGACGGGGATGAAAGGCGTTTTTGCCCCTCCGGGCAGCCATATTCCCGGTACCGGCGTCGACCTGAAGCCCGGCGTTATCCGCGGCGTCGAGTCGAACGGCATGCTCTGCTCGGTGCGCGAGATGGGGCTAGGCAACGATCATGACGGCATCATCGAATTGCCGGATGATGCCCCCTTGGGGGCGAGCTTCGCCGCCTATCAGAAGCTCGACGATCCGGTGATCGAGATCAAGCTGACGCCGGACCGCGCCGATTGCCTCGGTGTGCGTGGCATCGCCCGCGATCTCGAAGCCGCCGGTCTCGGCAAGCTGAAGCCGCTTGCGGCGAAGAAGATCGCCGGCAGCTTCGACAGCCCCATCAAATGGCAGCTCGCCGATGACGGGCAGTATTGCCCGCTGGCCGGGGGCGTCTATATCAAGGGTGTCAAGAACGGCCCCAGCCCGAAATGGCTGCAAGAGCGTCTGGTGGCGATCGGCCTGCGGCCGATCTCGGCGCTGGTCGACATCACCAATCTCGTCACCTTCGACCTAGCCCGGCCGCTGCATGTCTTCGATGCCGACAAGGTCAAGGGTAACCTCGCCATGCGCCGCGCCAAGGCCGGCGAGGAAGTGCTGGCGCTCGACGGCAAGACCTATGCGCTCGATGACAGCGTGACGGTGATTGCCGACGACACGGGCGCCATCTCGATCGGCGGCATCATGGGCGGCGAGACCACCGGCTGTTCCGATACCACGGTCAATGTGTTCCTCGAAGCCGCCTTGTTCGATGCGATCTCGGTCGCCCGCACCGGCCGCAAGTTCAACATCAATTCCGATGCCCGCTATCGCTTCGAGCGCGGCGTCGATCCGCAATCGGTCGATCTCGGCCTCGCCGAGGGCACGCGGCTCATCCTCGAGCTGTGCGGCGGCGAAGCGAGCCACCCCACCGTCAGCGGCACGATACCGACCTGGCAGCGCAGCCTCGATTTCCGCCTCACCCGGGTGCTCGGCCTCGGCGGCGTCGATGTACCGGCGGCGATGCAGAAGGATATTCTCGAGAAGCTCGGCTTCGGCGTGACGGCGAACAGCGCCGAGAAATGGTCCGTCAGCGTGCCGAGCTGGCGCGCCGATGTTGAAGGCGAAGCGGATCTCGTCGAGGAGGTGCTGCGCGTCAACGGCTTCGACAATATCCCGGTGGTCTCGATGCCGCGGACAACACCTTTGCCGCAGCCTGCGGTGACGCCGGCCCAGCGCCGCGTGCTGCTGACCAAGCGCCTGCTGGCCGGCCGTGGCATCACCGAGGCTGTCACCTTCAGCTTCATGGCGAGCGGTATCGCCACGCTCTTCCAGACGGCGGAGAAGCTGGTGCTGCTCGATAACCCGATCAGCGCCGATCTCGACGCCATGCGTCCCTCGATTCTCGGCAACCTGCTGCAGGCCGCCGGCCGCAACGCGGCGCGCGGAATCAGCGACGCGGCCTTGTTCGAAGTCGGGCCGACCTATCACGACGAGACCGAGAAGGGCCAGATCCTGGCGGCGACCGGTATACGCACCGGCTATGCCCGGCCGCGCCACTGGGAGGCGAAGCCGCGGGCGGTCGATGCCTTCGACGTCAAGGCCGATGCGCTGGCGATCCTGTCCACCTTCGGCGTGCCGGTTGACAATCTGCAGATCCTCGCCGAGGCGCCGGGCTATTATCACCCCGGCCGCTCGGCGGTGTTGCGCCTTGGCCCCACCGTGCTCGGCCAGTTCGGCGAGCTGCATCCCAAGGTCTTGAAGGCGCTGGATCTGAAGGGACCTGCCGTCGGCTTCGAGGTGTTTCTCGACCGCCTGCCGTTGCCGCGGTCGAAGGGCACGGCACGGCCGCTGCTGAACGCCTCGCCCTTCCAGCCGGTCGAACGCGATTTCGCCTTCGTGGTCGATGCCAAGGTCCCGGCCGACAAGCTGGTCAAGGCGGCGAAGGGTGCCGACAAGGCGCTCATCACCGAGGTGAAGCTGTTCGACGTCTTCAGCGGCGGCTCCCTCGGTACCGATCAGAAATCGGTCGCTTTCAGCGTCACCCTGCAACCGAAGGACAAGACCCTCACCGACCAGGAGATCGAGCAAGCGGCCGCCAAGGTGGTCGCCGCCGTCAACAAGGCGACCGGCGGCGTGCTCAGGGCATAAGCGCCCTCAGACGATGTCGCGAATCCCTCGCCCCTCTCTCCGTTCTTGCGGGGTGAGGGGTGCGGCGCGCTTCATGTTGTCTCCCGTCCTGCGTCGGCTTATGCGCGCGGAGACTCGAGGAAGCCTCTATTTGAAGGATGTTCAATTCATGACGTGGATTGCCGGGTCAAGCCCGGCAATGACAGAAGAGTTTGAGTTGTCGCCTTGCGTCAATACTCTCTCATCTGTCACCCTCGGGCTTGACCCGAGGGTCCATGGTCGCAATTGCACAGGCCGGGCTTCCTCACGATATGTTACCGGGAACCACTCGCCGCCTGACGACGGTGCGGCTGGCGGTGGCGATGATGATGGCGCCGACAATGAGCGAGGCCGCGGCCGTAAATGTGATTTGCATGCCGGTGGCCACAGCGTCGGGCTGCGCCACCGTCATATCGGTCGCCATCGTCGCTGCCGCGAAGACCGCGCCCATCACGGAAGCACCGGTGATGAGGCCGAGATTGCGCGACAGGCTCAACATGCCGGAGACGACGCCGCGCTGATCGGCTCGGATATCGGTCATGATGACGGTGTTGTTGGCCGCCTGGAACAGCTGGTAGCCCGGCGTCAGAATAGCGATCGCGCCGATATAGCCAGGCACGCCGAAGATCCCCGGCAATACGGATAGGGCCGTGAGGCCGAGCGCCATCTCGATCAGGCCGACGACGACCATGAAGGGCGCGCCCAACTTGTCGACGATGCGGCCGGCCGCAATGCCAGCGAAGGCCGAGATCACCGGCCCCGTCGACATGACCAAGCCGACCAAAGCCGTCTCCAGCCCCAGTCCGCGCGAGAGATAGAACGGCCCCACCACCAGGGTCGCCATCATCACCGTCGCGACCAGCACGCTGATCGCCAGGCTGCCGCTCAAGACCGGATCACGGAACATCGAGAGCGGGATCAGCGGTGAAGCCACCCGCGCTTCCGCGACCAGGAAAAGGACGGCACCCAGGGCAGCGGCCGCCAGCAACACGATATTGAGCCGGTCGAGACGACCGCCATCGGCCGTGACCGCCAGCGCATAGGCCGCCAGGGTCAAGGCCAGCAGGAGCGTCCCCAGTTTGTCGAAACCCGGTTTGCCAGAAACAGGGCGCGTCATTTTCGCGACCGGCTGCGGCGCCGGCAGATAGCGGCGGGCCAGCATGAAGTTGACGATGCCCAAAGGCACGTTAACGAGAAAGATCGTGCGCCAGCCGCAGCCGGCGATCAGGAAACCGCCCAGCGACGGCCCCAGCGCCGTGCCGATCGCCGACATGGTGCCGAGCAGTCCCATGGCGCTGCCGGTGCGCGCCTTCGGGATCGTCTCGCCGACCAGGGCCACGGTCAGCGCCATCATGATAGCGGCGCCGAGGCCCTGCAAAGCCCGGGCAGCGATCAACAACCGAAGTGTCGGCGCGACGCCGCAGAACAACGAGGCCGCAGTGAACAGCACGATGCCCCAGAGCAACAAGCGGCGGCGGCCGATGAGATCCCCCAACCGCCCGACGCTGACGATCAACGTGGTGATGGCGAGGAGATAGGCCAGGACGATCCACTGCACCGCCTGGAAGGAGGCACCGAAGGCATGCGCCAGGGTCGGCAGGCCGACATTGGCGATGCTGGTATCGAGCGAGGGCATCAGCATGGAGAGCGACAGGGCGGCCAGCGCCCAGCGCGCCGCGCCGGTCAGGCGAGCTGGCTGAGACAGGGCTTCGACGATCTTTCGGCCTGATGCCGGGAAGGTTTCGGTGGGGGATTTCAACTTCGACTCCGCTATCTGGCAACGCCTGTTTCAGGCCTGCCGGAGAGCGTAACCGGCCGCATATCATGGCGAAATATGCAGCGATTGCACTTTATTCGTGCGTTTGACGCCATCTCACCTGTGCTAGGATGCCGCCATGTTGATGCCCGATCTCAATCTGCTGGTCACCCTAGACGTGCTGTTGACCGAAGGCAGCGTCGCCCGCGCCGCCCGGCGCCTGCAACTCAGCCCCTCGGCGATGAGCCGGGCGCTGGCGCGCCTTCGCGAGGCAACCGGCGACCCGTTGCTGGTCAGGGCCGGGCGCGGCCTCGTCCCGACGCCGC
>DATLIX010000151.1:0-37034 GCA_035539215.1 Dongiaceae bacterium | reverse complement strand
GGCGAACCACAGCAGCATCAGCGGGCCGAATAGTGTGCCGATGCGGGCCGTGCCCTGGCGCTGGATCATGAAGAGCACGATGAGGATGGCGAGGGTGACGGGAATGACCAGCATTTCGAAACCTGGCCACGCCACCTGTATGCCTTCGACGGCACTCAATACCGAGATCGCCGGCGTGATCATGCTGTCGCCATAGAAAAGCGCGGCGGCGAAGATGCCGAGCGCCGTCACCGCGGCCACGGCGAATTTGCTTTTGACCGCATTCGAGACCAGCGCCAGCAAGGCCAGGCTGCCGCCTTCGCCGCCATTATCGGCACGCAACACGATGGTGACATATTTGAACGACACCACCAGCATCACCGACCAGAAGATCAGCGAGAGGATGCCGTAGACATTGGTCACGTCGATGCTCAGCCCGTGATGGCTGCTGAAACATTCCTTGAAGGCGTAAAGCGGACTGGTTCCAATGTCGCCATAGACGACACCGATTGCGCCGATCGCCAGGGTCGGAAGCGATTTCCGGCCGGTCTCGGCATGAGACTGCTGCATCTGCGATGCCATCCTTGTACGGGTGCCGGGCAACCGCCCTACCGCCAAGCGATAGCGGCTCGTACCGGCCCCGGTCCCTCACCAAAAGCAGAGAGGCGGGCCGAGATCGGCCCGCCGCTCCAAATGTCCTGTTGTCGGGCCTATTTCTAGCCATCTCCACGAGGGAAGCAACCGACTCTCGCCAGGGGTTCCGACTTACGCAAAAACTTCATGTTACCAGCTTGAAAGCACGAGTAAATTCTGCGCCGTGGCGTTACGGCGAATCCATAACGCGCTTTCATGAACAGGACAGCCGGCGGACAATTCCTGCACGGAGCAGTCGGGCGGCCGTGAATGCGACCACCTCAAGAGGCGGGATTCCGGCGCGGGCGTTGATCTGCTAGGCGCCCGACCTTGTGGCGGCACGGCGCGCCGCGACCCGGCCACGGCCACCGCGGGCAGCAGGATCGGTCGTGGCGGTCTGGCGCAGCAGGTCAGCCAAGCGACGGATATGCGGGTTGTCGAAACTGGCGCTGTCCGGCGCATGACGGGCAGCCAGGCGCACGGCCGCCGCACGCGGATCGGCGGCAACATCGAGGCTCAGCATCCACGACAGCAGCAGATCCTCGGCCGGGCCGGGAAATTCGTCACCCATGGCAAAAGCTTCGGAGATCAATGATTTCGGATCATCGGTCGGCAGGACTTGGTCAGTCATCTCAGATACCCGCTTTCGCATGCCCGGAATATCCACCAATTCCGGCGCTCCAGTTACAGATGCCCGGCATCGCTCTTAACCCGATTTGGTTAACTCAGCTTACTATGCGGTGGGAGAGAGGCCAGCTACTCGTCGGAATCCGCCAGGCCTCTGCCCGAAATGCGACGAATCAGATGGCTCTAAAGGCTCAAATTGCGCCAAATTCGTCACAATCGAATCTCGCTCACACGATAATGTGGCCAAGTCGGCCCTAGAGGCATTGAAATCCCGGCCTATCCCGTTAAGTTTTGTTTAGCAGAACGCTTTACCAAACCGTGACGTGTTTCGTCCGGTTCATATTTTTAAGGAGTCTATTATGTCCGTCATGCCTACGGGTGACGCGACAGGAGATGTTCGCGAAACCCCAGCCACGGCCCAGAGCGGCGACAGCGCCCTGAAGCCCGGCAACCTGCTGGTTGAAATCAGCCCCACCGTCTTCGCCGAGTCGCCCGAGTCGGCCGCTCCCATCGATGCGCCGGTACTGGACAGCCATCACCAGGCCACCATCGCGCTCAATGTCAGCGACGTGCTCGATCTTGGCACCGAATCCATCGCCGGGTTCGAAGCCCTGGTGATCAACGGTGAACAAGGCGATTCCGTGCACCTCTCCAATGATCGCGGCTATGCATGGTCGCGGGCGGAGGCCGAGGCGCCTGACGGATACCAGGTGTTCCAGGCGAGCATGGTCGATGATGCCATCCATGCCCATCCGGTTTATGTGCTCATTCAGGACGACCTGACCGTCATTCTGCAATCCAGCTGAGCTGGGGGCATCGCCGGCGATAGTTCTCCTGCGTTTCAGAATTGCGCGGCCCGTTCGTTGCGGTCCGCTGCGCTTTAACGTGAATTTCTGTTCGTGCGGCGAAAGGGCCGGTTCTGAAAGGGACCGGCTCTAAGCATAAAGACCTGCAACACATGCAGGCCAGAGATCGTTAATGGATCATTGACAGACTCTGTCTCGCCATATTTGAATTATTCCAAACTAAAAGCGAAGAAGAGTCGTCGAGGATACGGCGCAGCCTGACGGGGGTCATGCGCTGCGGCGATTCAAGCAGTCGTTGTTTTAGGAGCGCATGGGGATGTTCGAACGCTTGCTGAGAGTCGGCGTGCGGCGGGGTCATGTAACCGTTATCGATCCTGCCGGGAAACGCCACGAACTGAAATACTCCGCCGAACCGCGCGTGACGCTGCGGATCCACGATGCCGCAACCGATCGCGGCCTTTTCATCAATCCCTGGCTCAAGCTCGGCGAAGCCTATATGGACGGCCGGGTGACCATCGAGGAGGGCACCCTTTACGACCTCATCGACCTTGCCATGGATGGCACCGACGAGGTCCAGTCGGTGACGCTGCAGCGTCTGGTCGGTGGCGTTCACAAGCTGCTGCGCTGGTGGCACCAGCACAATCCGATCGGCTTGGCCCGCGAGCACGTCGCCCATCACTACGACCTGTCGCGCCAGCTCTTCGAGCAGTTCCTCGATGAGAGCATGCAGTATTCCTGCGCCTATTTCGCGACGCCGGAGACGACGCTGCCGCAGGCGCAGCAGGCGAAGATGCGCCATATCGCCTCGAAGCTGCTGTTGCAGCCGGGCCAGCATGTGCTCGATATCGGCTGCGGCTGGGGCGGCCTTGCCATGTATCTCGCCAAGGTCGCCGATGTGAAGGTGACCGGGGTGACGCTCTCGACCGAACAGCATCAGGTGGCGGAAGCACGCGCCAAGGCGGCGGGCCTCTCCGATCGCGTCACCTTCAAGCTGCAGGATTACCGCCTGGAGACGGCGCGCTATGACCGCATCGTCTCGGTCGGCATGTTCGAGCATGTCGGGGTCAAGCATTACGGCGAGTTCTTCGGCAAGGTGCAGGATCTGCTGGTCGATAACGGCGTCGCGCTGCTGCACGCCATCGGCCGCCGTGACGGGCCCGGTTACACCAATCCGTGGCTGCGCAAATATATCTTCCCCGGCGGCTACAGCCCGGCCTTGTCGGAAGTGCTGCCGAAGATCGAGAAGACCAAGCTCTGGGTCACCGATGTCGAGGTGCTGCGGCTGCATTACGCCGAAACGCTGAAGGCCTGGCGGCACAACTTCAACGCCGTGCGCGACAAGATCCGCACGCTCTATGACGAACGCTTCTGCCGCATGTGGGAGTTCTACCTGATCGGCAGCGAGCTTTCCTTCCGCTACGATTACAACATGGTGTTCCAGATCCAGATGGGCAAAGGCATCAACGCGGTGCCGGTGACCCGGGACTACATGTTCGACTGGGAGCGGCGCCAGACCGCTCTGGCAACCGGCAAACCGGCCGACAAGGCCGCTGATAAGGCCGGCCTGGGCGAGCGCGCCGCCGAATAGGCGGTCGTTCGGCGGGTCGGCCGCGGCGTTTCATCAACCGCTTTTCAGCTCGGCAAACGGATCGCTACCCGGAGGCCCCCTTCCGGGCGATTGCTGAGCGCCACCTCGCCACCATGGCTGAGAGCGATGCTTTGCACGATGGCGAGGCCGAGCCCGGTGCCGCCGCTGTCGCGGTTGCGCGAGGCGTCCAGCCGATAGAAGGGCCGGAAGACGAGATCGCGCTGATCCTCGGGAATGCCCGGCCCGTCATCGTCGACCGTGACCAGGACCGATTTTTCTTCCTCGTGCAGGCCGATGCGCGCCCGCTTGCCGTATTTGATGGCGTTGTCGATGACGTTGCGGAAGCACCGCCGCAGCGCCAGCGGCCGGCCGCTGATCGTGTAGCGCGCCGGCAGATCCGGCTGCAGCACAGCCTCCGGTATATCCTCGACCACGTCGCGCAGCAGCGCCACCAGGTCCAGCATCACCGCCGGTTCGCGGTCGCTGTCCTCGCGGGCAAAGGCGAGCGTCGATTTGATCATCGTCTCCATCTCGTCGAGATCGGCCAGCATGCGGCGCTGCGCCTCCGGATCCTCGACGAATTCGGCGCGCAGCCTGAGCCGCGTGATCGGTGTCCGAAGATCGTGGGAGATCGCCGCGATCATCTGCGTGCGGCCATCGACCAGGCGGCGGATACGGGCCTGCATATCGTTGAAGGCATGCGCCGCCCGGCGCACTTCGATGGAGCCCCTTTCCGGTACCGGCTCGTCCAGATTGCCGCGCCCCAGCGCCTCGGCCGCCTGGGTGAAACGCGCCAGCGGCCGCGTCAGGCGGTAGACCGGAAACACGCTGAGCGCGATCGCCACCGCAACCGTGAGGATGATCGAGACGATGAGATCCCAGGAGGCCACTGGCAGCGAACTGACCGAAGCGACATCGAAATTGAGCCAGCCGCCATCCATCAGCTGGACCGCCACGCGGAACCGCCTTTCGCTCGACTGGCGGCTGAGGATCTGCGCCGTCCGGTCCTGCTCGCTGCCCCAGATCTCCGGCCAGATCCGCGCCAGCCAGTTGCTGCTGTTGACCGGCTGCGGGGCATAATTCACCCGCACCTGGCGCCAGTGGATATCCAGCAGCCGCGCCTTGACGACATCGCGCAAACGGGCACAGCGGCTATCCACCGGATCGCCGTCCTGGATGGCGCTGCGCTCGCTGGCGGCGACGTAGAGCGAGGAGCGGCTGATGGCGCTGGCGACGCCGGGTCGCAGGATCGGCGCCGTGTCTTCCAGAAAGGCGACGATCGAGGCGATGCGCTCGGCGGCGCGCACGTCTTCCAGGGCGATGATCGCCTGGTTGCGATTGATGTTGTGGAAAAGCGTCGTTGCCAGCTGCGAGGCGCAGATGCCGGTGACGACGATCACCACCAGCCAGTCGACGATGCTATCGGGCAGGAAACGACGCATTACCTGACCTAGCTGCGCGTGACTTGCGGCGTGAACATATAGCCGCCGCCGCGCACCGTGGTGATCATTTGCGGCGCCGAGGCATCGGTCTCGATCTTGCGCCGCAGCCGGCCGACCTGCACGTCGATGCTGCGGTCGAAGGCGACCGCCGCCCGGCCCTTGGCAAGATCCAGCAGCCGGTCGCGGCTGAGCACGCGCTGGGGCCGCTCGGCGAAGGCGACCAGCAGGTCATATTCGCCGGTCGACAGTTCCACCGGCTCGCCGGCCGGATTGGTCAGCTGCCGGGTGGCAAGATCGAGCTTCCAGCCGTTGAAGATCAGCACCGGATTGCCGTCGCCTTCCACCGCCGCGACCGGCTCGCGGATATCGGTGCGCCGCAGCACCGCGCGGATGCGGGCCAGCAATTCGCGCGGATTGAAGGGCTTGGCGAGATAGTCGTCGGCGCCGAGTTCGAGGCCGATGATGCGGTCGGTTTCTTCCGCCACCGCCGTCAACATGATGATCGGCACTTTCGAACTGGCGCGGACCTGGCCGCAGAGCGTGAGACCGGTTTCACCCGGCATCATCACGTCGAGCACGATCAGGTCGATCCGCGCATCCGCCATGACGCGCCGCATCTCCCGGCCATCCGCCGCGGTCGAGACGCGGTAGCCATGCTTCACCAGGAAGCGGGAGAGCAGATCGCGGATCTCCCGATCGTCGTCGACGATCAGGATGTGGTCGCTGGGGTCGGTCGGCATTAGTTGCGCATCATGTTGAAAAATTTCGCAGTCTTGTTGCCCTGATTAGTTTGGGGACCGGCTTCCTCGGCGGCGATGGCAAAAGTGTAACCGATTGTAACAGCCGCTGGTCGGGTGGCAACAGCGTTACCAAATAGGCCTTCAGATGACATTGCCGCGTTACGCGATCGCATCATCTTCATCACCAAGCGCGGCATGGGCCGGGCATCGTTCGATCTTTCGGCCGATGCGGGGGACCGCACAGGAAGAAGGAATAGCAAGATGTCATCACCAGATCTCAAGAATTTTCCGCCCCGCAAGGGCCGGATGACGAAGCGCAGGATGCTCATGGCCGTCACGGCACTGAGCGGCGCCCTGCTGCTGGGACCGGTCGTCGCCGGCACGGCGGAAGCCTATCCGGCACCCGATAGCTTTGCCGATCTCGCCGCCAAGGTAACGCCCGCCGTGGTCAACATCTCCTCCACCCACAAGGTGACGGAGAGCGACATGCAGGACCAGGGCGCACCCTTCGAGTTTCCCAAGGGTTCCCCGTTCGAACAGTTTTTCAAGCCCTTCGAGGAACAGCAGCGCCAGCAGCATCGCAACGAGAAGGTGATGTCGCTCGGTTCCGGCTTCATCGTCGATCCCGCCGGCTACATCGTCACCAATAACCATGTGATCGAGGAAGCGACGGATATCGAAGTCACCATGACCGACGGCAAGGAATATCCGGCCAAGCTGATCGGCACCGATCCGAAGACCGACCTTGCGCTGCTGAAGATCAGCACGCCGCAGCCTCTGCCTTTCGTCAAATTCGGCGATTCCGACAAGGAGCGTGTCGGCGACTGGATCATGGCGGTCGGCAACCCGTTCGGCCTCGGCGGCACGGTGACGGCCGGTATCGTCTCGGCCCGCGGCCGCGATATCAATGCCGGTCCCTTCGATGACTTCCTGCAGCTCGATGCCGCCATCAATCGCGGCAATTCCGGCGGCCCGACCTTCGATACCGACGGCGACGTGGTCGGCATCAACACCGCGATCGCCTCGCCCAATGGCGGCAGCGTCGGCATCGGCTTCGCCATTCCCTCGAACCTCGCCAAGCCGGTGATCGATTCACTGCGCGAGCATGGCAGCGTCGAACGCGGCTGGCTCGGCGTGCAGATCCAGAAGGTAACGCCGGATCTCGCCAAGGCGCTCGGCCTGCCGCAGCCGGAAGGCGCCCTGGTCGCCGATGTGCAGAGCGACAGCCCGGCGCAGAAGCTCTTGAAAACCGGCGACGTGATCGTCGGCTACAACGGCCAGACAGTCGATGAGATGCGCGAACTGCCGCGCCTGGTTGCCGCCACCAAGCCGCAGACCAAGGTCGACCTGACGGTCTGGCGCGACCATCAGATGCAGAAGGTGTCGCTTGTCATCGGCAAGCTGAAGCCGGATCAGCAGGTTGCGGAAAATACCGCGCCGCAGGAAGACACGACCAACTCATCCGGCAGTGTCGACGTGGCCGATCTCGGCGCCAGTTTCGCGCCGCTGGATGCCGCCGCGCGCACCCAGCTCAACATCGACAAGAGCGTCAAGGGTGTGGTCGTCAGCAACGTCAATGACGACAGCCCGCTGGCGGAGCAAGGCATTGCCGAAGGCGACGTCATCGAGCGGATCGGCGATAGCGCCGTCAGCACGCCGCAGGATGTCAGCCGCCTCACCAAGGATGCGAAAGCCAATCACCAGAGCGTCGTCATGATGCTGGTCGATCATCGCGGCCAGGAGCTGTTCGTCGCGGTGAAATTGGCCGCCGCCTGATGGAATAACCGGCCGGGACGGAAGTCTTAGCCAATTGAAGGATTTATTGCCCGCGTTTCCCAGACGCAAGTTTCCCTGGCGATTGGATGTCACCAAGCTCTGCACGGCAGCGTCCCCCTGCCGCTGATGATGATCCAATCGCATGCCCCATGGTCGGCCCCGACCATGGGACTGTGGCCGGCGCAGGTCTCACCCCTCACCCCCGACCTGCGCCGGTTCTCTTTCCAGCAATCCCGTCCGAGATAAAAGCTGCCCCGCAACGTCGAGGCACAGGCCGCCATTCAGCTCTTGGCGTTCTCTTCGGTAAGGACGCGGGTGAGCAGATCGCGCCAGCGATTGTTCGGCGCCTGATAGCGGACCTCGAGGCCGCTGGCATCGTTCTTCAGCACGACACCATAAGTCGGCAGACCGACTTCCTTGCCGCCGACCGTAATCATGAAGGTGAAATCGATTTTCTGCTTCGGCGCGATCCACTCCGGCGTGCCGGCAATGAGTACATCGAAGGCATTCATGTTGACGATCGTGAAGGGCCGCTGGTCGATCGACACTTGGATGCGCTGGGTGGTGAATCGCAGCGGGGGTGCCGCTGTCTCAGGCTGTTTAGCCATGCTGTTCCCATCAATTCTTGATGCGGGCCGAGCCCGGCGCCGGAACCCTGTTCCGCCGCCAAGTCCTTAAACCATGCTCCATTTGCGTATATTATAGCAGGCAAAACCTAAGACAGCACGGCATTGCGCGCATCCGCCGCGGCCTTACCGCAACGCACAATCGCCGGGTCACGTGCCGCCGGGCGAACCCGTCTCTCCCCGGCCAGCGCCCCGGATCAGCGGTGTTTGAACTGGGGCGGCCGCTTTTCGGCGAAGGCCGACATGCCTTCCTTCTGGTCTTCGGTGGCGAAGGCGGCATGGAACAGGCGGCGCTCGAAGCGCAGCCCTTCGGCGAGGCTGGTCTCGAAGCTGCGATTGACCGATTCCTTGGCGAAGAGCGCGATCGGCAGGGACATCGAGGCGATCTTATTGGCGACCCCCTTGGCCTCTTCCATCAGCTTTTCCGCCGGTACGACGCGGGAGACGAGGCCGCAGCGTTCCGCTTCCTGGGCATCCATCAAGCGGCCGGTCAGGACCAGATCCATGGCCTTGGCCTTGCCCAGCGCCCGGGTCAGGCGCTGGGTCCCGCCGGCGCCCGGGATGATGCCGAGGGTGATTTCCGGCTGGCCGAATTTCGCATTCTCGGCGGCGATGATGATGTCGCACATCATCGCAACCTCGCAGCCGCCGCCCAAGGCAAAGCCGGCCACCGCCGCGATCACCGGCTTGCGGCAGGCGGCAACGCGCTCCCAGCCCTTGGTGATGAAGTCGCTGAGATAGACATCCATGAAGTCGCGATCTTTCATCTCCTTGATGTCGGCGCCGGCGGCGAAGGCCTTTTCGCTGCCGGTCAGGATGATGGCGCCGATCGCTTCATCGGCTTCGAGGAGATCGAGCGCCTGGCCAAGTTCGGCGATCAGCGCATCGCAGAGCGCATTGAGGGCTTTCGGCCGATTGAGCGTGACGATGCCGACGCGACCCTCACGGGTCAGCTGGATGTTTTCATAGGTCATGACGGATTACTTGCCTTCGGAGGAAACCGTGAAACTGACATTGATCGGACCGCCGCCCTGGCCGCCCAGCACATCGATCTTCAAGGTCTGGGCCTTGCGGTGATAGGTGCCGCTGGCGGTCTTCTGCCAGCCGAGCTGCGGCAGGGTATTGTCATAGAAATCGACCACATCCTGCGCTTTGAGATTGCCGGTCGCATAAGCTGTGACGAGCTTGCCGACCGGCGCATCGAAGACCGTCGTTTTGTCCTTCTGCTCGGTCAGGCCCTGGGCCAGCGGCAGATCGTCGACGGCGCTGAGATAATCGACCGCCCAGGCCGGCAGGGGGCGCAGCACCAAGGGAGCGAGAAGCAGGAGGCCGAGGGCGGCTGCGCGCAGGGCGCGGCATAGGCTGGCGGAACGGCGGATCGGTTCGACTTCGGCACTCATCTGATGTCTCCCGGCGGCGACGGGGCGGCCCGTCGGTCTGGGCCAAGTTGTAGCCCGGAAGCCCTGAGGGGGACAATAGCTGCCCGGACTTACAGCCCGGAACGCGGTTCGCTGGATGCGGGCCCAGCGCCGCAAGCGCCCCAAGCGCGCAGGCGCTTATGCCGTCGTTATAAGCGTGCTGAAGGCCATGGCGGCCTGGGTCGGCTGATAGGAACGGTGCCGCAGCAGCCGGAAACGCCGCTCGGCCTCGGGGAGTTCCCAGGAGAGCAAGCGGCCCTCCTGGATGCTGGCCGCCACCGCCAAGGCGGAGATGATAGTGAAGCCGGCGCCGGCTTCGACCGCCAGCCGCACCGCCTCGTTGCTGGGCAGTTCCAGCGAGCGCGGCAGGTTGGCGGGATCGAGCCCGAGCTTGCGCAGCATCGCTTCCATCAATTGCCGCGTACCGGAACCGGATTCGCGCCAGACCCAATCGCCGCTGCCGAGCAGGGCTTCGTCGGCCGCAGCCAGCGGCGCCAGCTGGCGCGACAGTTTCAGCCCTTCGTCGGTGGCGGCGGCCACCAGGACCAGACGGTCGCCGGGCAGCAGCTGTTCCTCGAAGACATCGCCGCTGACCGGTGCCTCGACGATGCCGAGTTCGGCAGCACCGTCACGTACGGCTGCCGCCACCTGCTCGGTATTGCCGATGGTGAGATCGAGATCGATATTGGCGAAGGCGCGGCGGAACCGCGCCATCAGCGGCGGCAGCCAGTAATTGCCGACCGTCTGGCTGGCGGCAAGACGCAGGCGGCCGCGCCGCAGACCGCGCAGATCGGCGAGGCTCGCTTCCGCATCCTGCACGCGGCGCAGAATGGCCTGCGCCTCACCGCACAGCAGCTTGCCGGCTTCGGTGAGTTCGATGCTGCGGCCGATGCGATGAAACAGCGGCAGGCCATGGCGCGCTTCCAAGGCGGCGATGGCGGAGCTTACCGCCGGCTGCGTGAGGTTGAGCACCTCGGCGGCGCGGGTCATGTGCTGGCGTTCCGCCACGGCGAGGAAGATGCGCAGTTGTTCGAGCGTCATCGCGGCCGCCTCATCTCGGCGCGCCGCCTCATGTCAGCGCGACGATCAGGGCGTAGCTGAAAGCGCAGATGAAAAGGCTGGCCAGGGCACCGAGCAGCAGCGGCCGCCAGCCGCGGCGCAGCAGCTTGCCGGCATCGGTGTTGAGCCCCATCGACGCGAGCGCGAGCGTCATCAGGAAGCCGGTGACATCCGGCGCCTTCTGCTGCACGACGAGGGGAATGAAGCCGAGGCTGTTGATCGCCGCCAATGCCAGGAAAGCGAAGATGAAGGTGGGCATCGGCACGCGGCCGAAGGCGGAACGATGCGCATCCGCTTCGTGCCGCGCGCGGGCTGCGATGGCGAAACCCACCGTCAGCACGACCGGCGCCAAGAGGAGCACGCGGGAGAGCTTGGCCAATGTCGCCGTCTCGCCGGCGACCGCGCCGTTCTGATAGCCGGCGGCCACCGCCTGGCCGATCTCGTGGATCGAGGCGCCGGCCCACAGCCCGAATTGATGGGGGCCGAACTGATGCGGGTCGAGATGCAGCAGCGCCGGCAGCAGCGGATAGACCAGCATGGCGATGGTGCCGAAGATGGTGACGCAGGCAACACCATAGGCCGCCTCGTCCTCCGAGCCGCGCACCACGGTATTGCCGGCCATCACCGCCGAGGCGCCGCAGATCGAGGTGCCGAAGGCGATCAGCGCGCGCAATTCCCGCGGCACGCCGAGCAGACGGCCGGCACCGAGCGTGAAGAGGAAGGTCGTCGGCACCACGGCGAGCACGATCGCCGCCCCCGCCCAGCCGAGATCGACCAGCTTGCCCAGCGCCAGTTGCAATCCCAGCAGCGCGATCGCCAGCCGCAGCAGGCTGCGGGCGGCAAAACCGGTGCCCGGCCGGCAGTTCTCCGGCGTGCCGATCAGCGCGTTGAAGCCGAGACCGAGAAGCAAGGCGAGAATGGTCGGGTTGAAGGTCGAAAAACCGCGATAGCCATGCAGCATTTCCGCCAGCACGGTCATGAGCCCGGCGAGCGCCAGACCCGGCAATTGTGCCGGCAAGCGCAGCGATCCGATCAGTGCGCCAGTGCGGAGCGAGCCGGTGGGAAGGGAGGAGGCAGAAGAAATACTTTTGGCCATCGCGAGAATTCCTTTCGGATGACCATGTTATGGGCTGCATTAGATAAATCTAACTGATTGTTTATATCGTTTCAATCAGAAATATTTATTGATCTGCTATCTCTGCCTTCTGCCGCAGTAGAAGGTGGAACGTCCACCTTGCGCGAGGCGGCGGATGCCCCCGGTCCTGGCGAGATCGCAGTCGCAGCCGGGGCAGGGCTGGCCTTCGCGGTCATAGACCTTCCATTGGTGCTGGAAATAGCCGAGTTCGCCATCGGCCTGGACGTAGTCGCGCAACGAGGAGCCGCCGGCCGCGATCGCTTCGGTCAGCACCTGCTTGACGGAGGTGGCCAGGCGTTCCGCGCGTTCGCCCTGCACGGTGGCGGCAATGCGTTTGGGCGAAAGTCCGGCGCGAAAGAGCGATTCCGAGGCATAGATATTGCCGACACCGACCACCAGTTTCTGATCGAGGATGGCGCTCTTGATCGGTGTCTTCCTGCCCTTGAGCGAAGCCGCCAGAGCGGGGCCGTTGAATTCATTGCCGAGCGGCTCGGGGCCGAGATCGCGCAGCAATTTGTGCTGGTCGAGTTCGCCCAAGGGAACGAGGTCCATCATGCCGAAGCGCCGGGCATCGTTGAAGCGCACACAGACGCCGTCATCGAGGGTAAAGACAAGATGATCATGCGTCTCCAGCGCGTCGGGCCGCGCGTCGCTGACCACCATGCGGCCCGACATGCCGAGATGGCCGAGCACGACTTGGCCGTCATCGAGATCGATCAGCAGGTATTTGGCGCGCCGACGGATCGCAAGGATGCCACGTCCGGTGAGGCGGCGGGCGAAATCCGGCGGCAGGGGGAAGCGCAGATCCGGCCGGCGCTGCTCCACCTTGGCAAAGGTCCTGCCGACCATGCGCAAGGCAAGGCCGCGGGCCACGGTTTCGACTTCGGGTAATTCGGGCATGATCGGTCCATCGCCATCGAGACGCGATAGATAACCGCCTCCGGCCCATCATGGGAAGGGCCGTGCGCGCGGCAAGCCGGGTTCAGCGCCCCAACTCGCTGGGAACCGGCACGGCCGGCTTTTTGGCGGGTTTGCCGCGCAGCAGCAGGGCGGCGCGTTCCTGTTCCAGCCGCCGCATCTGGGTGCGGGCCTGCAGGAGATCCTTGCGCGCGACCAGCCCCACCAGCCGCCCGCTGGCCCGGTCCGTGACCGGCAGCCGGCCGATTTCGCTCTGCGCCATGAGATCGGCCGCCGTGCCGACCAGGTCCTCGGGATGGACAACGGCGAGCCCGGCATCGGAAATCAGATCGGCGAGCGCTATTGTCGCCGGATCGCTGTCGGCGAAACCGGCATCCCGCGTCCAGGCCAGTACATCGGCGCGGCTCACCATGCCGCGCAACATGCCCTGCGCGTCGATCACGGGATAGGCGCGGTGACGCGTCTCCCCCGCAGCGGAATCCCCGGTGAAGAAATCGATCGCGGCGGCGATCGTCATGGTCGCCGGCACGGTATCGACCGCGCGCACCATGACATCGCGGATGCGGGCGAGATCGAAGGGATCGATGCCGTATTCCTGCGAAATGTGCAGGCCGCGCCGGGCGATCTTCTCGGTGAGGATCGAGCGCTTCAGCAGCAGCACGGTAACGGCATAGGCAGCGGCGCAAGCCGCCAGCACCGGCAGCAAAGCGAGGTAGTTGCCGGTCAGCTCGACGGCGAAAAGACTGGCCGTCAAGGGCGCGCGCATGGTGCCCGCCATCATCGCCGCCATGCCGAACATGGCGAAGAGCGCCGGCTGGCCGCCGAGGCCATGAGAGGCAGGCACCACCGCGCCAAGGACGAAGCCCAAGGCGCCGCCGATCATCAACAAGGGAGCGAGCACGCCGCCCGACGTGCCGGAGCCGAGAGCCACAACCCAGATCACCGCTTTGACCACGAGCAACAGCAGCACCGCCCGCAACAGCATGTCGCCCTGCAGCATGTGCTGGATATTGACATAGCCGACGCTGAGCGCCGCCGGATCGATCACCCCGCCGATGCCGACAACGATGCCGCCGATCGCCGGCCACCACATCCAGTGACAGGGCAGCTTGTGGAAAAGGTCCTCGATGGCATAGAGCGAGATGCTGAGCAGACCGCCAAGCACGCCCGTCACCAGCCCGATCGCGGCGGCGATGACGAAGAGCGGCCAGGCGAGGCTGGGCAGCGGCGTCATCGGGAAAAGCGGCGCCGCATCCATCGCCAGAGGGCGCGCCGCGGTCGCGACGATCACCGCGACGGTAACCGGCAGGAAGCTGCGCGGCTTCCATTCGAACAGCAGCAGTTCGACCGCCAGCAGCACGGCGGCGAGCGGCGTGCCGAAGATCGCCGTCATGCCGGCGGCGGCGCCCGCGACCAGCAGCGTCTTGCGTTCGGCGGCGCTGAGATGAAAAAGCTGGGCAAAGAGCGAGCCGATCGCGCCGCCCGTCATGATGATCGGCCCTTCGGCGCCGAAGGGTCCGCCGGTGCCGATGGAAATCGCCGAGGAAAGGGGTTTCAGAACGGCGATCTTGGGATCCATGCGGCTCTTGCCGAACAGGATCGCTTCCATCGCTTCGGGAATGCCATGGCCGCGGATCTTTTCCGAACCGTAGCGCGCCATCAGACCGATGACGAGGCCGCCGATCACCGGAATGGCGATGGTGCCGATGCCGAGCGCCATATCGGCGAGATGCGGCATGCTGAAGCCGACGGCGCCGCGATAGGCAAGATTGCCGCAAAGCGCGATCAGCCGCGTAAGCACCCAGGCGGCGAAGACGCCGCCGGCGCCGACCACCAGGGCCATGGCCATCAGCATGAGGACGCGCCGGTCGGCGGTGAAATCGCCAAGATGGACGGCGGGCCGGCGATCCGCCGCCGGGCGGGCGGGCGCGATGGCGGCGGCATTGGAAGAGGTACGGGACGACGTCATGGGCGGGACGACTTCATGAACAGGGTAACGTGACGGCCAGGTCGACTTTCGTCAGCGGCAGCGGCGATGAGGCCCCCGGTTCCGGGGGAACGAAATAATATCGTTATACGATATAAATTCAAGCGGGTTCGGGGAGGCCTGGCCGCGACAGCGAGCGCCGCGCCTGCGACACGCGCTGCGACATGGCGACGCGCTCGCTTTTCGCGTCGCCGCAGGTTTATCTAGAGGCTGATCGCCACGCCCGGGCAGCAGAACCGCCCGCGCGACAGTCCGGCGGAAACCCGGTCGATGGGAAAGCCGGCTGGATATGGCGGGGGAGTATCGAGGCAGATGAGCGGCGCCAGGCTGACCAAGGACGATTACGAGAGGCTGGCGGAATTCCGCCTCGGCTTGCGGCGCTTTCTCGATTTCAGCGAGCGCGCCGCCAAGGAAGTGGGCCTCACCCCGCGCCAGCATCAGGCGCTGCTGTCGATCCGCGGCTATCCCGGCAAGGACCGCATCACGGTCGGCGAACTGGCCGAACACCTGCTGATCCGCCATCACAGCGCCGTTGAGCTCAGCAGCCGACTGGAAGCCCTGGGCCTAGTGCAAAGATCGTCCGATCCGGAGGACGGTCGCCGCATCCTGCTGAGCCTCAGCCCGGCCGCCGAGGCGGTTCTGACCCGCATGTCCGCCATCCATCTGGAGGAATTGCGGCGGATCGGCCCGCGCCTGGCCGGTTTGCTGAAGGCTCTCGGCTGAACCGAGCTTTTGAGTGGGGCTTTTGAACGGGACTTTCGGTTGAAACGGGCGCTTTCCCGCCGCAAGACGGATGGGGCCGGCAGGCTGGCATTGGCGGCAGGGCCGGGCTATGTTCCGGCCTGGAGCGCGATCGTCGATGTGAAGGCGGCTTGGCTTTCATTAAAGCGCGATTCGCCCTCCGCCAAGAGCACCCAACAGCAGATGACGTGAGCTTTGATGGCTAGCGCCAGCCCCGATTACGACGATTCCCTGCCCAGCGATTCCGAACCGACCGCCATACCGACTGCGACGGCGCAGGGTAGCGGCGCGAAAGCCCCCGGATCGCCAGCCGCCGCGCCCGGCGATGCGCGGCCGGCGGAGGCTGCCGGAAACCCGACAGGCGCCGAAACCCCGACAGGCGAGGCGTGGTTCGGCTTCGAGCGGGTGAGCCCGCAACGCAAGACCGAGCTGGTGCGCGGCGTCTTCGATTCGGTCGCCGGCAAATACGATCTGATGAACGACCTGATGTCGGGCGGCATCCACCGGCTGTGGAAAGCCTCGATGATGGATTGGCTGGCGCCACGTCCCGGCCAGCGCTTCATCGATGTCGGCGGCGGCACCGGCGATATCGCCTGCCGCATTCTCGATCGCGCCCCCGGCAGCCATGTCACGGTCTGCGACCTCACCCCGGCGATGCTGGAAGTGGGCCGCGACCGCGCGGTCGATCAGGGCCGCCTCGAGGGATTGAGCTGGGTCTCCGGCAACGCCGAGCACCTGCCCGTCCCCGACATGACCTTCGATGGCTATACCATCGCCTTTTGCCTGCGCAATGTCGGCGACCGGGTGCAGGCCCTGCGCGACGCCTATCGCGCGCTGAAGCCCGGCGGGCGCTTCCTGTGCCTGGAGTTTTCCCATGTAGCGCTGCCGCCCCTCGCCAAGCTTTACGACCTCTATTCCTTCAGGCTGCTGCCCTGGCTGGGCGCCCGCATCGCCGGCGACCGCGACTCGTATCAGTATCTCGTCGAATCGATTCGCCGCTTTCCCACCCAGGACGCACTGGCCGGCGAGATGGCGGAGGTCGGGTTCCGCCAGGTGAAATATCGCAACCTCAGCGGCGGCATCGCCGCGCTGCATTCCGGCTGGCGGGTCTGAGCCCATGATTCGCAGCTTCAAGTCGCTGATCCGGCTGTTCTGGATCGCCGTCGCCTTCGCCCGCCACGGCGCCCTCGCCCCGTTCCAGGAAGCGCTCGCCGGCGTCGGCCTTGCGCCCGTCCTGCTGTGGCTGGTGCTGGTCTTCTTCGGCCGCACGCCGAAGGACCGCAGTGGCCGCGACATGCGGCCGGGCGAACGGCTCGCCGCCGCCCTGAGCGAATTGGGTCCGGCCTTCATCAAGCTCGGCCAGGTGCTCTCCACCCGCTCCGACCTGCTGGGCGAGCAGGTGGCCGAGGATCTCGCCAAATTGCAGGACCAGCTTCCGGCCTTCAGCTCGTTCGAAGCCCGCGCCACCATCGAGGCTGAACTCGGCCAGCCGGTCGGCGTCCTCTTCAAGAGCTTCGACGACGAGCCGGTCTCCGCCGCCTCGATCAGCCAGGTGCATTTCGCGGTGACGCTGCCCGATGCGGAATCGCCGGAAGGCCGCCCGGTTGCCGTCAAGGTGCTGCGCCCCGGCATCGAGGCCGCCTTCCAGCGCGATATCGATCTCCTGATGTGGATCGCCACCGTCATCGAGCGCACGCAGCCGCGTTTCCGCCGGCTGAAGCCGGTCGAGGTGGTGCGAACCTTCGCCGCCACCGTGCGGATCGAAATGGATCTGCGTCTGGAAGCCGCCTCGGCGGCCGAGCTGCGGCAGAATTTCGAAGGCGATCCCAGCTACCGGGTGCCGGTGATCGACTGGCAAAGGACGGCGCGCCGGGTGATGACCCAGGAACGCCAGACCGGCATTCCCATGGACGACCGCGCGGCCATGATCGCCGCCGGGCTCGACGTCGACGAGGTGCTGACCAAGGCCGCGTCGATCTTCTTCAACCAGGCCTTCCGCGACGGCTATTTCCACGGCGACCAGCATCCCGGCAACATGACGGTCGGTTTCGACGGCGCCATCCAGGTGGTCGATTTCGGCATCATGGGGCGCCTGGACAAGACCACGCGGTTCTTCCTTGCCGATATGCTGCTGGCCTTCCTGGAACGCGATTACGCCAGCGTCGCCGAGATCTATAGCGATGCCGGCTATCTCAGCGCGCAGCAGTCGCTGGACGAGTTCACCCTGGCGCTGCGGTCGATCGGCGAACCGATCCACGGCCAGCCGCTGCATCACATCTCCTTCGCCCGTGTTCTCGGCCAGCTCTTCAGCATCGCCGAGAGCTTCGAGATGGAGGTGCAGCCGCAGCTTCTGCTCCTGCAGAAGAACATGCTGATGGCCGAAGGGGTGAGCCGGCGGCTCAATCCCGATCTCAATATCTGGACCCTGGCGCGGCCGCTGATCGAGCAATGGATGCGGGAGAATCGTGGCCCCGAGGCCCGCATTCGCCAGGCGGCGGAGGAAGTGCTGCATGTCACCCGGCGCTTTCCGGCCGTCATGCGCAATCTCGACCGGCTGGTCGGGCACCTGTCGGAAGGCGGGCTGAAACTCGATCCCGAGGCCTTGCAGGTGATCACCCGCACCGGTTCGAACTGGTATCTCTGGTTGATCATCGCCGTGCTGGCAGCGGCGCTGCTGTTCCGCCTCGCCTAACGCGGTTTGCAAGTACCGGAAAAGCTTCGAGATTCCCCATGCGATCGCAAGAGAGCTTTAACGTTTTAGGGTTAACTTCCCCTAATATTAGGTCTACAGGAAGAAATTGATGCATATCTCGCGGGCATCGGGCGCTTTTCCTGTCATCGCGTATGGCAAGCTGTCGCGCCCCGGCCGGCTCGGCCTGTGGGTGGCCGGTAATGCCGCCGTCACCATCGCCTATTATCTGTTCGGTCTCGCCGTCGGCACCTATTTCTCCGCCTATGGCCTGTTCCCGGCACCGATCTGGCTGCCGGCCAGCGTTGCCCTCGTCGCCGCCATGATCGGCCGCTGGCGTCTCTTTCCCGGCATCTTCCTTGGCTCGCTCTGGATCAATGCCTCGCATTTCGAGGCGCCCCTGCTGGTTGCCGGCTTGATCTCACTGACCAATGCCCTGGGGCCGGTCATCGGCGCCCAGCTGATCGATCGCATGCGGCCCGGCACCAGCCTCTTCACGCGCTTCAGCGGCGTCGTCATTTTCGTTCTGTGTGCCGTCCTCCTCTACCCGGCCATCACCGCCACCGGGGGCACCATCGCCCTCAATTTGGAAAAGCCCTTCGAAGTCGGCGTCGCCAACAAGGTCTGGATCAGCTGGTGGCTTTGCGACAGCGGCGGCACGCTTTGCTTCGCGCCCACGCTGCTGCTCTGGCTCGGTTGCGAGAAAATGCCGCGCCGCAGCCACCGTCTGGGCAGGCGCGACGTGCTGGTCTGGCTGGCCGTTGCCGCGACCAGCATCGCCCTTTTTGCCTATCCGCCTTTGCCCTTCAGCCTATATACGCTGGTGCCCTTCCTGCTGGTCGTGCCGCTTTCCTGGATTGCCCTGCAGATCTCGCTCGGGGCCGCCTATTCGCTGGCGTCGCTGGTCGCCGTGATCGCCATGGCCGGCACGGCGGCGGGCCTGGGGCCCTTCCATGCCCAGACGGTGATCAATCCGCTGCAACTCGCCGGCTTGCTGATCGTGCTGCTGACGATGAATGTGCTGACCATCGTCGCCCTGTTCTGCGAGCGTCACGCGGCCGAAGAAGCCAGCCGCAGCAAGACCATGCTGCTGGCCACCGCAAGCCATGATCTGCGCACACCGCTGAACGCCATCATCGGCTTTGCCGATATGATGCGGCAGGGTGTCTGGGGACCGATCGAGAATCCGCGTTACCGCGATTACGTCGACACCATCCATGCCAGCGGCTCCATGCTGCTCGGCCTCATTCACGATATTCTCGACCGCAGCCGGATCGAAACCGGCAAGCGCCAGATTCATCCGATGCTGCTCGAGGCCAGGCCGGTGGTGCAGTCCTGTCTCGATCTGATCGCACCTTTGGCGGCCGGCAAGCGGATCGCGCTGCGCTTCGACAATGCCATCGCCGGCCCGCTCTATGCGGATGAGCTGGCCCTCAAACAGATCCTGCTCAACCTCCTCTCCAACGCGGTCAAGTTCACCCCGGAAGCGGGCGCCGTCACCATGCGCATCGCGACCGACGCGGAGAGTGGCGCGGGTCTCTTGGAAATCAGCGATACCGGCCCGGGCATGGATGCGGAAGGGCTGCGCGTGGCGCTGGAACCCTTCGGCCAGATCGGCGGCACCGCCCGCGCCAGGCAGGACAATGAACCGCAGGGCGAGCGCGGCCAACCGGACAGCAGGCGGGCGGAAGGCGTCGGCCTCGGCCTGCCCAATGTCGCGCGGCTTGCCGAGCTGCATGGCACGAAACTGGTGATCGACAGCGCGCCGGGCCGCGGCACCACCATGCGGATCAACTTCCCGGCCGCGAAATTCGCCGACCGCGCGGCGTGAGGTCTGCGTGCCGTTACCGCGCGAAGGATTTTGACGCCAGTTCGTTGATGTGATCGCGCAGGTCGCGCGGCCAAACGGCGATCAGGCTCTCGAACTTGCCGCGCTCATCGGCGAACAAGGCGCGCACCGCCTCCTCGAATCCCGTCTCATTGCCCGTCATCGCCGACATGAAGCGGTAGGTCGCCTCCTGCGCCGCCCGCCGCGCATCGCCGCCCGCCTGTTGCCGGCGCGCGGCCTCGACCAATTTCCGCAGCGTGACGGAAGCCCCGCCCGGCTGACCCGCCAGCCAGTCCCAGTGACGCGGCAGCAAGGTCACCTCGCGGGCGACGACGCCCAGTTTCGGCCGGCCGGGACGTGGCGGCACCGGCTCATGCCCCGCGTGATCTTCGGCCGGCTGATCTTCGCCCGCCGGATTTTCTCCAGCCTCGGCTTCCGGCATCGGCTTCGATGCCAGACGCCGCAGGATTGCCGCCGCATCGCCGCGCAAATCGAAATCGATCGGCTGGCTGGTCGCGGCATCGAAAACCAGGATCTGGCGCGCCCCATCCGCTTCCAGGGCCGCCTTCACCGCCAAGGCGACCTGGCCTTGGCTGCCGGCCGCGAGTTTTTCCCCGTCACAGAAGGCGATGCAGCGGCGTTGGTGTTGAAGCTCAGGCTGGGTCATCTGATATCTCGCTTTCTGATATATTTTACCCGGGTAAAATATCTTGTCAATATTGCCCGGGTAAAATTCAACGCCGGCCGTGGCTATCACTGCTCCGCTGGAACCTGGGTGCGGCCGCGCCTCTTGTCTCGCTGTAGAATTCACAGTAAACACGAGTTGAAACTGTGGAATATGGATCCGCCATGGCGCCTATCCCTTCTCTCCCCCTCGATCTGCGCGGCAAGAAACTGCTGCTGATCATCGCCGGCGGCATTGCCGCTTATAAGGTCTTGGAGGTGATCCGGCGGGGCCGCGAGGCGGGGCTGGAGATCCGCAGCATCCTGACCGCCGGCGGAGCGCAATTCGTCACCCCGCTGACGGTCGCCGCCTTGACCGAGAACAAGGTCTACCAGGAGATCTTCTCGCTGACCGATGAAAGCGAGATGGGGCATATCCGCTTGGTGCGCGAGGCCGATCTCATCCTGGTGGCGCCGGCATCCGCCGACCTCATCGCCAAGATGGCGCATGGCCTGGCCGATGATCTTGCCAGCACCGCCTTGCTGGCCGCCGACAAGCCGGTCCTGATCGCCCCCACCATGAATGTGCAGATGTGGGCGCATCCCGCCACCCAGGCCAATATCGCCACGTTGAGATCGCGCGGCATCGAGCTGGTCGGCCCCGGCAAGGGCGATCTCGCTTGCGGTGAGGTGGGATCGGGCCGGCTCGCCGAGCCGCCGGAGATTCTCGCCGCCATCGGGCGTCTGCTCGGTCATGCGCACGGTCCCTTGAGCGGCAGACGCGCCCTCGTCACTTCCGGCCCCACGCATGAGCCGATCGATCCGGTGCGCTATATCGCCAACCGTTCCTCGGGCAAGCAGGGCCATGCGATTGCCGCCGCGCTGGCGAAGCTGGGGGCCGAGACCGTGCTGATCAGCGGCCCCACGCGCGAGCCAGATCCGCTCGGCGTCCGCACCGTGCATATCGAAACCGCTGCTGAAATGCTGGCGGCCTGCGAGGCCAATCTGCCGGTCGATATCGCCGTCTGCGCCGCCGCCGTTGCCGATTGGCGCGTTGCCGAGGCGAATGACCAGAAGCTGAAGAAGGAAGCCGGCCAGGAGGCGCCCGTCCTGCGGCTCGCCACCAATCCCGATATCCTGGCGACACTTTCTGCCGCCGGCGCCAAGCGGCCCCGTCTCGTCGTGGGCTTCGCCGCCGAAACGGAAAAGCTGATCGAGCACGCCAAGGCGAAGCTCGCGCGCAAGGGCTGCGACTGGATCCTCGCCAATGATGTCGGTCCCGGCACCGGCACCTTCGGCGGCGACAGCAATCTCGTTCATCTTGTCAGCCGCGGCGGCACCGAGGAATGGCCGCGCCTGAGCAAGCTGAACGTCGCCGCCAGGCTCGCCGCGCGCATCGCCGATGAACTCGGCAAGGACAAACCGAATAAAGGGGCCACAGCATGAATGAGATGCGCGCATGAACGAGATCACCGTCGCTGTGCAGCGCCTGCCCCATGCCGCCGATCTGCCCTTGCCCGCTTACGCGACGCCGGATAGTGCAGGGCTTGATCTCCTGGCCGCGATCGATACGCCGGTCGATCTCGCTCCCGGCGAGCGACGCCTCATTCCGACCGGCTTGAAGATAGCGCTGCCCGCCGGCTATGAGGCGCAGGTGCGGCCGCGTTCGGGCCTCGCCCTGAAGCACGGCATCACGCTGCTCAACAGCCCTGGCACCATTGACGCAGATTATCGCGGCGAGGTCGGCGTCATCCTGATCAATCTCGGCCGGGAGAGCTTCACCATCCGGCGCGGCGAGCGCATCGCCCAGATGGTGGTGGCGCCGGTCAGCCGCCTGGCCTGGCGCGAACAGAGCGAGGATCTGGCCGCCACCCAGCGCGGCGAAGGCGGCTTCGGCTCCACGGGGCGCGAAACGGCCAGCCGCGCCCCCGTCACGTCGTCGCCAGCCAGATGAACCGGACACTCTTTCAGATGATGGATTGCTGACGTGCTGCACCCTCGAAACGCCTGCTCTTCGCCATCGAAGCGGTTCTCGACATCGCCTATCACGGCGGTTCGCAACCGGTGCAAAGCGGCGACATCTCGACCCGCCAGGGCATCCCGCGCCGCTATCTTGAACAGGTGCTGCAGCATCTGGTGCGCACCGGCATCCTGGCCGGCCATCGCGGACCGCGCGGCGGCTATCTGCTGGGCCGCGAGCGGCGCCGCATCACCATCGGCGAGATCGTCCGCGCCGTGCGCCAGTTCGAAGGCACGCCCGACACCATCGAAACCGCCAGCGGCTCACGGGTCGGCCTCGAAGTCGTGCGGCCGCTGTGGCGCGAGCTGCAGCAGAAGATGCTGGACGAGCTGGACGCCGTCAGCCTCGAGGATCTCTGCCAGCGCGCCCAGCAAGCCGGCATCCGCACCGACGCCGCAACCCGCCTCGATTTCAGTATTTGATTTCCGCAACTCTTCTCCGCCCCATCCCCGGAGCCACTAGAAAGGACCGATCATGAGCAGCGCACCCGCCTCCAGCGCACCCGTCCAATTCCGCGGCCGCATCTATGACAACCTCATGGAAACCATCGGCGCGACGCCGATCGTGCGCCTGGCGAAGCTCGCCAAGGCGGAGAATGTCGGCGCCGACCTGCTCGGCAAATGCGAGTTCTTCAATCCCCTCGCCTCGGTCAAGGACCGGCTCGGCTTTGCCATGATCGAGTGGCTGGAAAATAACGGCAAGCTGCAGCCGGGCGGCGCCATCATCGAGCCGACCAGCGGCAATACCGGCATCGCGCTTGCGTTCATCGCCGCCGCCAAGGGCTATCGCTGCATCCTGACCATGCCGGAAAGCATGTCGGTGGAGCGGCGCAAGATGCTGCGGCTGCTGGGCGCCGAGCTGGAACTTACACCGGCGGCGCGCGGCATGTCGGGCGCCATCGCCCGCGCCGAGGAACTGCTGAAGGAAATCCCCGGCGCCGTCATGCCGCAGCAGTTCAAGAATCCCTCGAACGCCGCCTATCACCGCAAGACCACGGCGGAAGAGATCTGGCGCGATTGCGACGGCAAGGTCGATGCGCTGATCTCCGGCGTCGGCACCGGCGGCACCCTCACCGGCGTCGGCAGCCTGCTGAAGGAGCGCAACCCGCAGGTGCGCATCGTCGCCGTCGAGCCGGAAGACAGCCCGGTCCTCTCCGGCGGCCAGCCCGGCCCGCATAAGATCCAGGGCATCGGCGCCGGCTTCGTGCCGGATATCCTCGATCGCAGCCTGATCGACGAGGTGCTGACGGTTTCCAATGCCAGCGCCTTCGCCATGGCCCGCAAGGTCGCCAAGATCGAAGGCCTGCCGGTCGGCATTTCCTCCGGCGCGGCGCTGTCGGCCGCCGTCGAACTCGGCCGGCGCGCGGAAATGAAGGGCAAGCGCATCGTCGTCATCCTGCCCTCTTTCGCCGAACGCTATCTTTCCACCGCTCTGTTCGAGGGCCTGGAATAAACCGGTACGGGAGCGCGATATGGCGGAGCTGAGCGACCAACAACTGGAGCGTTATGCCCGCCATGTCGTGCTCGACGAAGTGGGCGAAGAGGGCCAGCTGCGGCTGCTGGAAACCAAGGTGCTGGTGATCGGCGCCGGCGGCCTCGGCGCGCCGCTGGCGCTTTATCTGGCGGCCGCCGGTATCGGCACCATCGGCCTGGTCGATGACGACACCGTCGATCTTTCCAACCTGCAGCGCCAGATCGTGCACGGCACGGCGGATATCGGCCGGCCCAAGGTGGACAGCGCCAGCGACACCTTGCGCCGCCTTAATCCGGAGATCAGGCTCGTCACGCATCAGGAGCGCCTGACGCACGAGAACGGCGCCGCGCTGATCGCCGGCTATGACATCGTCGCCGACGGCAGCGACAATTTCCGCACCCGCTACCTCCTGAACGATCTCTGCATCGCCGGACGCAAGACCCTGGTCAGCGCAGCCTTGCTCCGTTTCGACGGCCAGCTTTCGACCTTCAAGGCGCATCTCGGCGATCCGCATCCCTGCTATCGCTGCATTTTCCCGGAAGAGCCGCCGGCCGACCTCATTCCCCGCTGCGAGACGGCGGGCATTTTCGGCGCCGTGGCCGGCGTCATGGGCAGCCTGCAGGCGACCGAAGTGTTGAAGGAAGCCCTCGGCCTCGGCGAAAGCCTCAGCGGCCAGCTGCTGATCTATGACGCGCTCGACGCCAATTTCAGAAAGATCCGCGCCAAGCGCCGCGCCGATTGCCCGAGCTGCGGATCGCACCGGCACTGAAACCGATGAATTGACGGCAAACGGCCCGCCAGTCGCCTGGCGGGCCGTTTCGTTTAGAGCATCGTTTCCAGTACGCGATCGGGCGGCTTGTGGCCGTCGGCGAAGGTCTTGATGTTGATGATGACCTTCTCGCCCATATCGACGCGGCCCTCGATGGTGGCCGAGCCCATATGCGGCAGCAGCACCACGTTGTCGAGCCGCAGCAGCTTGGGGTTGACCGCAGGCTCGTGCTCGAAGACATCGAGCCCGGCGCCGGCCAGTTCCTGCTTTTCCAGCATGCGGGTGAGGGCATTCTCGTCGACCACTTCGCCGCGGCTGGTATTCACCAGATAAGCGTGCTTCGGCATCAGCTTCAGGCGCCGCGCCGACAAGAGGTGATAGGTTGCCGGCGTATGCGGGCAATTGATCGAGATGATGTCCATGCGGGAGAGCATCTGGTCGAGGCTTTCCCAATAGGTCGCCTCCAATTCCTTTTCCGTGGCGGCATGGACGCGGCGGCGATTGTGGTAATGCACCGAGAGGCCGAAGCCGCGGGCGCGCCGCGCCAGGGCGGTGCCGATACGACCCATGCCGACGATGCCGATGCGTTTGCCGTAGATGCGATGGCCGAGCATGAACATCGGCCCCCAGCCCTGCCAGTTGCCGGCGCGAATCAGCCTTTCGCCTTCGCTGACCCGGCGCGCCACGGCCAGGATCAGCGCCATGGTCATGTCGGCCGTATCCTCGGTGAGGACGCCCGGCGTGTTGGTGACGGTGATGCCGCGCTGGCGGGCGCTGGCGAGGTCTATATGGTCGACGCCGGTGCCGAAAGAGGCGATCAGCCGCAGCTTGTCGCTGGCCTGGGAGAGCACCGCCGAATCGATGCGGTCGGTGACGGTCGGCACCAGCACATCGGCGATTTTCACCGCCTCGATCAATTCGGCCTGGCTGAGCGGATGATCGTCGAGATTGAGCCGGACGTCGAACAGCTCCATCATCCGGGTTTCGATCACATCCGGCAGCTTTCGCGTCACCACGACCAGCGGCTTCAACGGCATCCGCTATCCTCCCACCCGATTCCTGCACATGCCCCGGCCCGGCTTCATCCGGCTGGACGACCCTTGCCCGGACGACTTGGCGCCACCGACCATGCTGCTCTGGCATAGCAAGAACAGCCGGTCCTTGTCCATGACCGCGGCAGATGCCCGGCCGGCCCGTCCGCTCAAGTCGTTTCGAGAATCAATCTCCGATCAATTACATAGCCGACAACGACAGGCTTTGCAGCGGCGCTTGCGCCACCAAGCCGCGGCACGGCGACAGCGCATGGCCAAGCCGATTGCATGGCACCCGGCCGGGGCGGCAGGCGGTCCCGACCGCCGCCGGACTCGATTTCGAGATTCCCGGCTGTCTTATGCACATGTGTAGCGCCGAAGCTTGACCGCTCTGTGACGCTTGATTAAGGCATAGAGATCCATGTTCCGCATCGCACCCGGCCATCGGCGACAGTCCCGCCGGACGGCTTGAGGGCGGGGTCGGCAGCGCCTCATCCCGGCAAATCCGGGCGGAGAAGTGGCCGGACGCGGTTCTGGCGTATCACGGGGGCTTGTTCGGCCGGATTGCGGCGCGTGTTAGCGCCGTCAGCGGCCGAACTGAAGACATGACGGAGTAAGATGACTGCCTCAACACGCCCTGTTTCTCTGGTCGCGGTCTTCGCGCTGGCGGCGGCACTGCTGTCTTCCGCGGCGCCGGCGCGGGCCGAGGAGACCAAGCTGCCCTTGCCCCGTTTCGTTTCGCTCGACGCCAACGACGTCAATATGCGCGCCGGCCCCGGCACCGAATACCCGATCCTCTGGCAGTACCATCGCAAGGGCCTGCCGGTGGAGATCGTCCAGGAATTCGATACCTGGCGGCGCATCCGCGACCGCGACGGAGCGATCGGCTGGGTCCAGGCCAACCTGCTTTCCAGCCGGCGCACGGCGCAAATCGTCGACCAGCAACGCGTGCTGATGAGCGAACCCGGCGGCGGCGTACCGGTGGCGAAGCTCGATCCCGGCGTCATCGGCCATTTGCGCGAGTGCGAGGGCAGCCTCTGCCGCCTCGATGTCAACGGCTACAAGGGCTGGCTGCCACGCGGCGATATCTGGGGCGTCTATCCGGATGAGAAGGTGGAAGCCAAGTGAGCGAGGCCAGATGAGCGCCGAGATCTATCTGCTGCGACATGGCGAGACGGAGTGGAATCTCGACGGCCTCTTGCAGGGCCAGCATGATTCGCCGCTGACCGAAAGCGGGCGCCGGCAGGCGCAGCAGCTCGGTACCCTGCTGGCCGGTTATTTCGACGGTGAGACCCTGCCGCTCTTCCAGGTCAGCCCCCTGGGGCGCGCGCAGCAGACTGCCAATCTGATGCGTGCGCAGCTGCTGCCGGCGGGAACGACGTCGGCTCCGTATCTCATCGAGCCGCGCCTCACCGAAGTCGGCTTCGGCAGCTGGGAAGGTTTGACCTTTGACGAGATCGAGGAGGAATGGGCCGATCTGATCGACAGTTATGACGATCTCGACTGGCTGTTCGAGGCGCCGGAGGGCGAAGGCTATGACCACGCCCTGATGCGGGTCGACAGCTGGCTGGCCGACCAAGCCGGCCGCCTGGTCGCCGTCTCGCACGGGCTGACGTCGCAATTAATCTGCAGCCGCTATCTCGGCCTTGCCCGCGCCGATGTCGCCGCCTTCACCGTCGAGCACGGCGTCGTCTATCACCTGCATGACGGCAAGATCGACACGATCCGCGGCTAGAACGGCACCCGTCAGGCGAAATCGCCGGCGAGCTCATTGCGGATGGCTTCCGGCATGACGGCCATGTGGCTGTATTCCGGGTGATCGAACCCGATCAGCACCTGGGTGCCCGCCTGCCTGAAGGCCTTGACCTGCTCGGCCGTGAAGGGGAAGTGCACGAAATGCACGGATGACGCCTTGCCCTCTTCATTGGTGCGCTCCTGGTCATCTTCCGGAACGCCGCGCACCGTTTCCGCGCCGAAGCGGATGAACATGTGGTTCTCGACGCCGCCGAGCCGCGCCAGGAAGCGGGCGCGCCGCACCGGATCGTCGACCTCGAACATCACCGTCGCCACCAATTCGCTGCCCTTGGGGATCAGCGGGTTATAGGCTTCGAGCTCATCGGCGATCTGCGCCTCGCCGCCCTTCTCGATGAAGAGCATTTCCTGGATCTGCTGCAGCATGGTTTCGTAGCATTCGAAATAGAAGGTCGAGGCCGGCCCGACTTCCATGCGCCGCAGCTTCTTCTTGGCGACGATGGCGCGGCGCAGGTCGGCGCGCTGCCGGGTATATTCGGCCATCGGCAGAATATCCGCGGGGGTGATTTCGCGCTTGCTCAGTTCTCGATTGCTGGTGGCCATGATTTTTCCACTTCTCCAAAGCGAAGCCGGCCTCGCGGCAACGACATCGCACAGTTGATTGCCTGCAGACCGGCGGCACGCCGGAAAGGCTCCAGAATGCCGGCACCGGTCCGGCTCTCCTCAATATGATAGAGGGCGATTCAGGTTTTAAGTGGAAGCCTGTCCGCCGCCACTTAAACGATCGCACTCTTGGACGCCGGTTAAGTCAGGCCGTTAGACCAGGCCATAGGCCTTGGCAAAGAGCTGGATCGGATGCAGCGCATCCGCCGGTTTCGGCGTGTCGCTCCCCTCCGGACTGGCGGCATTCAAGCGTTCCATCCCCTGGACGATATGATCGCCGGCCAACGGACATTCCGAGGCCACGAAGGCTTTCGCGGCGCTGTTGGCCTGGCGCGCCACCGGCTTGCCGACCTTGAGGGCGATCTCGAAATTGCCTTTCATGATACCCCAGGAACCGCCATGGCCCGAGCAGCGCTCGATCACCGCGAGATCCGGTTCGGGAATGAGGCGCAGCATCTCCGCCGCCTTCTGGCCCATATTCTGTGCCCGGGCGTGGCAGGCGATATGCAGGGTGACGCCGCCGGGCAGCGCCTCCAGGCCGGGCGCCAAGCCTTCCTTCGCGGCGATATCGACGATGTATTCGCTGACATCGTAAGTTGCTTTGGACAGCTTCTTCACCTTCTCGTCGCCGGGCAGGATCAGCGGCCACTCGAATTTCAGCATCAAGGTGCAGCTCGGCACCAGGGCGACGATGTCGTAACCCTGCTCGACATAGGGCATGAGCGCATCGCTCACACTTTGCGCATGTTCGGCAACGCGGGCGATGTTGCCCTGCTCCAATTGCGGCATGCCGCAGCAGCGCGGATAGACGACGGTGGTTTCAACCCCGTTGCGGGCAAGGACGGCGCGCGCCGCCATGCCGATATCCGGGTTGTTGTAATTGGCAAAGCAGGTGGCATAGAGCGCCACCTTGCGGCCATAGGCCGGTGCCTCGGCATTCACCTCGAGCGGATGTTCACTGGCCCGCAAGACGAGGGTACGGCCGTGGAATTTCGGCAGCCTGGCTTCGGCATCGACACCGGCCACGGCCTGCATGCCGGCGCGGACCGCGCCGTTGTTATTCGCCCAGTTGACCAGTGGCGCCGCGAGTCCGGCGAGCTTGCCGTTGCGATCCGTCTCGGTCAGCTGCTGATCCAGTTTCTTCGCCTTGCCCTGCTTCAGCTCGGCGGCACGATAGCGCAGCATCAGATGGGGGAAATCCAGCGCCCATTCATGCGGCGGCACATAGGGGCATTTGGTCATGAAGCAGAGATCACAGAGCGTGCAGGCATCGACCACCTGCTTGTAGTCCTCGGCCTTCACGCCATCCATCTCGCCGCTCGGCGATTCGTCGATCAGATCGAACAGGCGGGGGAAGGAATCGCAGAGATTGAAGCAGCGCCGGCAACCGTGACAGATGTCGAAGACGCGGTGCATTTCCGCGTTGATCTTGTCCATGTCGTAGAAATCGGGATTCTGCCAGTCCAATGGATGTCGGGTCGGCGCTTCCAGACTACCTTCACGCATCTATTCGGCCCCTGCGTTTGGTCGGTAAATTTGTTCGATCGGCAAGCTTGTCTGATCGTTTGCCCGGTCTGATCGTTTGCCTGGTCTGATCGCTTGCATGCGCGCTTGATCGTTCAAGCGGCAGGGCCGGAACCCGGCCGGACCATGATCGCATCCCCGATCGGATGACGCCAGATCCGGCCGGACCAATCCGGCCTGACATCCAGGATGTCAGAGCGCCGGGCCGAAATCAGCCCAGCGTGTCGAGCGCCTTCTGGAAGCGACCGGCATGGGACTTTTCAGCCTTGGCCAGGGTCTCGAACCAGTCGGCGATCTCGTCGAAACCTTCTTCGCGCGCGGTACGCGCCATGCCCGGATACATGTCGGTGTATTCGTGGGTTTCGCCGGCGATTGCCGCCTTCAGATTGTTGCTGGTCGAGCCGATCGGCAGGCCGGTGGCCGGATCGCCGCTGACTTCCAGGAATTCCAGATGACCATGAGCATGGCCGGTCTCGCCTTCCGCCGTCGAGCGGAACACCGCCGAGACGTCATTGAAACCTTCGACATCGGCCTTTTGTGCGAAATAGAGGTAACGGCGATTGGCCTGGCTTTCGCCGGCAAAGGCGTCTTTCAAGTTGCCTTCAGTTTTGGAACCCTTCAAGGCTGCCATATTCATTCTCCCTGAGTTTTAAGACGTGAAGCTGGGGAGCACACCGCTAGGTCCGTCGCGGCCAGGATGGAATGGCCCGTTTCCGTTGCGGCCCTGATCGGCGCCCCGGCAATGGCCCGGCTCATCCGAACCCAACCATCGTCCAAGCTAGTTATCGCGCCGCGGACGGGCTCGAGTCAACAGTTTAGAACGTTTAAAAAGAAGCGTCTTAACTGCGACACGAAAATGAAATCAAGTCGCAGTTGCCGGTCATCGGGGGGAGCAGATGTGGCGGCGCCGGGATCAATCCGCGGGATCAGTCCTTGGCGACCCGCACGATCACGTCGATGCGGGCAACATGGGTGCCGGCGGGCGCCGCCGGCAATTGCGGCAAGGAGATCTGCTCGCCGGGAATGTCCTGCAACTGGCCGCTTTCTTCAAAGAAGAAATGGTGGTGATTGCTGACATTGGTATCGAAATAGGAGCGTCCCGCCTCGATCACCACTTCGCGCAGCAAGCCGGCTCCGGTGAACTGGTGCAGGGTGTTATAGACCGTCGCCAGCGACACCGGGATGCGCGCTTCGCTCGCCAGATCATGCAGCTGTTCGGCCGTCAGATGCCGGTCGCCACCGTCAAAGAGCAGTTTCGCCAGGGACAGGCGCTGACGCGTCGGCCTCAGGCCGGCAGCGCGCAAGCGCTGGACGATCGGGGCGAAAGGACGTGTTTCATTCATCGCTAAACTATGCAGGAAAAACCGGTTTTTTTGAAGTGCTTTTTAAAATTGTTCCGAACTGGCCGCTAACTCGCTCGCATTACAGCCAAGTCGATTGATCGGACAGAAACAGTCCAGGCGGCCGGACGAATTACGGCATCAAGGCGCCGCCATTGACCTCGATCACCTGGCCCGTGATGTAGCCGGCGAGGCTGGGCGAGGCGAGGAAGAGATAGGCGCCGACGCAATCCTCGGCCCGGCCGAGACGCTGCAACGGCAGTTTGGCCGCTGTCGCCGCCAGTTTCTCCGGCGAGGAATAACGCTGGTGGAAATCGGTATCGATGGTGCCGGGCGAGACCGCGTTGACCCGGATGCCCTTGGGCGCCCATTCCACCGCGAGGCTACGGGTCGCCGTCGAGACGAAGGCCTTGGCGCCGCTATAGGCGAGCGAGCCCGGGCTGCCGCCGGTGCGGGCCGAGATCGAGGTGGTGTTGACGATACTGGGGCGGCGCGACTGGCACAGGGCCGGATAGGCAGCCTGGCAGGCCGTCAGCAGCGATTTCGCATTGAGCGACAGGATGCGGTCGAAGGTTTCTTCGCTGAGGCTTTCGGCCGGATGCCGGCCCATCATGGTGCCCGCATTGTTGATCAGGATATCGAGCCCGCCGAGACCTTCCACGGCCTTGTCGACCGCCAGGCGGGTTTCCGCCGCCACGCCGAAATCGCCGGTAACGACGACCGCCTTGCGGCCGCCGGCAGCATTCAGGCGATCGGCCAGGGACCACAGGCCGTCACTGGCGCTGCGGCCATGCAAGGCGACATGCGCGCCGAGTTCGGCAAGGGCCAGCGCCACGGCGGCGCCGATGCCGCGGCTGCTGCCAGTGACGAGAACGCGGGCATCGGCGAAGTCGCGCGCCAGGAGATCGGTCGGCCAGTGCTGCAGATCAGTCCCTTCGCCGGCCATGTTCGCTCCCGTCTCGTGCTGAATAATCCGTGCGGCGGAAAAATCCCGCGGCTCAATAACCCGTCGCGATGCGGTCGACCAGCTGCTTCACCGTCGGCACGAAGCCGCCGGCATAGAAGGGATCGTCCTTGAAGCGATAGGCATTGTGGCCGGCGAACATCAGCTGATCCTCGGTGCGATCGGAATGGCTGATTTCCTGCAGCGTCTTCTGGATGCAGAAGGAGCGCGGATCGGCCTTCTTGCCGGTGGTGCCGCTTTCATCCTGCGACCAGTTGGAGAAGCCGCAGGCGCTGAGGCAGCCCATGCAGTTGATCTGATCGGTGAGGATCTCGTTTTCCTCTTGCGGCGTCACGAAGATCAGCGTGCCGTCCGGTGTCCGCATCGCTTCCTTGTAGCCCTGTCGCACCCATTCCTCGGCGCGCAATTTATCGGCCGCCGTCAGATAGACCAGGCGCCCGCGCGCACCGACCGGGAAGGCCCAGTCATGTTCGCCGACCTTATGGGTGTTGTAGGCAACCTGGCGCTCCGAACGGCCGCGCAGATTGCCGATGAAGGCGTTGTCGACCGCCGATGAATAGAAGCCCGTGGGGCTGAAGCGATTGAGGAAGACATCGCCCTTGTTGAGGGTCATCAAGCGCTTCTTCCAGGCATCGGAAATCGGGCTTTCCTGGGTGATCAGCGGCCGCGTGCCGAACTGGAAAGCGACCGGGCCGAGCTCCGGATTGTCGATCCAGTCGGCCCATTCGCTGAGCCACCAGACACCGCCGGCCATGACGACAGGCGTGTCGCCGAGGTCGCATTCATCGCGCATCATCTTGCGCAATTCGCGCACCCGCGGCAGCGGATCGCCGGGCTTGGTCGGATCCTCGCTGTTGGAAAGGCCGTTATGGCCGCCGGCCAGCCAGGGATCCTCATAGACCACGGCGCCGAGCCAATCCTTGAACTTGTGATAGGCGCGCTTCCACAAGGCCCGGAAGGCGCGGGCCGAGGAGACGATGGGATAATAATGCACGCCATATTCGGCGCAGATCTCGGCAATGCGATAGGGCATGCCGGCCCCGCAGGTGACGCCGTGGATCAGGCCCTTCGCCCCTTCCAGCACGCCATGCAGCACGCGTTCCGAACCGCCCATTTCCCACAACACGTTCATGTGGATGCGGCCCTGGCCATTCGAGGTCTCATGGGCGATGCGCGCCTGGGTGATGCCGCCCTTGATGGCGTAGTTCAGCAGCTCTTCATGGCGCTCGCGCCGGGTCTTGCCGTGATAGACCTGCGGCACCAGCTTGCCGCTCTCGTCGTAGAAATCGGCATTGACGCCGGAGAAGGTGCCGACGCCGCCGGCCGAGGCCCAGGCGCCGGAAGATTCGCCATTGGAGACGGAGATGCCCTTGCCGCCCTCGACAATGGGAAGAACCTCGCGGCCGGAAATCATCAGAGGCTTCAGCTGCATCACTCCATACCCTCCAAAAAGCGGGATCGCCTTGGATCGCCCCATGCGGCGATCCGATCTTGGACGATCCCCGCTTCACTCAATCATCCGCAGGCCCGGCATCCGTAGGCCGGCATCCGCATGCCTGGTCGCGGGACCTTCCCGCAGCCTGCCCTCACCTGTATGGCAGTGCCATATATATAAATTATCAGCCTAGTCCAGCCAACAACCGCGCCGGCGCATCGGTGAAAACCGCATCGACGCCCCAGCCGAACAGACGGCGGGCGAGGTCGACATCATTGACCGTATAGACCAGAAGGCCATAGCCGGCGGCTTTGATGTCGTGGGCCCAGCCGGCAGTCAGTTTCTGATCCCAGCAATGGATCGACACCGCACCGATCCGCTCCGCCCGCTGGCGCCAATCCGCCGGATCATCCTCCAGCAGCAGGCCCAGCGGTAGATCGGGGGCGATTTCACGTGTTTCCAGCAGGCTCTCATAGGCAAAGCTGGAAATCAGCGGCAGCCGGCCGCCCTGGCCGTCGCCGGCCGGCAGGTTGCCGCCCCAGATGCGCCGCAATTCGGCAACGATACCGCGGGCGGTTTCCCGGTCGCGGCCCGGGCAAGGTTTGATTTCGATATTGCAGCCGAGATCGAGACGCGCCAGCTCGCTCATGGTCTCGGCCAAGGTTGGGATGCGCGCGCCGGCCCAGCTGGGGCCGAACCAGGCGCCGGCATCCAGCGCCTTCAGATCGGCCAGGGACTTCTGCGCCGCCGGGCCGCGGCCATTGCTGGTGCGGTCGACGGTATCGTCATGGAGCAGGATGACGGCATTGTCGGCCGTCAGCTTGGCGTCGAATTCGACCCAGGCGGCCCCCTGGCGCTTTGCTTCCGCAAAGCTTTCCAGGGTGTTCTCCGGGGCGGCGTCCGCCGCCCCGCGATGACCGATCACACGCGGCAGGTTCAATGCCGCCATGGTTGCGCTCATAATCCGCCTCTGCGGTGGTCAGGCGGCGTTATTCCGCCGGCTCGGCCTGCTTCGGAGTGATCTCCTGGCCGGTCTGCTGGTCGACAGACTTCATGCTGAGCTTGACCTTGCCACGGTCATCCATGCCGATGCACTTGACCCTCACGACATCGCCGACATTGACCACGTCGCTGACCTGCTTGACGCGCTGCGACGAGAGTTCACTGATGTGAACCAGCCCGTCGCGGGTGCCGAGGAAGTTCACGAAGGCGCCGAAATCCATCAGCTTGACGACCTTGCCTTCATAGATCTGGCCGACTTCCGGTTCGGCAACGATGCCCTTGATCCAATCGATCGCCGCCTGCGAGGCCGTGGCGTCGACGGCGGCCACCTTGATCGTGCCATCGTCCTCGATATCGATCTTGGCGCCGGTCACTTCGCAGATCTCGCGGATGACCTTGCCGCCGGAACCGATCACTTCGCGGATCTTGTCCTTCGGAATGTTGATCACGGTGATGCGCGGCGCGTTCTGGTTGACGCCTTCGCGGGCACCGGTCAGCGCCTTCGACATTTCGCCGAGGATATGGACGCGGCCCTGATGCGCCTGCTCCAAGGCGATCTTCATGATCTCCCGGGTGATCGAGGTGATCTTGATGTCCATCTGCAGCGCGGTGATGCCGGCTTCCGTGCCAGCCACCTTGAAATCCATGTCGCCGAGATGATCCTCGTCGCCGAGGATGTCGGAGAGAACGGCAAAGCCGTCCTTTTCCTTGATCAGGCCCATGGCGATGCCGGCCACCGGACGCGCCATCGGCACGCCGGCATCCATCAGGCTCAGTGACGAGCCGCAGACCGTCGCCATCGAGGACGAACCGTTGCTCTCGGTGATCTCCGAGACGATACGCATCGTGTAGGGGAAGTCTTCCTTCTTCGGCAGCAGCGGATGGATCGCCCGCCAGGCGAGCTTCCCATGGCCGACTTCACGACGGCCCGGCGAACCCATGCGGCCGGTTTCGCCGGTCGAATAGGGCGGGAAGTTGTAGTGCAGCATGAAGTTTTCGCGATATTCGCCTTCCAGCGCGTCGATGATCTGCTCGTCCTGGCCGGTGCCGAGGGTGGCGACGACCAGCGCCTGGGTTTCACCGCGGGTGAAGAGCGCCGAGCCATGGGCACGCGGCAGCACGCCCACTTCGGAGATGATCGGACGCACCGTCTTGGTGTCGCGGCCGTCGATGCGGGTGCCGGTCTTCAGGATGTTGCCGCGCACGATATCGCGCTCGAGATCCTTGAAGAGCTTGCCGGCGAGTTCCTTGCGCACGTCATCGGTGCCGAGGGCTTCCTTGGCGGCCGTCTTGACGGCTGCGACCTTGTCGGTACGCGCCTGCTTGGCCTGTTCGCGATAGGCTTCGGCGAGCTGCGCGGAGAACTGCGCCTGCAAGGCGGCCCAGACTTCCTTGTGCTCCGCCTTTTCCTCGGCGAGCGGCCAGGGTTCCTTGGCGCATTGCTCGGCCAGTTCGATGATCGCGTTGATCACCGGCTGGAAACTGTCGAAACCGAAATTGACGGCGCCCAGCATGATCTCTTCCGAGAGCTCCTGGGCTTCCGATTCGACCATCAGCACGCCTTCCGAGGTACCGGCGAGAACCAGGTCCAGCTTGGTATCGGTGAGCTGTTCGGCCTTCGGATTGATGACGTATTCGCCATTGATATAGCCGACGCGGGCGGCACCGATCGGGCCCATGAAGGGAATGCCGGAAATCGTCAGCGCGGCGGAAGCGCCGATCATGGCGACGATATCCGGATCGTTCTCGAGATCATGGCTGAGAACGGTGCAGACCACCTGGGTCTCGTTGCGGTAGCCGGGATGGAACAGCGGACGGATCGGCCGATCGATCAGGCGCGAGGTCAGCACTTCCTTTTCCGACGGACGGCCTTCACGCTTGAAGAAGCCGCCGGGGATCTTGCCGGCCGCAAAGGCCTTTTCCTGGTAATTGACGGTCAGCGGGAAGAAATCGACACCCGGCTTCGGCTCCTTGTTGCCGACGGCGGTGCAGAGCACCACGGTGTCGCCATAGGTAGCGAGCACGGCGCCATCCGCCTGACGGGCGATGCGGCCGGTTTCGAGAGTCAGCTTGCGGCCGCCCCAGGTCAATTCCTTGCGATAGATCTTAAACATATAGATAGGGTCCTTTCAGCTCTCAGAGTCATCTCTGAGAATAGAGCTTCGACCGGGAGGTTCGCCGGACCCGCGAAAACAATGTCAAGATTCGGGAGATCTCGAAGGCCAGTTTTCTGGCGACATTGCTTACGTCGGCCCGGCTTCATCATCGGGGAATTACGCTGATACCATCGCCCCGGTCGTTCAGGCGGTGCCCCGTATCAGCATAGCAAAAGCCCGCCCCAGCACAGCCGGGACGGGCTTTCGATTTTAGCGGCGCAGGCCGAGGCGGCTGATGATGTCCTGGTAG
>DATLIX010000150.1:0-11468 GCA_035539215.1 Dongiaceae bacterium | reverse complement strand
CCTGATCGCCCGCGAAGGCGGCTTCCTCAAGGTGCTGCCGGGCGGCAAGGGCATCGTCAAGGTCGCGCGCGAGGATCTGCCGCGCATCGGCCTCTACAAGTCGGAACGCGCCTATGCCAAGGCCGTCAAGGCGGCCGGCGGGACCATGCCCGAACAATCGGTAATGGCGAACTAAGCCGCCGGCCTTGCTCGAAAGCGTCGCCCATTCGCTCTTCGCAATGTCGCTGCCCTGGTGGGAGTTCGTGCTGCGGGCGGTGGGCGTCTATGCTTTTCTCCTGATCGCCCTGCGCCTGACCGGCAAGCGCCAGGTGGGGCAGCTCACCCCGTTCGATCTGGTGCTGCTGCTGATTCTCAGCAATGCCGTGCAGAACTCGATGAACGGCGGCGACAACTCCCTGGTCGGCGGCATGATCTCGGCCGTCACCCTGGTCGGGCTCAATGTCCTGGTCAGCATGGCCACCAGCCGCAACCGCAAGCTGGAACAATTGATCGACGGCCAACCGCGCGTTCTCATCAGCAACGGCCATGTCTTCAAGCCGGTGCTGGCCGAGGAAGAGATCAGCCATGACGAATTGATGGCGGCCCTGCGCAGTTCGGGCTGCGAGAAAGCCGAGGAAGTGCGTCTCGCCGTGCTGGAAACCAATGGCAGCATTTCGGTGATCAAGAAGGCGTGAGCTCAGCGCTCAATTGGCGGCCATAGTGTCGGCTCTCGCCGAAGCCGTCGGCGTCTCGAATGCCGCGATGATCATCTGCCGCTTGCGGAAGGTTAATCCCCAGGCGATCACCGAGAGCCCGACGGCAACCAGCATCGGCAGGCGCAGGCCTCGATGCTCGGCGGTGGCGCCGACCATATAGGTGCCGAGGCCGGCGGCAACGCGCTGCAGCAGGAAACGGGTCGCCATGACACGGCCGCGCTGCGATTCCGCGATCGAAAGCTGCAGCAGCGTGACGGTGCCGGTGCGCCGGATCTCGCCGGCGATGCCGAACAGGACCATGGCGGCCAGGGCCAGGGTAAGCTGGTCGACCAGGACCAGCCAAGCGACGGCGATCGTATAAGCCAGGAAGGCCCACAGCACGCGTTCGGGCGAGACCGCCTTGCTGCCGCCATGGGCGAGCCAGAGAGCGGCGACGGTGGCGCCCAGGCCGCCCGCCGTCATCAGCGCGGACATGCCGCCGACACCCATGCCAAGCACATGATCGGCATAGGCCGGCAGCATCTCATAAAGCGCGTTGCCCATGGCATCGCCCACCAGCGCCAGCAAGAGCAGCGCGCTGATGCCGCGGTGCCCGAGGATATAGCGCACACCATCCCACAGATCCTGATGCAGCGACCTGCCGCTCGGCGCTGGCGGCTGGAAATCCGATGGCGTCTTCAGGCAGAGCACGGTGCCGATATAAATCCCATAGCCGACAATATTGCTGGCAAAGGCCGTCGCAACGCCAAATCCATGGATCAGCCAACCCGCCGCGGCTGGGCCGGCGAAGACCGCGAACTGGGTGTAGGCAGCATTGACGGCGATCGCCGCCGACAGCCGCTGGCGCGTGATGAAGCGCGGCAGCATGCCGAACTGGGCTGGAATGCTGAAGCCGTGGATCGTCCCCTGCAGGGCGACCAGGATTGCCAGCCACCAGATGGTCAGATGACCTGATGCCGCGAGCACGGTCAGCGCCGAGGCCTGGAATAGCGCCAGGACGGCCGTGCCCAAGTTGATCCAGAGCCGATCGATACGGTCGGCCAGGACGCCGCCCCAAGGCAGGATGACGACGGTCGGGGCAATCTCGAGCAGTGCCACGACGGCGAGCCAGGTGGTGGAATGGGCGAGTTCCCAGGCCGTCCAGGACACGGCCACTTCCTGGATGAAGAAGCTAAGCCATGAGGCAATCGACCCCACGGTATGGATGCGGAAATTGCGATCCGCAAAAGCCTCGCCGATGCCGCCCAGACCGATCTTCACGCGCCGCTCCCCACGCTGCGGCCGATAGCATCGGGCCTCATCGGCGGCCGGCCAAGCGGTTTCTGGTGAAGGCGCTGATGAATCAGGCTGCCGCCTTGTGCGCCTTTTCCTTTGCATACAGGAAGGTACCAAGCAGCAACCAGCGCCGCGCCTGCGCTGCCTTGCCGGGCACGGCGGTCAGTGGCGTCGTATAGTGCCAGAAGGGCAGGCGATAGATGGTGAGGCCGCCGAGACTCGTCACCGGCACGATCTCCGTGAAATGCCCGGCCTTGGCATAGACCAGATACTGGTGCTGCACGGCGCGATTGGCGAGCGACAGATGGATGTCGAGATAGCCCTGGGCCGCGCGCTTGTTCTCCGGGTGATGATCGTTATGTGGCCCGGCATAATCTCCCGGCCCATAGCACAGCACCTGCTGGCCGCCTTTGGGATCGAGCTTGCGCCCGGCCACCGCCTCGGCAAAAGCAATGAAGCTCGCGCTCGACAGCAGATCGATGAGGCCGATCTCGCGGGCGATCGCCATCGCCTTGCCGCGCCGGTTCTCCAGATAGGCGGTCATGACACGGACGGTCTTCGGCAGCCATTCCTCGTAATCCTGCCGCATGTCCCAGATGGTCTCGGGCGGGATCGGCGCCTCCATGCGGGTCAGATGCGGCAGCATTTTTTCTTCCAGCACGCGGCGCAGGTTCTCCGCCTGCCTGTGCGCGACCATGCCGTCGAGGGCGATGAAACGCCGCCGCGGATCGGCCAGCGCGCCGCAGACCTGCGCGTCGCGCCCGGCCAGGACCCGCCGCCCCGCGGGGCTGAGAAGGTCATCGAATTCGCGCGCTATCTGAAACATGTGCCGGCCTCGGTGCCTGTGATGCTGCTGGTCTATAGCCGGTGTTGCCGGCGCGCAGCAATGGCCCTTCCGGCATCGTGACCCGGCCCGGCTGCCGCTGTCTCCCGCAGGGAGTTGTCGCAAAAGAGATTGAAATATCCGGTCCAACCCGGCAACCCCCACCCTCTCCCCGCTTTCGCGGGGTATCTCCCCCTACCTTGCCGCAGACAAGGGTTGGGCAGGGAATACTTGCCGAGGATCGATGCGAGCGGATGGGCAGGGTGATGCCTTTCCATACCGCGACAGTTATGCTGGCCGCGCAAAAAGATGGAGATCGGTGGATGCAGTTGCGGCACGGAAGATGGCGGCGGTTTCTGCCGGCGTTTGCACTCCTGTTCGGCGCTCTTGCCGGCATGCCTGGGGCGGCATTCGCCGCCGGTCAAAGCGGCGATTTCGACCTCTATATCCTCAGCCTGTCCTGGTCGCCGGAATATTGCGCGGCGCACCGTGACGACCAGACGCAATGCGCCGCCGAGAAGCATTTCGGCCTCGTCGTGCACGGGCTCTGGCCGCAATACGCGGTGCCGCGCCGCGATCCCGCTTCCGGTCGGATGGAGGGTTGGCCGGCTTCTTGCCCGAGTTCCGGCGGGGCCGCGGCCTCCGACGCCGCCGCCGCGGTCTGGCCGAGCCCTGGCCTCTATCGCCATGAGTGGCAGACCCATGGGACTTGTACCGGCCTTGAGCCGGCCGATTACGTCGCCCTGACGAAGCGGCTGCGCCAAAGGGTCCAGTTGCCGGCAATGCTGTCGCCGGAGGGCCGCGACCAGGTGATCGGCGCCGATGCTCTGCGAACGGCCATCATCGCCGCCAATCCGGCCCTGGCGCCAGACGATCTTGCCCTGGTCTGCCACCGCGACCGCCTGGCGGAAATCCGCCTCTGCCTCGCCCGCGACAGCGATAACGGCTATGTTGCCTGCCCGGCCACCGTCTCCAATGATGCGCCCTGTCCGCCGGCGATCCGCATCCGCGGCCTCGGCGAATGACGGGTATTTGAGACAAACGGAAAAACCACAGGTTGTGCCCGGAAGGTGGGTCCGAGAAGCGGTGATTGAGTCCGGGGCGGTCGATCCGATAAGATCGCAGCCGCTCGACCGGCCGATTCAGCAAGAGTTCAAGATGACCCGTTCCCTGGCGACCAATCCCGACGACGCTCTCTGGCTGGAGAGCGAGCGCCTCGTCCTGCGGCCGCTGGCGGCAGGCGATGCGGATCGCATCACAGAGCTGGTCAATGACTGGGACGTGGTGCGCTACACCGCCATGATCCCCTATCCCTATCAGCGCCAGATGGCGGTGGATTTCATCCAGTCGCAGGCGGCCGTCGATCCCGACGGTTCCTTCAACCTGGCGATTACCCGTAAGGCGGATGGCGAGCTTCTGGGCTGCATCGGCCTCATCCGCGGGCTGCATGCCACCACGGGCGAGCTCGGCTATTGGCTCGGCCGGCCGTTCTGGTCGCAGGGCTATGGCAGCGAGGCGGTGCGGCGGCTGATCGATTTCGCTTTCGCGGAGCTCGGCCTGCAGCAGCTGATCGCCAGCGCCGTGCCCACCAACCTCGCTTCGCACCGGGTGCAGGAGAAGAACGGCTTCGTGGTCGATGGCGCCGAAGAAATCTCCGCCCCCGCCCGCGGCCATCCGCTGCAGGTGATCCGCCGCCGGCTTGACCGCGCCGACTGGCCGCCCAAGCCGGTGAAGCGCATCGTCACCGTCGTCGCCGTCGCCCTGGTCGATGCCGACGGCCGCGTCCTGCTGGCGCAGCGTCCGGCAGGCAAGACTCTGGCCGGCCTATGGGAGTTTCCCGGCGGCAAGCTGGAAGCCGGGGAAACGCCGGAAGCGGCCCTCATCCGCGAATTGCACGAGGAGCTGGGAATCGACGTCAAGGCCAGCTGCCTCGCGCCGCTGACGTTCGCCTCGCACAGCTATGAGCGCTTCCATCTGCTGATGCCGCTTTACGTCTGCCGTCGCTGGCAGGGCATCGCCAGCGCGCAGGAGGGCCAGAAGCTCGCCTGGGTGCGGCCGCACCAGCTCAAGGACTATCCGATGCCGCCGGCCGACGAACCGCTCATCCCGATGCTGCTCGACCTGCTCTGAGAGCCGTCGCAGATCAGGCGAGCCAGCCGGATCAGGCGTTGTTCCCGCCGAGAAAGTCCTTGAGGTTGGTCTTGCCGCTGCCCGGTCTCAGCGGTTGCTGCTGCGATTCATGCGGCGACCAGCCGGTCAGGAACAGGACCTGGAAAGTGGCGGTGAGGCGCCCTTCGGCATTGGCGTAGTTCTGCGCGTATAGTGCTGCGGCGCGGGCGATGACGCTGCGCCGGGTCGGCCGGTGCAGGCGGTCGACCACCAGATTGGCCTCGCCCATGCCGCGCAGATCGGCCAGCAGTTTCATGATATCGCCATAGGTGACGGTGACCGTCTCGCTATCGACCACCGGCAAGGCGAAACCGGCGCGCTGCATCAACGCCGCGGCGTCGGAGACTTCGGCGAAGGGCGAGACGCGCGGGCTGACGCCGCCGGTTTCGGCCAGTTCCGCCTGCATCAGGCAGTCGCGCAGTTCCTGCAGGGTGCGGCCGCCGAACATGGCGCCGAGGAACAGGCCGTCCGGCTTCAGCGCATCGCGAATCTGCAGCAGGGCGCCGGGCAGGTCATTGACCCAATGCAGGTTGAGATTGCTGAGGATGAGGTCGACGGCGCCGGGCCGGATCGGCAGCCATTCCTCGTCCGCGATCACGGCGGGGCCGTTGCGCCGCGCCTGGCGCAGCATGGCGGGCGAGAGATCGGCCTGCAGCAGCGTCTCGATGCCTCCGCGGCCGCCGCGCAACTCGCCGAGGGTTCCGACCCGGCAACCGAGATCGAGCGCCAGCGGGAAGCGGTGGGTGACATCGTCGAGCCGGTCGAGCAGGCGCTCGGCAATCTCGGCGATCAGAAAGTCGTGCGCGCCGAAAGCGGCGGCGGCGCGGTCGCGGCGGCGGCGCAGCAGCTGGCGGTCGAAGATGCGGGCCTTGGCCGGAACCGTCGCCGCGAAAGCGGCGGGACCGTGCGGCGGGGTCGAATTGCTCATGTCTTTCAGTAGGCCAGGGCACAGCGCCGCGCAATGGCGCAATGTTGCGCGGCCGGCGGTCGGGGCCGGCTTGACAAGCCGCGGCGGCGGATGCGCCAATGATGCATGCTCAAGACCGCTGTCGCGACGCCGCTGATCCGCCTCTCCGGTCGACTCGGCCGCCATTTGATCGATGCCGTGCTGCCGCCGCGTTGCCTGAAATGCGGCACGCTGGTGGGCGCGCCGGAAAGCCTCTGCCCGTCCTGCTGGGCGGGGCTGCGTTTTCTCTCCGCCCCTTGCTGCGCCTGTTGCGGCTATCCGTTCGACATCGCGGCCGAGCCGGGCGCTCTTTGCGCCAGCTGCATCGCCCGGCATCCGCCATTTGCCCGCGCACGTGCCGCTTTGGCCTATGACGACGGTTGCCGCGATCTCATCCTCGCGTTCAAACATGCCGACCGGCTGGATCTCGCCAAGCCCTTCGCCCGCTGGATGGCGCAAGCGGGCGGCGATCTGCTGGCCGGGACCGATCTCCTTACGCCGGTGCCGCTGCATTGGCGGCGGTTGCTGTGGCGCCGCTACAATCAGGCCGCCGTGCTGGCCCAGGCGCTCGGCCGGCTTGGTGCCAAGCCGGTTCTGCCGGATCTGCTGCACCGTCGGCGCGCCACCCAAAAGCAGGGGCATCTCAGCCGGCTCGGCCGGCGACGCAACGTGCAAGGTGCCTTCGACCTGGGCCGTCCGGGGCGGCAAGATGTCGCAGGTAAAAGGGTGCTGCTGATCGACGACGTCGTCACCACCGGAGCGACCGCAGAAGGCTGTTGCCGGGTTCTGTTGGCGGCCGGTGCCGCTTCGGTCGATGTTCTGGCTTTGGCCCAGGTGATCCGGCCGCGTGAGTCAACTGCGCCCACTGGCTGATCCGAGCGCCGGGCCCGAACGCTTGATCCGAACGCCTGATCCGACCGGCCGATCTGGGGCCGCCGCCGGTCTGGCCCACCGCAGTGAATCTGCTGAGTGACTGCCGGCAACGTCGGCTTTTCGTGCTCTTCATCACATTTTGTACGGAACAAATGACGAACATTTTGGCTTCAAGCCAGACTTGCGGCAGACGCAAGCAGGACGCCCTTGCCAAGAATGCGTTAACTGCCAAATGTTATCGTGACGCTTTCGTGGCGACGGAGTCGGTTGAACGCTATCGTCGCGAAGCCCTACCAGGAGCCGCTGATAGCATCATGGCGCAGGTTGAAATCTATACCACGATGATTTGCCCCTACTGCCACCGGGCCAAGAAACTGCTCGAGGCTAAGGGCGTTCCCTATACCGAGATCGATGTGATGACCGACGGCAAGCTGCGCGCCCAGATGCGTGAACGCGCCGGCGGCCGCACCTCGGTGCCGCAGATCTTCATCAACGGCCAGCATGTGGGTGGCTGTGACGATCTTTACGCCCTGGACCGCCAGGGTGGGCTCAGCCCGCTGCTCAGCCAAGCCGTCTGATTCGCCAGCCGATCGGCGGTGAAGCGCTGCCCTGAGCTGACCGCCGCGAGCTCACTGCCGATAGCGCACTGGGCTCGATTGCTGATATTCTTGATCATATGTATTGGCGGCTTGCCTGCCGGCCAGCCGTCTGGTCGAACACCGCGGCAGCATGGGTGAGGGCTTCATGAGTAGTTCTTCAGCGACGGTCTTCAAGGCAGCCTGCGTGCAGATGACATCTCTGCGCGACATCGAGCCCAATCTGCCGCTTGCCGGCGATTTCATCCGCGAGGCGGCAGCCGGCGGAGCCCGGCTGGTGATGACGCCGGAAAATACCAGCATCATCGAGCCTGATCGCAAGCTGGCTTTGGCCAAGGCCTTGCCGGAAGCGCGCCATCCTGGCCTGCCGTATTTCTCCGCGCTTGCCTACGAACATGCCCTCTGGCTGCTGATCGGTTCCATGCCGATCAAGCTCGACAATGGCAAGCTGGCCAACCGCAGCTTCCTGTTCGGTCCGGACGGCAAGGTCCGGGCGCGGTACGACAAGATCCATGTCTTCGATGTCGATTTGCCGAATGGCGAGGTCTATCGCGAATCCGCGACCGTACAGCCGGGCGATCAGGGTGTCGTGGCGGAGACGCCCTGGGGCGGGCTAGGCCTCACCATTTGCTATGACCTGCGCTTTGCCTATCTGCACCGGACCCTGGCTCAGGCGGGCGCCATCTTCCTCACCGTGCCGGCCGCTTTCACCGTACCGACCGGGGAGGCGCATTGGCATGTGCTGCTGCGCGCGCGGGCGATCGAAACCGGTTGCTTCGTCTTCGCGCCGGCACAATGCGGCACCCATGCCGAGGGCCGCCGCACCTATGGCCATTCGCTGATCATCGCGCCCTGGGGCGAGGTCTTGGCCGATGCCGGCAGCGAGCCCGGTGTGATTACCGCCGAGATCGACCCGGCGAAGGTTCTGGCGGCACGCCACGCGGTGCCGGCCTTGCGCCATGATCGCGGCTTTGCCGCGCCCGCCAGGCCGGTGGCGGCGAGCTGATTTCTGACTCTGTCGCAGCGAATCAGCCCGATTTTCGCGCCGCGATATGCTGGATGACGGCAGGACGGGGCGACGTCACCTCACCATGTTCATAGGCCATCACCATCAGGCCCGCCGCCTGCGCCACGCGCAGCAACTCGCCGGGTTGCAGCAGGAAGGCCGGGTTGCTGGGACGTCCGAATTTCTCATTGCCGGTCGCGAAGGTCTCGTAGAGCAGGATTCCGCCCGGTAGCAGGGCGCCGCCGAGGAAGGGCAGCAGCGGCCGGTGCAGGTAGTTGGTCACCACGATGCCGGTGAACTGGCGGGCGGGAAACGGCCAGCCGGTGGCGGATTCGAGGTCGATCTGGAGGATGTCGATGCCGGATACCGTCCGCAGATCGGCAAGACCGCCGATATCGCGGTCGACCGCCAGGACGGATCGGCCCAGCTGGCTCAAATAACGGGTATGGCGCCCCGATCCCGCCGCCAGATCGAGAATTTGGCCGTTCGCGGGCAGTAAACCGGCATATCGGGTTATCCAGGGGCTGGGTTCGCCCGACGGGGCGTGACATCCTGGGGCGTGACACCCCGCAGTGGAATTCTCTGTGGCAGAATCCCTCGTGGCAGGATCTTCGGTGCCGCTCATTTTCCTATCGCCTCAGGCCCTGCCGGCCGGCTGTGTTGCGCCGGTGCATGACCCGGATGCGCTTCTGGCCGTGCCGAGCATCTTGTCTGTCGCCTCCAGATGACACATCTGTTAACGAAGAGAGATGGAAAGCTTTGGTAGCATGGTCTGCCGCTGCTTGCAGCTTAGTGTGATCGATGATGATTTTGTATCAATTGAAGTGCCAGAAAGAGCATCAATTCGAAACCTGGTTCAAGGACGGCCAGACCTGCGACAAGCAATTGGCGCGGAAATCCGTCGAATGCCCGGTCTGCGGCAATAAATCGATCGGCAAGGCGCTCATGGCGCCGCGTATCGGCGGCGGCGAAAAGGCGCGGGCCGACGAGCAGAAGCAGATGGCGATCGCCGCGGCCGAGGTGAAGCGCCAGCTGCAGGAGATTCGCACCAAGGTGGAAGACAATTGCGACTATGTCGGCGATCGCTTTGCCGATGAGGCGCGCAAGATCCATTATGGCGAAACCGAGGCCCGCGGCATTTACGGCGAGGCCAGCGACGACGATTTCCAGGAACTGAACGACGAGGGCATCGATGTCGCCCGTATTCCCTGGCTGCCCCGTTCCGACGCCTGAGATTCTGCCCGCCTGAGATTCTCTCCGGCGGCCACGCCGATCCCCCCGCCAACGTCCCGAACAGCTTCCTGAACTCGAATGCGCGCCGGCGCGGGCGCGCTGCTGACCCTGTCAGTGGCTGGCGCAGAGCATGTAATTGACGTCGAGATCGCGGCTGCGCTGCCAGCGATCACTGAGCGGGTGATAGGTCACGCCGGCGATATCGTGGATGGCCAGTCCGGCCTGGCGCAGGGGGCGGGCGATTTCCGAGGGCCGCATGAATTTGCGCCAGTCATGGGTGCCACGCGGCAGCCAGCGCATGATGTATTCGGCACCGACGATCGCCAGCGCATAGGATTTGACCGTGCGGTTGAGCGTGGCCACGAACAAAAGGCCGTTCGGCTTCATCAAGGCCGCGGCGGTGGCGAGAAAGACCGCCGGATCGCTGACATGCTCGATCACTTCCATCGCCAGCACCACGTCGAAGCGCTGCTGGCCATGCTGCTGCCCGCTGAGCAGGTCCTCGGCGGCGCAAGGCAGATAGGTGATCCGCGTGCCGGTCTGTTCGGCATGGGCGCGGGCAATGGCGATGTTGCGCTCGGCGGCATCGATGCCGGTCACCTGGGCGCCCAATCGCGCCAGCGGTTCGGCCAGCAGGCCGCCGCCGCAGCCGATATCCAGCATGGCCAACCCGGCCAGCGGCGTCGCGGTCGTGCTGCCGTCGGCTGCTTCGGAACCGCCGAAATGTTTTTTTACCATATCGACGATGTATTCCACCCGGACCGGGTTGAGCCGGTGCAGGGGACGGAATTTGCCTTGCGGATCCCACCAGGCCTCGGCCATGGCGGTGAATTTCGCCACCTCCTCATGGTCGACGGTGCTGCCGTGCGGGTGCAGGGGGCCGGATTGGGTAGGGGTGGTGCCGAGGCTCATGTGATAATCAATCATCTGGCTGCAAAAAGGCGGAAAAACCGGGGCTTAGGCTTGCTTCGTCGGGCGCAAATGAGTATGGATAGCCGCCGCCGGTTACTCAATCATTTTGATGCTGTCAAATGGACGGACCGGCCAGGGACCCCGGACCACGATGAATGCCCCGCAAATGACCGAAAACGCCCGTAAAACTCGTATAGTCATGAAATTCGGCGGTACCTCTGTCGGCACCATCGAACGCATCAAGGCGGTAGCGCAGCGGGTCAAACGCGAGATCGAGGCCGGCCATGAGGTGGCGGTGGTGGTTTCGGCCATGTCCGGCCAGACCAATCAGCTGGTCGCCTGGTGCAGCGAGCTCTCGCCCCTGCATGACGCCCGTGAATACGATACGGTGGTGGCCTCCGGCGAGCAGGTGACCTGCGGCCTGACGGCGATCGCCCTGCAGGAGATCGGCATCGACGCCCGGTCCTGGCTCGGCTGGCAGATACCGATTCGCACCGACGATGCCCATGGCAAGGCCCGCATCAACGAGATCGACACGACCGATATGCTGGCGCGCATGGCCAGAGGCCAGGTCGCGGTGGTGGCCGGTTTCCAGGGGCTCGGTTCCGACAACCGGGTGACGACCCTGGGGCGCGGCGGCTCGGATACCTCGGCGGTCGCCCTGGCGGCGGCGCTCAAGGCGGATCGCTGCGATATCTTCACCGATGTCGACGGGGTCTATACGACGGATCCCCGAATCGTGGCGAAAGCCCGCAAGCTTGATAAGATCACCTATGAGGAAATGCTGGAGATGGCGTCCCTGGGCGCCAAGGTCCTGCAGATCCGCTCGGTGGAAATGGCGATGAAGCATCGCGTCCGTTTGCAGGTCCTCTCGAGCTTCGAGGACAAGCCTGGCACGATGGTGGTTGATGAGGAAGAGATTATGGAACAAGAGCTGGTG
>DATLIX010000149.1:0-17913 GCA_035539215.1 Dongiaceae bacterium | reverse complement strand
CCGCCTGCTGGCCGACCGGCTGATGGTGATGCAGGCCGGGCGCATCATCGAATCCGGCCTGACCGACCAGGTGCTCGACGATCCGCATCAACCCTATACCCAGCTTCTGGTTTCCTCGGTGCTGCAGCTATGACCGATATGGCGACGGAAAAGATGCTGCCGGCCCTGGAGACCCGCCGGCTGGCGAAGAGCTTCACCCTTCATGCGCGCGAAGGACTGCGCCTCGCCGTGTTGTCCGATATCGACCTCGCCGCCCATGCCGGCGAATGCGTCGTGCTGGACGGGCCGTCAGGTGCCGGCAAGAGTACCTTGATGCGCACGCTCTATGGCAATTATCGCGCCGATGCGGGCGCCATCCTGATCCGCAAGGACGACACGGCCGTCGATCTCGTTCAGGCAACGCCACGACAGATCCTGGGCCTGCGTCGGCGCACCCTCGGCTATATCAGCCAGTTCCTGCGCGTCATTCCCCGCGTCCCCACCATCGAGATCGTCGCCGAGCCGCTGCTCGCACTCGGCATCGAGCGGCAGGCCGCAAGGTCGCGCGCCGCAGCGCTGCTCGAGCGCCTGGCCTTGCCGCAACGCTTCTGGGATTTGCCGCCGGCGACCTTCTCCGGCGGCGAGCAGCAGCGCGTCAATATCGCCCGCGGCCTGATCGCCGGCCACCCGATCCTGCTGGTCGACGAGCCGACCGCTTCGCTCGACCCCGCCAACCGCGCCACCGTCATCGCCCTGCTGGCAGAAGCCCGCGCGCGCGGCACGGCCATCATCGCCATCTGCCACGAGGAAGCCACGCGGGCCGCTTTGGCGACGCGCTTCTATTCCGTCCCTCTGAGAGAACAGGCTGCATAATGTCCGAGATCGCCTTGACCGGTTGCCGCATCGTAACCCCGGACGATGTCATCGAGGGCAGCCTGCTGCTGCGCGACGGCATGATCGCCGAGATCGACAGCGGCCCCAGCTCCATCCCCGGCGCCATCGACTGCAAGGGCGATGTGGTGATGCCGGGCATGATTGAACTGCACACCGACAATCTCGACAGGCATATCGCGCCGCGCCCCAAGGTGCATTGGCCGGCGGAGTCGGCGGTGGTGGCGCATGATGCGCAGATCGCCACGGCCGGCATCACCACGGTTTTCGATTCGGTGGCGGTCGGCGACATCCATCACGGCAGCGACCGGCTGCGCACCTTGACCGATATGGTCGAGGGCCTCGCCGCCTGCCAGCAGCAGGACATGCTGCGGGTCGAGCACTTCCTGCATCTGCGCTGCGAGATTTCGCATGGCGGGCTGCTGGATCACCTGGAGCATCTGTCCGATACGCCGAGCCTGCGCCTGCTCTCGCTGATGGACCATACGCCAGGCCAGCGGCAATTCGCCGATCTGGCGCAGTATGAGTCCTATTACAAGAACAAGTATCAGCTGAGCGAAGGCGAGCTGGAGGCCTTCGTCGCCCGCTGCCGCGCCGACCGCGCGCAGCATGGCGATGCCAACAAGGCGGCGGTGATCGAGCTGGCGCGCAGTCGCCGCATCAAACTGGCGAGCCATGACGATGCGACACCGGCCCATGCGGCGGAGGCGGCGGAAGCCGGCGCCGTCGTCGCGGAATTCCCCACCACCTTCGAGGCGGCGGCGGCCCTGCGCGAACACGACATCGACATCCTGAGCGGCGCCCCCAATGTGGTGCGCGGACGGTCGCATTCCGGCAATGTCTCGGCGCTGGCCCTGGCCGAGCGCGGCCTGGTCAATATCCTCTCCTCCGATTACGTGCCGGCCAGCCTGCTGCCGGCAACCTTCCGCTTGGCGGAAAAGGCCGGTTATTCGCTGCCGGAAGCGGTGCGGCTCGCCACCGCCAATCCGGCGGCGGCCATGGGGCTGTTCGACCGCGGGCGGATCGAAATCGGCCTGCGCGCCGATCTGGTGCGGGTCGCCCAGCGCGGCTCCCTGCCGGTGGCCAGCATGGTGTGGTGCCAGGGCGAGCGGGTGGCCTGATCATGTATGTCTGCGAGAAAATGTATCTCCGCGAGCAAGGCGAACCCGAGCATCCCTGGGCCGACGGCCGCACCATGACCGAGGAGCCGATGCTGCATCCCAGCGCCTTCGTCAAGGCCAGCCGCTTCGGTGCCTGGACCGTCGTCGGTCCCGACTGCAAATTTCTGGAAGTGGATTTCGGCGACTGGTCCTATGCGGTCCATGGCGCCGATCTCTTCAATGCCGTGATCGGCAAGTTCTGCAATATCGCGGCCGGCGTCCGGCTCAATCCCACCAATCACCCGACCGGCCGCGCCAGCCAGCATCACTTCACCTATCGCAGCCGTTCGCATCACCTGGCCGACAGCGACGACGCCGATATCTTCGCCTGGCGCCGGGCGCATCGCGTGACCGTGGGGCACGACGTCTGGCTCGGCCATAACGCCGTCGTGCTGCCGGGAAGATCGATCGGCACCGGTGCTGCGGTCGGCGCCGGATCGGTGGTGACCAAGGATGTGCCGGATTACACCATCGTCGCCGGCAATCCCGCCCGCGTCATCCGGCGCCGGGTCGATGAAGAGACCGAGGCGCTGCTGAAACAGATCGCCTGGTGGGATTGGAAACCGGCGCAGCTGCGCGCCGCAATACCGGATTTCCGCACCCTGGATGCCGCCGACTTCGCCCGCAAATACGCCGATCTTGACGTCGTGGCGGCACGGTCGGCGTGATGGGCGGCGTGATGGCCGGCCGCCTCGTCTATGTGATGGGCCCGTCCGGCGCCGGCAAGGACAGCGTCATCGGCTTTGCGCGCGCCAACGGCAATCCGGCGAAGGCGGCCTTCGCGCATCGCTACATCACCCGGCCGCCCAGCGCCGATACGGAAAATCATGTCGCCCTGTCGGAAGCGGAATTCGAGAACCGTCGCCAGGCCGGCTGGTTCGCGCTCAACTGGCAAAGCCACGGACTGCGCTATGGCATCGGCCGCGAGATCGATCTCTGGCTGAAGAGCGGCAGCGCCGTGGTGGTCAACGGCTCGCGCGCCTATCTCGCCGAGGCGACGGCGCTCTATCCCGATCTGCAGCCGGTCCTCGTCACGGCGCCGGCAGACATTCGCCTGGCAAGGCTGGAATCCCGCAAGCGGGAATCGGGCGGCGACATCCGGGCCCGGATCGAGCGGCAGATCGATCTCGACCCGCTGGCGCGCCCGATCATCGAAATCGACAACAGCCACACCTTGGCCACGGCGGGAAACGCCTTGCTGCGGCTGCTGGGGGCGTAGCACGGCGAGATCGCGTGTCGGCCTAGCGCCCCGGCCGCGAGGTGTCGATTCCCGGCACGCGGGCGATCGCGTCGGCCAGAAAGTCGACCAGCAGCCGGACCCGCGCGATGCCGGCGCGCTCCGGCACGATCAGCATGTTGAGCGGCACCGGCGCCGGCGCATAGTCGGCGAGGATCGCTTCGAGCCGGCCGGCGGCGAGGAGATCGTCGACCAGCCAATGATGCGCGGGGCCGATGCCGCGTCCGGCGATGAGCGCCTCGCGCGCGGCGAGCCCATGATCGACCCGCAATCGTCCGCCGAAGGGAATTGCATGGCGCTCGCCATCCGGCCCCCGCAGGTCGAGCATGTCGCTGCCGGCGATGTTCGACATGCGAATGCCCTGATGGACCGCCAGATCCTGCGGCATAACGGGCCGCCCATGCGCCGCCAGATAAGCCGGCGCCGCCACCAGCAGACGCCGGCTGGCACCCAGTGCCCGCAGTTTCATCGAGCTGTCGGTGAGCGGCCCCAGGCGCAGCGCGATATCGACGCCCTCATGCACCAGATCGATGCGCTCATCGGTGAGGCTGAGATCGACGCCGATATCCGGATAGCGATCCTGGAAGGCGAAGATCAGCCGGCTGACATGCAGCACCCCGAACGCCGCGGTGCAGGAGAGGCGGATGATGCCGGCCGGTTCCCCGCGCGCGCCGCGCGCCTCATCGCCGGCCTGGTCGACGAGGCGGAGGATCTGCACGCAGTGGACATAATAGCGGCTGCCTTCATCGGTCAGCGCGACCCGCCTTGTGGTGCGGCTGAGCAGCGGCACGCCGACCGCCGCTTCGAGTTCGCGCAGATGCCGGGTGATGGTCGACTGGCCGAGGCCGAGCTGGCGCGCCACCGCCGACAGGCTGCCGCGCTCGGCGACACGCACGAAGCTCCGCATGCGCTCCAGCGTAATGTCAGATTTATCCATTTTTCGGCAAAATCATATGCATTTGCCACATCTAGCGGATTGGCCAGCCAACGTCTACCTGAAGCTCCGTTGTCCTTCAAAGGATTGGTGCCGCCATGAAAGTCCTGCTTGTCTTTGCTCATCCCGAGCGACATTCCCTCAACGGCGCGCTGCGCGATGCCGCCGTCGCCGAGCTCCGCGCCCAGGGCCACGACGTACAGGTTTCCGACCTCTATGCCGATGGCTGGAAGTCCGAGGTCGACCGCGACGACTTCCCATTACTGGCGCCCGCGGCACGGCTGCAGCCGGCCGCCGCCTCCAAACAGGCCTTTGAGGCCGGCGCGCTGACGGCGGATGTGAAAGCCGAGATCGAAAAGCTGTTCTGGGCCGATCTGCTGATCCTGCAGTTTCCGCTCTGGTGGTTCAGCATGCCGGCGATCCTCAAGGGCTGGGTCGACCGGGTCTATGCCTATGGCTTCGCTTATGGCGTCGGCGAGCACAGCGATCAGAGATGGGGCGACCGCTACGGCGAGGGAACACTGGCGGGCAAGCGCGCCATGCTGATCGTCACCGCCGGCGGCTGGGAGGAGCATTACAGCGCGCGCGGCATCAACGGGCCGATCGACGACCTGCTGTTCCCGATCAATCACGGCATCCTCTATTATCCGGGCTATGAGGTGCTGCCGCCCTTCGTGGCCTACCGGGTCGATCGCCTCGACGCGGCCGGCTTCGAGACGATCGCCGACAGCCTGCGCGCGCGGATGCGCAGCCTCGCCACCACCGCGCCGATCCCCTATCGCCGGCAGAATGGCGGCGACTACCTGATCCCCGGCATGCAGCTCCGTCCCGAGCTGGGCGATGCGGGTGCGTCCGGCTTCGCGCTGCACCTCAAGGGCGCAGACGAGGATTAGCTGAGCCTGGCGCGCAGGATCGCCGACCCGCGTTCCGCCGCCAGCACCACCACGAAGACGATGATCAGCAGCAGCGAGACCTCCTGGTATTGGAAGAGGTTCATCGCCGTGAGAAGCTGGAAGCCGATGCCGCCGGCCCCGACGAAGCCGAGCACCAGCGAGGAGCGGATATTCTCGTCCAGCCGGTAGAGGGTGATGCCGAGCAGCGAGGGGATGACGGAGGGCAGGACGCTGTGGCTGAAGACCTGCATCCGCCGGGCGCCTGTCAGCGACAATGCTTCGACCGGCGCCATATCCATCTGCTCGATGACCTCGGCAAAGAGCCGCCCCAGCATGCCGATCGAATGGACCGCCAGCGCAAGGGCGCCGGGAAACGGGCCGAGGCCGACGGCGGCGACGAAGAGCAGCGCCCAGACGAGATCGGGTACCGCGCGGGTGAAACCGATGATGCCGCGCGCCACATAATAGAGCCAGCGCGCCGGGGTCACATTGGCGGCCGCCAAAACGGCCAGCGGCAGGGCCATGACGACGCCGGCGACGGTGCCGAAAATGGCGATGTCGATGGTCTCCAGGGTCGGCCAGATCTCGCTGCGGAATTTCGAGAAATCGGGCGGCATGGCGCGGCGGATGATATCGGCCATGCCATGCGCGCCGGTGATGAGGTCCTGCGGCCGCGCCTCCACCACGTAGAGCGATTGCGCGATGACCGCGATGCAGGCGAGCAGGATGGTGAACTGGATGGCGCCGCCGAAACCCGGCTGCTTGTACCCGGCCTGCGCGACCGTCATGCGAAGGCGATTGTCGATAGCTGTCAGTCGGTCGGTCAGGCGGTCGGTCACGCGGCTTCACTCAGATAGAGGTTGCGGATGCGGTCGCGCGACAGCTCCTCGCGCGGCAGATCGAAAGCGACCTGGCCGGCACGGATGCCGACCACGCGGTCCGCATGGCCGAAAGCGAGATCGACCTGATGCAGGACGCAGAGCACAGCGAGATTGTCGTCCTTGGCGAGGCGCTTCAACAGCCGCATGATCTCTTCGGCCGCTTCCGGGTCGAGGCTTGCCACCGGTTCGTCGGCCAGCAAAGCACGGGGCCGCTGGGCCAGGGCGCGGGCGATCGCCACGCGCTGCGCCTGGCCGCCCGACAGGGTGCCGGCGCGCTGTCCCGCCAGGTGTTCGAGCCCGACCTCGGCGAGATAGCCGAGCGCCATTTCCATCTCCGGCCGCGGCAAGCGCCCGAGTGAGGTGAGCAGATCCGAATAGTGACCGAGCGCGCCCGCGGCCACGTTGGCGCAGACGCTGCGTCGCCGGACCAGGCTGGCATGCTGGGAAATCAGCGCCAGGGCCATGCGGGCCTGGCGCAGCTTTTCGCCGCTGAGGCCGGTCAGGTCGCGGTTATTGACCGAGACCTGGCCGGCGGTCGGCTGAAGCGTGCGGGTCAGGCAACGCAGCAGCGTGGTCTTGCCGCTGCCGTTGCCCCCCAGCACGATGACCAGTTCACCGGGCCGAACGGTGAGGTTGACGTTATTCAGGGCCTGCTTGCCGTTGGGATAGGTCAGGCAAAGACCACGAACTTCCAGCATGGAACCTCCTCTCCGCCGCGGCGGAATCGTTCAAACCCGGTGCTTGCTCCGGTGTCGATCAGTCCAGCTTGGCGAGATCGATGTTCAGGGTCTTCACGAGATCGCGGATGTTGTCATAGGCGGCGTCGCTCTGCGGCACCAGCTTGCCGCCGTCGTCGCCGATGATCTTGAGGTCGGCCGCGGAGAGCTGCGAGAGATCGAGATTCTGCACGGCATCGGTCAGCCGCTTCTTGAAGCCGTCTTCGAGGTCGCCGCGGATGGCGATCGGGTCGAGGGGGATCGGATCTGATTTCCACAGAAACACGACATCGCCGTCCTTATAGGCGCCGCGCTGCGTCGCCGCCTCCAGCTGCTGGCTGTTGAGTTCGCCCACGTCCACCTTGTGATTGTGCAGCGCCTCGAAGGATGCCGTATGGCTGCCGGCATAGAGCGCCTTCACATCGTTGTCGGGATCGATGCCGGCCTTGCGCAGCGCATAGGCCGGAAAGAGATGGCCGGAGGTCGAGGCCGGATCGGAAAAGGCGAAGGAATGGCCCTTGATGTCCTGCATCGTCTTCACGTCGGAGCCCGGCCAGGTGATGATGCTGGCCCAATAGGTCGAGGGATTGCCCTGCTTGTCGGCAAAGGTGGCGATGGCTTGGGCCTTGGCAACCTGATGCGCGAGCACGTAGCCGAGCGGGCCGAATTCGCCCAGTTCCAGCTTGCCGCTGCGCATCGCCTCGATCTCGGCATTGTAATTGGTGGTGACGAAGACCTTGACGTCGCAGCCGACCTTGTCGCCGATCAGCTTGCCGATATGTTCGTAGATGGGGGCGAGCTTCGGCGCCGTGTCATAGGGTTCGACGCCGAACCGCACTTCGCCGCCATTCGGACAATCCGCCGCATTGGCCGCATAGGCCGGCGCTGCCGCAGCGCCGACACAGACAGCCGCGCCGGCCGCCAGAATCAAACTACCCCACCGATTGAACATACCGCTCTCCTGTTTGGAAATAAGCTCGCGCACGGGACCTTCATGATGCGAAGCGTCCGGAGCGGGAAATCTAGGAGCGCGCCATGACCGTTTGATGAACTAGATGTTTCGATCAAAATATTGCTGAATGTGGAAATATGACGGATTGGCGTCACATTCATTGACAGCATCCTTGACGACCTGGGGGCCCGGGGCGTCCGGCTTCCGCCGGCCAGCCGAAACTGCACCACTATCCGCGGACACCTTGAAAGAGTGCTGAAGCCCGGATGCAGGACGGTAGGTCGCGATGCTGCGTAACCGGGGTGTCTGGTTTACCCTTGTGGAACCCTACCCGTCGCTTGCTTCGGTCGGGCAGCCGCCGCGTCCCACATCAATCGCGGATCGAATGTTTCTGCCGCAACCATCGTCAGGATGACGACGCCGCAGAATGCCACGGCGCCGATACCGGGCTCGATCGTGATGACGCTGCCGAAGCGAACCAGCGCACCCAGCAGCGCCTCCATGAAGATGTCGATCATCGACCAGCGCCCGATCCAGCGTACGATATAGTAAAGCCGCGTACGGTCCCGCAACCATGCCGGGCTACCGGCCTGGGCGGAAATCAGCATGATTGTCAGCCCCACCAGCTTGAGCATCGGCACCGCGATGCTGGCAAAAAACACCAATGCCGCCAGCGGGTACATGCGGGCATCCAGCAATTCTTCGACCCCGCCGAGGATGGTGCTCGGGGCGCCGGCGCCGAGCTGCATCACCGTCAGCACCGGAAAATAATTCGCCGGCACATAGAGGATCGCGGCGGCCAAGGTGAGCGCCCAGGTCCGCGACAGGCTGTTGGGTTTGCGGCGATGCAGGTGCGAACGGCATCGCGGACAATAGGGCATCGCGGCGCGTCGGATGCTCACCAGTCTGCAGGTCTCGCAACCGATCGCTTCGGCGCTATCGCCATCGCCGGCCTGTACGGCGACGGGGGACCCGGCCCTGGTGCCGGCGCTGCCGCCCAGCCGTTCCCAGATCATTTCACGGTCGAGCGCGCTATCCGCCCAGATGATCACAATGGTCAGCGCTATCAGCGCGTAAACGCCGGTATCGAGCGTGATATGCACCAGGTCCCCAAGCTTCACATAGGCGACGAACACGCCGAGGACAAAGACCTCAATCATGGACCAGGGCCGTAACTTCTCGACCAGGACGAAGACGCGGCGCAAATGGGACGGCGGCCTGGCTTCATGCAGCCGGACCAGCACGTAGAGCGTACCGATCAGTTTACCGCTAGGCGCCAAGGCGGTCACGAAGACGACGACGATGCCGAGCCCTGCCATGCCGCGGCGGGCGAGTTCCTCCGGTCCCGAGAATAGACCGGCATGCAGCATGATGCCTGCGGTCTGCACGCTCATGAGACTGGTCGTGCACATGACGGCCAGCAGCACAACGGCCCCCAAGGTGAGCGCGATGCTGTGACCCAGAGGATGCGTGGTGAGGCTGACCAGGGTAACGCCGCAACGCACGCACTGCGCCGTCATGCCCGGCGCCAGAGCGGGCGCCGTTTGCAACAGGCCGCACCCCTCGCATTGGCAAAGCTGCGGCGCCGTCAATCTCGGCGGCCGATCCGTGAAGAGCCGTTTCATCGTCTCGCCGCTTGCGCCTGGATTATCGGCGCGAGCTTGTCGGCAAGCTGGCCGACGGCGACGCTGATCGCCGCCACCTGGGCCTGCACGCCCGGCGCGGAAGGGCGCACGCTGAAGCGGAAGCTTTCCAAGGCCGGCTTATCCTGCGCCTTGGAACTGACGCTGGCCTGCGCGTACAAAATGAGATTACCTGCCGCATCGAGGTCGAGCCGCGATATATTCAACTCGACCACAGTGTCCGGCGCGGCAGATACGGCGCCGCTTTCGCCGAGAACGACGCTCTCAGGCAGGTGCTGGCCTAGCTCTTCCACCAAGACACGGCTCAGCATGGCCGCCAACGGCTCACCCCACCAATCGTTGGCCAGGACGTCCACCTGGTAATTCTCCGAGGACCGAACGATCTGCGGCCGCTCGAGATAGCGTGCAAGTCCGATCTGCCGGAGAACAACAACGTTGGCACCGTCGATTCTTTTGGTCATGGCCGAGGCTTGATCGGCCCCGGCGCTGGCTACGGCCGCGATCGTGTAAAGCTTCGGGTCCGGGGAGGCGCAGCCGACCAGCAGCGCCGTCAGCCAAAACGCGGCGAGAACAAAGCACTGCCGGCTGTGGGTCATTGCGTTCCTCCATCAGGCCGGCCTTTGATCAGCGCCTCCGGATGCTGGGTAAGAACATCGGCAAGCGATCGGAAAGAGCGCACCGCCTCGTTGACCTGGACCAACAGCCGTTCAAGATCGCGGCTGAACTGGGTATTGTCGCCATAGCCGGTATTGAGCGACACAAACAGCCGGTCGACATTGGCCAGGGCCTTCTGCAAATCCGCCATCACCGCAGGCAATTGCTGCAAAGCGGGACCCGTTGTGGTCGCAAGTTGACGAACCAGATCGTTGGCCCTGGCCATCGTGCTGGCAATATCCGTCAGGGTCTGGCGCGTCTGGGCACTCTTGGTAAGATCATTCACCGAGGCGAGAATCCCGTCGATATTTTTGCCGATCTCGGAAAACGGCAGGTCATTGAGCTTGTTGAGGAGCGTCGCAGCAGAGGCTTCCAAACCGGCAATGCCGCCGCCATCCATTGTCGGCAGCACGAAAGCCTCGCCTTCCGTGCTCGCCGGCACCGGCGGCGCATCGGGGACGAATTCGAGCGATACGACCTGCTGGCCGGTGAGCAGGCTGACCGTCTGCAGGGACGCACGCAGACCTTTCGCGCTCATCGCAGCAGCGGCAACCAGCGGGGAAGCAAAGGCCGCCTTCGATCCAAGGCCGAGAATGCGTTCCGGTTCAACCTCATAATGAACCGGCGCGCGAACCGAATCGCCGGCGGGATCGAAGAGCAGCCGCACATCGGTTACGTGGCCGATGGTCAGCCCATGCATGGTCACTTCCGATCCGGGTCCCAGGCCGCGAACCGAGCCCGGAAAATAGGAGACGACCTGAATCTTCCGGCTATAAGAGGCGGCGTCTGCGGCGTCCCGGTCAGCAAACAGCGGGAAGACGTGATTCTCCGCGCTTGCGGCAAGTCCGCGGTTTTCAGGCGGCGTTTCGAACGCGACGCCGCCCAGCAGTATCGCGCGCAGCGATTCGACCTGCACATCCACGCCGCCGCCGCCCAGCTTCACCGAAAGGCCTGAAGCATTCCAGAAGCGGGTCTGGTCATTGACATAGCCGTCGTAAGGCGCGCGCACGAAGACCCGGATGGTGACACTCTCTGCCATGTCGGCGATATCCCAACCAAGGACTTCGCCGACACTGAGATCACGGAAGAACACCGGGGAACCGACCGAAATCGATCCCAGCCGGCCGGCCTTGATGAGGAAGGTGTGACCCGGCACGTGAGCTTCCTGAACCGGCGGATCTTCGCGGCCGGTAAAAGACCGCTGCTGCTTTCCGGCCTTCTGCGGCGGCAGCATGGCGACATAGGCGCCGGAGAGGAGCGTGTCGAGACCGGAGAGGCTGCCGGCGAATAGTCGGGGCTTGACGACCCAGAACACCGTCTGGTCGGTCAGCAGCGGCTCCGCCTGCCGTGTCGTCGCGATCGATACCAGCACATGCGAATTATCAGCTGTCAGCGTAAAGCTTTGCACAGTGCCGAAGACGATGTCCTTGAATCGGAGCTGCGACTGGCCTGCCTGCAGCCCCTCGGCGCTCTCGAACAGCACTGTGATCGTTGGCCCTTTCTTGGACATGGTGTCCCAGGCCAACCACGCACCGATACCGATCGCCACAAGAGGTATTATCCAGATGATCGGGATGCGCCGCGCGCGGCGGGTTGTTGCCTCGATCTGCAATGTGGGATCGCCGATATCACTCATCGAGTCCTCTTTCGAGCGACTGCCGCGCTTTCACACGGCGCACGATCGTCATTGTCCCGATGCCACGTTGCCGCGGGCCAACGCTTAAGAGCAATGCCTCACAACGCGCCGGCGGCCCGGCACAACGGCGGTGCTTCACCTGATGATGGCCACCACCTTGCTTCGTCAAAATCCTGGCTCTGGCTCGCCAAGTGCGACTCAGCGATCGGAGCGTCGCGCCTGGGGTCGGATTTATTCGTTCAAAAAGAGCGTTCGTGGCTGGCGGTTATTTGGCCCGAGAATGCCGACAGAAGTCAATGCCGCCGCTGAATTTGTGAACCGCGAAGGACGGCATGCGCGGGCGGCGCATGGCGCCGTTACCGGCCGAGAATGTCGGCAGGCTGCCGGACCAGACCGGATTTCGCCTGCCCCGGCGCAGCTAACATCGGTATATCGATGTATGACTTGCCGACCGGCGGCGTCTCCGGCGTGGCCGCTGCTGCGACGATGGCGGACCGGTGCAACGTCCCATCGCTGTGGCCAGGGCTTGCACGGGAGCTTGCACGTGAGGATTGCATGGAGACTGCACGGGCTGCACGGCTTAAGGCGTCCGCAGCGGTGCGATTGCCAATCAGCCGATACAAAAACAGGATGCACTATTCTCCTTGTTCATTCTGCCCACGGTTTTTCGCCGCCCTGACCGATCTCCGCGTCATGGTGATCGGCAAGCAGGCATGGTCGATGCCAATCCCCATCAAGCATGACGCACAGGGCTGGTTCTTCAGCACCGATAGCGGCATTCTGGAAATCATCACGCGCCGCATCGGCGCCGACGAGCGGGCCGCCATCGATCTTGCGCAAGCCTATGTCGATGCGCAGATGACCTATGCGGCGAGCGATCACGACGGTGATCAGGCGCTGGAATATGCCCAGAAGCTCGTCAGTTAGCCAGGCAAGGAAGACGGCCTCTACTGGCCCGCGGCCGAGGGCGCGCAGCAAAGTCCCTTCGCCGGCTTCGCGCTGATCGCCATCCCCGCCAATACGGCGATACCGGCATCATGACGTTCATCGTGAACCACTAGGGCCAGGCCTATGAAAAGGATCTCGGCAAGAACACGACAACTGCGGCGGCGGCGATTCATGAATACGACCCGGATGGCAGTTGGAAGCCGGTTGACCAGGACGCCCAGGCGCAGAACGCAGAAGGCCAATAAGACGGGAACGACGAGCGACACCGGACGCCAGGGTCGGTGCGTCAGCAACGGGGAGGGCTACTATTTCGGTTGAGAATGGCGCGCCCGGAAGGACTCGAACCTCCAGCCTTCTGATTCGTAGTCAGATGCTCTATCCAATTGAGCTACGGGCGCATTCGCAGAACCGCGTTACGAATGCCCGCAAGGGGCAGCGGTCGCTTGCGGTGGCGGAACCTACACGGCGGAACCTGGGCTGGCAAGTCCCGAATGCGGATCATTGCAAAAATCTCGTCATAAACGCTTAACCTGCTGACGTGGCTTGATTTATCGCCAGATAAAGAGCCCCGCGCCGGGCGCAAAAGGTGCTGCGCGCAGCCGGCGCCGCGTCGGTCCGAGGGGGGCCCGCTGGAAAGCCTTTCGCCGCCGCCATTTGGGCAAGGCGGTTGATTATTTACGCAAAAGCTGCCAAACAATTCAGGGATTAATCGGCACATCATCATGCCGCTTGGTGGGGTTCGGGCATCAATGAAAAAGCTGAGGCAAATCGCGGTCCTTATCACCGCGGGGATGGCGTTGGGCGCCTGCCAAACAACCCAGAACGGCGTATCGCCGGTCAATTCCGGCACGTCCGGCGCTCCCATGGGCGCCAATACGGCGGCGGCAGCGCCGGCCCCGGCGAAGCCGATCACGGTCGCGCAGCTTGATAATTCGCAGCCCGGCAAGCCGACCGGCACGCTGGTCGGCCAGCGCGTGGTCGATTTCCGCGCCGACCTGACCAAATTGCAGCAAGGCGTGCAGCAGCAGGCGACACGCCATCAGCAGCTGCATGAGGATGCCGAGCAGAACGCCTCGACCTACCAGACCACCGTCGGCGCCATCAATGCCAAGCTGCAGATCGGCACCACGCCGGGCAATCCGGGCGTCGTTTCCGCCTGGAAGCAGGCGCAGAACGAATTGGGCGGCGTCGATAACGACCTCAACCAGATGAACCAGCTGGCCAATGATGTGGCCAATAACGCCGCCTTTGCCTCCTATCTGCTGGATTCGATCCGCGCCTCCTATACGGTTTCCGGCGCGGTCGACGAGGACCACCGGCAGCTGCGCATCCTGGAAGATTCGACCCAGCAGACCTCGGTCTCAATCGACCGGCTGCTCAACCAGCTCAGCGATGATATCAACCGTCAGAACCGCTTCCTCGGTATCGAGCGCAGCAACCTGACGGAACTGGCCATGGCGGTGAATAACGGCGAGTTCTACGGCACCACTTTAGCGAGCCGGACGACGCCGCAGACGCAGCCGACGGCGCAGCCGGGTACCGGCATGGCGAGTGGCCGGCCGCTGGTGATCATCCGCTTCGACAAAGCCAATGTGGATTACGAGCAGGCGCTCTATCAGGCCACCAGCAAGGCGCTGGAACGGCGCCCCAATGCCGGTTTCGACCTGGTCGCGGTGGCGCCCGCCAATGGCACCCCGGCGGAAGTCGCCCTCAACAGCGATATCGCCCGGACCAATGCCAACAAGGTCATGCGCTCGCTGCTGAATATGGGCCTGCCGCAGGACCGGCTCAGCGTCACCCAGGTCACGGACCCCAATGTCCAGACCAATGAGGTCCATCTCTACGTGCGCTGATGCGGCTTTTGCGCTATCATCGGCGCTAGACAGTTCACCCTCTACGCTCCCGGCCAAGGCCGGACGTAACCTCGAACCGGACCGGCACCCAGGGACACCCTGGGTGCCGGTTTCGTTTTGACGGGTGCATTCCGATCATCGGGCTCATCCAAAGGCCGCATCGGGTGTAGGATGACGGGCGAAAGGGAGATCGCCGATGCCCGATCTTCACCCCGTCTTCCATCGCCGCCCGCCCCCCTTTGTCGCTTTGGCAGCAGCGGCTTCGTTCGCCCTGGCGGCAAACCTGATCCTGGCCGTTGCCCTGGCGGATCCAGCCATACCGCCAGATCCTGCCACCGGGACCGGACAGCCATCCCGGCAGAGCCTGGCCCAGGCGGAAACCGTACCGGCCGATCCGGCTACGGTTCAAGCCATCCGCGGCATCATCGCGGACCAGATGGCGGCTTTCCGACGTGACGATGCGGCGGCGGCTTTCCAGGACGCCTCGCCTTTCATCCAGGACCGCTTCCAGCGTCCCGACATCTTCCTGGAGATGGTGCGCAGCGGCTATGCCCCGGTTTACCGGCCGCGGCAGGTGGAATTCCGCGACCTGGTGCAGTCCGACGGCGGGCTCGACCAGCGGGTCTTCGTCCGCGGGCCGGACGGCCGCGCCTATCTCGCCCATTACCTGATGCAGCGCCAGCCGGATGGCGGCTGGAAGATTAATGGCTGCGTCCTGGAACTGCTCGACGACCGGACGACCTGAGCATCACCGCCGCGCAGCCGGGACGGGCGCGGCTTGCCGAGCCCCTGCTGATCCGCTATTGATCGCGCCGTTTGGGCGTCCCGGCTGGGACGTCCTGTAAGCGCCGATCAGCCGCAGCAGCCAGCCACACAGCAGGGGGCGATATGTCCGTCAGTCAGCAGAAGCATTTCCCGGTTTCCTGGGAAGAATTGCATCGCACCGCCAAGGCCCTGGCCTGGCGCCTGCTCGGAACCACGGAATGGAAGGGCATTGTCGCCATCACCCGTGGCGGCCTGGTGCCGGCGGCGATCATCGCCCGCGAACTCGATATCCGCCTGATCGATACCGTCTGCATGGCGAGCTATACCGATGAACATCGGCCGGGTGAGATCAATCTGCTGAAGGGCGTGGGCGGCGACGGCGAGGGTTGGCTGATCATCGACGATCTGGTCGATACCGGACGCACCGCGAAATTCGTCCGCGAGATGCTGCCGAAGGCGCATTTCGCCACCATCTACGCCAAGCCGGCCGGGCGGCCGCTGGTCGATACCTTCGTGACCGAAGTCAGCCAGGACACCTGGATCTACTTCCCCTGGGATATCGAACCGCAATTCGTGCAGCCGATCGTCAAGCAGCAGAGGCCTTAGGCCTTCACGCTGACCCGAGCCGCCGTTTTTCGCCTTCCGCCACAGCCGGGCGCGGCAGCAGCCGGAACGGAACGGCCTCGGGCATGATTCAACATGTCCTCTTCATCTGCAGCCGGAACCGGCTGCGAAGTCCCACGGCCGAACAGGTTTTCGCGGCTTATCCCCGCATCGAAACGGCTTCGGCCGGGATCAACAGCGACGCCGATAATCCGGTGACACCTGAGCTGCTGGAGTGGGCCGATGTCATCTTTGTCATGGAACGCACCCACCGCGCCAAGCTCTCCGCGCGGTTCCGCACCGCGATCAAGAACAAGCGCGTCATCTGCCTGGATATCCCCGACGATTTCGCTTTCATGGATCCGGCTCTCATCCGTCTGCTGGAAGCGAAGGTGCCGCGCCATTTGCGCTGAGCCCGCGCTGCCGCAGGACGCGGCGCCATTTAGAGCCGGATCGCTTTGGATCGACTCACCAAGGGCTGCCACTTAAAACGATCACACTCTAGGCAATCAGGCTTGCCGCGATCTCGTTCCATTCGGCGTCGAGACTGACCTTGGCCACCGGCCGGTCGGCGCGGCGATACCAATAGCCGGCATTGGCGAGGTCGCCCTCCTTGCGATGCAGATAGGCGTGCACCCAGTTGCCGGCTGCATCCTCTCTCGCCTGGGCCTGCTCGTGCGCCTTCCGCCAATCGCCCTTGGCATCCCACCACAAGGCCTGCAGGGCAAAACTGAGACCGTCGGGTGGCGCCGGCTGATCCAGTGACGCGCGAAAGCTGACAAGATCCATCGGCTCCTCCCTCGTCGGTCCCTCGCCTCCTCGGCTCCCGCGGCGCCGCAGCGCCGCGAATGCTATAATACCGGCCAGTTGTCGATCAGGCGGGTGCGGCCGACAAAGACAGCGACGAAAAGCCGGCAGGGCGCCTTGGCCGCCGCAATCGGCTGAACGAGATCGGCGTCGCAGAGTTCCAGGTAATCCACCTTGTCGAAGCCCGCCGCCAGCAGCCGATCCTTGCCGCCGCGGATGCGGTCTTGCGCGGGCTTGCCGTCGCGCAGGCTTTCGGCCAGATCGCGCATGACCAGGGGCAGATGTTTGGCCGTCAGGCGTTGCTCCGGTGTCAGATAGCGGTTGCGCGACGACATGGCGAGGCCATCGGTCTCGCGCACGCTCGGCACGCCGACGATCTCGACCGGAATGTCGAGGTCGCGGGCGAGACGGCGGATCACCTGCAGCTGCTGGAAATCCTTCTCGCCGAAAAAGGCCATATCCGGCAGCGCCTGCAACAGCAGCTTGGTGACCACGGTTGCGACACCGCCAAAGAAATGCGGCCGGGTCGCACCGCAAAGATGCGCGCTGACGCCGCTCACCTCGACGGCCGTCGCGAAGCCGTCGGGATAGACCTCGCCCGGCGGTGGCGCAAAGAGCAGATCGGTGCCGGCCGCCGTCAGCTTGGCAAGATCGCCCGCCTCGTCGCGCGGATAAGTGGCGAGATCCTCGCTCGGGCTGAATTGCTTCGGATTGACGAAAATGGTGGCGACGGCCTTGCAGCCGCGCGCCTTGGCGGCGGCGACCAGCGCCAGATGGCCGGCATGCAGGGCGCCCATGGTCGGGATGAGGCCGATCTTGTGGCCGGCCTGCCGAAGATCACGAATCGTCGCGCGCAATTCGGCGATGCTGCGAACAACCGGCGTCGACATCGCGGTCTTCCTTTGATTGATAAGTTGCGATGCGACGGCGGTCAGCTCGACTTCTTCATGGCGCCGAAAATATGTTCCGGCCCCGGGAAGGTGCGGCCGCGCACATCGGCGGCATAGGCAGCGGCTGCCTCGCCGATGGTCTTGCCGAGATCGGCATAGCGCTTGACGAAACGCGGCTTGAAGCTGCTGAACAGCCCCAGCATGTCGTCGACCACAAGAACCTGGCCGTCGCAGCCGGCCGAGGCGCCGATGCCGATGGTGGGTGCCGCCACCCGGCCGGTAATGGCCACGGCCAGTTGCTCCATGACGCCTTCGACCACCATGGCGAAAGCGCCAGCTTCGGCGATGGCGATGGCGTCGGCCATGATGCCGGCGCCCTCATCGGTGGCCCGGCCACGCGCGCGATAGCCGCCTTGCGTATTCACCGATTGCGGCATCAGGCCGACATGGCCCATCACCGGAATGCCGCGC
>DATLIX010000148.1:0-28246 GCA_035539215.1 Dongiaceae bacterium | reverse complement strand
TTGGCGATCGCGGCGGCGATGGCGGCCTGCTCCGCCTGCGGCAGGCGCGTCACGCGTGGATCGACGATTTTCAGGCAGACGCTGGTGGTCGAGCGCGTCGCCGGTTCCGTTGCCAGAAAGTCGATCCAGGAAGACCGGGCTACCCAGTCGGCGATGACCGAGAAGTTCTTGTTGCTGCGTTGGATCAGGGCGGCCAGTCCGCCGATATCTTCGCCCCAGCGCAAGGCGTCGATCTGGTCTTCGACGCAGAGCATGGAGGGCGTATTGATGGTTTCGCCCTTGAACACGCCTTCGGCGATCTTGCCGTTCTTGGCGAGGCGGAAGATCTTCGGTACCGGCCAGGTCGGTCGGTGCTCGGCGAGACGCGCCGCAGCACGGGGGCTGAGGGCAATCATGCCGTGCGCGGCCTCGCCGCCGAGCACCTTCTGCCATGACCAGGTAACGACATCGAGACGATCCCAGGGGAGATCCATGGCGAACACCGCCGAGGTTGCGTCGCAGATGGCAAGCCCTTGACGATCCGCGGCGATCCAGTCGCCATTCGGCACGCGCACGCCCGATGTCGTGCCGTTCCAGGTGAAAACCACGTCATGCGACCAGTCGACCGCGCCGAGATCGGGCAGGGCACCATAGGGCGCCTTCTGCACATGGGCGGTGAGTTCCAATTCGTCGGTGATATCGGTGGCCCAATCGAGGCCGAAACTGTCCCAGGCCAGCACATCGACCGGGCGCGGCCCCAGCAGCGACCAGAGGGCTGCTTCGATGGCGCCGGTATCCGAGCCGGCCATGATGCCGACGCGGTAATCGGCCGGGATGCCCAGCACCTTGCGGCTGCGCTCGATGAGATCCGCCAGACGCGCCTTGCCGATGGCGGCGCGATGCGATCTGCCCAAAGGTGCCTGATTGAGAGAAGTGAGAGTCCAGCCCGGCCTCTTGGCGCAGGGACCGGACGAGAATAGCGGCCGTTCCGGCCGTACCGTCGGTCTAGTCATGGCGTCCCTTCCAGAACGATTGCGCTCCGGTGGGGGAGCGTAGCCCGCGCCCATTTCCGCGAAACGGCAGCCCCTTGTCAAGCGGCAAATATCGGTCCCGATGTCGCATTTCATTCAGCGCCGGTCGTCCGACCGCCCGGCTTTCCGCGCGACTCAGGCTATCTTGCCGGCGATGGTTGCCCGATCCGCCGCGTGCGGTCGGGCTGAAAAGGGAACACGGTGAGGTCGCTTTCGAAGAGCGACCGAAACCGCGGCTGCCCCCGCAACTGTGAGCGGTGAGCCTGTTACCGAAATGACCACTGGCCGGATCTGGAAGGATCCGCCGGGAAGGTTGGTAGCAGGCGGTGACCCGTGAGCCAGGAGACCTGCCATCGCGCCTGTAACGCCGATGAACGGACGGGGTGTCCGGTATGCGGCATCGCCCGGAGCAGCTGGCTCCCGGGAGATGCATGTGACCCTCCGCCGCAACCGACCGAGGGGGTCATCCATGTCGAACAGCCTAGCCACCACCGTTTATGCCGATCTCGCGGATATCGACACACGCGACAAGCCGCCGGTCGATCATCGTGCCGTCAACTGGTTTGCCGCACTTTGGCAGGCCGAAAAGATTCGGCGCGATGCCTGCCATGCCAATCTGCTCTCCTGGATCATCGGGCTGCCGGGTGGCCTCGATCCGGCTGAAGCTGCCGCCTCGGTGCTCGCCTATCAGCAAGGCCAGGCGGATCTGTCACTGTCGCCGTCGTTGACGGCCCTGCTGCAAAGCGTCGCCCGCTATCCGGCGCAGCAGCTCGCACGCATGCGGTCATCGCGTCGCCGGGCTGTCGCGGCGCATTGATCAGGCCGGTCCGCGAGAAATGACACAAAAAGAAAACGGCACCGGTCTTGCGGCGGGTGCCGTTGACTCTGACGAGGCGTGTGCGGTCAGGCGCTGAGCTTGGTGGCGATCTTCGCCACGTGCTCGCCTTGGAAACGGGCGATGGAGAGTTCGTTTTCGCTCGGCTGGCGGCTGCCATCCGCCTTGGCGAGGGTGGTGGCGCCGTAGGGCGTGCCGCCGGTGATCTCATCCATGTTGAGGAGGCCCTGGCAGGCATAGGGCACGCCAACAACGATCATGCCTTGATGGAAGAGGGTGGTGTGGAAGGACGTGATGGTGGTTTCCTGGCCGCCATGCTGGGTGGCAGTTGAGGCAAACACGCTGCCGACCTTGCCGACCAAGGCGCCCTTCATCCAGAGGCCGCCGGTCTGGTCGAGGAAATTGCGCATCTGCGCGGCCATATTGCCGAAACGGGTCGGGGTGCCGAAAATGATGGCGTCGTAATCGGCCAACTCATCCACCGTGGCGACCGGCGCCTTCTGATCGAGCTTGAAATGGCTCTGCTGGGCGATCTCCGCCGGCACCGTCTCCGGAACGCGCTTCACCGTCACCGTCGCGCCGGCGACCTTGCGCGCACCTTCGGCAATCGCCTCGGCCATTTTCTCGATATGGCCATAGGTGGAGTAATACAGAACCAGGATCTTGCTCATTGTCGCTCTCCAATTTGGACTCGATGTCGCGGTCAAATTAGAATCGGGGCCGGCCTTTGATAATCGGGCTTTCCCTGATAAAATTGTTCACTAAATGTGGACAATCGGCGGTGGAAGCTGAAACATGGATATCGTCAGCGCAATGCGCACCTACCGGCAGGTGGTCGACAGCAGCAGCTTTACCGCTGCGGCACAGGCACTTGGCCTCTCGAAGGCGGCGGTCAGCAAGCAGATCAGCGATCTGGAAGCGCATCTCGGCGCCGCGCTGCTGCATCGCACGACGCGGCGCCTGAACGTCACGGAAGCAGGGCAGCTCTATTTCGAACGCTGCCAAAGGCTGCTGGACGAACTCGATCTTGCCGAAGCGGAGATGCGCAACCTGCAGACCGAACCGACCGGCCGGCTGCGGCTCAGTGCGCCCGGCAATTTCGGCGAGGCGGTCCTGGGTCCGATCATCTGCGAATTGCAAAAGCGCTATCCGAAGATGACGGTGCAGGTCGAACTCAGCAATCGCTTCGTCGATCTGCTGGAAGAAGGCTTCGACGCGGCGATCCGCATTCGCACCACCCTGCCGGATTCCAGCCTGATTGCCCGGCGCCTGTGCCCTGTGGACCGCGTGGCCTGCGCCGCCCCGGGCTATTTGAAGCGACACGGCACGCCCAGGCATCCGCGCGAACTCGCCGACCACAATTGCCTGATCTATACGCTGTCGACCTCGCCCCACGACTGGACGTTCAATACGCCGACGGGACCGCATACGGTGCGGGTGAACGGCACGATCCAGTCAAACAACTCGCAATTGCTGGTCGATCCCTTGCGGGCCGGGCATGGCATCGCCCTGCTGCCGGCTTTTTCGGTGGGCGCCGATATCCAGGCCGGACGGTTGCGGCGCATCCTTGAGCCGTTTCCAGTCGATCGCCACGACCTTTATGTCGTCTACCCGCATAACCGGCACCTGTCGCCGAAAGTCAGGGTTCTGGTCGACCTGCTCGCGGAATGGTTCCAGGATGGCGGCCCGATCGCCTGCCCGAAGGAGCGAGCGCCGGAGATGAAAGAGAAGCCCGCGGCAAAAGACCGGTCCGGCGCGAAAGAACGAAGTTTGCGGTGAAACGACGGGCGCGGCGAGGAAGCCGTTTCGGCAGCCTGTCCATGCGGCAGGCAGGAGGTTGAGACATGCCGGCGACATGTCTCAACCCCCGAAATGCGCCTCTATTCAGCCTCTGGTCAAAATGACGCCGTGAGGCTCAATCCTTTGCGCGGAAGCTGTCGTGGCAGGTGCCGCAGGCCTTGTTGATCTGCTGGAATTGAGCCCCGAGATGGGTGAAGTCCTGATCGCCCTTGGCGGCCGCAACCATTTGCGTAGCCTGGTCATTCAGGTTTTTGGCGTCGGCGGTGAACTGGTCCCAATGGTCCCAGATGTCGGGCTTGGCCGCTTCACCCTTGCCGGCTTCTTTGGGAAACCAGCTGGGAATCTTGGCGGAAACATCGACAATGTTCTGTGCTTCGGTGGCGACCTGGTTCTTGTCGCCATTCACATCGATCAGTTTCTTCAAGGCTTTGATCGATTTCAGCATGGACTTCATGCCGGCTTCGCGCAGATCGGTCGGCCCGTCCGCTGCGAAACTGATCTGGCTCGTTGCGCTGAGCGCCAGGATGGCACCGCCGATCACGCCATAAACAAGCTTCTGCCGATACGTCATAGAGTTATTCCCCTCTGCATAGAATCTGGGACCAGTAATCTATAGATACCGTTATAAAGGACGGCTCTTGAGAAACCGCCCGACATAAAAGTTTATTCCAGGGCGCAAATCATCCTGTGGCATTTTCCTGTCGGTGGCTTGGCTTTCCCCTTTTTTATGGTCGTATCATGTGAATTTGACGCGAAACGCGGCAATTGGGAAAATTCATTTAGCTGTATCAATTTTGACACAAAACAGTAACTTTCTCCCTGATTTGCTGCTGTGCTAGTTCCGGCCCACGTGGTGACGGGGATTACATGACGGACGAAATCGAGTTGAAGCTGCGCTTGCCGGATCATATCGACGGCAAGAAAGTGAGCTTTACCCCGGCCAAGATTGCAGCAGCTTTCGGCGTCGCTGAGGGTATTCCGAAGCGGTCGCAGCAGCTGGTCTCGACTTATTTCGACACCGAAGATGAATGGCTGCGCCAGCATGGCATGGCCCTGCGCATTCGCCAGGCGGGGCGGCAGCGCATCCAGACATTGAAGGCGCCGGCAGGCGAAGTCGCGGGCGCCCAGTCCTATCTGGAAATCGAATCGGCGATCGCCGCCGATCGGCCCGACCTGAGCCTGGTCGGCGACCAGCAGCTGCTGGATCAGCTGGTCGCGGCACAGATCGAGACCCGCTTGCGGCCGGTCTTCACCACCGAATTCCGGCGCACCGCCTGGTTGCTGGACTTCGAGGGCTGCCAGATCGAGCTTGCCTTCGATCGCGGCCGGATCGTCGTCGGCGCGCAGGAAGTGCCGATCCACGAGGTGGAACTGGAGCTGAAGAGCGGCAAGCCCGCCGTGCTCTTTTCCCTGGCGGAAAGCGTGCTCGACAAGATCCCCGTCTCGCTCGGGCTGGAAACCAAGGCGGCGCGCGGTTATCGCCTGCAATCGGGCCAGCAGGCCGGCGCGGTCAAGGCGACGCCGATCGACCTGCCGGAAGGATGCGATGTCGGCGAAGCCTTCAGCAGCGTGATGGCGCAATATATGGCGTTGCTGCGTGCCAATGAACAGGCGGTCATCGGCAGCGAAGACCCGGAAGGCATCCACCAGTTCCGCGTCACCTTGCGCCGCCTGCGCAGCCTGGTTCGGGCCTATCGCGATCTGATGGACGAATTGTCCTATCGCCACCTGGCGGATGAACTGCGTTGGCTGCAATCGCAGTTCGGGCCGGCGCGCGACCTCGACGTCTTCATCGGCGAAACCATGGCGCCGATCCGCAAGCGGTTTGCCGAGCTCCCTGCCCTGACGGCGCTGATCGAGATCGCCGGGCAGCGCCGGCAATCGGCACGGCATCAGGCGCATCTTACCTTGCAGACCGCGCGCTATGTCCGCCTGCAGTTGATGATCTACCGCTGGCTGGCGACCGGTGCTTGGCGGCGCGCTTCCGCCACCGCCAGCCTTGGCGGCTCGGCGGTCGATTTTGCCGGCCGACTGCTGAAGAAGCAGCATAAGAAAATGCGGCGGCTTGGCCAGGACGGCGTGGTTCCGGAGGCGCAACTGCATGAATTGCGCGTGCTCGGCAAACAAATGCGCTATCTCGGCGATGCTTTCCGCAGCCTCTACAAGGCCAAGCCAGTGCGGAAATATCATCTGCATCTGACCGCCATTCAGGACTGCCTAGGCGCCCTCAACGACGCCTTCGTCGCCGACCGCATGATCGGCGAGCTGATCTCGCAGCTGCCCGAAAGCAATGGACTGACGTCAGACGAACTGGCCCATTTGCGCGGCATCGTCGCCGGCTGGCAGGGCAGTCGTATCGAGGCCGGCCTGTCGCGTTTCGGCCGCCAATGGCGCGATTTCAAGAAAGCGGACGCCTATTGGAAGCACGATTGAGAGTGCTGATCGATGCGACCGGCAACAAGGACGCTTACGAGGCCGCCTCCTCGCTGTCCAGATCGCGGGGCACCGCGAAACGCACCAGGCGCCCACTCCAAGTGTCCACCGCGGTATCGGCAAGGTCGTGCCAGTTTTCGATCGGCAGGTCGATGACGGCCAGGGCAGCGGTCGGAAATTTGTCCTTCAGGCGGCGGACGTCGCGTGCCTCGCCCTCGTTGACGAGCCAGGCGGCCAGATCGCCCAGGCCGGGATTATGGCCGATCACCAGGATACTGCCGTCATGACCGCCATGATCGCTGAGCACCGTGAGGATTTCCCGCGGCGTCGCCATATAAAGGGTTTCCACTTCCTCGATTTCCGGCTCGCGGGGAAAGGCATCGACCACGCGTTTGGCGGTCTGTATGGCGCGCCTGGCCGTCGAGCAGAGGATACGGTCGGGAATCAGGCCTTCGCGCACGATCAATTGACCGATCAAGGGCGCGGTGCGCTCGCCGCGTTTACTCAAGGGGCGGGCGGCATCTGGCAGATCGGGACGGTCCCAGGACGACTTGGCATGGCGCAGCAGGATCAGTCGTTTCACCCGAAATCCTCACGATGTTCACGCTCTTTCGCGCCGACCCGACCGCGCCGGCGGTCCGCGATGCAAGGCCGCCCGCGATGAACAGTCCGGCGCGCGAGAAGTCTTGCCGGCCGGTCCCTCGTTGCCCATCCGTTCGCGTTGCGCCGCTTTTAACGGGGACAACTGTAAGCGCTCTCGATCGATGTCGGCAAGCCACTGATAGCACACCGGAATCACAAGGCGGCGTGACAAGCTTGGGACCCTTTGGCGGATGCGATTGACGTCGAAATGTCATATCATTGACACAGGTTCGGCTTAGGGTCGCGGCTTCAGCCCCAGCCCAGGATCAGCCGGAAAGAGGCCGGTTAAATGAAGCAGAGATCGCGAAAGCCAGCAGGAGAGGATCAGGACGTGGACGACGCAAAATTGGTGACACCGGCGATCGACATGACGTCACCCCATCGCTTCATCAACCGCGAATTGTCGTGGCTGGCCTTCAACGAAAGGGTGCTGGAAGAAGCCGGCAATCCGTCGCACCCGCTGCTGGAGAGGCTGCGTTTCCTGTCCATTTCCGCCAACAACCTGGATGAGTTCTACATGGTCCGGGTGGCCGGCCTGCTCGGCCAGGTGCGCGCCGGGGTCGTCATCACCAGCGCCGATGCCTTGACGCCGGCCCAGCAACTGTCGGCGATCGCCAAGCGCAGCGGCGAGCTGATGCGCAACCAGCAGATCCACTGGCATCAGCTGCGCCAGGAATTGCGGGATAACGGCATCACCGTCGTCGATCTCGCCGAACTGACGCAGACCGAGCGCGACTGGCTCGACAGCTATTTCCTCGACCAGATCTTCCCGGTGCTGACGCCGATGGCGATCGATCCGGCGCATCCGTTCCCCTTCATTCCCAATCAGGGCTTCTCGATGGCGCTGGAATTGCGCCAGGCGATCGACGGCAAGATTCTGCGGGCCTTGCTGCCGATGCCGAGCCAGTTGCCGCGTTTCATCCGCCTGCCGGGCAGCATGCCGCACAATGTGCGCTTCGTGACGCTCGAGGGGCTGGTCAGCCTCTATCTCGGCCATCTCTTTCCCGGCTTCGATGTCATCAGCAAAGGCTATTTCCGGCTGGTGCGCGACAGCGAAATCGAAATCCTGGAAGAGGCGGAAGATCTGGTGAGGCACTTCGAATCGGCGCTCAAGCGACGGCGCCGCGGCACCGTCATCCGCCTCAAGGTCAATGCCGAGATGCCGGAGGATCTGCTGGCCTTCGTGGTCGACGAGCTCGACGTCAGCCGGGACGACGTCTTCGTGCTCGACGGCCTGCTGGGACTGGCGGCGGTTTCCAAACTGATCATCGACGAACGCCCGGATCTCAAGTTCCAGCCTTTCAATCCGCGCTTTCCGGAACGCATCCGCGACAGCGGCGGCGATTGCTTCGCCGCCATCCGCCAGAAGGACATCGTCGTCCATCACCCCTATGAAAGCTTCGACGTCGTCGTGCAGTTCATCCTGCAGGCCGCGCGTGACCCCAATGTCGTCGCCATCAAGCAGACGCTCTATCGCACCAGCGACGACAGCCCGATCGTCAAGGCGCTGATCGAAGCGGCCGAGGCCGGCAAATCGGTGACGGCGCTGGTGGAGCTGAAGGCGCGCTTCGATGAAGCCGCCAATATCCGCTGGGCGCGCGACCTGGAACGGGCCGGCGTGCAGGTCGTTTATGGCTTCGTTGCGCTGAAGACCCATGCCAAGGTTTCCATGGTGATGCGCCGCGAGGGGCCGAACCTGCGCACCTATGTGCATTACGGCACCGGCAACTATCATCCGATCACCGCGAAGATCTACACCGACGTCAGCTTCTTCACCTGCGATCGCGGCCTGTGCCACGACGCGGCGCGGCTGTTCAATTACATGACCGGCTATGCCAAGCCGGAAAGCACCGAGAAGGTCGCTTTCGCGCCGATGACGCTGCGGCCGACCATCCTGCAGCTGATCGATGACGAGATCGCTCATGTGAAGGCCGGTCGTCCCGGCACCATCTGGGTGAAAATCAACTCGCTGGTCGATCCCGGCCTGATCGATGCGCTCTATCGGGCCAGCCAGGCCGGGGTGCATATCGAACTGGTGATCCGCGGCATCTGCTGCCTGCGTCCGGGGATCAAGGGCCTGTCTGAGAATATCCATGTGAAGAGCATCATCGGCCGCTTCCTGGAGCATTCGCGGATCATCTGCTTCGGTGCCGGCGCGGCGCTGCCTTCGCGCCAGGCGAAGATCTTCATTTCCTCCGCCGACTGGATGCCGCGCAACATGGATCGGCGGCTCGAGCTGCTGGTGCCGTTGGAGAATCCGACGGTGCACCAGCAGGTGCTGGACCAGATCATGATCGCCAATCTGAAGGATAATCTGCAAAGCTGGGCGCTCGATTCGGAAGGCGTCTATCATCGCCTGGTCCCAGGCGAGGACGGCGGTTTCAGCGCCCATACCTATTTCATGACCAATCCCAGCTTGTCAGGGCGCGGCAGCGCGCTTAAGAAGCAGAAACGTGCACCGAAGCTGGATCTGCAGAAGGCAACGACTTGAAATCGACACCGCGTGAAGCGACAGCGATCGCGACGGCCTCCCGCCCGGGGCGCATCGCTGTCATTGATATCGGCTCAAACTCCGTCCGTCTGGTGGTCTTCGACAAAAAGTCGCGTTGCCCCGTTCCGATCTTCAATGAGAAGGCGCTTCCCGGCCTGGGACGCGGCGTCGAATCCAGCGGCAAGCTGAATGTCGACGGCAAGCGCATGGCGCTCACCCATATCAATCGCTTCGTCACGCTGGCGAAGGCGATGCAGGCGATACAGGTCGATCTCGTCGCCACCGCGGCCATGCGCGATGCCAGCGACGGGCCGGCCTTCGCCAAAGAGATCGAGCAGCTGACCGGCCACAAGGTGCAGATCATCAGCGGCGAGCATGAGGCGCGGCTCTCCGCCATGGGCGTCATCGCCGGCATTCCCGAAGCCGATGGCATCATGGGCGATCTCGGCGGCGGCAGCGTCGAGCTGGTGCATCTCAACAAGGGCAGCATCGCCGAGCAGGTGACCTTGCCGCTGGGGCCCTTGCGCCTGATCGAAGCGACCAGTGGCAATATGGATGCCGCCCAGCGCATCATCGACAAGCAGCTGGAGAATCTGCCCTGGCTGAGCCAGATCAAGGGGCGGACGCTCTATCCGGTCGGCGGCACCTGGCGCTCGCTCGCCCGCATCCATATGGAGCAGAACCGCTATCCCCTGCATGTCATCCATGAATACCGTGTCGGCCGGCGCCAGGCCGAGGACCTCGCCAAGATCTGCAGCCGGCTGGGCCGCAAATCCTTGAGCAGCATTGCCGGCATTTCCCGGCGCCGGGTCGACACGCTGCCTTACGGTGCCCTGGTGCTTGAACGCATCCTGCGCATCGCCAAGCCGGACCGCGTGTTGTTTTCCGCCTATGGCTTGCGCGAAGGCCATCTCTTCAGCAGCCTCGATGACGAGGCGCAGCGCGCCGATCCGCTGCTGGTCGGTTGTGCCGATCTGGCCGGCGCCGACGGTCGCTTCGGTTCGGTCAGCGATCTGCTCGACGGCTGGATCGCACCGCTTTTCGCCGATGAATCGGATGCCCAGGCGAGGCTCCGGGTCGCCGCCTGCCTGCTCTCTGATATCGCCTGGCGCGAGCATCCGGATTATCGCGCGACGCAGGGCTTCAACCGGGTGCTGCGCCTGCCGGTTGCCGGCATCACGCATGGGGAACGCGTCACCCTGGCGCTGACCATCGCCATGCGTTACGGCGGTTCGCATGACGACGATTACATGGAGACATTGCGCTCGCTGATCACGGATGAAGATACGGCTTTCGCCTCGCGCGTCGGCGCGGCCATCCGCCTCGCCTATTCGCTGAGCGGCGGCACCAGCGAAATGCTGCGCATGACCAGTCTGCAGCAGCGCGACGGCCGCATCGAACTATTGCTGCCGCATTGCTCGGAATCGCTCTTCGGCGAACAGGTATCGCGGCGTCTGGAAGCGGTGGGACGGACCTTCGGCCTGCCGGTCGCGGTCGTCTGAAGCGGTAAGCGCAAGCCCGCTCAGCGCAGGGTGCTGGTGGCGAGCTTGACGCCGAAGCCGATGAAAGCGAGGCCGGTCAGCTTGTTGATCCAGAAGGTGAAGCCGCGATTCCCCAGGGCGTTGCGGCGCAACCTGCCGCCGATCAGCATCAGGCTGCCGAGATAGCAGATATTCATGCTGATGAAGATGACGCCGAGGGCCACGAAAGTGATCGCCCCACGGTTCTGCACGGGATCGACGAATTGCGGGAAGAAGGCCATGAAAAACAGGATGGCCTTGGGATTGACGAAAATGACGCCCATCCCGCCGACGAAAATCCGCGGAAGCGACCGTGTGACGGGGGTGACGCGGGCGGGCGTCGCCGGACCTGTGGATGCTGCCGGCCGCCACGGCCACAGGGCCTTGAAGCCGAGCCAGACGAGATAGCCGGCACCCAGCCAGCGAACGATGTCGAAGGCCAGCGGATAGTTGTGGAGCAGGGCAGCGACGCCAAGGGCGGCCAGCAGCATCAGGCAGATGTCGCCGGCCGTGCAGCCGGCGAGGGCGGTGAAGCCCGCCGGCAGGCCGAGCTGGTAGCCGCGGCTCAGGATATAAACCGTCGCCGGTCCGGGGGTAAGGACCAGCAGAAAGGCGATGGTGACATAGCCGAGCGGATCGGCGATTCCCAGCATGATGCAACCTCGTCCGTCGGAATCCGGCGCGCCGGAACCGGGTCCGGCGGTCCGGCCTGATCCAGTCAGGCTTCGGTTTCAGGCTTCGGTCTCAGGCCTCGATCTCAGGCTTCGGCCCGGGCCTCGGCCAGCGCGATGATTTTGACCTTCTTGCCGGCGGCGGTCAAAGCCAGCTTGCCGTGTTTCAGGGCCAGGGCCTCTTCGCCGAAGACCTTGCGGCGCCAGCCGTTGAGTGCCGGCACTTCCGCATTGTCGTCGGCGGCGATGCGCTCGAGATCGTCGGAATTGGCGATCAGCTTCTGTGCCACGTCGTGCTGGTCGCAGCGCGTCTTCAACAGCACCCGCAGGAGATCGATCAGCGGCCCAAGGCCGGCAGGCAGGTCCGGGCGCGGCTTCATCTTCGGGCAATCGGCTTCCGGAATATCCATCGCGCGTTTGACGGCACTCAGGATCGCCTCGCCCATGCGGCCTTCGGCAAAGCCCTTGCTGAGGCCCCGGCACTGCGACAGCGCCTCGGCATCGCGGGGCGGATGGGCGGCGATTTCCAGCAGCTGCTCGTCCTTGATGAGCCGGCTGCGGGGAATGTCGCGCTCCTGGGCCTCGCGCTCGCGCCAGGCGGCGAGTTCGCGCAGGACGGCGAGGAAGCGCGGCTTGTCGCTGCGGATCTTCAGCCGCTGCCACGACGCCCAGGGATCGAGATCATAGGTGCCGGTATCGGTCAGGATCGCCATCTCGTCGGCGACCCAGTCGGTGCGGCCTGAAGTCTCCAGCTTATGCTGCAGCTTTTCGTAGACGACGCGCAGATAGGTGACGTCCGAGAGGGCGTATTTCAGCTGCCGGTCGGTCAGCGGCCGGCGCGCCCAGTCGGTAAAGCGCGAGGATTTGTCGATCGTGCCATGGGCCAGCTTGGTCGCCAGGGTCTCATAGCTGGCGGCATCGCCATAGCCGCAGACCATCGCCATCACCTGGGTATCGGCGATCGGACCGGGGATTTGGCCGGCCAGCTTGTAGAAGATTTCCACGTCCTGGCGGGCGGCATGGAAGACTTTCAGCACCGCGCGGTCGGTCAGCAATTCGACCAGCGGGCCGAGGTCGATTCCCGGCGCCAGCGTATCAATGGCGGCGGCATGGTCCGGCCCGGCGATCTGCACCAGACATAGCTGCGGCCAATAGGTCTTGTCGCGCAGGAATTCGGTGTCGATGGTGACGAATGATGCCCCCTTGAGGTCGTCGATGAAACGGCGGAGGGCAGCGGAATCGGTGATCAGGCTTGTGGATAACTTTGAGATATCTTGGTTCATGGCCGCAAGCTATAGCCGGTTTGCTGCGCCCTGCAAAGGGTTAGGCCGATTTGCCGCAGCCGCCCCGGTAACCGCCCGGGCCCGGCCTTTTGCGGCCTTGCGCAGCCCTGCCGCAGCGGCGCGGCGCGGCGCGGAAGCGATGCTTGACAAAACCCGGAAATCCGGGCCATTTGCCGCCTTAATCTGCTGTTTTCATTAAGGATTACCGACGATGCACGCCTATCGCTCGCATACCTGCGGCGTCCTGCGTCCCAACGACGCCGGCCAGACCGTTCGCCTCTCCGGCTGGATCCACCGCAAGCGCGACCATGGTAATCTGGTCTTCATCGATCTCCGGGACCATTACGGTGTGACGCAATGCGTGCTCGATATTTCCAGCCCGCTTTTCAAGCAGGTCGAGCAGACTCGCGTCGAGAGCGTCGTCACCATCACCGGCAAGGTGGTGAAGCGTACCGCCGAGACGATCAATCCGAAGCTGCCCACCGGCGAGATCGAGGTCAAGATCGAGGATTACCTGCTACAATCGGCCGCCGACGTTCTGCCGCTGCAGGTCAACAGCGACGAGGATTACGGCGAAGACATCCGCCTGCGCTACCGCTTCCTCGACCTGCGCCGCGACAAGGTGCATCGCAACATCGTGCTGCGCTCGCAGGTGATTTCGTCGATCCGGCGCCGCATGCTGGACCAGGGCTTCACCGAATTCCAGACGCCGATCCTGACCTCCAGCTCGCCGGAAGGTGCACGCGACTTCCTGGTGCCGTCGCGTCTTCATCCGGGCAAGTTCTACGCCCTGCCGCAGGCGCCGCAGCAGTTCAAGCAGCTGCTGATGGTGGCCGGCTTCGATCGCTATTTCCAGATCGCACCTTGCTTCCGCGACGAAGACAGCCGCGCCGATCGCAGTCCGGGCGAGTTCTACCAGCTCGATTTCGAGATGTCGTTCGTGACGCAGGAAGATGTCTTCAACACCATCGAGCCGGTGCTGCATGGCATCTTCGAGGAGTTCAAGGAAGACCGCACCGTCTCGGCGATGCCCTTCCCGCGGATTCCCTATGACGAATCCATGCTGCGCTACGGGTCGGACAAGCCCGACCTGCGCAACCCGATCAAGATCAGCGACGTGACCGAGATCTTCCGCGGTTCCGGTTTCGGCATCTTCGCCAAGGCCGTGGAGATGGGCTCGGTGGTGCGCGCCATTCCCGCGCCCGGGGCGGCGACGAAACCGCGCAGCTTCTTCGACAAGCTCAACGACTGGGCGAAGACGCAGGGCGCCGCCGGCCTCGGCTATGTCATCTTCGAGGCGGCCGGCGCCAAGGGCCCGATCGCCAAGAACCTCGACGAGGATCGCCTGGCGCAGCTGCGCGAGGCCACCGGCATCAAGGATGGCGATGCCGTCTTTTTCTCCTGCGACAAGAAACTGCCGGCGGCGAAATTCGCCGGCGCTGTGCGCAACCGCCTGGGCGAGGAACTGGCTCTTATCGATCAGCGGCGTTTCGAATTCTGCTGGATCGTCGACTTCCCGATGTATGAGTTGAACGAGGACACCGGCCAGGTCGAATTCAGCCATAACCCGTTCTCCATGCCGCAAGGCGGGATGGATGCCCTGCTCAACCAGGACCCGCTGACCATCAAGGCCTTCCAATACGACATTGTCTGCAACGGCATCGAATTGTCGTCGGGTGCGATCCGGAACCATCTGCCGGAAATCATGTACAAGGCCTTCGAGATCGCCGGCTATCCGGCGAGCGAGGTCGAGAACAAGTTCGGCGGCATGCTGAATGCGTTCAAATTCGGCGCCCCGCCGCATGGCGGCTCGGCACCGGGCATCGATCGTATCGTCATGTTGCTGGCGGAAGAGAAGAACATCCGCGAGGTGATCGCCTTCCCGCTCAATCAGAAGGCGGAAGATCTCCTCATGCAGGCGCCGACGGAAGTGCCGCCGGCGCGTCTCAAGGAATTGTATATCAAGCCGGACCTGCCGCTGAAGAAGGCCGGTCAGTAAGATAGCATCCGCACGGCGCCGAAAGCGCGGCGACGGCTACTCGGGTTGTCGCCTCAGGTTACGCAACGCCCATTCCGGTGTCGACCGGAATGGGCGTTCTGCTCTTTAAACGGGCGAAGATCGCCCGACGGTTTTTTGAAGCAGGCCGATTCCGCTTCTGCGATTTCTTCTTTCGAAGGCGTCTCGGCGCCGCGTTATGTCGTCGAATACCGCTCTAGCGTATTTTCCCCGACTTGCTACACTCTGCCGGTTTGCCGCTCCGCCGGCGCCACCGCCACCGACGATGGACCGTATGACAGCCGCGACAACCACGCCTTTCGATGATGGTCTCTCTCTTGCGGCGGAATGGGTGCCGCATGCGCGCTGCTGGATGGCATGGCCGAGCCGGTCCGAGACCTGGGGCGATCATCTCGATGGCGCGCGCGATGTCGTTGCCGAACTGGCCAATACCATCGCGCAATTCGAACCCGTTACCATCATCACCAAGCCGAAGAATGTCGCCGAGGTTTCGCTGCTGACCGGGCAGGGGGTCAGCCAGCTTTCGCTTGCGCATGACGATTGCTGGATCCGGGATATGGGGCCGAGTTTCGTCATCGACGCGAAATCCGCCGTCGCCGGCGTGCAGTGGCGCTGGAATGCCTGGGGCTTTCGCTACCAGGATCATGAGCGCGATGCCGAGGTTGCCGCAGCTTTGCTGGCGCAGCTGGAGATGCGCAACTACGTCGCGGATCTGGTTCTCGAAGGCGGCGCCATCGACGTCGATGGCGACGGCACCCTGATCGCCTCGGAAGCGGTGCTGCTCAATTCCAATCGCAACCCCAACCTGTCGCGCGAGCAGATCGAGGAGATCCTCATCGCCAATCTCGGGGTCCGCCAGGTGATCTGGCTGGGTGAGGGGCTACAGGACGACCTGACCGGCGGCCAGGTCGCGAATCTGGCCCGCTTCGTGCGGCCGGGCGCCATCGTCGCATTGACCTGCAGCGATAGCGCCGATCCCAACCAGCGCGCCCTCGCCGATAATCTGCAGCGCCTGCGGGCGTCGCGCGATGCCATGGGGCGAGAGCTGGAAATCATCGAGATCGAGCAGCCGCGCCCGCAATACGATACCGAGGGCCGGCGTCTGGCGCTGTCCTACATCAATTTCTACATGGCGAATGACGCCATCGTTATGCCGGCCTTCGACGACGGCCCGCAGGACAAGCGCGCTTTCGACACCATGACGCGGCTGTTTCCGAAACGCGAAGTGTTGCAATTCCCCGCCGTCGACCTTGCCTATGGCGGCGGCGGCATCCATTCGATCTGCCTGCCGCAGCCGGCGGGTGAAACGATAAAGCCGCTCTAGAGACGGATTCACGTTTCAAGTCGAAGCCAATCCGCTTCCGCTTGAATGATCGCGCTCCGGGACAGGCAGCGGGCTGGCCGCGTCGGGACTTCAGTTGGCCGGGAAGGCGCTGACCAGGACGAGTTCGGCGGCAACCGCCTGACCGACGGCAAAAGCGCCCTTCTGCACCTGCTCATGCGACAGATCGGCGATCAGGATATCGCTGGCATCGAGCCGTTCCAGCTCCAGCCGCACGCCGGGCCCGGCGGTGAACATATGGCGGATGCGCACCGGCAGCGTGGTCATGCCGGCCACCGGATGCAACGAGATGTCGTGCGGGCGCACAAAGGCGACCCCGGCAAGCTCGCGGGTGGTGGACATATTCTGCACCAGCACCGTGATCGAGCCGATCTTCGCCTGATCGCCTTTGATCACGCAGGAGAGGCGGTTGGCATGGCCGAGGAATTCGAAGACGAAGGGTGTGGCCGGGCTGTGATAGACCTGATCCGGCGTGCCGATCTGCTCGATGCGGCCTTCCGACATGACGGCGACCTGGTCGGCGAGCTCCAAAGCCTCTTCCTGGTCATGGGTGACGAAGATGCTGGTGAGGCCCATCTCGTCGTGCAATTGCCGCAGCCAGCGACGCAGGTCCTTGCGCACCTTGGCGTCCAGGGCGCCGAAAGGCTCATCCAGCAGCAGCACCTTGGGTTCGATCGCCAAAGCGCGGGCAAGGGCGATGCGCTGACGCTGTCCGCCGGATAACTGCGTCGGATAGCGGTTGCCGAACTTCTCCAGCTGGACCAGACGCAACAGTTCGCTGACGCGCGACTGGATCTCGGCTTTCGCCGGACGCTCATGGCGCGGCCGCACCTTGAGGCCGAAGGCCACGTTCTCGGCCACAGTCATATGGCGGAACAAGGCATAATGCTGAAAGACGAAGCCGACCCGGCGTTCGCGCGCACTGGTATGCTGCACGTCGCTGCCGTCGAAGATCAGGCGGCCCTCATCGGGGAAATCGAGGCCGGCCAGGACACGCAGCAACGTCGTCTTGCCGGAACCCGATGGGCCGAGCAGGGCGAGGAACTCGCCTTTCTTGATCTGCAGGTCGATGCCACGCAAGGCCTGGTAGTTGCCGAAGGTCTTGGTGATGCCGGATAGCTTGATAGCCATGTCAGATCCTGAATTCCGCAGCGTTAGTGCTTGATGCCGGCGGCCAGCCGATCGCCGAATTTCCACTCGAGCAGGCTCTTGACCACCAGGGTGACCAGGGCCAGCAAGGCCAGCAGCGAGGCAACCGCAAAGGCGCCGACGAAGTCATATTCGTTATAGAGAATCTCGACATGCAGCGGCATCGTGTTGGTGAGGCCGCGCACATGGCCGGAGACCACCGAAACGGCGCCGAACTCGCCCATCGCCCGGGCATTGCAGAGCAGCACGCCGTAGAGCAGGCCCCAGGCGACATTCGGCAAGGTGACCCGCAGAAAGGTCTGCAATCCGCCGGCACCGAGCGAAATCGCCGCTTCCTCCTCTTCATTGCCCTGTTCCTGCATCAGCGGGATAAGCTCGCGGGCGATGAAGGGGAAGGTGACGAAGATCGTCGCCAGTACCAGGCCGCTGGTAGTGAAAATGATCTTGATGCCGTAGTGGTCGAGCGTCGGGCCCAGCCAGCCGTGGATACCGAACAGCAGCACATAGATCAGGCCCGATATGACCGGCGAGACCGAGAAGGGCAGATCGATCAGGGTGACCAGCACCGATTTGCCGCGGAAGTCGAACTTGGCGATGGCCCAGGCGGCGCAGAGACCGAAAAGAAGGTTGCTTGGCACGGCGATTGCCGCCACCAGCAGCGTGAGGCGGATGGCGGACAGCGCGTCCGGATCGGTGATCGCGGCGAAATAGGGCGTGAAACCCTTCGCCAGTGCTTCGACAAAGACGCTGACGAGCGGCAGGACCAGCATGAAGCCGATGAAGCCGAGGCTGACGGCAATCAGCAGGATCTTGAGCCAGCGCGGTTCGCTGCGGGCGTCGCGCGGCCGGGCGGTCGTCGTGGAATTGCTCATGTCAGCCTTTCGCGATGCCGGCTGAAGCGGCGCTGCACATGGTTGACGCCAAGCAGGATCAGGAAGGAAGCGCAGAGCATGACGACGGCGATGGCTGCAGCACCGGCATAGTCATATTGCTCCAGCTTGGTGACGATCAGCAGCGGGGCGACTTCCGACACCATCGGCATGTTGCCGGCGATGAAGATGACGGAGCCATACTCGCCGACGCCGCGGGCGAAGGCCAAGGCAAAGCCCGTGAGCAGGGCCGGGGCAATGCTGGGCAGGACGACGAAGAGAAAGCTCTGCCAGCGCGTGGCGCCGAGGCTCGCGGCCGCGTCCTCGAATTCCGGATCGAGATCCTGCAGCACGGGCTGCACGGTGCGGACCACGAAAGGGAGGCCGATGAAGGTCAGCGCCACGATGATGCCGAGCGGCGTGAAGGCGACCTTGATCCCGAGGGGAACGAGAAATTGGCCGATCCAGCCGTTGGGCGCATAGAGTCCGGTCAAGGCGATGCCGGCCACCGCGGTCGGCAGCGCGAAGGGAAAGTCGACCAGCGCATCGACGATCCGCTTGAGGGGAAAGCGATAGCGCACCAGGACCCAGGCGACGATCAGGCCGAAGAAGGCATTCAGAATCGCGCCAATCAGCGCGCAACCGAAGCTGATCTTGAGCGACGCGATGACGCGCGGTGCGCTGATGGCGGCCCAAAAGCCGCCGAAGCCGAGCTCAACGGGCCGCAGCAACAATGCCGCCAGGGGAATGAGAACGATCAGGCTGAGATAGGTGAGGGCAAAGCCCAGCGTGATCCCGAAACCGGGGATCACGCTGGGCTGTTTCCACCGCAGGGACAAGCGTGGACGACTTGAAGATGCGGCGTCTGCCATGCGTCAGGTCTTATTGCTTCGGCTGATAGATGGCGTCGAAGATACCACCATCGTTGAAATGCTTCTTCTGGGTTTTTTGCCAGCCGCCGAAAATCGGATCGTCGATGGTGAACAGCGGAACCTTCGGGAAGGCCTCGGCATATTTCGCGGCCACCTGCGGGTCACGCGGGCGGTAATAGTTCTGGGCTGCGATCTCCTGGCCCTCCGGCGAATAGAGATATTGCAGATAGGCTTCCGCGACCTTGCGGGTGCCATGCTTGTCGACCACCTTATCGACCACCGCGACCGGGGGCTCGGCGAGGATGCTGATGCTCGGCACCACCAGTTCGAACTGATCGGGGCCCAATTGCTTCAAAGCCAGCAGCGCCTCGTTCTCCCAGGCGATCAGCACATCGCCGATGCCGCGCTGCACGAAGGTCGTGGTGGCGCCGCGCGCGCCGGTATCCAGGACCGGCACATGCTTGAAGAGTTCGGCGATATAGGCCTTGGCCTTTTCCTCGTCGCCGTTATTGGCCTTCACCGCATAACCCCAGGCGGCGAGATAGTTCCAGCGGGCCCCCCCGGAGGTCTTCGGATTGGGGGTGATGACCTGGGTATCGCCCTTGATCAGGTCGCCCCAGTCATGGATGCCCTTGGGATTGCCCTTGCGCACCAGGAAGACGATGGTCGAAGTATAGGGCGTGCTGTTATTCGGCAGGCGGGTCTGCCAATTCTTGTCGAGCAGGCTGCCCTTTTCGGCGATTTCGTCGATGTCATAGGCAAGCGCCAGGGTGACGACATCGGCTTCGAGGCCGTCGATCACCGCACGCGCCTGTTTGCCGGAACCGCCATGGGAGGAGTCGATCTTGACCGTCTCGCCGGTCTTGTCCTTCCAGTATTTGGCGAAGGCGGCGCCGTAGGCCTTGTAGAATTCGCGCGTCGGGTCGTAGGAAACGTTCAGCAGCGAGGTGTCGGCCGCTGCCAGTTTCGCGCCCGCCAGTTGGGTCGTGGCGACGAGGCCGAGGCTGAGCACGCCGGCCAGAATGGTACGAAGCTTTGTCATGTCTGCTCCCTCTTGCAAGCCTTATCAACTATCTAGATCAAATTAGTAGTGTTTAATTTCACAACATCGGCGTAAGCGGTTCGTCAGCATCTCACCCCATCAGCTTGTTGGCTTAGTCCGACTGAGCGCGGCGAGGCCGGCCCGATAATTCCGTCTAGATATTCGCGCCGAGATCGAATTTCGGCGTCGCCTGGTTCATGGCATCCGCCAGACTGGTCGAATCCAGGATCCGGGAGGAGGCATCGCGCACCTGCCGCAGCACCTTGCGGATGGCGCAGGTCGCCTCGTCCTGGCAGTCATCGCACCGCCGATAGGCCGTCTTGCTGGCGCAAGGCAGCTGCGCCAAGGGACCATCGATCAGCCGGATGACATGGCCGAAATAGATGTCCTGGGGCTGCTTCGCCAGGATGTAACCGCCATTCTTGCCGCGAAAACTGCGCACCAAACCATTCCGTTTAAGTTCCAGGAGAATCAACTCGAGAAACTTGCGCGGCACCTGCTGCTGCTCGGCGATATCTCCGATCAGAACCGGCTGCTCCGGTTCTACCTGTGCGAGATAAAGCAGCGCCCGCATGGCGTATTTGGCTTTTTGCGATAACATCTAATCTTAATGTCTACCTGTTGGATAGAGAATAGCCGGCTGTCGTCGAAAGTCAACTCCCTTTGCCGACCACCCAAGCCTTTGATTTTCATTAAAAAAGCGCGATTCCCGAAGGAATCGCGCTGGTCTGAAACTGCCTCTCAGGCGATGCGGTCGGGCAGCGTCTTGCCGGCAAAGAAGGCATCGATATTGTCGAGCGCCTTGAAGCCCATGGCATTGCGGGTTTCCACCGTGGCGCTGCCGAGATGCGGCAGCAGGAAGACATTGCTGAGTTCGCGATAGGCGGGATTGATGTTGGGCTCGCCTTCGAAGACGTCGAGGCCGGCGGCGAACAGCTTGCCGGATTTGAGGGCGGCGATCAGCGCCGCATCATCGACCAGCGGGCCGCGGGCCGTATTCACCACGATGGCGTTGTCCGGCAGCTTGGCGATGCGGGTCGCGTTGAGCCAGTGATTGGTCTCCGGGCCGCCCGGCGCATTGATCGACAGGAAGTCGCAATGCGGCAGCAGGTCGTCCGGATTGGCATGGAAGGTGGCGCCCAGTTCCAGATCGGCCGAGAGGCGGCGACGGTTGGAATAATGGATCTCCATATCGAAAGCGCGGGCACGCTTGGCGACCGCCTGGCCGATGCGGCCCATGCCGAAGATGCCGAGGCGCTTGCCGGTCATATGGACGCCCAGCATGTAGCCGGTCGACCAGGACTTCCAGGTCGCCTCGCGCACGGCGCGTTCGCCCTCGTAAGCGCGGCGGGCCGCGCCCAGCATGAGCAGCAGGGCGATATCGGCGGTGGCGTCGGTCAGCACGTCCGGGGTGTTGGAAACCACCAGCCCGCGCTTTTTCGCCGCATCGAGATTGATGTGCTCGTAGCCGACCGAGAAAGTAGCGATCATCTTCACATTGGCCGGCAGCTTCTCGAGCAATTCCGGCGTCAGCTTGTCGGTCGGCGTGACCAGCAGGGCGTCGGCCTTCTCGGCGCCTTTGAGGAGCTGCTCCGGCGTCTGGACCTGATCCTCGTTGTTCAGGCTGGCGTCGTAGCTGGCGAGCAGCCGTTTGGTGACGGCGTCAGGCAATTTGCGGGTCACGTGAATAAACGGCTTCTTCGACATCGGGTGATCCTCAAGAATCGCAAAAAGATGGACGCCGGCGCCTTCTCACCCGAAGATGAAGCGGCCCGGCGCGACGGGCCTATCTTGGTCGCTTTCGTCATGCGATACTGCCTGTAAGCGCCCCGAATTGACGAGTAGGCGACAGCCAGATGGCAGCAGTGAACAGGCTTTTTTCCCCCGCGCGGTTGCTTGCGCTTTTCACCTCTCTGACCGGATCTTTGCGCGGACCGGCCCCCGCGTCGGCAGCCGCATTGCTCCTGGTGCCGCTTCTGGTTCCATTGGCGCTGGGCGGGTCGATCGCCGGCGCGCAGGCAACCGAGATCCTGCCGCATAAAGCGATCTACACGCTGCACAATCGCGAAAGTGTCGGCGACAACGACAGTCTCAGCGCCGACGGCATGCTGATTTTCGAATGGACGGACACCTGCGACGGCTGGCAGGTCAATCAGCGCGCAAAACTGCGGCTGATCGGCGACAAGGGCGAGACGGATTTCGAATGGCGCCAGATCACCTGGGAGGCCAAGGACGGCCACAGCTATCGCTATCAAAGCCAGGAATTCCAGGATGGCCAGAAGGGCGAGCAGCGGCAGGGCGAAGTCAGCCTCGACGACAAGGGTGTGCCGCAGCTGACCATGGCGGCCCCGGAGCGCAACCAGTCGGCGCTGCCCTCCGGTGTCCTGCTGCCGACTGCGCATAGCATGCGCCTGCTGAAGGCCGCCGCGACCGGCGAGACTTACGTCGCGGCGGATGTCTTCGACGGCACGGTCAGCGACACGCCGATGAAGATCGGCGCGGCCATTGCCCCGGCAGCTTCACAGCTGCCGGATCAGTCGAAGGACTTCCCGCCCCTCGCCAATGTCGGGTCGCATGTGATCGATCTCGCCTTCTATCTGAAGGATGGCGACCCGGCCGGCCTGCCGGATTTCGAGCAGAGCATGCGGCTCTATGACAACGGCGTCATCGGCCATATGAGCTTTCCCTTCGCCGGGGTCGACATGGTCGGCGACCTGGCCAAGCTCGATGCGGTGCCGACCGGCAAATGCAAGGCGGCCACCGTTTCACCGTAAGCGGTTCGTACTTCGGGAACCGCGCAGGCTTCCTGGCGCGCCGCGGCCCTATTCAGCCGCCTTGACGTAGCGCGGGTCATGCGCCTTGCGGCCGAAGATCTCGCGCACCAGCGGTTCCCAGTCGGCCAGCGCCTTGCTCTTGTAATCGGGATCGAAGGCCGCCTGGTCCCAGCTTTCGCAGAATCGGGCACAGCTGTCGTACCATTCATGCCCCTTGAAGCGATCGCGGGCATTGCGATTGCCGCCCAGGTGATGGGCGTAATAATACATCTGGAAGATGCCGTGCTGTTCGATCACCCAGGTCACTTCCGGCCGCACATAGGGGCGGATGATGCCGGCGGCGATCTCGGCATGATTATAGGGCGAGAGCTCATCGCCGATATCGTGAATGAGGGCTGCGGCAACCATCTCCGGATCGGCGCCATCGGCCTCGGCGCGCGTGGCGGTCTGCAGCGAGTGCTCGAGCCGGCTCACCTTATAGCCCTCCAGCGAATGGTCGAGCTTGGCGAGCGCTTCCATGATGCGGCCCGGCAGGCCGACGGCAAAATCGCGCTCCGATTGATCGAGCAGCAGATAGTCCTCGCGCGTTCCGTCCTTCATCTGCAGAAAGCTGACCGTCCGTCCCATGATCCGTTCTCTCCCTTTGTTCCTTATTCCGCAGCCAGCTTCTGCTGCTGCAGGCTGCGCTGCAAGACGCGATAGAGGCTACGCGGCCCGTCGCTATCGATATAGCAGCCTTGCAGGTGACGTTCACCCTCCTGCGTGTCGAAGGCGGTGCGGCCGTGCAGCAGGCGGCGATTGTCGAACATGACGAGATCACCGTCGCCCAGCCGGAAGCGGATTTCGAAGGCCGCCGATTTCAGCAGCCGATCGAGGGTCCGGCGCGCGGCATAGAAGGCGTCGAGTTCCGCCGCCGGCAGGAGCGGCGCGAAATCCAGTCGCGGACTGACATGGATCGCCTGGAAACTGCCGCTTTCATCCAGTTTCAGATGCGGCTGCCAGGCGATATGCCGGGCATCGACATCGTCGAACTGGAAGCGCACCGGGATCGAGCTCAGCAGGCGGTAGGCGTCGGGGTCCTGCTGCTTCAGCGCGGCAGCGCAGGCCATGCCGTCAACCAGGGTCGAGAGGCCGCCGCTGGTTTCATTCACCAGGCAATGCAGCAGTTGGATGCCGGGCGACGGCTCGCGATAGGGATTGTCGACATGCGGGTCGAGCGCCAGCGAGCTATAGGCGAGGTCATTGGCATTCGGTTTCGAACGCACGTCGAAATAGCGCCCGAAATTGGTGTCGCGCACGAAGCCGAAGCTTTCCGCGACCGAGAACAGCGACTGCGAGACCCGCGGCACGTCGTGCAGGATGACGAAGCCGTAGCGCAGGAACTTGCCGACCATGTCGAACAGGGCTTCCGGCGTCGGTGCGGCCGGCCAGACTGCTTCCGGCAACGCGCTCAAGCTGGCGGTCCAGGCCTCGCGCGCCGGCAAGCCGTCGGTGGTCGGCGACATCCTGGCCTCGGCCAGCAGCTGGCTGTCCTCGAACTGGCTTTCATGGCCGTCGCTGAAACTGACCGCAAGGCAGCCTGCGGCCGGCCGGTGGAGGCGGGCGATCCGCAGGTCGGGCGTGATATCCGACGGATTATAGAGCCGCTGACCGGTGCGCTGATCGACGCTGGCGTCGCTGCGGCACCTTTCGCGAATCCAGAGCGGGTGCAAGGCGATGCGGGTACCATCGGCATGGCGCAGCCAGAGCTGCGGTTGCGGGCCCTCGAGGATCTCAAGCTGCGGCATCATCCGGTCCTGTTAAGCATTAAATTGCGGTGAATTGTGCTACCTCCACAAACGGCTGAATAGCTGACAAAAGCGACCAACAGATATAACATAAGGTTATGTCTAAACGTCCCTTGCCGCCGATTTCGGCCCTGATCCCCTTCGAAGCCGCCGCCCGGCTCGGCAGCATGTCGGCCGCCGCCCGGGAACTGGGCGTCAGCCAGCCCGCCGTCAGCCGGCATTTGCAGCTGCTGGAGCGCGATCTCGGCCAGGTCCTGTTCCAGCGCAACCGCCGCGGCCTCGCTTTGACGTCGGCCGGGCGCGACTATTACCAGTCGGTCGCTGCCGGCTTTGCCCAGATCGCCCAGGCGACGCAACAGCTCCGTGCCCTCTCCGGCGACCAGATCATCCGCCTCAACGCCAATTTCGGCTTTGCCCAGCAATGGCTGATGCCGCGCTTCGCTCGCCTGCGCGCAGCCTTCCCCAAGGCGACGTTCCGGCTGCAGACCAGCGATCAGGACGATGAACTGTCGCTGGCCGACAGCGACTTCGCCATCCGCTTCGGTTCCGGCCACTGGTCCGGCTGGCATTGTTACAAGTTGCTGCCGGAAGAGGTCTTTCCCATTTGCACGCCGGCCTATCTCGAGGCCAATCCGGCGTTGCGGCGGCCCGGATTGCGGGCGGCCGATCTGCTGCAGGCGCAATTGCTGCATATGGATGAGGGGTCGCAGCGCTGGCTGACCTGGAGCCAATGGCTGCGGTTGCAGGGGGTGACGCAGCGTTTGATATCGCCAACGCTGGTTTACAGCACTTATCCGCTTCTGCTGCAGGCGACCCTCGCCGGCGAGGGGGTCGCGCTCGGCTGGCGCGGCCTGGTCGATCCGCTGGTGGAGGCGGGCAGCGTGGTGCAGCTCCTGCCCAATCTGCGGCGCGAGCAGCGTGGCTATTTCGTGACATTCCGCCAGGGCCACCCGGCCGAGAAGCACTTGCGCCGAATCGCCGACTGGTTCATGACCGAGGCGACTTGACGACCGATGGAGCAGGCGCATGGCTGACGATCTCAAGGACTATTATCGCCGCCGCGCCGCGAGCTATGAAGCCATCTATCACCGGCCCGAAGCCGATCGCCTGACCGAACAGGAAGACCTGGCGCGGGCCATCCGCCGCCATCTGCGGGACCGCAATGTCCTGGAGGTGGCGGCCGGTACCGGCTGGTGGACGGTGCACGCGGCGGCCGTCGCCACTCATGTGGTCGCCACGGACGCCAATCCCGAAACCCTCGACATCGCGCGGCTGAAGCCGTTACCCGCCGAGCGGGTGACGCTGCAGACCGCCGATGCCTTCGATCTTGCGGCGCTCGGCCGGCAGTTCGACGGGGCCTTGTGCTGCTGCTGGCTTTCGCATGTCAAGCGCAGCGATCTGCAGCGCTTCCTGGCCGGGCTGCATGCGGTATTGAAGCCGGGCGCCGCGGTTTTCTTCGCCGACAATTCGCTGGTGACCGGGCTTGGCGGCGACCTCATCACCCGGCCGGGCGAGCGCGATACCTATAAGCAGCGCGAACTCGAAGACGGCAGCAGCCAGATCATTCTGAAGAACTATTTCGATCGCGAGGAGCTGACGGCGCTGTTCGCGCCAGGCGCCGACGACCTGCTGGTCCATGTCGGCCGGCACTTCTGGTGGCTGAGCTATTACCTGGCGCCCTGATCTCAGGAGCGTTTCGGCTTGTTCACCGTAGGCTTGTTCACGGGGGCCTTGTTCGCGGCGGCCTTGTTCGCTGTCGGTTGACCGATCGGCAGGCTGCGTCCCTTGACGATGCTGCCTTTCCCCAGTTTGGCGCGCACGGCATCCATGGCGGCTTCCACCTTGCGGCGGCGATCGCCGTCGGGATCGGCAAGGTCGATGGGGTCGGCATCGCCGAGGGCATGAAAATGGGCGGTGCCGATGCCGAGCAGGCGATACCAGGTGCCGTCGCATTCCCGTTCCAGCAATTGCCGTCCGGCGCGATAGAGCGTCTCGGCGAGGATTGTCGGCGCCGGTAGACTCACCTGCCGGCTGACGGTCTTGAAGCCGGCCGTCTTCAGCTTCAGGTGCACCACCTGGGCCGACAGTTCGGCCGCTTTCAGCCGGCTGGAGACCTTTTCGCAGAGCGGCCAGAGCTCATGCGCCAACTGCTCGAAATCGGCGATGTCCTGGTCGAACGTGGTTTCGGCCGAGATGCTCTTCGTCTCCGACTCCGGCTCCACATGGCGATGATCCTCGCCACGCGCGAGATGATAGAGGCGCATGCCCATCTGGCCGTAGCGCTGTGCCAGCATTGGCAGTTCCAGGTCCTGCAGCTGGCCGATCGTGGTGATGCCGTCCTGCGCCAGTTGCCCGGCCCCCACGTTGCCGATGCCCCAGATCAGCGTCACCGGCTTTGCCGCGAGAAACTGCCGGGCCTCGGCGCGGCCGATCACGGAAAAGCCGCGCGGCTTGTCGAGGTCGGAGGCGATCTTGGCGAGAAATTTGTTGTAGCTGAGGCCGATCGAGACGGTGATGCCGATCCGCTCCTCGATGCGCCGCGCGAGATCGGCCAGCGATTGCGCCGGGCTGCGCTTGTGCAAGGCCGCGGTGCCGCTGAGGTCGAGGAAAGCCTCGTCGATGGAGAGCGGTTCGACCAGCGGCGTCAGCTGCTGCATCATTTCGCGCACTTCATGTCCGACGGCGCGGTATTTGGCCATGTCCGGCGGCAGCACCACGGCATCGGGGCAGAGTTTGCGCGCCTTGAACATCGGCATTGCCGAGCGCACGCCGGAGATGCGCGCGATGTAGCAGCAGGTGGAGACGACGCCGCGATGCCCGCCGCCGATGATCAGCGGCTTGTCGCGCAAGGCGGGATTGTCGCGCTTCTCGATCGCAGCATAGAAGGCGTCGCAATCGATATGGCCGATCTCAAGATCGTGCAGTTCGGCATGATAGAGCAGGCGCGGCGAGCGGCACTGCGGGCAGCGTTTCAGTTTGTCAGTTGCCGTGACAGGTGGGAGCAAGGAACCGCAATCGCGACACAGGCCGGCAAGCAATACCGGCGCGTCGTCCAGTTCGGGTGCTCGCTCCGCCGCTCTTTCTTCCGTCATGCCGCTTCAAGAATGGCCCAGGCCCTGAGCGTACACGAAGCCGGAACGCGCCGCAGCACTATCCGCGATGCTCGGCTTCTTCCTCTGCCGTCATCGGCCACAGCCAGGCGGCGCCGCGCACGCCGCTGGAATCGCCATGCACGGCCTGGCGGATCGGCGTGTCGGCGAAGTCGCTGAAGACATAGCGCAGCAGCAGTTTCGGCACATTGGCGTAAAGCCGCTGGCAATTCGACATGCCGCCGCCCAGAACGAAGACATCGGGGTCGAGCACGTTCATGATGGCGGCGAAGGCCCGCGCCATGCGGTCTTCATAACGTTCCAGCGAAGCCACGGCGTCCGGTTCGCCGGCATCGGCGGCGGCGGTGATCTCCTGCGCCTTCAGCAGCTTGCCGGTATGGCGCTGATGATCGGCGGATAGCGAAGGCCCAGCCAGCCAAGTTTCCAGGCAGCCATAGCGGCCGCACCAGCATTGCGGTCCGGGGAATTCGTCCTGCCGGATCCAGGGCAGCGGGATATGGCCCCATTCGCCGCCGATCCCGGTATGGCCTTCCAGCAGCTGCTTGTTGATGGTGATGCCGCCGCCGACCCCCGTGCCGATGATGACGGCGAAGACCACC
>DATLIX010000147.1:0-3058 GCA_035539215.1 Dongiaceae bacterium | reverse complement strand
CTGGGCGCCAAGGTCCTGCAGATCCGCTCGGTGGAAATGGCGATGAAGCATCGCGTCCGTTTGCAGGTCCTCTCGAGCTTCGAGGACAAGCCTGGCACGATGGTGGTTGATGAGGAAGAGATTATGGAACAAGAGCTGGTGAGCGGTATCGCCTATAGCCGCGACGAGGCCAAGATCACGCTGCTGCGGGTGCCCGATCGCCCGGGTGTCGCCGCCGGCATCTTCGGCCCCCTGGCCGACGCCAACATCAACGTCGACATGATCGTGCAGAACGTGTCGGAAGGCGGCGACGCCACCGATATGACCTTCACCGTGTCGAAGGGCGATTTCGAACGCGCCAAGCAGGTCATCGAATCCAACAAGGCCGAGCTGAAATATGCGGGGCTCATCGCCGATTCCAACGTGGTGAAGGTCTCGGTCATCGGCGTCGGCATGCGCAGCCATGCCGGCATCGCCCAGCGCATGTTCCGCGCCTTGGCGGAAAAGGGCATCAATATCCAGGTCATCTCGACGTCCGAAATCAAGATCAGCGTCCTGGTCGCCGAGGAATATACTGAGTTGGCGGTGCGCAGCCTGCACACAGCTTACGGGCTGGATGCCGCCTGAGATTAATGGAAGCGACCGGCCGCCAGTGAGGCGTCGCCGGCGAGAGAGATTGCCTGGTTAATGACGCAGAGTCAGGACTACCAAACCGCTGAGTCATCCGAGCAGGCCGCCCGTGCGCTGGCCATGGCGGAACTCGACCGGCTGTGGCAGCGGGGCACGGAATTCCTCGGTTGCCGATATGCTATCATGGGCGGCGGCATGACCTGGGTCTCGGAGCGCCATCTGGTTTCGGCGATCTCCAATGCCGGCGGTTTCGGCGTGGTGGCCTCGGGCTCAATGACGCCCGATCTGCTGGCGCGGGAGATCACCGCCACCCAGGCGCTGACCGGGAAGCCGTTCGGCGTCAATCTCATCACCATGCATCCGCAGCTGCTCGACCTAGTGGATGTCTGCCTCAAGCACCAGGTGAGCCATATCGTGCTTGCCGGCGGGCTGCCGCCGGCGGCGGCCATCACCCGGGCCAAGGAGGGCGGCGCCAAGGTGCTGTGCTTCGCCCCGGCAGTGGTCATCGCCAAGAAGCTGGTGCGGGCCGGCGCCGATGCCATCGTGGTCGAGGGCATGGAGGCCGGCGGCCATGTCGGCCCGGTTTCGACCAGTGTGCTGGCGCAGGAGATCCTGCCGGTGATCCGAGACGTGCCGGTCTTCGTCGCCGGCGGGATCGGCCGCGGCCAGGCGATGCTGGGCTATCTCGACATGGGTGCAGCGGGCGTGCAGCTCGGCACCCGCTTCGTCTGCGCGACGGAATCGATCGCGCATCCGAAATTCAAGCAGGCCTTCATCCGGGCGGCGGCGCGTGACGCCATGCCCTCGGTGCAGATCGATCCGCGGTTCCCGGTCATTCCGGTGCGCGCGCTGAACAATGACGGCACGCGGCGTTTCATGGAGATGCAGCGCGACGTCATCGAGCGCTTCAATCGCGGCGACCTCGACCAGAAGGCGGCACAGCTCGAGATCGAGCATTTCTGGGCCGGTGCCCTGCGCCGCGCCGTGATCGATGGCGATGTCGAGAACGGGTCGCTGATGGCGGGACAAAGCGTCGGCATGGTGACCCGCGAGCAGCCGACCGCAGAAATCATCCAGGAATTGATCGACGAGGCCATCGCGGCCTTGCTCCACCGCCACGCATCATCCCAGGCGGCGTCGCGGTCCTGATGACACAGCAGCTCGGACAATCTGGTGCGCGCATGCTGTTGAAACGCTTGCGCAACGTCATGGCGCGTGGCGGCACGGCCGAACAACGCCTCACGCAGGTGGTCAAGCTGATCGCCGCCGACATGGTGGCGGAGGTCTGTTCGACCTATGTGATGCGGGCCGGCGAGGTGCTGGAACTCTTCGCCACCGAAGGCCTGAAGCAGGAAGCCGTGCACAAGACCCGCCTGCGGGTCGGCGAAGGCCTGGTCGGCGATATCGCCAGCCATGCCCGGCCGCTGGCGCTGGCCGATGCGCAGCATCATCCGCAATTCGCCTATCGCCCGGAAACCGGCGAAGAAATCTATCAGTCGCTGATGGGGGTACCCATCCTGCGCGGCGGCCGCGTGCTCGGCGTCCTCGTCATCCAGAACAAGAGCCGGCGCCAATATAGCGACGAGGAAGTCGAGGTCCTGGAAACCATCGCCATGGTGCTGGCCGAGCTGGTGGCCAGCGGCGAGCTGATCAGCCCGGAAGAGCTGCGTCCCGGCGACGGCAATGCGCTGCTGCCGGTGCGTCTCGAGGGCCTGGTGCTCAGCCCCGGCCTCGCGCTCGGGACTGCCGTGCTGCATGCGCCCGAACTGCGCCTGCAGCAGCTGGTCGCCGAAGATTCCGACGTTGAAATCGGCCGCCTGCATCAGGCGGTGGCGGACATGCAGATCGCCATCGATGAGATGCTGGCTTCCAGCGATCTCGCGGCCGGCGGGGAACATCGCGAGGTACTGGAAAGCTATCGCATGTTCGCGGAGGACAAGGGCTGGGTCAACCGCATGATCGAGGCGATCGGCACCGGCCTCACCGCCGAAGCGGCGGTGCAGAAGGTGCAGAACGACATGCGTGCCCGCATGCGCGATGTCAGCGATCCCTACCTGCGCGAACGCCTGAGCGATCTTGACGATCTCGCCAACCGTCTGTTGAAGCATCTGATCGGCGGCGATGCCGTGCAGGTGGCGCGCGTGCTGCCCGATGACGCCATCATCATCGCCCGCAATATGGGCCCGGCCGAGCTGCTCGATTACGACCGCGCCAAGTTGCGCGGTGTTGCGCTGGAAGAAGGGGCGGCTGCGTCGCATGTGGCGATCGTCGCGCGTGCGCTCGACATCCCGGTGCTCGGCCGCTGCAGCGGCTTGCTGGCGAAAGTCAGCGAAGGCGATCCGCTGGCGATGGAAGGCGATCACGGCCAGCTCTTTGTCAGGCCGCCGGAAGATATTCAGCAGGTATTTGCCACCAGCCTGCAGGCGCGCGCCAAGCGCCAGGAAGCTTA
>DATLIX010000146.1:0-6732 GCA_035539215.1 Dongiaceae bacterium | reverse complement strand
CAAGTCGAGCCGAGTGGCGATAAGCCACGGTCCAAGTTCTGGGAAGACGTGTGGCTCCGTGGTTGGCCGGTTCCAGCTGTGGAGTGGGGATGAATCGGCAGAAAAGGCAAGCGCGTGGAGGCTTGCCTTTTTTGCTGCGCGAAATCCAAAAACGGTTCGTTCCTGAACCCAGCCATACGCGCCGGCATGCACCGCGCACTCGATCCGAGTGGCTACGGTGGAGGCCGCCCGCCCGGCCCTCAGAAATTATAGTTCATGCCTTTGCGCTCGGCCTGCATCCAGGGCGGGCTCAGCTTCTTGATCTTCTTATAGACCGGACAATCGGCGGCATGGGCGCCAGGCAGATAGCCGATGCTCATCAGGAATTCGCCGACGATCTCGCCGCCGGTGAAGACGAAGGTCTTCTTGAAGAGCTTGACCCATTCCGGCTTGGTCAAGGGATGATGCGCCGCGATCCATCTGCCGAAGCTGCCGTGGCTCTTCTGCAGGTTCTGTATGCGGCGGGCATTCTCGATGGCGGCATCGACCTTCAACCGGTTGCGGATGATGCGCTCATCGGCCAGCAGGCGGGCGCGATCCTTCTCGCCATACTTCGCCACCTTGGCGATGACAAAGCCGCTATAGGCTTTGCGAAAGCCCTCCTGGCGCTTGAGGATGGTGAGCCAGCTCAAGCCGGCCTGGTTGATTTCCAGAATCAGGCGTTCGAACAACTCGTCATCATTGTCGATCGGAAAGCCGTAATGCTGGTTATGATAGGGCTCGTGCCAAGGATGGTCGATGGCACTCCGACAATAGCCGCTCATGCGATCACCGGAAGAATTGTTGCAAGGTCAGGCCGCGAATTTCCGTGGCGTAGAAATAGCCGCCCCACAGCACCAAAGCGAGCAGGCTGGTGGCGATGAACCGCTTCAGCAAGGCCGGATTGGCGGGCGCACCCGCGTCATGGCCGGGCTCCGGATTCTCTTCGCGCTTGATGCCGAACGGCAGCACGATGAAGAGGCAGAAGAACCAGCAGAGAAAATAGACGACGAACTGCGCCGAGATCTGCCCCGCGGTCATGCCTGCTCCAGTTCGATGAGCGTGCCGACGAAATCCTTGGGATGCAGGAAGAGGACCGGCTTGTCATGCGCGCCGATCTTCGGCTCGCCGTCGCCCAGTACGCGGGCGCCCTTGGCTTTCAGATGGTCGCGGGCAGCAAGGATGTCATCCACCTCATAGCAGACATGGTGGATGCCGCCGCTGGGGTTGCGCTCAAGGAAGCTGGCGATCGGTGAAGCATCGCCCAGTGGGTGCAGCAATTCGATCTTGGTATTGGGCAGTTCAACGAAGACCACCGTCACGCCGTGTTTCGGCTGCGGGATGGCCTGCGAGACGCGTGCACCCAACGTGTCCCGGTAAAGCGCCGTCGCCGCGGCCAGATCCGGGACCGCGATGGCGACATGGTTCAGACGTCCAATCATGTTCTTCTCCTGTTCGGGCCGCATGGTGCAGAGGCTGCAGGCGAAAGGCAAGTCACGGCAACGCCCCGGGTCACGCATTGAGACGACGCGACGCAGTCAACTGCCAGATACTGACGGACAGCGATCCCGCTAGCCCGACGTTTCCGCCAAAGGGTTCCGGCCCAGAGTTCTGCCCCGGGTTCAGCCTCCGGTTCAGCCCCTCGGTTTAACCAGGGGGGGCAGCCTCCGTGGCGACAATCACCCCCTAGAATATGGCAGCTTCCATTAGTTGTCTGTCATGGGGCTTCCGTGGATAACTCCTGCGTGGTTGCCAATCCGGATGCTGCCATGCCGGACCAAGCGCCGCTGCGGCGCCAGGACTTCATCAACAAACGGCCGCCACATCGCGAGCACAAAGAGAAAAGCCGGGGTAGGTCGGGTTGACGGGCGGCACGAGCCCTGGCACTTGCCCGACGCCGATCCGGCTCGCATCCGACAGCCAAGCGGCTGACAGATGGTTAGGGCTCGGTTAACTTTACGCTGTCATCATCATGTGGAGGTCGTCGGGACCATGTCGGATCTCGATCTCATCGGCTTTGCCAATGAAGCGTTCTATCGTGCTTTTGCCAGTCTGGATCTTGAGCTGATGGCCGATGTCTGGGCTCGGGAGACGGAAGTCAGATGCCTGCATCCGGGAGCGCATCCGATTCTCGGCCGGGATCAGGTATTGGCCAGCTGGCGCGAGATTTTTGCCAATAGTGAGAGCGGTAGCATCAGCTTTCACGTGCGCGAGGCGGCGATGGCCGGCGGTCTTGGCATTGTCTGTTGCTTTGAGGCGGTGAATGGCCATTTCGGCATTGCAACCAACCTTTTTGTGCGCGAGGGCAGCTTGTGGCGGATGATTCATCATCAGGCGGGTCCGCTCGCCAATCCGCCGAAGCTGCAGGCCGAAGAGGCGCCGCCGCGGCCGAATTGACGACGGGGTTTCAAGGCTGGCGATACGATGACTGACGAGATGGTGAGCGGCGGAAATGACGATTGAAACCGATGGTTTTTGACGAAAATGCGCGAGATCGACCGCCGGCCGCAGGCGCGGCTTTTACTTTGCGAAGGTTAAGACAGATCGGCATAGTTGCGGCATGAAAACGACTCGCCAGTTGTTCCCAGCGGGACTGAACGACCATTTATTGAAATCCGGCTCATATCTCGGCAGCCGGATTATCGCACCGGCTTTGCTCGCGGCCGCATTGCTGACGCATCCCGCCCGGGCGGATTACGATGCGGGTTTGCGCGCCTATAGCGCCGAGGACTACAAGACCGCCTTCGGCGAATGGGAGCCGGCGGCGAAAGCGGGCGATGCGCGGGCCGAACATGGCCTCGGCGTGCTCTATGAACGTGGCTTGATCGGCGGAAAAGTGGATATGCCGGCGGCCATCCGCTGGTACCAGGCGGCCGCCAAGCAAGGCTTCGCCGATGCCGAGAATAACCTCGCGATGATCTATCTGGATGGGCGCGGCGTCGCACGCAATCCACGGCAGGCGATCGTGCTGTGGACGCAGGCGGCGGAAGGCGGCAATTCCCTCGCCCTTTTCAATCTCGGCATTCAATATCTGAGCGGCGGTGCCGTCGCCAAGAACGAGAAGAAGGCTGCCGAGCTTATCGCCCGTGCCGCCGAGGGCAATTTGTCGCAGGCGCAATTCATCCTCGGTATTCTCTACCGCGAAGGAACTGGCGTTCCGCAGGACGGCGCCCGATCGACCACTTGGTTGAAACGGGCAGCCGAAAACGGCAATGCCATGGCCAAATCCGAACTCGCTCAAAACATCGCCGCCAACGGATCGGCGCAGCCAGGTACGGCGGCGCAGAATGCGCCGTCCGGTAGCTCAGGCGGCGGCGCGGCCAATACCGGCGCGGCGGCCAATACCGCCAGCGCAAGCGAAACGGCGCCAAAGGCCGATAAGCCGGCGGCTGGCAAATCCGACACCGCAAAGGCGGAGACAGCGAAAACAGACGCGGCGAAAGCTGACACGGCGAAAGCGGACGCCGCCAAACCGGATGCAACGGCGGCCACTGCCGGAGCGACCGGAAAGCCGGCAACGGGCACAGTCGATAGCAAAGGCGCAGAGGCCAAAACGACAGAAACCAAACTGGCATCGGTAACGACGCCGGATGCCAAGCCGGCTGGATCGGCAAGCGCAACGGCACCGGCGAAGGATACCGCGGCTGCCGGCACGGATGGCAAAGCCGCCGTGACAACCGGCAATTCCAGCGAATCATCCGCTGCCGGCAGCAATACGCCGGGCGCCGCTGACAATCAGGCGCCGCAGCAGGCGGCGAGCGCTCAGCAGTCGCCGGCCGATCAGAAACCGGCGCCCGTCGGCGATGCGACGAAGCTGCCGAGCGAAACGGCAAAGCCCGCTGGCGAAGCGGCAAAACAGTCCGGCGAAACGGCAAAGCCGGCGGCCGAAACCGCACCGGCGCCAAACCCCGCTACCCCCAAGCCGGGCGATGCGGCAGGCGCCAAATCCGACAACGCTGAAAATATCCCCGCCTCTGCCGGCACCGATGACAAAGATCTGGTGACAAAAGGGCTGAAGAGGTCGGTCACCGGCACGCCTGCTTTCGCCACGCTGGCAAATGCCACTGCGCCGGCCGGGGAAGCGGAGGCTGCCAAGGTGCCTGATCCGGCGAAACCGGAAGGTGCTGCGCCGGACAATGCCAAGCCGGAAGGTGCAACCTCAGGCGATGCAGCCAAGCCCGCGGCCGAGGATCCCGCCAAGGGAGGCGACTCTTCTGCCGATACCAAGCCTGCCGATGCGGCGAAGCCGGAGGCAGCGGGGGAAGGCGGCGCGTTGACCGGTCAATCGTCAAGCGGGACCAAGGAAAAGCTGCCCAGCAATATTCCGGTCGCCGAATCGCTCAATGGCGCAGAGCGCGTCTATCGCATCTGGCTGGCCAGCAAGGGCACGCAGGAATCGGCCCAGTCGGAATGGGATCGCCTGCTGCAGAAATATCCGAATATTTTGAAGAAGCTTTCGCCGGACATTCGGCGCTATTATTTCAACGAGCAGCAGGGCGCGATCTACCGCCTGTTCGCGGGGCCCTTCACCTCATTGGAAGCGGCGCAGAAGATCTGCGGCGATATTCACGAGCGCTATCAGCAAGAACTCTGCCGGACCGTGATCAACTGAACCCGTCGCGGTTCTTGGCTCATCTTCGGTAATGTGGATGGGAGCCGGATTTGGTCGAATCATCGGTCGATATTGAATGCGGGGCGCGTGAGCGGCATAGGCGTCTGGTGACGGCGGCGCAGATGCGCGCCAGCGAACAAGCGGCCTTTGCCGCCGGGCTCGACAGTTTCGAGGCCATGCGCAGGGCCGGGCAGGCCGTTGCCGCCGCCATCAGGCAGCGCTGGACGCCGCGTCCCGTCCTCGTGTTGTGCGGCCCTGGCAACAATGGCGGCGATGGCTATATCGTTGCGCGGGAGCTGCAGCTGTCGGGTTGGCCGGTCGGTGTGGTGGCCAGTGCGGCGGCCGGCAGCACCGATGCGACACGCGCGGCTGCGGCCTGGAACGGCCCCGTCTTGCCGGCGGCATCCGGTGCCGAAACGAATATCCCGTGGCCGCCAGCGGAAGGCCTTGTCGTCGACGGCCTGTTCGGCACCGGCCTTGCGCGTCCCATCGCCGGCATCGCCGCATCCCTCATTGCCGCTGCCAATGCCGGCGCGGCGCCGATCGTCGCCATCGATATCCCGAGCGGTGTTCATACCGATAGCGGCGAAGCGCTCGGCGGTGTCGCCATCCGGGCGGCCTTGACCGTGACCTTTGCCTGGCCAAAGCCCGGCCATCTGCTGCTGCCGGGCCGCCGCCTTGCCGGCGAGTTGTTGATCGCCGATATCGGCCTGCCGGCGACGCCGTTATCCGGGGAAGGACCCGAACTCTTAGCCAATGCCGGCTGCTGGTGGCGTTCGCAACTGCCGGTGCCGGGCGAGGCCGCCCATAAGTTCATCCGCGGTCATCTGGTCGCCGTCGGCGGGGCGGTGATGACGGGGGCGGTGCGCCTGGCGACCAGGGCCGCCCGGCGGGCGGGCGTCGGCCTTGCGACCATCCTGGCGCCGCAATCTGCCGTACCGATCTACACGGCCGATCAGCCCGGCGTGATTGTTCGGGCGCGCGCAGATTCCGAGACGGCATCGCGCGAAAACGCGGTGACGCTGGCGCAGATCCTGGCGGATGACCGTATTTCCGCCGTCCTCATCGGCAGCGGATTGACGCCAGATCAGGTGACGACCGGGCTGTTGCGCAATGCCCTGGCGAGCGCGCGGCCCCTGGTCATCGATGGCGGCGGACTGGACGCCCTCGCTGGCCTGGCGCGGACCGAGCCAGCGTCCTTGGGTACCGCGTCCGTGCGCACGGCGACACGCATCCTGACGCCGCATGAGGGTGAATTTCACCGTCTTTGCCCCGATCTTGCCGGCGGCAGCAAGCTCGACCGCGCCCTGGCTGCCGCCCGTCGCTTTGCCGCGGTGGTCGTGTTGAAGGGGCCGGATACGGTCATTGCCGCGCCTGACAACCGGGCGGCGATCAACGGGGCGGCGCCGGCCTATCTGGCGACCGCCGGTTCCGGCGATGTGCTGGCCGGCATCATTGCCGGGTTGCTCGCCCAGGGCATGCCGCCCTTTGCCGCCGCTTGCGCCGCCGTCTGGCTGCATGCCAAGGCCGCTGCCCTGTTCGGACCGGGCCTGGTGGCGGAAGACCTGCCGGATCTGCTGCCGCGCGCCCTGGCCAGCTTGTCCAACTCTTTTTCTCCAGGCGCCTCTTAAGCGCAGAACCGCCCCAAAGAATTGAAATAATGTCAACATTTCCATGAGGCCGCACGGCAGGCCCGGTCGCCCGTCCGCCGGCGGATTGGCAGGCCGGGCGACCTGGCTGGCCTGGAGTGCGATCGTTTTAAGTGGCAGCGGATAGACTTCCACCCAAAACGTGAATCGCCCTCTATCATATTGAGTGGAGGCGGATTCAGGCTTTACGCGGGACCGCGAAGCGATTCCCTGTAAAGCGATCCGGCTCCAGGGGAAAGCCGATTTTCTCTTGTGCCGCTGGCACGGCTGAGATACACCGCCCCCCTGATAATAAGACGTGCGTTCCAGGACGGGATGTGCGGCATCCGTCCAGGGCGCGGGCGTGGCGGAATTGGCAGACGCGCTGGATTTAGGTTCCAGTGACGCAAGTCGTGTGGGTTCAAGTCCCTCCGCCCGCACCATTGGACGATGCGCGCAGCTTCCGCGGATCGG
>DATLIX010000145.1:0-25247 GCA_035539215.1 Dongiaceae bacterium | reverse complement strand
GTTGCGGCTTTCGGCCAATTCGAACAGCGCCGCGGCGTAACGCGTCGCCAGCCCGCCTTGCTCAGATGTCTGGGCTGCCAATTGATGCCCCCGTTCCCTGGTTGTGGTCTCAGCGTAACGATTTGATATCGTTCACTTATCCTCCCAAGATCGCCCCCTCAGACGATGCTCAGGCAGACCCGGCGCGATCACCTGTCGGGCGCGCAAGGCGAGCGGTGTGTAACACAACCCGCCGGGGTCTGCAACAACACCGCATGGCACGCAGTAACGATTTGAAATATAAACGTAATCAAGGAAATTTGCCGGACCCGGCGAGGCGTTTTGACGCAGCTGCGACGAGCCGTCCCAGGGACTCCCGGCTACCACCGGTAATGTTTCAATAACCGATCAGAAGCGGCGGCTCAGGCATGACACGTCAGGGCCGGCGAGAGCTCCCGGTCGGCGGCGGCGATCTGGGCTGCTGCCTCGCCGAAAGCCGGCCGGGCGAGCAGGCCTGCGTACCAGCGCTGCAGCCCGGGGAAATCGCCAAGCCTCGGCCCGCTCAGACGCTGCACGAAGAGGGTCGTCATGAAGAGGCCGATATCGGCAACGCTCAACGCGCCGCAAAAGAAGGATCGCTCACCCAGCCGCTGCTGCAATTGGCCGAACTGGTGCCGGATGCGTTCTTCCGCCGCCCGTGCCCTCGCCTCGCGCTGCCCCTGGATGGCGGGATCGGCATGGGCCGGCTCGGTGCGATAGAGCAGGTCCCGGACCGGCGCGAACAGAATTTCGTCGGCAGTCATTTCGAGCAGGCGGCATTGCGCCCGCGCTTTGGCCTCGCGCGGATAGAGCGGCGGCTCGGGATAGGCGTCGTCGAGATATTCGAGAATGACAGTCGAATCATAAAGCACGAGATCGCCATCGATCAGTACCGGCACCTGGCCCTTGGGATTTTCCGCCACCACGACTGGATGCTTGGGGGCATAGCCGCGCGCCTGGGTGAAAGGTACCGGCTCCTCGGTAAAGGCGAGTCCCTTTTCGCCGAGCGCGATGCTGATCTTGCGCGAGAACAGGCTGAGCGGTCCGGCGTAGAGTGTGATCATCTCTGTCCCCAGTCGTGACGGCAGCCGTGATGACAATGCCTGACCAGTCCATCGCTGTCACCACGACCCCGGGAACTCTGCTGACACCCTCTGTCAGGAGCATGAAGGGATATGCTCAACGGCAGCCCAGCAGTCGTCAGAGCTTGGCGATATAAGCGTGGAATTCCAGTGACGGATCGACGGCGTAGTCTTTTGAGAAACGCAGATTCATCGCCTGCCACGCGCGGAAGACGGCGATGGCGGCGTCACGCTCTTTCGCCGGAACGAGGGTCTCTCCCCTGGCGATGCGGTCGATGATGGCAGTATAGCCGGCATCGATGCCGTTGATGAAATCCTCCCCATGCGTCATTGATTGCGGACGGATCCGTAACCAGTAGACCGCTTGCGCCGCATAGGGCGCGACGCCGCCGGCCAGTGCCAGGCTTTCGATATCGAACAGCACATCCTCTGCCAGGATGTCATGCCAGCGCCGCCGCGGATCGCGCCGCACCACGGCATGCAGCGAGCCGAAGGCTTCGGCAAAATGGCTGTAGTCGATCTGGTCCGCGGCTCGCCGGCGCGGAATCGGCCGACGCTCCGTACCGTCCCAACCGGCAATCGCCGTGCGCCCGTACGCGAGGCCATACCGCTGCGCCAAGGGCAACAGGAGCTGCAGATAATCGGGCGACCAATAGTCATCCGCATCGAGCAGCGCGATGAAGTCGCCTGCCGCCTTTGCCAGCGCGCGATTACGCGCAGCCGCGGGACCGGTGGGCTTTGAGCCCGGCGCGAGAGCATCGAGGACGATGACGCCGGGACCGAGATCGCGCAGAAAACGATAGTCGCCGGCGTCGTCGGGAGCGACGATGACTTCCAGCGACACGCCCGGCTGCGCCAGAGCCGATTGTACCGCCGTGGCAATGAAATCACCCGCCTGATAGGCGGCGATGATGACGGAAACATCCGGTCGGGCGGTCAATATCGCCTCCCTTTCCTAGAGGAAGCTATAGGGGTCGATATCTATATGGATCGCCGGGTCGCCTTTGCGACCCTTGCCCTGCAGCCAGCGACGTAAAACCGCCTGCGGGGCGATATCGCGCCGGCACTTCACCAGGAAGCGGCGGCGGTGTTTTCCGCGCAACACCGCAAGGGGCGCCGGCGCCGGCCCCAATATCGTCACGCCATCCTGATGCGGGATGCAGCGCGCGAGATCGCGCGCCAGGTCGTCGACCTCTGCTTCCTTGCTGCCGGCGATGATGACGGCGGCGAGACGACCGAACGGCGGCATGCCGGCGATCTCGCGGTCTTCCGCCTCGGCGGCCAGAAAGCCGGCGCGGTCGCCATGGGCCAGAGCCTGCATCACCGGCCGGTCGGGATCATAGGTCTGCAGATAGACCTGCCCCGGCTTGCTGCCGCGCCCGGCGCGTCCCGCCACCTGATGCAGCAGCTGAAAGGTCCGCTCGGCGGCGCGTAGATCGCCGCCATTGAGGCCCAGATCGGCATCGACCACACCGACCAAAGTAAGGTCGGGGAAATGATGGCCCTTGGCGATGATCTGGGTGCCGATGATGAGGTCGATCTCGCGGTCCTGGATCTGGCGCACCAGTTCTGCGGCCTTGCTGGGACCGGTGACGGTATCGCTGGTGAGAATGAGACGCCGCGCGTCGGGAAAACGTTCCGCCGCTTCTTCCGCCAATCTTTCGACGCCAGGTCCGCAGGCGGCGAAGCCTTCGGTCGACTGGCATTGCGGGCAGCTATTGGGCACCGGCACGGAGAACCCGCAATGATGGCATTGCAGGCGCTGATGGAAGCGATGCTCCACCAGCCAGGCGGTGCAGTTCGGGCATTGCAGGCGATGGCCGCATTTGCGGCACAAGGTCAGCGGGGCATAGCCGCGACGATTGAGGAACAGCAAGGCCTGCTCGCCCTGATCGAGCGCGTGATGCAGAGCATCGATCAGGGTGGGCGAGATCCAGGAATTGCGCGCCGGCTTGTCGCGCCTGAGATCGATGAGATGCATGGCGGGCAGTTGTGCGCCGCCATGGCGATCGGGCAAATGCAAGGCGGTATATTTTCCGCTTGCGACATTGGTCAGCGTCTCCAGCGAGGGCGTCGCCGAGGCGAGCACGATCGGAATGCCGCCGAGATGCGCGCGCACCACCGCCATGTCGCGCGCCTGATAGACCACGCCATCCTCCTGCTTGAAGGCGGATTCGTGTTCTTCGTCGACGATGATGAGGCCGAGATCGCGATAGGGCAGGAACAGGGCCGAGCGCGCGCCGACAACGACCTGCGCCTCCCCTTGCAGCACGGCGCGCCAGGTCAGGCGGCGCTCCAGGCCGGTCAGCTCCGAATGCCATTGCGCGGGCAAGGTGCCGAAGCGCATTTCGAATCGGCGCAGCCATTGCGCGCCCAGTGCGATTTCCGGCAGCAGCACCAATGCCTGCCGGCCCTGTCGCAGACAGGCGGCGATGGCCTCGAAATAGACTTCGGTCTTGCCGGAGCCGGTGACACCATCGAGCAAGGTCGCGCTATAGGCGCCGGCGGCAACATCGGCCGCCAATTGATCGGCGATGCGGCGCTGCTCAACGGAAAGATCGTGGCCGTTGCGTGCGGCATCGGGAACGCCGAAAGACGGCCGCTGCGGCAGTTCGACCGCTTCGATCAGGCCCGCCTCGCTCATCTGCTTGACGACACCCGGGCTGACACCCGCCTGGCGCGCCAGTTCGGCGGATTGCAACGGCGGCTGATGCGCGAGAGCCGCCAGCACGCGTCGCCGTTGCGGGCTGAGCTTTTGCGGCTTCGCGTCGCCGCCGGCAGCGGCGATGAGAGCAGGATCGAGACCCGGCGCCACCCGCCAGGCCTTGAGGCTGCGCGGCGGCAGGAACGCTTCCGGCACGCTCATCGCCATGCGCAGCACTGCCCCCGGCGCCGACATGCAATAATTCGCGACCCAGTCGACGAGGCGCCGCGACACCTCCGGCAGCGGCGGCAGATCGAGGCGCGCGATCACATCCTTGAGACGATCCGCCGCCACATCGCCCACACCCTCGTGCCAGACCACACCGATCAGCGAGCGACGCCCCAGCGGCACCTCGACGAAATCGCCCGGCTGCAGCGCGAGATCGGCCGGCCGGCGATAGTCGTAGACACCTCCCGGTGCGCCGCCGATCGGCAGCGGCAACATGACGCCGACGCGCCGCACCGCACCGGCTGCGGCACCGTCCCAAAAACCGACGGATTGTGCGGGATCGGACGGAGCTGTCATCCGGCCGTCATCGCCTGGACAGCCGATCGAAACGGGCCGGAAAACCGCGCTGCGAAAGCGGCTTGTCCCAGGCGGCCTGGCAACGCTAAAAGGTCGGGCGATGAACTGGCGGTTTGCGCCGGCATGGGCTAGACTCGATCTCGATTGATTCGACCGCTGTGGTCCCCTGGCATTATCGTTCGCCGGAGATGGCCGCAAGTCCCGACTTTAACCGAGCCGACCGTCCGTCGCCACCGCCCATGGCCGTTGCCGCGACACGGATTTGAGGCCCCTCCCGGCACCACCGGGAAGCAGGGGTTTCGGGCCGAAGAACCGGCCGGCCAGACAGCAACGACTTCACGAAGGGATCACCAGATCATGAAATTCTTCATCGACACTGCCGATATCAACGAGATCAAGGAACTGGCCGCCACCGGTCTGGTCGACGGCGTCACCACCAATCCCTCGCTGATAGCGAAGTCCGGCAAGAAATTCCTCGATGTGGTCAAGGAAATCTGCGAGGTCGTGCCCGGCCCGGTCAGCGCCGAAGTGGTCGCCACAGATCACGCCACCATGCTCAAGGAGGCCGACAAGCTTTCCAAGATCGCCGACAACGTGGTGATCAAGCTGCCGTTGACGGTGGATGGCCTGAAGACCTGCAAGGTGCTGACCGGCCGTGGCATCAAGACCAATGTCACGCTGTGCTTCTCACCCGCCCAGGCGCTGCTCGCCGCCAAGGCCGGCGCCACCTATATTTCGCCCTTCGTCGGCCGGCTCGACGATGTCGGCACCGACGGCATGCAGCTGATCGCCGATATCATTTCCATCTACAGCTCATACGCGAACCTGGAAACCGAAGTGCTGGTCGCCTCGGTCCGCCATCCGGGCCATGTGATCGAAGCCGCGAAGATGGGCGCCGATGTCGCCACCCTGCCGCCGGCGCTGCTGAAGCAGATGTTCAATCATCCGCTGACCGATAAGGGCCTCGCCTCGTTCCTGGCGGATTGGGCCAAGACCGGCCAGTCGATTCTCTGAATGGGCCGATACGCTGAATGGCTGAGCCTGCAGCATCTCAAACCTGTCATCGAAGCCGAGTTATTGTGACGCATGACCGATAAGGCCGATCCCGCCGCCAGCGAGGTTGCCGCTGGCAAAAAATCTGCCCCCGCCCTGCCCAGTGCAGCGCAGGTCATCGCCTATCTACGCCGGCACCCCGACTTCCTGCTGCGCCATCCGGAATTGCTGGATGCGCAGCAGGCCCCGGCACGCCATCAGGGCAAGGCCGTCGTCGACCTGCAGCAGGTGATGGTGGAAAAGCTGCGCCGCGACGTGGCGCGATTGCGCGCCGATCAGGATGAGATCATCGCCAACAGCCGCGACAACCTGAACACCCAGGAACGCATCCATATTTCCGTGCTCAACCTGCTGGAAGCGGAGAGTTTCGAGCAGTTCATCGAGATCCTGACCGGCGATCTCGTCCTCATGCTGGATGTCGATGTGGTCAATCTCTGCATCGAGATGACCGACCTCACCTTGGGCGATGCCAATGTCGACGGCATCCAGATTCTGGAACCGGGCGCGGTCGACCGCATCATGGGCCACAATCAGAATGTCCTGTTGCGCGACGAAGTCGAGGGCGACCCGGAGATCTTCGGCGGCTGCGCCGACCTGGTCCGCTCCGATGCGCTCCTGCGGCTGCGCATCAGCCCGGCGGCGCCGCATGGCCTGATCGCCTTCGGCACCCGTCATCCCGGCTATTTCCATCCCGGCCAGGCCACCGAATTGCTGAGCTTCCTTGGCAAGATCATTGAATTCGGCATCCGCTCATGGCTCGACCTGCCGCAGGGCTGACCACGCGAAAACCTTCGCAGCGCGCGGAAAAGCAAAGCGCCGCCGGCAGCAGTGCGATCCACGGCCATGACAGCACCGATTTCGCCGCCGGCCTCAATGTCGCAGCCGATGTGAAATCGGCCGTCACCAGCTGGATCGTCTGGCTGCGGGACGAGCGGCGCGTCGCGGCTTTGACACTCGATGCCTATTATCGCGACCTCATCGACTTCCTCGCCTTCACGGCGCAGCATCTCGGCAATGCCCCCACATTGGGTGACCTCGCCGCTTTGGCCAAGGCGGATTTCCGCGCCTGGATGGCGGCGCGGGCGCAACGCAAGTTGCAGGCAACCTCCACGGCGCGGGCGCTCAGCGCCGTCAAAAGCTTCTACCGCCATGCCATCAAGCGCGGCCTGATCGCCGAAACCGGCATCACCGCCTTGCGCACGCCGAAATTGCCGCGCAGCCTGCCCAAGCCGTTGAATGCCGGCGAAGCGCTGGAGGCCGTGTCGGCCATCGGCGACGAGGCACGCCATGCCTGGATCGGCAAGCGAGATATCGCCGTCCTCACGCTGCTTTATGGTTGCGGCTTGCGCATCAGCGAGGCGCTCGGCCTGAAGCGCGGCGATATACCGGGCGGCGGCACCGCGATGCCGCTGCTGCGCATCACCGGCAAGGGCAACAAGACCCGCATGGTGCCGGTCCTGCCAGTGGTCACCGAAGCGATCCAGGCCTATCTCGCCGTCTGCCCCTTTGCCGGCGACGCCGGCGATCCGCTGTTCTACGGCGCGCGCGGCGGACCGCTGCAGCCGCGTCTCATCCAAGGGGCGATGCAGCAGTTGCGCGCCCGGCTCGGCCTGCCCGAAACAGCCACGCCGCATGCCCTGCGGCACTCCTTCGCCACGCACCTCTTGGCCGGCGGCGGCGATTTGCGCGCGATCCAGGAACTGCTCGGCCATGCCTCGCTCTCGACCACGCAGCGCTACACCGAGGTCGATGCCGCGCAATTGCTCGCCGTCTACAACGCGGCGCATCCCCGCGCCGCAAAATAGCGCCGCCTTGTTTCACGACCCGCGGCGCGGGAGGGGCGTTTCCCGGTCGGCGAGGAAAGAGCGTTCGGCCAGCAGCCAGCAACCTAGGCCGGGAAAACCAAGGATGACGTCGCGCGCCCGCTTTGCCAAAGCCAGCGCGAGAGCGAGGCTGGGATCGACGCCGACCACGCTGCAGATCAGCAGGATGCCGCTCTCCTGCGCCCCCAGGCCACCCGGAATGAAGAAGGCGAGGCTGCGCGCCGCGCCGGTCATGACATCAATCAGCATGGCATCGGCGAGCGAGATCGGATGGCCGAAGACCCAGAGCGCCGACCAGGTTTCGCCCACCCTGATCAACCCGGCGCCCAGATGCCAGGCGCAGGCGAGCGCGAGCGCCCGTTTGCGGCCATAGAGATCGCGAAACTCGGCGGCGAGGTTCTCCCCGGCTTCCCCGACCGCTTGCAGGAAACGCCGCAATCCGCTCTTGCCGAGAATGCCGGTGGTGCCGCGCAGCACATCGCGCCGCTGCACCAGCAGCAGCAGGACCAGCGGCAGCAAGGTGAGGCCAATCCCCAACAGGGTCGGCAGCAAGGCCAGGGAGCCGCGCTGCCACAGCTGCAGAAAGCCGATCGTCACCAGAATCACCTGCGCCGTCAGGGCGCAGGTAATGTCGATTACCTGGATCGCGGCAGCCGCCAAGCCGGAGAGCGGCAGGCCTTGCCGCCGCGCCAGCAGATAAGCCAGCCGCGCCCGCACAACATCGCCGCCGACCTGCAGCGCCGGCAGCAGATGATTGATCGATTCGGCGATCCAGCGCCCCAGTAGTAGAAACGCATAGCCCGGCCTGACCGGGGGTCTGAACAGGCAGAACCACGCCGCCGTACTGGCAAAGATCGACAGCACCCGCCACATCAGCACCCAGCCGAGACGCCAACCCGCCCCAGACAAGGCATCAGCCACCGCGGCCAGGTCGTGACTGGCGAGGACCAGCACGAAGACGGCAATCCCCAGAAGCAGGCCGATGAGGGCGCGGTGTTTCATGCCATTCCCTTCGACGGAACCGCCGGCCGGCCGGCGGTGCGGCCCCGGCATGTCTCGCAGGCACGGAAGCTGCTATCATTTTAGCCGGATATTCTTTCGGCGACCAAGGACCGGACATGGCGGTAGCGATTGAGACCCTGACGGCAGCGGACGCCGATGCGGTGGCGGCAATGTCGTATCGCTTCCACATTTATCTGCGCGGCCTGGGCGATAGCGATCCCTATCGCTTCGGCCGCGAGCGCTACCTGGCCGACGGTTTCGGCGACGACCCGGCTTTCGGCGGCTTCATGGCCCTGCTCGATCGGGTGCCGGCCGGCTACCTGCTGCATTGTCCCAGTTATGACGTCGACCTCGCGCTGCGGCAACTGATGGTGATCGATCTCTGGGTCGAACCGGAGACGCGCGGCCATGGAATCGGCCGCAAGCTGATGCTGGCCGCCGCTGAGCATGCGAAGGCGCGCGGCGCCAGGCGGCTCATCTGGGCGGTCTATCGCGGCAACCAGCTCGCCGTCGATTTCTATCGCCGGCTCGGCGCCGCGGATGTCGAGGCGCTGGACTGGATGACGCTGTCACTTGATGGCGCCTCCCTTGAAGCGTGAGGCGCCGCAGCCATCGCCTCGCGCCGGAGCCAGGCGAGAAACCTCAGCGCCGGGATGCCGGGTTCCGGAGGCGGCAGCGGAGGCTGCATACTGCGCCAACCGGCACTGGTCTCGTGACGCAGCAGATGGGCGACATAGCCCCGGCTCGAGCGCAGGGCGAAATCATGCGCCGTCACCAGTTGCCCGGCCGCGAGCAGCGGCTCCACCAAAGGCCGCCAGCCCAGCGCCACGCCCTGGCCGGCGATCGCCGCCTGCAGCACCAAGGTGTAATTGTTGAAGCGCAATTGCGGGCCGCGGATCGGCCTGCTGAAGCCCGCCGCCTCCAGCCATTCGCTCCAGCGATACCAGCGCGTCGCATGGCGCTGGGGCTGGTGCGGCCCGGCCGGCACATCGTCGAGATGCAGCAGGGTCGCATTGGCGAGCCAGTCCGCGCTTTCCGCCAATCTCTTGGCATAGCCGGGAGCGCAGACCGGAATGACGATCTCGGGAAAGAGCAGGAAACGATCCGGCAGGACGGCCTCATCCTCCCCTGCCATCTCGCCCTCCCGTCTCATCTCGCTCGGCACGGCAATGTCGCCCGGCGGTGTCGGCAGCCCTTTTCCTTCGCCGAACAGGATGGTGAGGTCGGCATTGGCGCCGCCGAGGTCATCGACATGCTGGGCGGTGAGAATGCGCACATCGACCATTGGCATCTCCGCCTTGAAGCGGTCGAGACGCGGCAGCAGCCAATAGGCGGCAAAGGCGAAGTCGGTTGCCACCGTGAGATCGAGGCGCGCATTAGGCTGGCGCAGGCGTACCATCACCTCGCGCAAGGCGCCGAGACCGAGCTGCACCGCCGCGAGCAATTCCGCCCCGGCCTCGGTCACCACCACGCCCTGCGATTTGCGGCGGAACAGCTTCTGGCCCACCGCCCGTTCCAGCTGGCGGATCTGCAGGCTGATCGCCGGCTGGGAGGAGTTCAGTTCGCGGGCGGCCTTGCTGAAGCTGCCAAAACGGGCCGCGGCTTCGAAAGCCGGCAGGGTGGCCAGCGGCGGCAAGGCTGCCATGGTATTTGAATTATTTATATCAGCCATATCTTAAGCCCGGCTACCGGTCTGCGTTTCAGGCGGTAAAATTGGGATATACTGCAATATCGGTGAAAGCTTCGGCGGGCGCCAGATATTTAATTATTCAATAACCATGTCGGAACGGGGCCGCCACCATGGCACAGCGCAAACTCAACATTCTCTTCCTGATGGCCGATCAGCTGGCCGCCACCTATCTGCCGGCCTATGGCCATAAGGTGGTGCAGGCGCCAAATCTGTCGGCGCTGGCCGATCGCGGCACCGTCTTCGACAGCTTCTACACCAACGCCCCCCTTTGCGCCCCGTCGCGTTTCACCATGATGGCGGGTGCGCTGCCGAAGCGGATCGGCGCCTTCGACAATGCCGCCGATTTCAGCAGCGATGTGCCGACCTTTGCCCATTACCTGCGTGCCGCCGGCTATCGCACCACCCTCACCGGCAAGATGCATTTCTGCGGTCCGGATCAGTTGCACGGCTTCGAGGAGCGGCTCACCACCGACATCTATCCCGCCGATTACGGCTGGACCCCCGACTGGCGGCATTTCGAGGTGCGGCCGAGCTGGTACCACAACATGCTCTCGGTGACCCAGGCCGGTCCTGCCATCCGCTCGAACCAGCTCGATTTCGACGACGAGGTCACCTATACCGCGCGCCGCCATCTCTATGACGTCGCCCGCAGCGCCGATCAGCGGCCGTTCTGCCTGACGGTCTCCTGGACCCATCCGCACGATCCCTATGCGGCGCAGCCCGAGCTGATGGCGCGCTATCGCGCCGACGATATCCCGCTGCCCAATGTGCGCCGCGAGGATGTGCCGCTCGACCCGCATGCGAAGCGCCTGCGGCATGTCTCGGATATGGATAATTACGAGGTGACGGATGCGGATGTGCGCAATGCGCGCCATGCCTATTTCGCCAATATCACCTATATCGACACCCAGGTCGGCATCCTGATGCAGGCGCTGAAGGAAACCGGCCTCGACGAGAACACCGTGATCGTCTTCACCGCCGATCATGGCGACATGCTGGGCGAACGCGGCCTCTGGTACAAGATGAACTGGTACCAGGATTCCTGCCGCATCCCGCTGATCATTTCCGCGCCCGGCAAGTTCCAGAGCGGCCGCGTCACCTCCTCCGTGTCATCGATCGATCTGCTGCCGACCCTGGCGGAAATCGCCCAGGACGGTGCCGGCTTCACGCCGGCCGAGCCGATCGACGGCCGCTCCCTGCTGCCGCATCTCAACCGCACCGGCGGCCATGACGAGGTGATCGGCGAATATTGCGGCGAAGGCGCCATCGCGCCGCTGCTGATGATCCGCCGCGGACAGTGGAAATATGTCTGCTCGACGCCGGATCCAGATCAGCTGTTCGATCTCAAGGCCGATCCGCTGGAGAAGAGCAATCTCGCGGAAAGTGCCGCCCATCAGCAGGTGGTGAAGGATTTCCGTGCCGAGGTCGCCAAGCGCTGGGATGTGCCGGCCCTGCATGCCCAGGTGCTGGCAAGCCAGCGCCGCCGCCATCTCGTCTATCAGGCTCTGTCGCAGGGCAAGCATACCAGTTGGGACTTCCAGCCGCTGCGCGATGCCAGCACCAGCTATATGCGCAACCATCTGGTGCTCGACGATCTCGAATACCGCTCGCGCCTGCCCCATGTCGGCGAGCCGCCGCTGGCAGCGGAATAAGGCCAGATAAAGTAAAGCCGGCGCGTCCTTCTTCCGCCCCGCGCAAGGGGCAACCGACGGGCATGCGCCCGGCATTCCCGGGCTTGACGCGCGACACGCCTGCCCCCCGTCGGGGCAGGCGACATACGTTATGGATGCCCGCCTTATGGAGCCCGGACCGATCATCCCCGCAGGTCGATGCCCCAGGAGGGCCGGGTGAAAAGCCAGCAGCACGATTTTCGAAGCCGGCTAGCGGCCATGGCGCGGCGGTTGATGCGACGGTCCCCGGCACGGCGCCGGCGTCTTCATTCCGTCGATGCAGCCTTGCATTTATGCGTATTTTCGTGAATGTCTGAATCCGACATAGTAAAAGCAATAAAAATCGCGCCAAGCCGGGGAGCCTTCATGACACGCTTCGAAAGCCCGTCCCGCGTTGCCGCACATTCATAGGTGCTGCATCCATATGCCGGACGCCCGCTCGTTACTCCCCCTTTCCCTCGATCCCCTCAATGGCCGCGACATCGCCCGGCCGGAACGGGATCGCCATGCCGCCCTGAAAACCGCATTTCTCTCCGCCTGGACGCAGCGACAGTTGAGATGCTGGATTATTCCTGAAAGTTTCTCGCATGCCGCCGCTTGCCGTGATTAAGAGCGAAGCCTCGGCCGACCGATCGCAATCGCCGCAGCAGGCGGCCGCCATTCGCTTCGATTCCGTCAAGATCAGCTTCAAGCTGCCCGGCGGACGCTTTTACGACGCCGTCGCCGCCACCGATCTCAGCCTGTCAGAGCACGAATTCGTGGCCATCGTCGGCCCCACCGGCTGCGGCAAGTCGACCTTGCTCAATGCCGCAGCCGGGCTTCTGAAGCCGGCTGCAGGCACCGTCTTTGCCTTCGGGCAGCCCCTCGGCGCGCTCAACCGCCATGCCGGCTATCTGTTCCAGCAGGATGCACTGATGCCCTGGAAGACGGCGGTTGAGAACGTGGCGATCGGCCTGGAGGTCGCCGGCACACCGAAGCGGGAGGCGCATGAGCGGGCGCGGGGCTGGCTGACAAAGGTCGGCCTGCTGCCTTTCGCCGAACGCTATCCCCACATGCTGTCGGGCGGCCAGCGCAAGCGCGTCGGCCTCGCCCAGGTACTGATCCGCGATCCGCGCGTCATCCTGATGGACGAACCTTTCGGTCCCCTGGATGCGCAGACGCGGCTGATCATGGGCGATCTTCTGCTGCAGCTGTGGTCGGCGGACCGCAAGGCCGTCATGTTCGTCACGCACGATCTCGAGGAAGCGATCGCCCTGGCGGACCGGGTCATCATCATGTCGGCGGGGCCGGCCGCGCACATCATCGGCGATTATCCGATCGCGCTGCCACGGCCGCGCGACATGGCGGAGATCAAGCTGACGCCGGCATTCCACGAACTCCACCGCGAAATCTGGAGCGTCCTGAAGACGGAAGTCCTCAAGGGCTATACCCAGGCCGAGCAGCCGGGCTCCTGAGGACGCGCCATGAACAGGTTCACGCTGATTGCCGCCCAGCTCTCCATCGCCGTCATCGCCATCCTCTTCTGGCATGTCGCCTCGACCACGCCGCTGTTCGGCGACCCGCAGAAGATTTCCTTCTTCTTCTCGACGCCCCTCGCGGTGGTGAAGCAGATCGTCGCCTGGTTCATCGACGGCTCGATCTGGTATCATCTCTGGATCACCTTGGCGGAGGCGATACTCTCCTTCGTCATCGGTGCCCTGGCTGCCATCGTCATCGGCTTCTGGTTCGCCCGCCAGCCGCGTCTCGCCGCCGTCTTCGATCCCTATATCAAAGGCGCCAATGCGCTGCCGCGCGTCGTGCTGGCGCCGATCTTCACGCTGTGGTTCGGCCTCGGCATCTGGTCGAAAGTCGCGCTGGGATTCACGCTGGTCTTCTTCATCGTCTTCTTCAATGTCTACCAGGGCGTCCGCGAAGTCAGCGCCACCGTTCTTTCCAATGCGCGCATGCTCGGCATGAACGAGCGGCAATTGCTGCGGCATGTCTATCTGCCCTCTGCTCTCTCCTGGGTATTCTCGTCCCTGCACACGTCGGTCGGCTTTGCCGTGGTCGGCGCCGTGGTCGGGGAGTATCTCGGCGCCGCGAGTGGTCTTGGCTATCTGATCCAACAGGCCGAAGGCGTCTTCGATGTGGCGGGCGTCTTTGCCGGCATGCTGGTCCTGGCTGCCTTCGTCATCCTGATCGACTGGCTTGTCACCTTGCTCGAGCGCCGGCTTCTGATCTGGCGGCCAAATCCGGGCGAGACATCGAAATAACCAAAACGTCCAAAAGAGGAGAATGATATGCGGGGCTTGAAAAGACTGGCTTTGGCTGCGGCTTTGCTGGCGGCGAGTCTGCCGGCCACGATCGCCGGGGCGATCGCGGCACCCAAGGTGGCGATCTCGGTGGGCGGTGCCTCTTGCCTGTGCTACATGCCGACGGTGCTGGCGAAGCAGCTGGGCGAATATGAGAAAGCGGGCGTCGATGTCGACCTCGTCGACTTCAAGGGCGGTTCCCAGGCCCTGACGGCCGTGCTCGGCGGCAGCGCCGATGTCGTCTCCGGCTATTACGACCATACCGTCGAACTCGCGGCCAAGCATCAGGAGCTCGTCTCCTTCGTGGTTTACGACCGCTATCCCGGCCTGGTCCTCGCCGTCGCGCCAGGGAAAAGCGATATCAAGAGCATCAAGGACCTTGCCGGCAAGAAAGTCGGCGTGACTGCCCCCGGCTCGTCCACTGATTTCTTCCTGAAATACGAATTGAAGAAGGCCGGCCTCGACCCCAAATCCGCCGCCGTCATCGGCGTTGGTGTCGGCGCGACAGCCATCGCCGCCATGGAACAGGGCCAGATCGACGCAGCGGTCATGCTGGATCCGGCGATCACCGTTCTCCAGTCCAAGCATCCGGATGTCGTCATCCTCTCCGATACGCGCACCCAGAAGGATACCGAGGCGGCCTTTGGCGGCCATTATCCCGGTGGCGCACTTTACACGCGCCCTGACTGGCTGAAGAGCCATCCGGCGGAGGCGCAGGCCCTGACCAATGCCGTGATCGCCACGCTGAAGTGGATCCATACGCATACGCCGGAAGAGATCATGGAAAAGATGCCGGCCAATCTCGTCGGGCCCGACAAGGCCGGCTATCTCGCGGCGCTCAAGAACACCATCCCGATGTATTCGGAAGATGGCCTGCTGGATCCGAAAGGTGCAGACGCCGTGCTCGATGTCTTCAGCGTCGGCTCCCCCGAGGTCGCGAATGCGGGTATCGATGTGACCAAGACCTATACCAACGACTTCGTCAACAAAGCGAAGGCGAACTGATCGGGATCAAGCCGGGCGAGCATGCCGGCACTGGCGGCGGCGTGAGGGTTGGGGTGAGGGGCCTTCGTCGGTCTTGACCTTCAGCCCTCCCGCCGGAGGGGCAGGGTAAAGCAAGACCAACGTAAACCTTCAGGAGGCGGCGAGGCCCCCGCCGCCGACGCCGGCCAGCAGCATGTCGACCTGTTCGCCATCCTGGGAAAGCGGCAATGTCACGCGCTCATATTCGAGCCAGCGGCCGTCATCCTTGGCAAAGCTCCAGCGCGTCCAGGAGGGCTGGCATTCCTTCACCACCTTGAAGTAATCGGCGATGATCAGGTCACGCATGCCATCGAAGTCAATTTCGTCAAGGAATTTGCCGGTGACTTCGGCGCCGTAGATGTGAGCGAATTCCGTACCCGCGAGCCGGTATTTCAGCCGGGGCACGTCGCCGACGATATCGAGCAGCAGGATGTGCGGCAGGATCGACCGGATCTCTTCGGGCAAAATATCCGCCCGGGACGGCGCACGACGGTCGCCGCATTTCGATCGCCAGTAGCGATAAAGACCGGCGAGCTGGGGATGGCGGGAATGCCCGAGTTCGCGCTCGAAGTCCTGCAGGCTCTGACCAGCCCCGGTCATATCGTTCGCCATGACGGCCTCCCCCACCATCTGCGGATCGGACGGCTCCCCTGACCATCCGTCCCATCAATCTACATGGGGCAAGGGATAGGCCGCAACACGCCCGGTGCGGCATGTTGCGGCCAGAATCACAACAAAGCGGCGGTTGGGCTACATATGGATCGGCTTGCTGCTGATGGCGAGGGCCGCTTCCTTGATCGCTTCGTTAAAGGTCGGGTGGGCATGGAAGGCGCGGGCGACGTCTTCGGCCGAGCCGACGAATTCCATCGCCATCACACATTCATGGATCTGGGTGCCGGCATCCGGCCCGAGGATATGAGCGCCGAGCAGCCGGTCGGTCTTGGCATCGGCGATCAGCTTGACGAGACCCTCGGTATCGCCGGTCGATTTCGCCCGCGAATTTGCCGTATAGGGGAACTTGCCGACCTTATAGGCGACACCCGCCGCCTTCAGCTCGTCCTCGGTCTTGCCGACGCTGGCCAGTTCCGGCCATGTGTAGACGACATTCGGCACGGTCGCGTAATTCACGTGACCAGCCTGGCCGGCGAGAATCTCGGCAATAGCGACGCCCTCTTCTTCCGCCTTATGCGCCAGCATCGGGCCGGCAATCACATCGCCGATCGCATAGATGCCGGGCACATTGGTCTCGAAGCGATGACCGGTCTTGATGCGGCCCTTCTCGTCCAGCGCAACGCCGGCGACATCGAGGCCGAGGCCTTCGGTATAGGGCTTGCGGCCGATCGCGACCAAAACGCTGTCGGCCACCAGTTCTTCCTTGTCGCCGCCCTTGGCCGGTTCGAGGGTCAGGGTCACCTTGCCCTTGGCGCTCTTCGCCGCCGTCACCTTGGTGCCGAGCTTGAAAGTCATGCCCTGCTTGGTGAGGATGCGCTGATATTGCGTACCGATCTCGGTATCCATGGTCGGCACGATGCGGTCGAGGAATTCGACCACCGTCACCTTGGCGCCGAGGCGCAGCCAGACCGAGCCCATTTCCAGGCCGATGACGCCGCCGCCGATGACGACCAGATGTTCCGGCACTTTCTCCAGAGAAAGCGCGCCGGTCGAGGAAACGATCTGCTTCTCGTCAATGGTGACGCCGGGCAGCGGCGTCACGTCGGAGCCGGTGGCAATGATGATGTTCTTTGCAGAAACCGTCTGCTTATCGTCGCCGTCGACCGCGATCTTGCCGCCGCCGAGCAGTTTGCCGGCACCCTTCAGATAGGTGACCTTGTTCTTCTTGAAGAGGAATTCGATGCCCTTGGTGAGTTCGCCGACCACCTTGGTCTTGCGCGCCATCATGCCCTTGAGATCGAGATCGAGCTTGCCGACCTTGATGCCGTGCTCGGCGAAGCTATGCGATGCTTCGGCATATTTATGCGAGGAGGTCAGCAGCGCCTTCGAGGGGATGCAGCCGACATTGAGGCAGGTGCCGCCGAGTGCGCCGCGCTTTTCGATGCAGGCGGTCTTCAGCCCGAGTTGCGCCGCCTTGATGGCCGCGACATAGCCGCCGGGACCGCCGCCGATCACCACTACATCGAAATTCTCTTCAGCCATGATCGGCTCCTTTCTGGAATACTGCGCTCACGAGCCGCGCTTGATCAGCACGGTGGCGCGTTCTTTCTTGGGACCGTAAACGGTCATGCGGGTGAAATCCTGAAGCGAGACGGAACGGCCGGTCTGATGCCGTGCGGTCTGGCCCTGCTCGCGTGAAATCCACGGGTCATTGACTTCGACGGCATCGTCCGTGATCGCGCTGACCACGACCCAATGCGGCCCGTCGCTGCCGTGGAAGAGCGTCGTCGAGACCAGGACGATCGGCACTGCTCCCTTGGCCATCGCCTTCCGCAAGGTGTCGAGATCGGCGGTACCGCGATGAACGGGAATGCGCTGGCGCTTGGCCTCGGCAAGATCGGCCTCCTGGAGGAGGCGCATGGCGGCGACACGGTCCCTGCCTCCGTCCTTCTTCTCCAGCCGGTCGGCGAGGAAGACGCCGCCGCGATTCATCCAGACCTCTGCACCGAAGCCGCGGCGTCTGGCCGCCAAGGCAAGCCCGAGAGCACCGCAACCGCCATGGCCATCGCCCATGAAGATGGTGGTCGCCTCGCGCCAGAGCTGCAATTCCAGCAGGCGGGCGATCTTGATCTTCGGATTGAGCGCGTTCATCGCCATCATCAGAGATGACGGGCCGCAGGTGAAGCCGGTGGATTGATTGTAATACGCGATCCGCTTGCCGGCGGAGGCCGGGCGCGCCGCCTTGGCAGCGGCGCGCGCCCGCAGCGGCTTCACGGCCGCCTTCTTCCCTGCGGCCATGCCGCGCCTCAGACTTCCAGAATGAGGCGCTGCGGATCTTCCAGGCAATCCTTCATTCGCACCAGGAAGGTGACGGCCTCGCGGCCATCGATGATGCGATGGTCGTAGCTCAGCGCCAGATACATCATCGGGCGGATTTCGATCTTGCCGTCGACCGCCATCGGTCGCTGCTGGATCTTGTGCATGCCGAGGATGCCGGATTGCGGCGTATTGAGGATCGGCGTCGACATCAGCGAGCCGTAAACGCCGCCATTGGAGATGGTGAAGGTGCCGCCCATCAGCTCTTCGATGGCGAGCTTGCCGTCGCGGGCGCGCCGGCCGAGCTCGGCGATCTTCGCTTCGATCTCGGCGAGACTCATCTTGTCGGCATTGCGCACGACGGGCACGACCAGCCCCTGCTCGGTGCCGACCGCCACGCCGATGTCGTAATGGTTCTTGAAGATGATGTCGTTGCCGTCAATCTCCGCGTTGACCGCGGGGATTTCCTTCAAGGCCTGGAGTGCCGCGCGCACGAAGAAGCCCATGAAGCCGAGCTTCACCTTATGGCGCTTCTCGAAGCCTTCCTTGTACTTGTCGCGCAGCGCCATCACCGCGCCCATGTCCACCTCGTTGAAGGTGGTGAGCATGGCGGCGCTATTCTGCGCCTGCTTCAGGCGATTGGCGATGACCCGGCGCAAACGCGACATCGGCACGCGCTCTTCATTGGGCGCCAGAGGCCGCGGCACGTGCGGCGTTTCCACCGCCGGTGCGGGCGGCGCGGCCGGACGGGCCACCGGGGCCGGCGTCGGCGCGGGAGCTGCCGCAGGTGCCGCCTTCTGCTTGTCGAGATAGGTGAGTATGTCTTCCTTGGTCAGGCGGCCATCCTTGCCGGTGGCCGGGATCTTCGCCGGGTCGAGGTTGTTTTCGGCAACCAGCTTGCGCACGGCCGGCGCCAGATCATCGCCGGTAGCAGCCGGTGCTGCAGGAGCGGCGGCCGGTGCCGCGGCGGGCGCCGCTTTGCCGGCGGCGGCACCGCTGCCGCCGACCTGACCGATGACCGCACCCACGGCTACGACGGAACCGGCGGGCGCCGCGATCTCGCTCAGCGTACCGCTGACCGCCGCGAAGACTTCCAGCGTCACCTTGTCGGTTTCCAGTTCCAGCAGGGCTTCGCCCTCCTTCACATTATCGCCGACCTGCTTCATCCATTTGGCGACGGTCCCTTCGACGACCGATTCACCAAGCGCCGGGACAACGATCGGGGTGCCCGCCTTCGCGGGGGCAGCCGCAGGAGCCGCCTTGGCGGGTGCCGGCGCGGCGGCCGCAGCTGCTGCAGCCGGCTTCGCCGCCGGCGCGCCGCTGCCATTGGCCTTGGCGCCCGCGGCACCGTCGGCAATCTGGCCGACGACCGTGCCCACGGCGACAACCGATCCGGCGGGCGATGCGATCTCGCCCAGAGTCCCATTGGCCGTCGCGAAGACCTCCAGCGTCACCTTGTCGGTTTCCAGTTCGAGCAGCGGCTCGTCAACCTTCACCGGATCACCGACCTGCTTCATCCACTTCGCAACCGTCGCTTCCGTCACCGATTCGCCGAGAGCCGGAACGACAATGGGCGTTGCCATCTTTCACCTCGTTTTTTGGGCGCGCCCCGCATGGGCTGCACCAATCTGTCCCGCCGACCCCGTCGGCCTCGAATAAGATCCGCCGACCCCGCCGACGGCTATGCCATCTTTTCAGCCGCGACCATGCAGGGTCAGGGCCTGATCCACCAGTTTCGCCTGCTCCTGCAGATGACGGCGCAAAAGACCGGTCGCCGGCGACGCGGAAGCCGGCCGGCCGGCATAGATCAGCCGGGCCTGACGATGGCCGACACCTTCCATGACGCTTTCGATCTCCGGCATGACGAAAGTCCAGGCACCCATGTTCTTCGGCTCTTCCTGGCACCAGACGATTTCCGCCTTGGGGAAGCGCTGCAGCTCGGTCGCCAGGGACTTGTGGGCGAAGGGGTAAAGCTGCTCGACACGCAGCAGATAGATATCCTTGATGCCGCGCTTCTCGCGCTCTTCGAAGAGGTCGTAATAGACCTTGCCGGAGCACAGCACGACACGCTTCATGTCCTTGTCCGGACCGAGCGCCTTTCCATCGTCCCAGAGCAGCCGGTGGAAGCTGGTGCCGGGGCCGAATTCGCTGAGCTTGGAGACGGCGAGCTTGTGACGCAGCAGCGATTTCGGCGTCATCATGATCAACGGCTTGCGGAAGTTGCGGTTGATCTGGCGCCGCAGCACATGGAAGTAGTTGGCCGGCGTGGTGGCATTGACCACCTGCATGTTGTCTTCGGCGCAGGCCTGCAGATAGCGCTCGAGACGCGCCGAGCTGTGTTCCGGTCCCTGGCCCTCATAGCCATGGGGCAGCAGCATGACCAGGCCCGACATGCGCAGCCACTTGCTTTCGCCCGAAGTGATGAACTGGTCGATGATGACCTGAGCGCCATTGGCGAAATCGCCGAACTGGGCTTCCCACAGCACCAGAGCGCGCGGCTCCGCGAGCGAGAAACCGTATTCGAAGCCCAGCACGCCCGCTTCCGACAGCGGACTGTCGATCACCTCGAAGCGGGCCTGATCCGCTGCGATGTTGTTGAGCGGCGTGTATTCGGATTCGTTTTCCTGATCGATCAGCACCGCATGACGCTGCGAGAAGGTGCCGCGCTTGCAATCCTGGCCCGAGAGGCGGACATAGACGCCTTCACTCAGCAAGCCGCCGAAAGCGAGCGCTTCGCCGGTCGCCCAGTCGATGCCCTCGCCGGTCTTGAACATGTCTTCTTTCTGGGCAAGCTGACGGGCGATCTTGCGGTTGAGATTGAAAGTGGCCGGCACCGTGGTCAGCGCCTTGCCGATCTCCTGCAAGCGCGATGGCTCCAGCGAGGTCTCACCGCGACGTTCATCACCACTGGCCGTGCCGAGGCCGGTCCAGGCGCCTTCCAGCCAATCGGCCTTGTTCGGTTTATAGCTTGCGGCACCTTCGAATTCGGTATCGAGGCGGCGCTGGAAGTCCTGCATGATCGCGTCGACATCGGCCTGGGTCAGCGAGCCGTCCTGCACCAGGCGGTCGGCATAGATCGCCCGGGTGGTCGGACGCACGCCGATCTGGCGATACATCAAGGGCTGCGTGAAGGCCGGCTCGTCGCTCTCGTTATGGCCGTAGCGGCGGTAGCAGAACATGTCGATGACGACATCGCGCTTGAATTCCTGGCGGAACTCCATGGCGAGGCCGCAGCAGAACAGCACCGCTTCCGGGTCGTCGCCATTCACATGCAGAATCGGCGCCTGCACGCCTTTGGCGATATCCGAGCAATAGGGGCCAGATCGCGACGCCACCGGATTGGTGGTGAAGCCGATCTGATTGTTGATGATGAAATGAATGGTGCCGCCGGTGCGGTAGCCATTGAGCTCCGAGAGATCGAGCGATTCCGGCACCAGACCCTGGCCGGCGAAAGCGGCATCGCCATGGATCAGCAGGCCCATGACTTGTTCGCGATTCTTGTCGCCGCGCTGACGCTGCTTCGCGCGCACCTTGCCGAGCACCACGGTGTTGACGGCTTCGAGATGCGAGGGATTGGCATTGAGCGAGAGATGCACGATGCGGCCGTCGAATTCACGGTCCGCCGAAGTGCCGAGATGGTATTTGACGTCGGCCGAGCCCTGCACGTCTTCCGGATTGGCGGAGTTACCCTGGAACTCCGAGAAGATCGCCGTGAAAGGCTTGTTCATGAAATTGGTCAGCATGTTGAGGCGGCCGCGATGGGCCATGCCAACGACGACTTCCTTGAGGCCGAGCTGGCTGCCGCGCTTGATCACCTGTTCCAGCGCCGGGATCATGGTCTCGCCGCCATCCAGGCCGAAGCGCTTGGTGCCGGTGAACTTCTTGTCGAGGAAGCGCTCGAACATTTCGGCCGCGGTCAGGCGTTCGAGAATGGCGCGCTTACCGCGCGAGGTGAATTCGCGCTGGGCGCGGCTGCCTTCGATGCGGTTCTGCAGCCAGGCCTTCTGTTCCGGATTCTCGATATGCATGTATTCGATGCCGATCGAGCCGCAATAGGTCTGGCGCACGGCATGGACGATCTGCCGCAAGGTGGCGCTTTCATAGCCGAAAGCGTTGTCGACGAAGATCTCGCGGTCCATGTCGGCCTCGGAGAAGCCGTAGGTGCGGGGATCGAGTTCCGCATGCTTGCCGCGCGGTTTCAATTCCAGGGGATCGAGGCTGGCTTCGAGATGGCCGCGCACCCGGTAGGCGCGGATCAGCATCATTGCCCGCAGGCTGTCGAGGGCCGCCTTCTGGCGATCGCGCGATGTCGAGCGCGGCTGCGCCGTGTCGGTCGCGACGGCTTGGTCATCGTCATGGCCGTTGGCGATCTCGACCTCGCGGTCGCGTGGTGCCCAGCTGGCGCCACGGATATCCTGCAGCACGGTGGCGGCGTCGTCGCGCAGGTCTTCAAAGAAGCTGCGCCAGGACGGATCGACTGAGGCGGCGTTCTGCAGATATTTGGCGTAAAGCTCTTCGATGAAAGGGGCGTTGGGGCCAGAGAGGAAGCTGGTCTGATCCATGATAAGGTCACTCTTTTCAGCCGAGGCCGCGATCGGGCAGCGGCCCTGTCGATTCCCCTGTGACGATCCTGCAGCCGAGAAGGTTAATTTTCTCTGGTCCCGCAGGTTGTGGGAAGCCGAACCCGATCGGCGGCATCCCACGGCATTTTCCTTCCTCCCGATGCGCCGGCCGCGCAACCATTTTTTCCGGTCTTCTTCCAGAAAAAGGGGGCGCGCGGCCGATTCATCGGTTGATCTTCAATCGGGGATTATTTCCCCATCGCTTTCAGCATGGTGCTGCCGAGGCTGGCGGGCGAATCCGCCACCATGATCCCGGCCGAACGCATCGCTTCGATCTTGTCGCCGGCCCCGCCCTTGCCACCGGAAATGATGGCGCCGGCATGGCCCATGCGACGACCCGGAGGTGCGGTGACGCCGGCGATGAAGCCAACCACCGGCTTCTTCTTTTTCGACGCCTTCAGGAAGGCGGCGGCGTCCTCTTCGGCATTGCCGCCGATTTCGCCGATCATGACGATGCCCTGGGTTTCGTCATCGCCGAGGAACATCTCCAGGCAGTCGACGAAATTGGTACCGTTGACCGGATCGCCGCCGATGCCGATGCAGGTGGTCTGGCCGAGGCCCGCCGCGGTGGTCTGCGCCACCGCTTCATAGGTCAGCGTGCCGGAGCGCGAGACGATGCCGATCTTGCCGCGGCTGTGGATGTGGCCGGGCATGATGCCGATCTTGCATTCGCCCGGGGTGATGACACCGGGGCAGTTCGGACCGATGAGGCGCGTCTTGGTGCCGGAGAGGCCGCGCTTGGCGCGCACCATGTCGATGACCGGAATGCCTTCGGTGATGCAAACCACCAGCTCGACACCGGCTTCCGCCGCTTCCAGGATGGCATCGGCCGCGAAGGGAGGCGGCACATAGATGACGCTGGCATTGGCGCCGGTCTTGGAGACCGCCTGCGCCACCGTGTCGAAGACCGGCAGATCGAGATGCTTGGTACCGCCTTTGCCCGGCGTGACACCGCCCACCATGCGGGTGCCATAGGCGATAGCTTGTTCGGAATGGAAGGTGCCCTGGGAACCGGTGAAGCCCTGGCAGATGACCTTCGTGTCCTTGTTGACGAGAACGGCCATTACCTCACGCCTCCTTCACCGCTTTGACTACTTTTTCCGCCGCATCGGCCAGGTTGTCCGCCGACAGAATCGGCAGGCCGGATTGCGACAGGATCTTCTTACCCAACTCGACATTGGTACCTTCAAGACGCACGACGAGCGGCACATGCAGGCTGACTTCGCGCGCCGCCGCCACGACACCTTCGGCAATCACGTCGCAACGCATGATGCCGCCGAAGATATTGACGAGAATGCCTTCGACATTGGGATCGCTGAGAATGATCTTGAAGGCCGTGGTGACGCGTTCCTTGGTGGCGCCGCCGCCGACATCGAGGAAGTTCGCCGGCGCACCGCCATAGAGCTTGATGATGTCCATCGTCGCCATGGCGAGACCGGCGCCGTTGACCATGCAGCCGATATTGCCGTCGAGCTTGATGTAGTTGAGGCTGTGCTTGGCGGCTTCGAGCTCCGCCGGATCCTCTTCGTCTTCGTCGCGCAGCTCTTCGACATCCTTGTGACGGAAAAGCGCGTTGTCGTCGAAGTTTACCTTGGCATCGAGCGCCAGCACGTCACCGGCGCCGGTCACCACCAGCGGATTGATCTCGACGATCGAGCAGTCCAGCTCGGTGAAGGCCTTGTACATCGCCGTGATGAACTTGCCGGCGGAAGAAATCTGATTGCCTTCGAGGCCGAGCCCGAAAGCGATCTGCCGCGCATGGAAGGGCTGAATGCCGGTGGCGGGATCGATCGACACCTTGATGATCTTCTCCGGCGTCTTCGCCGCCACTTCCTCGATCTCCATGCCGCCTTCCGACGAGGCCATGATGGTGATGCGCGAGGTGGCGCGATCGACCAGCATGCCGAGATAGAGTTCGCGCTTGATGTCGCAGCCGCCTTCGACATAGATGCGCTTCACCAGCTTGCCCTGCGGGCCGGTCTGATGCGTCACCAGAGTCATGCCGAGCATTTTCTGCGCCGCATCGCGCACGTCGTCGATGGATTTGACGACCTTCACGCCGCCGGCCTTGCCGCGGCCGCCGGCATGGATCTGGGCTTTCACCACCCAGACGGAGCCAGCCAGTTTGCGGGCCGCGTCAACCGCCTCTTCAGGCGAATAGGCGACATGTCCCTGCGGGACGGCGACGCCAAATTTTCCAAGGAGAGCCTTGGCCTGGTATTCATGAATATTCATGCTCGGCTACCGTTGTGTTGCCAATCAGAAGAGCTGGTTGCGCTGTGCAGCGAAGAATGGAGAATCAGAGCGCCTGATATGATGAAAAAATTGTGAAGAAAGCCCAAAAACAGCAGGCGCAGGGACATTAAAGCGGCGCTCCAAAAACAAAGCGGGCGACAGCGACAGCCAACGAGTTGCTGTGGTGCAGCAATTCGTACTCTATCACCTTCCAGGGCGGGTTCAAGCCAATTGAACTTCAACCCGCCGGGGAGGAGATAGGGCTGTCGCCGTCGCAGGCCTTTGCGCAAAGCGCAGATCTGATCCGCAATTAACGCCGCGGATCAGATATATATTAAGAAAGGCGCGATTACTTCTTCGCGGCCTTCTTGGCCTTCTTAGCAGCCGGCTTCTTCGCGGCCTTCTTGGCAGCAGGCTTCTTCGCGGCGGCCTTCTTGGCAGCAGGCTTCTTCGCAGCCTTCTTGGCGGCCGGCTTCTTCGCGGCCTTCTTGGCGGCCTTCTTCGCGGCCAACAGGATGGTCTCAGTCATGTTACTTCTCTCCTCTTTGAAGCTTCCTCACCACAGCGATGAGGCCCCTAAC
>DATLIX010000144.1:0-6837 GCA_035539215.1 Dongiaceae bacterium | reverse complement strand
CCGAAGCGGCCGATGCCGGCGAGGATGGTTTCGCCGGTCTCCGGATGCTTGCCGATCTCGCGCGGCAAAGCCAGCAGTTTCAAGGCCGTCTCGAGATCGACGCTGTCCGGCATCATGTCTTTCAGCAGCGAGACGCGCTTCGGCTTTTCGACACCTTCGCCGCCGGCCTGCACATAGAAGCCATAGGGGCCCTTGCGGAGGCTGACTTCCAAGCCGTTGGGATCGGTGCCCAGCACCTGCGGGCCGGCCAGTTCCGATTCCTCGCCGGTTGCCACGGCAAGGGGCCGGGTGTAACGGCATTCCGGATAATTGCTGCAACCGATGAAGGCGCCGTTCTTGGCGAGCTTGATGCCGAGTTCGCCATTGGCGCAGGCCGGGCAGGCGCGCGGATTCTTGCCGTTGCCGAGGTCCGGGAAGAAATGCGGCGCCAGCGCTTCGTTCAGCGCATCGATCACCACCGAGCGCGTGCCGATCCCCTTGTCGAGGAAACTGACGGCATCGCTCATCGACGGCAGGACGCCGTCGCCCTCTTCATAGGGCTGATGCAGATGGGCGAAGTCGCGCCAGAAGTCGCGCAAAACTTGCTTCCAATCGGCCCGGCCGCCGGAAATATCGTCGAGCTTATCCTCGAGATCGGCAGTGAAGCCGTATTGCACATAGCGCTCGAAGAAATTGGTCAGGAAGACGGTGACGATGCGGCCGCGGTCTTCCGGGATCAGGCGCTTCTTCTCGATCTTCACATAGGCGCGGTCCTCGAGCGTCTGCAGGATCGAGGTATAGGTCGAGGGCCGGCCGATGCCGAGTTCTTCCAGCCGCTTGATGAGGCTTGCCTCGCTGTAGCGCGGCGGCGGCTGAGTGAAATGCTGCTCCGGCGTCACCTCGCCGGTCTTGACGCCATCGCCCTGCTTCAGATTGGGCAGGCGGCGGCCGCTGTCGTCGTCTTCCAGCGGATCGTCGCGGTCTTCCTGGTAGAGGGTCAGGAAGCCGTCGAACTTCACCACCGAGCCCGTGGCGCGCAGGACCGAGCGCTTGTCGGCGGCTTCGAGGTCGATCGCCACCTGGTCGAGCTCGGCGCTTTCCATCTGGCTCGCCAGAGTGCGCTTCCAGATCAGCTCATAGAGCCGCTGCTCGTCATTGTTGAGATATTGCCGCAAGCGTTCCGGACGCCGGAAGAGATCCGTCGGGCGGATCGCTTCATGGGCTTCCTGCGCGTTCTTGGCGGCCGTGCGATAGACGCGCGGCTGCTGCGGCAGGTAGTTCATGCCGTATTGTTCGGAGATCAGCTTGCGGCTGGCATCGATGGCATCCTGCGACAGGGTCACGCCATCGGTACGCATATAGGTGATGACGCCGACCGTCTCGCCGCCGATATCCACGCCCTCATAAAGCCGCTGGGCGACGCGCATGGTATGCGCCGCGCCGAAACCGAGCTTGCGCGAGGCTTCCTGCTGCAGGGTCGAGGTGGTGAAGGGTGGGAAGGGGTTGCGCTTCACCGTCTTGCGTTCGACGGCGGAGACGCGGAACGGGATGCCGTTCTTGACCGTCTGCATCGCCGCCTTGGCGGCCGCTTCATCCTTCAGGTCGAACTTGTCGAGCTTGCGGCCGTCGAGATGGGTCAGACGCGCCGTGAAGGTATTGCCGTCCGGCCCCTGGAACACCGCTTCGATGGTCCAGTATTCGCGTGGCTTGAAGGCCTCGATCTCGGCCTCGCGCTCGCAGACGATGCGGAGCGCCACCGATTGCACGCGGCCGGCGGAGCGGCTGCCTGGCAGCTTGCGCCACAGCACCGGCGAGAGCGTGAAGCCGACGAGATAGTCGAGGGCGCGGCGGGCGAGGTAGGCATCGACCAGTTCCTGGTCGATCTGGCGCGGCTTGGCGATCGCCTCGGTGATGGCGCGCTTGGTGATTTCGTTGAAGGCGACACGCTCATACGGCACCTTGGCCAGCGCATTCTTTTCCTTCAGTGCCTCGACGATATGCCAGGAGATCGCTTCGCCTTCGCGATCAGGGTCGGTGGCGAGGATCAGGAGATCGGCCTTCTTCACCGCGGCGGCGATTTCGCGCAATTTCTGCGCGCCGCGCCCTTCGGCGTCCCAGCTCATTTCGAAATCTTCTTCCGGCCGCACCGACCCGTCTTTCGGCGGCAGATCGCGCACATGGCCGAAGCTGGCCAGCACGTGATAATCGCTGCCGAGATATTTGTTGATGGTCTTGGCCTTGGCGGGTGACTCGACGACGACGACCTTCATGCGCTCCACAGCTCAAGCTTGTGTCTTGTCCGGTTGAGGTAGCAACCTTCATGCGTTGCGCCCTCGATGCTGCCCGCGCCTGCCCGGCGTGCCAGCATCAGGCGATCAGGGAAACCCGGTTGCCAGGATGGCGTTCCAAGCGTCCGGCGAGATCCAATTCGAGGAGGACCATACCGAGGACGGGGCCAGAGCATTGACACTGGCGCCGTAATTCGTCAACACCCACCGGGCTCGGGCCCAGCTGTGACAGAACCGCGCGCCGCGCCCGCTCTTCCTCGCTTTCATCAGTATTTTCAACAGCTTGAGGCATGGTTAGAGGCGCCTTGGGCGGGGTCATGGAAATATTAACCGTATTGCCGCCGGGTGCCATCGGCCGGGAGGGCGGGGTGCGAAAGCCAGGTCCGATCGCCTCCAATACCTGACTTGCCTCTTCCACCAGCAGGGCGCCCTCGCGGATCAGATGGTTGGTGCCGCGGCAGCGCGGATCAAGCGGGGAGCCGGGAACCGCCATCACCTCGCGCCCCTGTTCCAGGGCCAGGCGGGCGGTGATCAGCGACCCCGATTTCAGCGCCGCCTCGATCACCACCACGGCGGCGGACAAGCCGGCGATGATGCGGTTGCGGCGGGGAAAATGGCGCGCCAGCGGCTCGGTGCCGGGCGCCAGTTCGGCGATGACGAGGCCATCCTGGCCGATCCGCTCGAACAATGGGCCGTTTTCCGGCGGATAGAGGACGTCGATGCCGCCGGCGATCACGGCAATGGTGCCGCCGGCGCAGTCGGGCGCCTGATCTTGGGCCTGCAAGGCGCCGAGATGGGCGGCGCTGTCGATGCCGCGGGCAAGGCCGGAAACGACGACACAGCCGGCGCCGGTGAGTTCGCGGGCCATATCCTGGGCGATTTTGCGGCCGTTGGCGGAGGCGTTGCGGGCGCCGACCAAGGCGATCTGCGGCCGGGCCAGCAGATCCAGGCGACCTTTGACGGTGATCGCCAGCGGCGCATCCTCGATGGCGGCGAGGGCGACCGGGTAATCGCTGTCGCCGATCACCAGCAGGCGGGCGCCTAATTTATCAAGGGCCGTCATTTCCGCCGCCGCCTTGGCCGGCGGACAGGCGCGGATCGGATTGCGCCCCGCCTTCCTGGCCAGATCCGGCAAAGCGGCGAGGGCGGCGGTTGCGCTGCCGAAGCGTGCCAGCAGGTCGCGGCCGGTGACGGGGCCGATTCCGTCGCTTCGGGCAAGGCGCAGCCGGTCGAGGCGTTCCTGCGCGCTGATTGGCGCGGCGCCGGAAGGGCTCAGAGAAGCGGTGCCGGACGGAGAGGGTTGATCAGGCATCACCTTAAGCTAGAGAGGATGCCCCGCCGTTTCAACTGTGGGCGGTGGTGCCGCTGCCATTGGCCATGACCGGCGGCTTCTTGCGGCCGATCTTCGGCTCGGTGCCGCTCAGCAGTCGGCCGATATTTTCGTGATGCCGCAGCCACACCAGGATTGCCGCCAGGGTGGCGAGGAGTATCTGCCCCCAAGTGCCGAGAAAATAGGCATAAAACGGCGCCAAAGCGAAGGCCAGCAGGGCGGAAAGCGAGGAATAGCGGAACAGCACGGCGGCGATCAGCCAAGTAAGGCAGGCGGCGATGCCCACCATCCAGTTGACGGCTAGCAGCGTGCCAAGGCCCGTGGCGACACCCTTGCCACCCTTGAATTTCAGCCAGACCGGAAAGAGGTGGCCGATGATCGCGGCGGCGCCGGCCCAGACGGCGAGCGAAACCGAGGTCGTGACCGCCACCGCATCGGCCGGGCTGGCGGTGGTCTGCGTGGCGGCTGCCGTGGCCGGCAGCAGAATGGGGGTCAAGGCGCGGGCGATGAACACGGCGGCGGCACCCTTGCCGCCATCCAGCAGGAGCGTCGCCAAAGCCAGCTTCTTGTTGCCGGTGCGCAGCACATTGGTGGCGCCGATATTGCCGGAGCCGATCTTGCGGATGTCGCCGAAGCCGCAGAGGCGGGTGAGAATGAGGCCGAAGGGGATGGAGCCCAGCAGATAGCCGCCGACAAGGACCAGCACCTGCACCCAGCCGAATCCGCTCGCGCCGAATCCGGCCGCAGCCTCTGTCGCCGTCATCCCCATACTCCATATCACCGTTTGGCGCCCGCAGCTCCTATCAGCTGCCTGACCTGCCGATCCGCCGTCTTGCGGGTGGTCTCGGCTCCCAACCTAAGCAGCAAGCATGCTGATCAGATAGGGGCGTCGGCGGCAAAAACCAATCTGCCGTCGACGAAAGTCTTCAGCACCTTACCCTGGACGGGGCGGGCATCGTAAGGGGAGTTCTTCGATTTGCTGCGGAATTTGCTGACATCGATGCGATGCGGGCGGTCGAGATCGATCAGCACCATGTCGGCCGGCGCGCCTTTGGCAAGACGGCCCTGCGGCAGGCCAAGGATATCCGCCGGCCGGCTGGTCAGGCAGCGAATGAGATCGACCAGCGGCATCTGGCCCTTATGGTAAAGCTCCAGGCTGACCGGCAGCAGGGTCTCGAGGCCAATGACGCCGGGCACCGCCTGGGCAAAGGGCACGCGCTTGCTTTCGACATCGAGCGGCGCATGGTCGCTGGCGATGCTATCGATGACGCCTTCGGCGACGGCGGCGGCAATCGCCCGGCGATCAGCCTCGCCTCGTAAGGGTGGTGACAGCTTGGCGAAGCTGCGGTAGTCGCCGACCTCGGCCTCGTTGAGCGAGAAATAGGGCGGGGCGGTGTCGCAGGTGATGCGCAAGCCTTCCTGCTTTGCCTGGCGGATTTTCTCGACGGCCGCCGCGGTCGACACATGGGCGACGTGGTAACGCGCCCCCGACATCCGCACCAGATGCAGGTCGCGCTCGATCATCATCACTTCGGCGCAGGCCGGAATGCCGGACAGGCCGAGCCGGCTGGCGAGTTCGCCGTTATTCATGGCGCCGCCGGCCGACAGCCGCGGTTCTTCCGGATGCTGCACGACCAGGAGGTCGAAAGTACGGGCATATGACAAGGCGCGGCGCATCACCTGGGCATCGGCGACGGCGGTCAGCGCATCGGTGAAGCCGAGTGCGCCGCTCTCGGCGAGCAGCCCCATCTCGACGATATCCTTGCCTTCAAGCCCCTTGGTCAGGGCGCCATAGCAATAGATCTTGGCGAGCTTGGTTTCGCGGGCGCGGCGGGCGATGAATTCGATCCCGGCCACATCATCGATGATGGGAACGGTGTTGGGCAGGCAGACCATGCTGGTGACGCCGCCGGCAGCGGCGGCAAGGCTGCCGGTCGCGATCGTCTCCTGGTGTTCGTCGCCCGGCTCGCGCAATTGCACGCGCATATCGACCAGGCCGGGCGCCAGGACATGGCCGCCGCAATCGATGATCTCGGCCTCTTCCGGGGCATGGCCGCGATTGACCTGTGGCCCCAGCTCGCGGATGACGCCATCCTCGATCAGCAAGCCGCCCATCTCGTCGCGCTTCGAGGCGGGATCGACCACGCGGGCATTGATCAGCGCCAAGGGACGCAATTGCCGTTTCGGGGGACGCTGCTGGTTCATGCGCGACCTCCCGCCGGCCGGCCGGCCGGTTCGCTCGGGTCGGGCCCGTTATATCCGGTGAGCGGCCGGGTCAAGACATCGAGGCAGGCCATGCGCACCGCGACGCCCATTTCCACCTGTTCGCGGATGACCGAGCGGTTGATGTCGTCGGCTACTTCCGAGTCGATCTCCACGCCGCGATTCATCGGGCCGGGATGCATGATGAGCGCGTTCGGCTTGGCGACCGAGAGCTTGTCGTAATCGAGGCCGAAGAAGTGGAAGTATTCGCGGACCGACGGGACATAGGCGCCCTGCATGCGCTCCAGCTGCAGGCGCAGCATCATGACGATATCGACATCCTTCAGGCCCTTGCGCATGTCGGTGAAGACCTCGACGCCGAAGCGGTCGATGCTGCCGGGCAGCAGGGTCGTCGGCGCGATCACCCGCACCCGTGCTCCCATCTTGTTCAGGAGCAGGATATTGGACCGGGCGACCCGGCTATGCAGCACATCGCCGCAGATCGCCACCAGCAGCCCGTCGAGATGACCGAGGCGCCGGCGAATCGTCAGGGCATCGAGCAGCGCCTGGGTCGGGTGTTCATGGCGCCCGTCGCCGGCATTGATGACGGAACCGTCGACCTTTTGCGACAGCAGGTTGACGGCACCGGAATCGCCATGCCGCACCACCAGCACATCCGGCTTCATAGCGTTCAGGGTCATGGCGGTATCAAGCAGGGTTTCGCCCTTCTTGATCGAAGAAGTGCCGACCGACATGTTGATGACATCGGCGCCGAGCCGCAGGGCCGCCACTTCGAAGGAGGTTCGGGTGCGGGTCGAATCCTCGAAGAACAGGTTCATCACCGTGCGCCCGCGCAGCAGCTGGCGCGCCCGCTCATCGTCCTTCGGCAGATCGGCGTAGCGATCGGCGAGATCGAGCAGGCGGGAGATTTCCGTGGGATTCAACGCCTCGATCCCCAGCAGATGCCGGTGGGGAAAGAAGCCCGAGGGGCGGGATGTCTGTGCGGTCGTCATTAAAGCGCCTAGATACGCGCCCGCT
>DATLIX010000143.1:0-7316 GCA_035539215.1 Dongiaceae bacterium | reverse complement strand
CGGCCTGTCGATCCTGTCGGGCTCGCATGTCGCCCTGGTGCAGGACGTCATGGAGCGGCTCCGCAAGCTCGGCCTGCGGGACGTGCCGGTGGTGGTCGGCGGCATCATTCCGCCGGCCGATGCGGCACAATTGATTGGCTTTGGCGTCGCCCGGGTCTATACACCCAAGAACTACGACGTCACCGCCATCATGGCCGATATTGTCGATCTGGTGGATCAGGGGACGCCCAAGGCGGCATGACGGCCGGCAGCATGATGGCTGGCAGCTTGCCGGCAGGCTGCCAGACCGTCTCAACCAGGTAGATCGTGACTTTGCCTTATAAAGCCCACCGGACGCCGGCGCCGCGTTTTGCTACCGATTTCCGTGCGCGGTTTCGCGAATTGCTGCGTTGGCGCCGCGACGTGCGTCACTTCAAGACCGATCCCTTGCCGGTCGGCCTGGTCGAGGAATTGCTCGACATGGCCTGTCTCGCGCCCTCGGTCGGCAATGCGCAGCCCTGGCGTTTCGTCACCGTCGACAACCCGGCGACGCGGGCTGCCATCACCGCCAATTACGAGGCGGCCAACCGGGAAGCCCTGACCGGCTATCACGGCGAACGCGCCCAGCTTTATGCCGGTTTGAAACTGGCGGGCCTGCGCGAGGCACCGCGGCATTTCGCCGTCTTCTGCGATATGGGGACGGCGCAGGGCCAGGGTCTCGGCCGGCGCACCATGCCGGAGACCCTGCTCTATTCAACCGTGCTTGCCATCCACACGCTGTGGCTCGCCGCGCGCATTCACGGCATCGGCCTCGGCTGGGTATCGATTCTCGATCCGGATGACGCCACGCAGGCGCTGGACGTACCGGAACATTGGCGCTTCGTCGCCTATCTCTGTCTCGGCTGGCCGGTCGAAGAGCACGATACGCCGGAACTGGAACGCACCGGCTGGCAGGCCAGGCAGGATGCCTGCCGCCAGGTGCTGCAGCGCTGACGGCGCATCACTTCTTCATTGCTGCAGGATGAGCGTCTGCTGCTGCACGCGCCAACCGCGCAGCTGGTTGAGGAAGCGCATGCCGAGCAGGGAATACTGCATCGGCGCCTGATTGACCTTGGCCGGCAGGAGCGCCATGACGATGGGGCCGATGGTCACGTTGTTGAGCGTCACCGGCGCTACATAGACAACGCCGTTCGCCGTTTCCGCCCGATCGATGAATTTCAGCTGATTGTCGGCGAAGCCGATGCGGCGCGCGTCATCGGGGCTGAGCACGATGTCGCTGGCGCCGGTATCGACCAGGAAGGTTATATAGGTGCCGTTGACCCGCGCCTGCACCTGGTAGTGCCCGTTCTCATTGAGCGGGAAACGAATTTCACGGGGGCTGCCGGATGAGCCTGCCGACGATTCCGACGTCGGCGGCGGGGCGGCGGTGGTCAAGATCCCATGGGCGGGAACCAGCTCGCCGAAGATGCGGTTGCCGATCTCCTGCGCCTCGAAGCGATAGGCATAGACCCAGACCAGTGCGAGACCGATGAGAAACCAGGCCGCCAGGGAGCGAAGCGCCGTCCCCGGTTGGCTGCGGAAGCGCAAGGCGACGCTGCCGACCAGCAACAGCAGCCAGCCGCAGCTGGCGAAGACACGAATGCGGTTCTGAGGATCGGCGAGAACATTGGGGAAGGCGCTGTTCAGCGCCAGCAGCAAGGCAGCGAGGACCGCTACCATCGCAACGGCAATGATCGTCACACGCATGATACAGCCATCGGATGCCGCCAGCCCGTCGCCCTTGGTAGCGTGACAGCATAGACGCTTCAGGCACCGCCCTCAACCAAGCGATGGCCGCGGGCGGGAGCAAGTCGAAGCAAGCAGCGGCCGGACTGGTTGCGGTGCGACCAGGTCAGGGACGGATTGAACGGGAGCGGATAGGCGACGAACGGATAGGGTAGGAGCGGAAGGGTACGCCTTTTACCGGCCGGACGATTTGGGCCGGGCTGCCGCCGGACGGGGCCGGGTCGGCTGGTTGCTGTTGGCCGCCGGCCGGATCAGCGCTGCGACAGAGACTGCGCGCCGCAAGCTGCGAGCCGATAGAAGGCCGTGCTTTTGTCGTTGCATTTGCCACCTCCTGCTTTAGGGTCGCCGAGATGATCGTCAAATGGCATGGCGACCGCGTGACCGGAATGCGACAAGATTGTGCAGCCGCGCAAATTACCGCCTTCTGGCGATGACATTCGTGTGAGAGACGACGTGACGGCCCGCGATCCGCTTCCTGACACCAATCTATCCATGCCGCATCCACCTGATCTGCGGCGTCAGTTGCGCCGCTATCCGCCGGTCGATTATCGCCGTTACCTGCGGTTTGTCGTGGCGGCCCAGCATGTCGGCTGGGTACGGCGCGACTTTGCGCCGCAGCTTGCGGATTTTCCCGATGTTTTCATTCTGGAAGCCGAACGGGTTGTCCTGCACCCGGCCTTGCCGGATGCGGAAGCCCGCAGCGTCGCCATGGCCGGCGTGCTGCAGAAGCTTCGCGCGCAGGGCTTGGTGCCGGGATGGCGTGACGAGCTTTACCCGGTGGGTCGCGGCTTCGATCGGCCGCAGCTTCTTTCCATGGAACGTGCCGCCGCCCCGTTGTTCGGCGTGCTCACCTACGGCGTCAACGTCAATGGTCTGGTGCAGCATGGCGACGGCCTGAGTCTTTGGATCGGCCGCCGCTCGCCGCATAAACAGGTCGATCCAAATATGCTGGATCTGCTGGCCGGCGGCGGCCAGCCGCTCGGCATCAGCATTGCGGATAATCTGCTGAAGGAATGTTGGGAAGAAGCGGGCGTACCGGCCGAATTGGCCCGCACGGCGCGGCCGGCCAGCGTCATCACCCTGCAGATCGAGGCGCCCGAGGGGCTGCGGGTCGGGCTGCAGTTCAATTACGACCTCTTCCTGCCGCCCGGCTTCACGCCGCGCAATACCGATGGCGAAGTCGCTGGGTTCATGTTGATGCCGGTTGCCGACTTGCTGGATCGGCTGCGGACGGCTGACGATTTCATGTATGATATCGCGCTGGCGAAAATCGACCTGCTGATCCGCCACGGCTTTGTCGGCCCGGAGGAGCCTGGTTATCTGGCGCTTCTCGCGGGGCTGCGCCGCCCCATTGCTTTCGATAGATGATGAGCCTGATAGAACGTCTCCGTCACTGCACGCTAGCCGACTTGACCGGCTTCCGGCCCTGGAGCATCGAGGGGCACGAGATCGGCTGGCTGCGGCTGGACGTGGCGGAAGCCCTGCGCCGTTTCCCCAGTGTCTTTCTGGTAACCGAAGACACGGTCAGCGTGCAATCGCATCTCAACAGCTTCGACTATCGCAGTGCTGCGATCGGCGAAGTGGCGCGGGCGCTGCTGGAGATGGGCGTCATCCATGGCTGGCGCAATGAAGCTTTTGCCGTCGCCGCGCAATATGGCGATGCGCCGCTGCTGCGGCTGGAGCGGGCCGCGGTCCCGGTCTTCGGCGTCAAGGCCTATGGCGTGCATTTGAACGGCTATGTGCGAACGCCCGCGGGACTCAAATTGTGGATCGGACGGCGGGCGGACAACCGGCCCGTGGAACCCGGCAAGCTCGACAACATCGTCGCCGGCGGCCTGCCTTATGGCCTCGACCCGCTGCACAATCTGATCAAGGAATGCGCGGAAGAGGCGGGTATCACCGAGGACCTGGCGCGCCGGTCACGTCCGGTCGGCGCCATTTCCTATCGCATGCTGCATCAAGGCTTCCTGCGCCAGGACACGCTCTTCGTCTACGATCTGGAACTGCCGGCGGATTTTCAGCCGGCCAATGTCGATGGTGAAATCGCCGATTTCCGCCTGATGTCATTGGCGGAAGTCACCGCGATCCTCGCCGATAGCGAGGCGTTCAAATTCAACGTGGCGCCGGTGGTGATCGACTTTCTGATCCGCCACGGACACCTTACGCCCGATGCGCCGGGCTATGTCGATCTGGCGATGGGCTTGTCCGTCTGAGCGCCGGGCTATCGGTCAGTTGAAATTCGGCATGTCGGGCATGTGCGGCGCGACTTCCGCCCAGCCGTCCCAGATCATCTGGCAGGCGACATAGAAGATCACGCCGAGGCCGATATAGGCGATCCAGTGGCAGCGCTTCAAAACCCGGGCGATCAAGGAAGCGGCGGCACCCATCAGGCCGACCGACAGGACCAGGCCGAAGACCAGGACCCAGGTATGCTCGCGTGCCGCGCCGGCGACGGCGAGGACGTTATCCAGCGACATCGAGACATCGGCCACGACGATCTGGGTGATCGCCTGACGCATGGTCTTGCCGGGAACGGCGCCCGGCAGCACTTCGGGGGGCTCTGAAAGCTCAAGATGTTCATCGCGGCTGAGCTGCCGCTCGCGCGCGGCATGCTGCAGGCGTTCCCGCCGTTCCAGCATCAGTTCGCGCCAGAACTTCCAGCATACCCAGAGCAACAGGATGCCGCCGGCCAAGGTAAGGCCGATGATCAGCAGCAGCTTGTTTGCCGCAAGTGCGAAGACGATGCGCAACAAGGTTGCGGCGATGATGCCGACGAGGATCGCCTTGCCGCGCTGCTCTCTGGCGAGCCCGGCCGCGGCCATGCCGACGACGATAGCGTTGTCACCGGCCAGAACCAAGTCCATCAGGATGACCTGACCGAGTGCGACCAGTTCGGGAAGGAGGCTATGGAAAGTGGGCATCAGTGCGCGGATTTCGTCAATTTTGGTAGCATTTTGTATATCCGATCGATACCCGCCAGCGTTCGAATCGCTGCCGCCGACATGCCGCCCTCCCGCATCGCCCTCAGACTAACTGCCTTGTCCCGCTTGGCGAGGCGCTGGCCGGCGTCATTTGTGAGTAACAGGTGGTGGCAGTAATGCGGTACCGCAAGCCCTAGAACCGCCTGCAAGAGGCGATGAACATGGGTCGCCGGCAGCAAATCCACCCCGCGTGTAACCAGGGTCACACCCTGCAAATGATCGTCCAGCGTGACGCAAAGGTGATAACTGGCGGGGGCATCGCGGCGCCCCAGGACCACGTCGCCGAGGAGATCGGGATCGACCGCGATCCGGCCATGCACATGATCGTGAAAAGTCAGAGGCCCGGCGATCGCCGCAGCGCGCCGGCTGTCGAAGCGCAAGGCATAGGGATCACCCCGCGATTGCCGTTCGGCGACGAGTGCGCGCGGCAGCTCGCGGCAGGTCCCGGGATAGAGCGGTCCTTCGGCCCCATGCGGCGCCGCGGCCGCGGCGGCGATATCCTTGCGGCTGCAAAAGCACGGATAGATGAGTTCTTGCGCCGCCAGGCGATCGAGGCCGTGGCGATAGTCTGCGAGATGCTCGGATTGCCGCCGGATATCACCCGTCCAATCGATTCCGGCCCATTGCAGATCCGCGATGATTGCCTGTTCGAAAACCGGCCGGCAGCGTGCGGGATCGATGTCTTCGATGCGCAGGAGAAAGCGCCCCTCCCCCTGCCGTGCGGCGAGCCATCCGATCAGCGCCGAATGCAGATGGCCAAGATGCAGATAGCCGGTGGGACTGGGGGCAAAACGGGTGACAATCATCGGACCAGCCATAGGCGAGGTCGGGCTGCCGTGCAAGCCGTGCCGCCGCCATCCGGCCGGGCAAGCGGCGATGCCAAGCCGGCTTGAAACCGCAGGCGCCGCGCATATTGCGCCGTTTTGCCGCAGCTCCCTCAGCAAGGCCTAGGGTCGGATCGCTTTACACGGAATCGCCTTGCAGTTCCGGTAAAGCGTGAATCCGCCTCTCTTCAATAAGATAGGGGGCGATTCACGTTTTGATGGAAGCCTGAAGGCTCCATCTAAGACGATCGCACTCTAGGCAAGCTGCTTCTTTGGCCTTAAAAAGCCATGGCTCCGGCAGGATCGGAGCCTCGTCATTGGGCGCAACTGGTTCCGCGGCAGGATGGAATGATCGATTTGCAAGGTCCCGAACAGCAGGCTCTCGCCGGCAAGGCAACCAAGCTTGTCGTCTTCCTGCACGGCTACGGCTCCAACGGCGACGACCTCATCGGCCTCGCGCCCTATTGGGCGAAGCTCCTGCCCGAGGCGGCTTTCGTCTCGCCCAATGCGCCCTTTCCCTGCGAAATGGCACCGTTCGGCTATCAATGGTTCAGCCTGGAAAACCGCGATCCGCAGGCGAAACTGGCGGGCGTGCGGGCGGCCGCCCCGGTCCTCGACGGTTTTCTCGACCAGCAATTGGACCGGTTTGGTTTGGCCGAAAGCGACCTCGCTTTGGTGGGCTTTTCGCAGGGAACGATGATGTCCCTGCATGTCGCCTTGCGCCGCAAATCGGCCATCGCCGGCGTGGTCGGCTATTCCGGGGCACTGATCGGCGCGCAGATTCTGGCCGGTGAGATCAAAGCCAAGCCGCCGGTGCTGCTGGTGCATGGCATGGCCGATCCGGTGGTTCCTTTCGACGCAATGGCCCAGGCGGCCGGCAGCTTGAAAGCGCAGGGTGTCGAGGTGACGACGGAAGCCCGGCCGGGCCTGCCGCATTCGATCGACGAGGCCGGCTTGCAGAAGGGCGGGGCCTTTTTGCGCCAGCATTTTGCGGCTGCCGCAGTCTCATAACTGTCTCGTACCGGCGCCCCGGCGCGGTCACGCTTTATGCGTGACAAGATCGTGACCCCACGCTGAATAAGCGAGCTACATCTTGTGTTTTGCGACGAAGCTGATTATTTGTTAAAGCAGAACGATGAGATGTGGCGCTGGAGCGCGACGCGTTCTCCGGTGGCGCCTCTTCGAGGAGGTGTGACAGCGTGTTGGCATCGCCTGAGTCCTGTCCGGCCCTAGTCCTCAATGCCGATTTCCGGCCATTGAGCTACTTCCCGCTGTCTTTATGGCCCTGGCAAGAAGCGGTCAAAGCCGTCTTCCTCGACCGGGTCAACATCATCTCCGAATATGATCAAGAAGTGCACAGCCCGAGCTTCACCATGCGGCTGCCTTCCGTTATTTCGCTGAAGGAATTCGTGCCGCAATCCCGCCGGCCGGCCTTCACCCGGTTCAACGTGTTCCTGCGCGACCGCTTCCGCTGCCAGTATTGCGGCGAGCCTTTCGCCGCCCATGATCTCACCTTCGACCACGTCATTCCGCGGTCGAAGGGGGGGCGCACGTCCTGGGAAAATGTCGTCACCGCTTGCCAGAGTTGCAACCTGCTCAAAGGCGACCGGCTGCCGCATAGGGCGGGCATGCTTCCCAGGCGCAGGCCAGTGCAGCCGACGACCTTCGAGCTGCAAGAGAATGGAAGAGGCTTCCCGCCGAACTATCTGCACCATAGTTGGCGGGATTTCCTTTACTGGGATATCGA
>DATLIX010000142.1:0-7659 GCA_035539215.1 Dongiaceae bacterium | reverse complement strand
ATGTCCCTCTTCCAGCAGCTCATGCACGGTGAAGAAGTTGCCCAATGACTTGGACATCTTCTGGCCGTTCACCTGGACGAAGCCGTTATGCAGCCAGTAGCGCGCGAGATGCGACGTGCCATGGGCGCAGCGGCTCTGCGCGATCTCGTTCTCATGATGCGGGAAGGTGAGATCGATGCCGCCGCCATGGATATCGAAGACATCGCCGAGAAGATCGCCGGCCATGGCCGAGCATTCGATATGCCAGCCGGGCCGGCCGCGGCCCCAGGGGCTGTCCCAGCCGACTTGCGCGGGCGTGCTCGGCTTCCAGAGCACGAAATCGCCGGGATATTTCTTGTAGGGCGCCACTTCCACGCGGGCGCCGGCGATCATGTCGTCCTGGCTGCGGCGCGAGAGCTGGCCGTAATCCGGCATCGACGGCACGTCGAACAGCACATGGCCCTCGACCGCATAGGCATGGCCCTTGGCGATCAGCGCCTCGATGATTGAAATCATCTGCGGAATATAGGCCGTCGCCTTCGGCGTCTTGTCGGGTGGCAGGGCGCCCAGAGCCACCATATCGGCGTTGTAGGCTGCCGTATAGCGCTCGGTCAGCGCGGCGATGCTTTCGCCGTTCTTCGCCGCCGCTTCCATGATCTTGTCCTCGACATCGGTAATGTTGCGGACATAGGTCACATGGTCCTTGCCATAGGTATGGCGCAGCAGGCGGAACAGCACGTCGAAGGCGACGACCGGGCGGGCATTGCCGATATGCGCGAAGTCATAGACCGTGGGGCCGCAGACATACATGCGCACATTGCCGGCATCGATCGGCTCGAAGACCTGATGTTCGCGAGTCAGCGTGTTGTAAAGATGGATGGTCACGCGGTCTGTCCTTCTGTCCCGGCTGCTGCTGCAGCCTTATCCTTTTATCGGTTATGCCGTCTCGCCGCGCAACCGCTTCAAGGCCCGCTCGCGGCCGATCAGCGGCAGCAGAACCTTCAGTTCCGGCCCGTGATCGGCGGCGGTCAGGGCCTGGCGCAGCGGCATGAAGAGATCCTTGCCCTTGCGCCCCGTGGCCTTCTTCACCTGATCGACCCAACTGCCCCAGGTATTGCCGTCCCAGGGTTCGGGCGGCAGCAATTTGGCGGCCTCGGCGGCAAAACCCGCATCGGCGATCACCGGCGTCACTTCGCCGCGGCAAACCTGGTGCCACAGCTTCACATCCTCGACCTTTTCGACATTGCCGCGCGCCGCTTCCCAGACCGCGGCATCGATCTCGCCGAGCCCCAGGAACCTCAGATGCGGCTGTGCCGCTTCGAAGGGCAAGGCATGCAGCAGGCGGGCATTGAGGTGGCGCAGTTCCGCCGGATCGAAACGCGGCGAGGTCTTGCCGAACTTGGCGAGGTCATGGCTGTCCAGCAGATCTTCGAGACGGCCAGCCGGCTGCACCGGATCGCCGGTGCCGATGCGGGCGAGATAGGCGTTGATCGACATCGGCTCCAGGCCGCTGTCGCGCAGATCGCAGATCGAGAGCGAGCCCAGGCGTTTCGAGAGCCCCTCGCCGGCCGCATCGACCAGCAACGGCAGATGGGCGAAGGCCGGCACCTTTGCGTGCCCTCCGCTTACGCCCCCTCCGGTTACGCCCCCTCCGGTTACGCCCAGGGCCTCGAAGATCTGGATCTGCGTCGCCGTATTGGTGACGTGGTCATTGCCGCGAATGATATGGGTGATGGCGAAGTCGATATCGTCGACCACCGAGGTGAAGGTGTAGAGGTAGGTGCCATTGGCGCGGATCAGCACCGGATCGGACTGGCTGGTCTCGTCGATATGCTGCTCGCCTCGTACCAGATCGCTCCAGGTGACGACGCGGCTTTCCAGCTTGAATCGCCAATAGGGCTTCTGCCCGGCCGCTTCCAGTTTGGCGCGGTCTTCCGCCGTCAGTTTCAAGGCGGCGCGGTCATAGACCGGCGGCCTGCCCTGCTGCAGCTGCACCTTGCGCTTCAACTGCAGTTCCTCGGCGCTCTCATAGCAGGGATAAAGCCGGCCGCTGGCCTTCAGACGTTCCGCCGCCGCGTCATAGCGGGCGAGCCGTTCGGTCTGGCGGTCGAACAGGTCCCAGGTCAGGCCGAGCCAGTTGAGGTCGGTCTCGATCCCCATGGCGAAGTCGCCGGTCGAGCGCTCGAGATCGGTATCATCGAGCCGCAGCAGGAACTGGCCGTTGTGTTTCTTCGCGAACAGCCAGTTGTTCAGCGCGATATAGATATTGCCGACATGCAACCGGCCCGTCGGGCTAGGCGCAAAGCGCACACGCACAGTCATTTCATTTCCTTGTCGCAGCGCGCCTTTGCCGGAGCCGGCTTCGGCCGGGTTCCGCAGAAAAGCGCCTGTTATTCTGCCCGGCAACTTAACCAAGGGCGACCCGAAGTCAACTTTGGCCGCATTCGGCATGATTCCTGCTCAGGAATCGGGGAATTCATGCTCTAAGATTGGCCCAATGCCCCGAAGGAGATGAGATCATGCCGTCCTGGCCCCGTTTCGCCCGCCTCGCCGTTGCCCGCATGTTAACCGTCTGCAGTCTGGCCCTCGCCGGGCTCGGGATCGCCGGATCCACGGCCCGCGCCCAGCAGGACCTGACCGATACGCCGGTCACCGCGCCCCTGAGCCAGCGTTTCGTCCTGATCGTGCTCGACCAGCCCGACCGCGATCTCAGCCACGGCAGCACGAAACTGAACATGATGTATGACACCAAGACCGGGCGGTCCTGGGTTCTGCAATACACGGTCAAGCCGGGCAGCAACGAACAGGGCTATGTCTGGAGCGAAGTCCCCTACGCGGCGCCGCCGAAGTAACCGCATGCCGTCCGCAACGGGAGCCTATTTCCGGAACAGGAATTCGCGGCCGACCTTGACCCGCTTCTTGCCGTCATAGTCGATGATATCGGCGGTCGCATAGGTCTCGGTCCAGCGCTGCGGCAGGAAGGAGCCGGTACCGATCACGTCGATCGGCGCATCGGCCTCGGCCATCACCTTGCACTTTGCCGGATCGAAGCCGGAGGAAGCGACGATCCCGACCTTCTGGAAGCCTTCGCGATCGAGCGCGTCGCGGATGTGCCAGATGGCCGCGGCGGAGACGCCGGCGCCGACCAGATGACGCAACTCGGTCTCGTTGCGATAGCCGCGAATGGCATGCGGGCAATGGCGATCCATCACCGCATAGGAGGCCGTCGGATCGAGGCCCTCGATGAAGCGGCTGCCCGGTGTGTCGATCCGCACCGACAGCTTGCCCTGGCTCGCGAGATGAGAGAACCGCCGGCACACGGTCATTGCGTCGGTGGTCTCACGGGCGAAATAATCGACCAGCACGGTCATCGGCTGGTCCGGGAAGGTCTCGTGAAACATCTCGGCCGCACGCAGGGTCGAGCCGGCATAGCCGATCAGGGCATGCGGCATGGTGCCCAAAGCATGTTCGCGGCCGAAATAATGCGCCGTCGCCTCGGTGGCATTGCCGATGAAGCCCTTGGCGCCGCTCTTGCGCTGCGCCCGGCCCGACCCGACGCTGGCGGCATAGGCCATCAGCTCGGCCATCTCCAGACCGGCGCAGTGGCGCGCATCCATGGCGATGAACGAGACCTTGGCCAGGTCGGTGCACATGGTATAGGCATTGAAGGCGGCGACGCAGGCGGGGCCGAGCTTCTGCAGGAACAGTGTCTCGAGATCGGCGAGATGCACCAGCGAACCGTGCAGATAGAGCAGCGGCTCGCCCGCCCCCACCCATTTGCCCTCGGCATAGATGAGGTCGACATCGACGGTGGTGTTGCGCTCAGCGGCGATCCGCTGCAACCAGTCCAGCGCCAGACGCGGCGCCGAAACGACCGGGCGGCGCATGAAGACCGCATAGGTCACCTTGGCATCGCCGAATTTCTGCACGACGGCCTTGGTCTTCAGAAAATACTGGTCCGTCCAGTCGGCGATCGCCGCGGAACTGGGCCCGGTGGCCGGCGATGAAGCAGCCGGCCGTGTCTGGTCTTTGGTCGTGCCGTCGGCAGCAGCGGTCATCGGATCATTCTCCTGCGCTTTCATGCACCGCTCATGCGATAGGACCCTCCCGGCATCAGGCGATACCGGGAGGGATCGATATCAGGAGGCCTCGGCGATCTTGCGGCCCTGCGCCAGCCGCTCCGCCTTCAGCTGTTCGGCAATGAGGAAGGCCAGTTCCAACGCCTGGGTGGCATTGAGGCGCGGGTCGCAATGGGTGTGATAGCGATCCGCCAGCGCTTCCTCGGTAACCGCCTTGGCGCCGCCGATGCATTCGGTGACGTCCTGGCCGGTCATTTCGAAATGCACGCCGCCGGCATGGGTCCCTTCCGCCGCATGCACGGCAAAGAAGCTGCGCACTTCCGAGAGAATGCGATCGAACGGCCGGGTCTTGAAGCCGGTCGAGGACTTGATGGTGTTGCCATGCATCGGATCGCTGGACCATACCACCTTGGCGCCATGCCGCTTCACCGCCCGCAATAGCGGCGGGAACTTCTGTTCCACCTTGTCATGGCCCATGCGCACGATCAGCGTCAGGCGGCCGGGGATGTTCTGCGGATTGAGAATATCGATCAGCCGCAGGAGATCGTCCGGATCCATGCTGGGACCGCATTTCAAGCCGATCGGATTGTTGATGCCGCGCATGTACTCGACATGGGCACTGTCCGCCTGGCGGGTGCGATCGCCGATCCACAGCATATGCGCCGAACAGCCATACCACTTGCCGGTCAGGCTATCGACGCGGGTCAGGGCCTGCTCGTAATTCAGGAGCAGGGCCTCATGGCTGGTGAAGAAATCGGTTTCACGGATCTGCGGCACCGTCTCGGAGGTGAGGCCACAGGCCGCCATGAACTCCAGGGTCTCCGACAGACGGTCGGCCAGTTCCTTGTAGCGATGGCCGAGCGGGCTGTCGGCGACGAAATCCAGGTTCCAGCGATGCACCTTGTGGAGATCGGCAAAACCGCCTTGGGCGAAAGCCCGCAGCAGGTTGAGCGTCGCCGCCGACTGGTTGTAGCTCTGCACCAGCCGCTCGGGATCCGGCACCCGGGCTTCCTTGGTGAACTCGATGCCATTGATGATATCGCCGCGATAGCTCGGCAGCTCGACGCCGTCGATGATTTCATTCGGCGCCGAACGCGGTTTGGCGAACTGCCCGGCCATGCGGCCGACCTTGACGATCGGCAAGGCGGCGCCATAGGTCAGCACAACCGCCATCTGCAACAGGACGCGGAACGTATCGCGAATATTGTTGGCGCTGAATTCGGCAAAGCTCTCGGCGCAATCGCCGCCCTGCAACAGGAAGGCCTTGCCTTCCGCCACATCGCCCAGCGCCTCGGTGAGACGCCGCGCTTCGCCGGCAAAAACCAGCGGCGGATAGGCGCGCAGCCGTTCTTCCACATTGAGGAGTTTGCCTGCATCGGGATAGTCCGGGACCTGGCTGATCGGCTTGCCGCGCCAAGTTTCCGGAGACCACTTCGCCGTCATCTTAAAGTTCCTTTCCAACTGACCCATCGGATATACGCCGGAAATTCCGGCCTTTCAATGCGCCAGGAGGTATGGTTAACGCATGGCGGTTGCGCCAAAGCCCGGGGGCAGGTCGGCGGGCAAGGCCTGGGGCAAAGCCTTGGACAAAGCCCAGCAGGGCGCGGCAAAACGGCGTGCCGCGACGCCCTGTTACGCCAGCCCCGGTTGCAGCCCGGATTCCGGCTGGGGCGGTTCGGGGTCCGGCTCCTTCACCCGCATGGTGACGAATTCCTCGGCCGCCGTGGGGTGGACTGCGATGGTCTGGTCGAATTGCGCCTTGGTGGCCCCCATCTTCACGGCGATCGCCACGGCCTGGATGATCTCCGGCGCATCCAACCCCACCATATGGGCGCCCAGCACCACCTGGCTCGCCCGGTCGACCACCAGCTTCATCAAGGTACGCTCGTCGCGGCCGCTCAAGGTGTGCTTCAGCGGCTTGAAATCCGCCTTGTAGATATCGACCGCACCATATTGCTTGCGCGCATTCGCCTCGCTCAGCCCGACCGATCCGACCGGCGGCTGGCTGAAAACCGCGGAGGCGATGGTCTTGTGATCCATGGCCCAGGGCTTGTCCCCGAACACCGTATCGGCGAAGGCCATGCCTTCCTTGATCGCGACCGGCGTCAGATTGACCCGGTTGGTGCAGTCGCCGATGGCATAGATGTTCTCGATATTGGTGCGCGAATAGGCGTCGACCTTGACGGCTCCCAGCTCGCCCAGTTCGACACCGGCTTGTTCCAGGCCGAGGCTCCGGGTCTTGGGCCGGCGTCCCGTCGCATAGAGCACGCAATCGGCAACGAAAGTCGTGCCGTCCTGAAGCGTCACATGAAGCTCGCCACCACGCTTCTCGATCTTGTCGATATCGCTGTTGAGCCGCAGATTGATACCCTTCTTGACGACTTCCCGCGCCACGAAATGCCGGACGTCGTCGTCGAAGCCCCGCAACACCTGGGCGCCGCGATAGAGCTGCGTCACCTGTGCGCCGAGGCCGGCAAAAATGCCGGCGAATTCGAGGGCGATATAGCCGCCGCCCACCACGATGACGCGATGCGGCAAGTCCGGCAGATGGAAGGCCTCGTTCGACGTGATCGCATGTTCGATGCCCGGCAGGTCCGGCTTCTCCGGCCAGCCGCCGCAAGCGATCAGGATGTGCTTCGCCGTGACCTTGCGCCCGCCGACATCGACGGTGTGGCGATCCACCAGCGTCGCGCGCTGCTCCATCAAGGTGACGTCGGAGCCCGCCAGCAGCTTCTTATAGATGCCGTTCAGGCGATCGATTTCGCGATCCTTGTTGGCGATCAGCGTCGCCCAGTCGAAATGCGCCTCGCCAATGGTCCAGCCGTAATTGGCGGCATCGGCAAAATCCTCATGAAAATGAGAAGCGTAGACCAGCAGCTTCTTCGGCACGCAGCCGCGGATGACACAGGTGCCGCCCACGCGGCTCTCTTCGGCAATCGCCACCTTGGCGCCATAGGCCGCGGACATGCGGCTCGCCCGCACGCCGGCGGAACCGGCACCGATCACAAAGAGATCAAAATCGACATCAGACATGCGGGAAATCCCAAGACGTGTGGGATCATCCTAGCAGCCCGCCGGACGAGATTCAAAGTGACGGAATATCACCAGGATTCCGAGGGGCTTTAAAGAATACGGCGGTTAAAGAATGCGGCAGTGCCGCGGCTCAATCTGCAACGCCACCGCTTCACCCAGATCCAAAGCGCGATCCTTGAGGCTGACGAGGCTGAGCATTCTTTCGCCGCCGCGCAGCTCCATCTGATAGCGGGCCATGGAGCCGAGATAGTCGACATCGACCACGCGGGCCTGGAGGCCGGCGGCCTGCGCATCGGCGATGACGATCTTCTCCGCCCGCACCACGACACGCACCGGCTCGCCCGCCGCCACCGGGCGGGCCGCATCGCCGACCAGCAGGCGCTCGCCCCCCGCCATCTCGACGATGATCCCTTCATCCGTGACCTGCTGCACGTTGGCGGGCAGGAAATTGGCATTGCCGAGGAAGCTCGCCACGAATTCGCTGCGCGGCTGCTCATAGACCTCGGCCGGCGCCCCCATCTGCTCGATGCGGCCCTTGTTCATCACCACCACGAGATCCGACATGGCC
>DATLIX010000141.1:0-24478 GCA_035539215.1 Dongiaceae bacterium | reverse complement strand
GATCGTCATCCTCAACGACAATGACATGTCGATCGCACCGCCGGTCGGTGCGCTGAGCGCCTATCTCTCGCGTTCGATTTCATCCTCTTCCTTCCGCTCGCTGCGCCATCTCGCCAAGGATTTCAGCAAGATCCTGCCGTCGGGCCTGCAGCGCGCGGCCAAGCGAGCGGAGGAATATGCGCGCGGGATGATCTCCGGCGGTACCCTGTTTGAAGAACTGGGCTTCTATTATGTCGGCCCGATCGACGGCCACAACCTGGATCACCTGTTGCCGGTGTTGCAGAACCTTCGCAATTCCGACGAGCCCGGTCCGGTTCTCGTGCATGTCGTGACGGAAAAAGGCCATGGCTATCCGCCGGCCGAAAAGTCACCCGACAAGTATCATGGCGTGGTGAAATTCGACGTCGCCACCGGCATTCAGCAGAAGTCGACGCCGAAGGCGCCGAGCTATACCGGCATCTTTGCCAAGGCGCTGATCGCCGAAGCCAAAGCCGATAACCGCATCGTCGCCGTCAATGCCGCGATGCCCTCCGGCACTGGCCTCGATACGTTCGGCAAGGAGTTTCCGGATCGCTGCTTCGATGTTGGCATCGCCGAGCAGCATGCGGTGACGTTCTGCGCCGGCATGGCCTGCGAGGGCCTGAAGCCGTTCGCCGCGATCTATTCGACCTTCCTGCAGCGCGGCTATGACCAGGTGGTGCATGACGTCGCCATCCAGAGCCTGCCGGTGCGTTTCGCCATTGATCGCGCTGGATTGGTCGGCGCCGATGGCGCCACCCATGCCGGCAGCTTCGACATCACCTATCTCGGCTGCCTGCCGAATTTCGTCTTGATGGCGGCGGCCGACGAGGCGGAGCTGATGCATATGGTGGCCACTGCAGCGGCGATCGACGATCGGCCCAGCGCCTTCCGCTACCCCCGCGGCGAGGGATATAATGTGCCCTTGCCGGAGCGCGGTTCGGTGCTGGAAATCGGCAAGGGCCGGATCGTCCGTGAAGGCACCAAGATCGCGCTGCTAAGCTATGGTACCCGGCTGCACGAATGCCTGAAGGCGGCTGACGACTTGGCTGCCAAGGGGTTGTCGACGACCGTGGCGGATGCGCGTTTCTGCAAGCCGCTCGACACTGATCTCGTGGACCGCTTGGCGCGGGAACACGAAGTCTTGATTACCGTCGAGGAAGGTTCCATTGGCGGCTTCGCCAGCCATGTTCTACATCATCTGGCAACCGCCGGCCTGTTGGAAACTGGTCTGAAGGTTCGTCCGATGGTCTTGCCGGATACCTTTATCGATCATGAGACACCGCAGAAGCAGTATGACCAGGCACGGCTCAATGCTTCGCATATTGTTGAGACGGTATTGAAATGTCTGGGCGTTACTCAAAGCATCGCACAACGATGATTGATCGGATGATCGGTCGGCGTTTTTTCCTCAATCTGATGGCTGCTTCGGTGGTTGTCGCGACGACGGCGGCACCGATTGCCGCTGCGCGTGCCGACAGCGATCCGAAAGCAACGGTTCAGGCTTTTTATGACGTCCTGATGGACTGCATGAAGAACGGCAAGGAACTCGGTTTTGACGGCCGCTACCAGAAGCTGGCGCCGGCGGTCAACCAGGCCTTCGACGTGCCGATCATGGCACGGATTGCCGTCGGACCGGCTTGGACCAACATGCCCGCGGATAAGAAAACGGCCGTGCTGGATGTCTTTGATCGCTATATGGTCACGACCTATGCGTCGCGTTTCAAGGCCTTCAGCGGGCAGAGTTTCGTGGTTGGCGATCTGACGCAGCCGGCGGGTGATCGCAAGCTCGTCGCCACCCAGCTGCTGCGGCCGGATGGCGAGCCGGTTCAATTGAACTATGTGTTCCGCCAGGGCGATGCCGGCTGGAAGATCATCGACATCTATCTCAGCGGCACGATTTCGGAAATGGCGCGCATGCGTTCGGACTTTGCCGAGACCATCAGGACCGGCGGCGCCGACGGGTTGATCGCGGTTCTGGAAAAGAAGATCAACGAACTGAAGGCCGGCGCCTGACGCCGCCGACTGCAATCGGATAGAAAAAAGGCCGGAAGCAAGTCCCAGCTTCCGGCCTTTATCTTGTCTGCAGGGTGCGTTTAGGCGATCTGCAGGTTGGTCGCCGAGGTCTTGCCACGACGCGGGTCGCGTTCCAGCTCGAAGCTGACTCGCTGGCCATCACGCAGCGTGCCGATGCCGGCACGCTCGACCGCCGAAATATGCACGAAAACGTCGGCTGAGCCGTCTTCCGGCTTAATGAAGCCATAGCCCTTGGAGGTGTTGAACCACTTCACGGTTCCGATAGCCATCAGAGATAGTCCTTTGGTAAGTTTCAGATGCACAGCATCCTGCGCAGTCGAGGTCTTCCGATTCTAGGGCAGCGGCTGGTCCGGCGCTCGATCCCGAGCAGTGGAGAGCATGCCAGACTTGAAGGTTCGACAAGATTAGTCTAGCGAGGTGTGGTTAACACTGCAAGACCTACAACTAGATGTGTGAAATCCGCTTTATGATCCAATGGGCCGCTTATTATCGTGACGCTCGTGCAGCCGGCTGATTCCCTGTGCGCGGCACCTCGCCCAGGAGTGCCGGTAGGAAGATGAAAGTCGTCAGCAGCATCACCGCCAGCGACAGCAGCAGGATCAACCCCATGCCCGCCGTTCCGGGGTGGCTCGACATCGCCAGGCTGCCGAAGGAAGAGCCGGTCGTCAGCGCGCTGAAGAGCACGGCACGTGCGGTGCTGGTCTGCAGCGGACCGGCGACCCCATTTCGCCAGTTCACGACGAAATAGATATTGAAGGCAACGCCAATGCCGAGCAGCAGCGGCAGCGCGATGATGTTGGCGAAATTCAGCGAGATATGCAGCGCCACCAGGAGGTCGATCGTCACCAGCCCGGCCACCAGCAGCGGACACAGAACCAGGAACACGTCGCGCGGCTTCCGCACGATGATCAGCAGCAGCACCATGATGGCGCCGAGGGCCCAGATGGTGGCATCCCGGAAAGCACGTGAAACGGCGTTGCCGGCTTCGAATATCTGGACTGCCGGGCCGGATGCGCCGGGGGCGGCGCTCTGGACGGCGCGAACGAAGCGGGTGAGGACGTTGTTGTTGTTGCTGTCCCCGCGCGGCACCACCATGATCCGGACCTCGCCGTCGGGGGCGACCCAGTCGCGGCGGATTTCGTCGGGCAAGGTGTCCAGGGTCAGTTTCCCTGCCGTCATCGCCGCCGCAAGCGTGTCGAGACGGGGTGCCAACCCGCTGAGCAGCGCGCGCCGGATCTGCGGAAAAACCGCGGCGTCCGATGTCGCCGCCTGATCGAGGAGACGTGCCAATTGCTGCGCCTTGTCGGATGACTCGGCAACATCACGCAGCTTGGCGGCAACCCGCTTCATGGCTACCCGGTCTTCGTCGATGCTGGGGGCGGGAAGCGTATTGGGCGGGTTGAGGCTCGGTCCCACCAGCAAGTTCAGGTCATCGATGATGGCGAGCTTCGCGTCCTGGTCCTTCGGGATGAAGGAGCTGGCGCTGATCGCGGCATAGACCTCCGGCAGCGCCTGCAGCTTCGGGATCAAGGCATCGGCTTCGTTCTCGTTCTTTGCCAGGATTTCAATCTCGTAAGGTGTATGCAGCGGATCCTGCATCATGTCGTAAAGCGTTGAGACGGATTCCGTCTGCGGATCTTTCAAGTGAAGGGGATTGAAATCGAAGCGCAGCTTCGCGGCGAGGAAAATGCCGAGCAGAGCCAGCAATAGCCAGGCGCCGAGGACCCAGACACGGCGCCGCAGCAGGAAATGATCGACCTTTGCCGTCCAGCCGCTGCCGAGATCGAGCGAGCCGGTGCGCGGCTTGAACCAGGCCAGCAGAGCCGGCAGCAGCGTGAGATTTAGGATCAGGGTGATCGCCATGCCCGCACCTGCGATCAGGCCAAGCTCGGAAACGCCACGGTAATCCGTGGGCAAAAAGGAGAGGAAGCCAACCGCAATGGCCGCCGCCGCCAGGGTCAGCGGGCGTGCCATTCCCCGGCCCGTGCGCACCAGAACTGTGTCGTCATCCGCGACATGCCGCTCATGCCCATAGCGAACGCCGAACTGGATTCCGAAATCGATCGACAGGCCGATGAACATCACGGCAAAGGCTACGGAAATCAGATTGAGGCTGCCGACGGCGATGGCGGCAAAGGCGAAAGTGAGAACCAGGCCGACAATCAGCGTGATGAAGGTGCTGACGATGAGCTTCACCGAGCGCAGGGCAAGAAACAGCCACAGCAGGACGAGGGCGATCGAAAGAACGAGGGCGACGCCCATGCCTTCCGCGACGGTGCCGAATTCTTCGTCGGAGAGTGCGACCGGACCGGTCAAGCGGATATTGATGCCGTTGGCTGCTGTCAATCCTTCGCTACTCACGGTCTGACGGATGAAGGCGCTTGCCTTGGCGCCGGGGCGCAGCGACGTGAAGTCCCGGACAGGCTGCGCCAGAATGAGATGGCGCACCTCATTGGGATCGATCTTCCGGTCGATCATCAGACTGCGCCAGGATAAAGGGGTGGGGTCGCCACTCAGGGCGCCGCTCAGGGTGCCGGCGACGGCCGACATCGGCTTCTCGATATCCTCCAGCTTGGCTGCATGCTGCTGGACGCCGTCGAGCGCCAGTCCCAGCACATTCATGAGGCCGCGAATACTCGGATCTGCTCTCAAGCTGCCGATGAAGCCCTGTGCCTTGATCACCGAATCAGCAATTTTCTGCAGATCCTCGGTCGGGAGATAAAGCAGCCCGTAGCGCGTGAAAAAGGGACCGCCGTCGGGACGGCGGACGCTGGTGAACAGGTCAGGTCGATCTTGCATCTTGGCGAACAAGGTGGCCGTCGCCTGATCGGCAAGTTCCGGTGTCTTGCCGTCGATCAGCACCACCAGCAAACCATTGTTCTGCGGGAACATGTTGGCGAGCCGCATCGCTTCCTGGCGCCACGGCAATTGCTGCGAAATCATGTTGGTCGTGTCGGTGTCCATGCGCAGATGGCGGCCCGCGTAGAAGCCGCAGGCGATGGCCAGCACCAGGAATACGGCGATCACGGCAAGTGCGCGCCGCGCGCTGAGCGCTACCGCCTTCGCAACCAGATTTTCTAACATTCGACGGACCCGGACTCTTCTCGGTCATTGTTCAGCGGCGTTACGCGACTGCCGAGACTTCCGTCGTCAAACAGAAAATCGGCCGATTTCAGCCGCATGCGGTAACGCCTCCCGCCAGGGTGATAGCAGAGGCGAGGGCGAAAGTCATGTCGCCGCAAGTGGCGTCGCCAGGGAATAAGGAAAATGTGATTCCGGCTCTATTGAGTCGGCTTCTCGGACGGATGAAGCGGGCCGAGGTGTCGCCCGCTATTGAGCAAATGCGCCAAATTCGCGCTGTTTTCCGGATGTTCGGCGGCTGCTTCGGCGACCGCGCTGCGCAACATCAATCGCAGGCTGATGCCGAGGCAATTGACGTCCTCTATGCGCAGGCCGATCCCGGGGCGATCGGCGACTTCCCATGCCAGGGCCAATCTCCGCCCATCCGGCCAGACCAGTTCCGAGGCCACGATCCGGGTCTGGTCACGGCGCATGGTCATATGGGAAATCGCCAGGCTGGGGATGGGCGACTGGTCTGGCTTAGCGTCCTTGGCCGGCGTCATGCGCAGGATCTCGGTAGTGGCGAAATCGAGGAAACTGTCCTGTGGGTCCGTGCCGTTGGCGGGAAGGGGAACCGGGCTGGCGGCGTAGCGGCCAAGAATGAAGCGGCTGATGGTCTCGGCATCAATCGACCGCGCCAGGACGGTTTTTAGTGCGCCATGCCGATATGCCGGATCGTCCGACGTTTGGTGATGAAAAACTACCTCCAGTATATGTGCAAAAAAATCCGAGACCAGCTGCGCGGACGGCACGGTGTCGACATTCTCACGCGCAAGCGCATTGGCCGGGAAACTCATTTCGCCCGCCGCCAGAAGGAACAGGAGGGCGGCTAGCCGAGTTGAGATGTGGCGAAAGTCACAGCTCCTTACAAAACTCTGTAACTTCAACGTAATGTTATTTTTTGTCAGCTTGTTGAAAGGTAAGGTGCATGCCACGTCAGCTCGCCACGAAGCGAGTCTTTGGGGGAAGTAGTGGGAAATGGCATATCGGACTCTGGTAACAGGCGGGTGCGGCTTCATCGGTCGCCATCTAGTTGAGGCTCTACGTGAGCGCGGGGATGAAGTCCGTATCCTCGATCTTCGTCCCTGGCAGGGCAAGCCGATTGATGAAAATGTCCAGGTTACACTGGGTTGTATTACCGATCGTGCCGCAGTCCGCCGGGCGATGGAGGGGATCGACCGGGTTTTCCATGTCGCCGCCAATCCGAATTTATGGGCGCCGGATCCCCGGCAATTTCACGAGGTCAATTTCGTCGGCACGTGCCGGGTGCTGGAAGAGGCGGCCCGACGTCGGGTGCGGCGCGTTATCTACACATCAACTGAATCAATCCTGAAGAGTGTCAGGGGCGCACGCAACTCGCCACGTGCGATCATCGATGAAACGGCCCAGCTCACGCTGGACGACATGCCGGGTCCTTATTGCCGTTCCAAGTTTCGTGCCGAAGAGGCGGCCAAGGAGGCCGCGGCATCGGGCCTGCCGGTGGTGATCGTCAATCCGACCATGCCCCTTGGGCCGGGCGATGCATTGCTGACGCCGCCCACTAAAATGGTGCTGGGCTTCGTCAACGGGAAAACGCCGGCCTATCTCAACTGCGAGTTCAATCTGGTTGACGCGCGGGACGCGGCGCGCGGGCATGTTTTGGCGGCAGAACGCGGCCGTATCGGCGAGCGATATATCCTGGGCGGAGAGAATGTCGAGCTGCAGCACTTGCTGAAGGAGTTGTCGCGCCTCACCGGCCACACGATGCCGACGGTCAGGGTTCCCTATTGCCTCGCCTTCGCGGCTGCCGTGGTCAGCGAAACGATTGCCAATTTTCGCAAAGAACCTCCCGTCGCGCCCATCACGGGTGTCAGGCTCGCGCGCAGCTCCATGGCTTTCAATTGCAGCAAAGCCCGTACGGAACTCGGCTGGCAACCCCGACCCTTGCGTCACACATTGTATGATGCTCTGGTCTGGTTGCGTGATACCGGTTTGCTGTCGCGTGAAATCAACCTTCCGCGGCGCAGCGAGTTGGTGGTCGAGGGAAGGGCGGCACTTTACAAGCCCGGAACCTATGCCGCGCGCTCATTGGTTGTCGACTGAGACGCCCCGGCTGGAAATGATCACGGTTTGATCGGGGTCCATGCCAGGTTCGCCGCCTGGTATCGGCGTGTTGCGCGCATAGATGAAGCCCGTGGCCGGATAGATGGCGCCAAACGTACGGCTGGGTGCGTTCCAGAAGCGCAGCTGCGTCCAGTCATTTGCCGGCGAGACATCGATCACCGGCATGTTCTCGGTGATTTCGTCGGGAATCCAATTCGCATGATCGACCAGGATCTGCCGCGGATCCACGACCTGTGTGACGACGGCGACATGGCCGGATTGCAGTCGCGGCGTCTGTCGCAAAACCAGTACGGCGCCGGGCGTCGGTTTATCGCCACGGGGATAGACCCCTGCTGCGCCATTCCACCAGGTATAGGCGTCGCCACGCAGCGCAAGGCCGGTCCGTTCCCGCGCATAAGGAACGCATGACAAACCGGCCGCCGGCCGCTCGCTATAGGTTGACGCGGCGGGAGGCTGCAGCCGTATTGAAGGACTTTGCTGCGAGCCGAGCTGTGGGGGTGTTTGTACGCAAGCGCTAAGGGTCTGCAGGCCAATAAAAGCTGCGACAAAATAGCCCAAGCGAAGCCTGCGAGTTACGAAAAAATCCCTGTATTTCCAGCGATTACGGTAGCTGCGGCAGCTCATATCGGCACTGTCTTTCGCCCGCGAGTCGTGGCTGTGACGCTCTTGCCATCATCCTAGTCGAAATTAGAACATTCGAGAATAGCCAATTAAATAAGATAGATAGCACGTGATCGGGAGGTCACGGAGAAGCCACAAGAATAAGAATGGCTTCACGGCGTCATTCATCGCGCGACCAGAGTGATCGCGTGCCGGGTGATAGAAGCGAGCACTGTCGGGTTTGATTTCGGGTCGCTCCTGACGGCGCGCAGCTATACATCGTCGCTTGTGAATGACGTAGCCGCCGGTACTGCCGGCGCTGAATGTCCCTCTACGTCCTCATTTCGCAGCGACTGGCAATGACTGTGACGAGGCCCGATGCGGGCGGGGAGGGTTCGATGAATATCCATGAATACCAGGCAAAACAGATTCTGCGGCGTTACGGCGTACCGGTGCCGCGCGGCGATGTCGCGCATACGGCGGCCGAGGCGGAATCGGTGGCGGAAGAACTCGACGGCCCGGTCTGGGTAGTGAAGGCGCAGATTCACGCCGGCGGGCGCGGCAAGGCCGGTGGCGTCAAGATCTGCCGCTCGGTGAAGGAGGTCCTGGCCACGGCCGACAAGATGCTGGGCATGCAGCTCGTCACCCATCAGACCGGTCCGGAAGGCAAAGAGGTCAAGCGCGTCTATATCGAGCAGGGCTGCGAGATCGCCCGCGAACTCTATGTCGCCCAACTGATCGATCGCAAAACCGGCGGTATCGCGGTAATCGCCTCGACCGAAGGCGGCATGGATATCGAAGAAGTGGCCGCCAATACGCCGGAGAAGATCATCAAGGTGCAGCTTCCCCCGGCCACGCCGATGCAGAGCTTCCATGCCCGCAAAGTCGCCTTCGCCCTCGGTCTCAAGGATCGTGAAGTGCACAAATTCGTGCGCCTGCTGGTGGCGATGAACAAGGCCTTTGTCGAAAATGATGCCAGCCTGATCGAGGTCAATCCGCTGGTCGTCACCAAGTCGAACAAGCTGATGGCGCTCGACGCCAAGATGACCTTCGACGACAACGCGCTGTTCCGCCATCGCGACATCCAGGACCTGCGCGACAATGACGAAGCCGATCCGCTGGAGGTCGAAGCGGCACGCCATGACCTCAACTACGTGAAGCTCGAGGGCGATATCGGCTGCATGGTCAATGGCGCCGGCCTCGCCATGTCCACCATGGATATCATCAAGCTTTACGGCGGCCGGCCCGCCAATTTCATGGATATCGCCGGCGCGGCGACCGAGGAACGCGTCGCCTGTGCCTTCAAGCTGATCTTCAGCGACCCGGAAGTGAAAGGCATCCTGGTCAATGTCTTCGGCGGCATGATGCGCTGCAATTCCATCGCCGAGGGCATCGTCGGTGCGGCCCGGGAAGTCGGCCTTGACCGGCCCTTGGTCGTACGGCTGGAAGGCACCAATGTCGATCTCGGCCGCGAGATCCTGCAGAACTCGGGACTGCCGATCATTACCGCAACCACCCTGGCGGATGCGGCGAGCAAGATCGTTGCCGCGGTCGGGCCGAGCACGACGAATAATATAGCCAAGCTGGCGGGGAGGGCCTGAGCATGTCAATTCTGGTCGACAAGACGACGAAGGTCATCTGCCAGGGCTTTACCGGAACGCAGGGCACCTTTCATTCACAGCAGGCCATCGATTACGGCACCCAGCTGGTCGGCGGCGTCACGCCGGGACGGGGTGGCGCGACCCATCTCAACCTGCCGGTCTTCGACACGGTGGCGGAAGCCCGCGCCAAGACCGGCGCCAATGCCAGCGCCATTTACGTGCCGCCGATCTATGCGATGGATGCGATCCTCGAAGCGATCGATGCCGGGATCGAACTCATCGTCGCGATCACCGACGGTATTCCGGTGCAGGACATGGCCCGGGTGCGCAAGGAACTCATCCATTCAAATGCGCGGGTGATCGGCCCCAATTGTCCGGGCATCATTACCCCTGGCGGGTGCAAGATCGGTATCATGCCGGGCTATATCCATAAGCCCGGCCGTATCGGCGTGGTATCGCGCTCCGGCACGCTCTCCTATGAAGCGGCGACCCAGACGACCAGCGCAGGCCTCGGCCAATCGACCTTGGTCGGCATCGGCGGCGATCCGGTCAACGGAACGAGCTTCACCGATTGCCTGGAGCTGTTCCTGGCGGATGACGAGACCGACGCCATCATCATGATCGGCGAGATCGGCGGCACGCCGGAGATCGAGGCTGCCGACTTCCTGAAACAATCGAAACGTAAAAAGCCTGTCGTTGGTTTTATCGCCGGCGTGACGGCCCCGCCGGGCCGCCGCATGGGACATGCGGGCGCTATCGTGTCGGGTGGCGGCGAAAGCGCGGCGGAAAAGATCGAGGCCCTGCGATCGGCCGGGATTATGATTGCCCCGTCGCCGGCCGAGCTGGGATCGACCATGATGAAAGCGCTCGGCAAAGCCGCGGCTTGATCGCGTTGATCACGTGAAAGCCCGGTGCGGATGGTCTGACCACGCCACCGGGCTTTTTATTTACGGGCCCGTGATTGGCATTCGGGGCATCTGCGCGGGCCGCTGCGGGCGAGCAAATGGATGACCGATTGAGGGTGGACGGCGCATGCCGAACTGGTGTTAAGGTAACTCTGCGTCAAGGAACGCTCTAAGCTGATCGAACCGTCAGAGTTCGAGGTCTTGGACCGGCGCGGGGACCGCAGCAGTACCATCAGATAGAGTTGGAGTAGCGAGATGGTTGAACGGGTTGGAACCATGCGGGACAAGGCTGCGTCGAAGCAGGGTGGTAAGGGCCGGAGTGGCAAGACCAAGCGGAGCGGGCCGGCGCACAAGCGCATCGGCCTTGAAGGCGCCACGCGCCGCAGCCGCCTGGTAGCGGAACCCGGTCAGGTTGCGCCCGTCCTGGGACCGGATCTGGTGCCGCTGACGCGGGTTTTCCCCAACCAGCCTGGCCTCGATATCGGCAAGATCAGTCGTGAACTGGAAGCCGCATTCAACGATCTCGCTTCCTTGCGCGAACGCAATCCTTTCGGCAATTCGGTAAAGCTGCTGGCGCTCGACATCAACAAGCGGCTCGACAAGGGCAGCCTGACCTATGGCGGCATCGAAACGCTGGTGCAGGACCTGACCGTGCAGGCCTATGAGCACCGGGCGGACCGGCTGCGGGACTATCTCGGCGAACGGGACGATGCAAAGAATGTCGCCGGCCTGCGCCATGCCATCCGTCAGCTGGCCTCGGAAGAGGGAGCGGCGCCCAAGCAGAAGCGCAAGCCGCGGCCTTTTGCCGAATTCAAGGCGCTGATCGAGCGGGAGCTGTTCGGCATCGTCATGACGGCGCATCCGACTTTCGGCCAGTCGACCGGCATGATGCGGGTCATGGCGGAACTGGCGACCGGCAAGGATACCGGCGGCAAGACTCTCTCCGCCGCCGAGCGCAAACGGCGCATCGGCCTTGCCCGTGCCGTGGAGCATCGCGCGCCGGAAAAGATCGACCTCGGCTACGAGCACGATCTTTCCATCGAAGCGATCCGCAACGCACAGCGTGCGCTGCGACGGGCCTATGATATCGTTTTCGATGTCGCGGCCGAACTCTATCCGCATGAATGGGAAGAACTCTCGCCGAAGCTGGTGACCTTGGCGAGCTGGGTCGGTTACGATCTCGACGGCCGCTCCGATATCAAATGGAGCGATACCTTCTGCAAGCGGCTGAAGCTGCAGATGCTGCAGCTGGAGCAGTATCTTGCCGATGTGCAGGCCTTGCGCAGCGAGATGCGGACCGAACTCGGTCGCGACAAGCAGAGCGTCGAGCTGGCCCATCTGCTGGAACTGCTGGAAAGCCGCCTTGCCCTGGCCATCAAGGAAGCCAGCGACGAGATGGATGTCTTCAGCAGCGATAGCGGCGCCGCGTCCAACGAAACCTGGCAGGAACAGGTGCGGCGCATTTCCAAGCGCATGCATGACGGCCGCGATCTGCGCCTGATCGATTCGGAGCAGCTGCTGGAACTGGTGAAGCGCGCCCTCGACCTGACCAAGAAGACGTCAGCGCGGCGGCGCCTGCTGATCCTGCGGGCGGAGATCGGCAATCACGGCCTTGGCATGGCGCATACCCATGTCCGGCTGAATTCCACGCAGATCCACAACGCGATCCGCAAGCTGATCGACATGGAAGGCGAGCCCGACGATCCGACCCGCAAGCGCACCTATCTGGCCTCGCTGTCGCGTCTGCTGACCGAAGTGAAGCCGATGAGCATCAGCTTCGCCTCGATCATGGCGGAGCGCACCTCGGCCAAGCGCCTGTTCATGATCGTCGCGCAGATGCTGAAATACATCGATGCGACGACCCCGGTGCGCTTCCTCATTGCCGAATGCGAAGCCCCCCTGACATTGCTGTCGGCGCTGTATTTCGCCAAATTATTCGGCGTTGAGCACCGAGTCGATATCTCGCCGCTGTTCGAGACCACAAAGGCATTCGAGCGCGGTATCCGCGTGATCGACGAATGTCTGCAGAACCCGAGCTTCGCCGCCTATGTGCGCAAGCGGGGACGGCTCTGCATCCAGACCGGTTTCTCCGATGCCGGCCGTCATCTCGGCCAGACCGTCGCGGCGGTCTCCGTCGAATGGCTGCGCCTCAAGCTCGCCGATCTGATGCGCGACCGGGGCTTCAAGGATGTCGAGGTCGTGGTCTTCGATACGCATGGCGAATCTATCGGGCGCGGTGGGCATCCGGAGAGCTTCCGGGCGCGCCTGGAATATGTCGCTTCGCCGGTCAGCCGGCACCAGTTCCTGGCAAACGACATCAAGCTGAAGGAGGAAGTCAGCTTCCAGGGTGGCGATGGCTATCTGCTCTTCATCACGCCGTCGGCCGCCTTCACCTCGGTGACGCGGATTCTCGAATACGTGCTTGAGCGGCCAAAAGAGGGGACGGATAAGGATCCGGCCTATGTCGCGGAAGAGGACTTCACCAAGGAGTTCTTCCTCACCATCCGTCATTTCAACGAGATGGTGATGGACGACCCGAATTACGCGACTCTGCTGGATGCCTTTGGCGCCAACCTGCTGTTCTCCAGCGGGTCACGCGCCTTGAAGCGGCAGCATGACGGCAGCAGTTCGCGCATCAATCTCACGCATCCGACGCAGATGCGCGCGATCCCACATAACGGCATCCTGCAGCAGCTCGGTTTCCTCGCCAATACCTTGGGCGGTGTCGGGCAGGCGATCATGCGCGATCCCGAGCGTTTCCAGCGTGCCTATCGCAATTCACCGCGCATGCGCCGCTTGCTGGGCATGGTGGAATGGGCCCTGGAATTCACGGATCTCGAGGCGCTGAAATGCTATATCGATCTGTTCGATCCCGGTCAGTGGCTGAGCCGTGCCTATCAGGCCAAGGATGCGGACCGCGCGGCAGAACTCAACAAGGTTGCCGAATTGCTGGAAGGCGAGGGCCTGCATGACAAGCTGGCCAAAATCTATCGCACCTTCCAGCGCGACATGCTGGCGCTGCGGGACGGCCTGGCTTTGGTGGGCCTCGGCAGCGGCAAGATTCCGCCCCAGGCGCGCTTCAATCTGCGCGTCATTCATGGCCTGCGCATTGCCTTGCTGATGCGTCTTTTCACCTTGTCGACCCATATTCCCGATTTCTCGCATCAATACGACATGACGCGCGATCAATTGCTCTCGAAGATTTTCCACCTTGAGATCGATGATGTCGTGCGCAAGCTGGGCCTGATCTTTCCGAAGGTCGATCCGGTCAAATTCGATGGCGATTTCGGCGATGTCGCGACCTATATCGGCGACTGGCATCAGACTTATGAACGCGAACACGAACTGATCTTCCAGCCCTTGGCCGGTCTATATACCTTGATACGCCGCCTCAGCGCCGGCGTGATCCATACGGTCGGTGCCCTGGGTTGACGAGCCCCGGGTTGAAGGTTGCGTTGAAGATCGAGTTGAACGACGCCATCCGTAGCAGCCGCGCGCAGGACGGGGCGCGGCTGCGCGCTCTGCCCTGAAGACAGCCTCTTTTCCCTCTGCGGCCGATATGCTTGACTGCGGCCGACTCATTCGATCGCGTCCGGGAAGAGGATCATTCCATGAAAATCGACTATCTCGCCAAGGCGCCCGCCAAGGCTGCGGTGCTGGTGCTGTTTGTTGGCGGCGACCGCAAACTCCAGGGACAGGCGGTTGCCTTGGATCGCGACAGCGGCGGCGCACTCGGCCGCGCCCTGGCGGCTCCGCGGTTTGCAGCGAAGCGCGGGCAGGTGCTCGATCTGCTGTCGCCGACGGGGCTGAAGGCGCATCGCATCCTCCTGGTCGGCCTCGGCGCGCCGCAAGAAGTCTCGGTCCTGGCGGTGCGCGAGATCGGTGCGGCGATTGTTGCCCATCTGCAGGCGGAACACGAGCCGGAAGCGACGGTGATTGTCGATCTGCCGAAGGGATTGAAGCTGGAGGCAGGCAGCTTTGCCGCCAATCTGGCGCTCGGCGCCGCGCTGCGCAACTATCGTTTCACCAAATATCGCCGTCATGCCCAGCCCGACGAGCCGAAACCGCTGAAGGCCCTGCAGATCGTGACCGATGCGCAAGCGGAGGCGAAGAAGCTGGCAACGCGTCTGGAGGCGGTCGGCAAGGGCGTCGAACTGGCCCGCGATCTCATCAACGAGCCGCCGGTGGCGCTCTATCCCGAGACCTTCGTGCAGCGCGCCAAGGAATTGACCAAGCTCGGCGTCGAGGTGAAGGCGCTGGATGAAAAGGACATGGCAAAGCTCGGCATGGGCGGGATGCTGGCGGTGGGCAACGGCTCGAAGCATCCGTCACGCCTGCTGATCCTGCGCTGGAAGGGTGGCAAGAAGGGCGATCAGCCGGTCGCCCTGGTCGGCAAGGGCGTGTGCTTCGACAGCGGCGGCCTCTGCATCAAGACCGGCGCGCAGATGGAAACCATGAAGGGCGACATGGCGGGCGGCGCCGCGGTGGTCGGCGCCATCCGCGCGCTGGCCGAGCGCAAGGCCAAGATCGACGTAGTCGGCATCGTCGCGCTGGTCGAGAACATGCCTTCGGGCACGGCCTATAAGCCGGGCGACATCGTCACCACCCTGGCCGGCAAGACGATCGAGATTTTCGATACCGATGCCGAGGGGCGGGTCATTCTGGTCGACGCCCTGTGGTACGCCGCCCAGCAGTTCAAGCCGCGCTATATCATCGATCTCGCGACACTCACCTATTCGGTGATGCAGGCACTGGGCAAGTATTTCACCGGCCTTTTCAGCAATGACGAAACTTTGGCGAAGGGCCTCACCGCGGCCGGCGAGGTCGTCGGTGAGCGTCTCTGGCGCCTGCCGCTCGATCCTGCCTATGAGCAGGATCTCGCCTCGACGATCGCCGACCTCCGGCAATTCGCGCCCGATGCCGACAAAGCCGATGCTGCTTATGCGGCAGCCTTGCTGCATCAATTCGTCGATGGCTGCGCCTGGGCGCATCTCGATATTGCCAGCAAGGAGTTCAGCGGCAAGGACCGCACAATGACGCCGGCCGGCGGCACCGGCTATGCCGTTGCCCTGCTCGAACAGTTCGTTGCGGGTCTCGAAGGCGAGGGCGCCTGAGCCCGGTGCCGATGGGTGCCGATATTGCCTGGTGATATCGGCACCGAAGCGGACTGGGGCCGACGCGCGTAGCTGCGGCTGGCGGTTGCAGCGAAGTCGCCCTTCTCGGTACCATTTTGCGTGATGCCGGGCGTTGGAGCCGCGATCTCCTAATAATTGCATGATCGGTCCCGCCTAACGGCAGCAAAGAGTAGTCCCATCAATCCCGCTGACTGCGCCGGAACCGGTCCGGGCACCTCGGCCCGTCCGCATATAAGCCGAGATCAGAAGCTGGGCGGCGGTGGACAATCGGAGCCCGGGCCGCGCTGTTGCATTTGGGTTGCGCGATGCGTTGATAGCGCCAACAAAATCCACAAATAGCCATATAGCGACGTTAACTGACCTATTTTCCCCCGGGTGTGTGGCATATTGTTGCTTAGTGACGGCATATGACGATTTAACCGGCATACAATCAAATTGTCATCGAATTGACTTCGAAGTAGGCGAGGGTGGCGCGGGATCAAAACCTGTCCATCTCGGAGGCTATTCGTATGTCATTTTCGCTGCTTCAACGGCTCGGTGTTGCCTGTCTCGGGGCGACTCTCGGGCTCACCGTTTCCGTGCTCTCGGCCCAGGCCGACACGGTGCTGAAGGTCTATACCGCGCTCGAGGAAGAGCAACTGCCGGTCTATAAGGCTGCCTTTGAAAAGGCCAATCCTGGTATCACCATTGAATGGCAGCGTGATTCGACCGGCGTGATCACGGCGCGTCTGCTGGCGGAGAAGGAAAATCGCCAGGCCGACGCGGTCTGGGGCCTCGCGGCGACCAGCCTGATGCTGCTCGACAAGCAGGGCATGCTGGACGGCTACAAGCCGGCCGGCTTCGAGCAGATCAAGGACAGCTTCAAGGATACCCGCGGCGACAAGCCGACCTGGGTCGGCATGGACGCCTGGGCCAGCGCTATCTGCTACAACACCGTCGAAGGCCAGAAGGCCGGCGTGCCGAAGCCGGAGAGCTGGGCCGATCTGCTGAAGCCCGAATACAAGGGCCATGTGGTGATGCCCAATCCTGGCTCCTCGGGCACCGGTTTCCTCGACGTCGCCGGCTGGCTGCAGATCATGGGTGACAAGGGCGGCTGGGACTACATGGACAAGCTGCACCAGAACATCAGCACCTACCTGCATTCCGGTTCCAAGCCCTGCAAGGCCGCTGCCGCCGGTGAATATGTGGTCGGCATCTCCTTCGCCTATCCGGGCGTCATGCAGAAGAACCAGGGCGCGCCGATCGAGATCATCCTGCCGAAGGATGGCATCGGCTGGGATATGGAAGCGACCGGCATCATGAAGGGCACCAAGAATCTTGAAGCGGCCCAGAAGCTTGCCGATTTCGCGGCCAGCGCGGACGCGAACAAGATGTACAACGACTCCTATCAGGTGCTGGCGCGCAGGGATGTCGATGCCAAGGTGCCGGAAAACTATCCGGCCAACGAACAAAGCCTGATGATCAAGAACGATTTCTATTGGGCCGCGGCGCATCGTCAGGAAATCCTCGACGAATGGACCAAGCGCTACAACGACAAGGACGCCAAGCAGTAAAAGCTGCGGCGGCGACAAACGGAAGGGACGCGGCAGCCGCCGCGGCCCTTCCGGCATTTTGCAGGCTTGGCTGAAGATTGATTCCGCGGAGATTGGCATGAGGCAGGAAACCGTACGCGCGCCCTATCTGCGCATCGATCGGGTGAGCAAGACCTTCGGCAGTTTCCAGGCCTTGAAATCGATCTCGCTGGACATCTTCGAAGGCGAGTTCGTCTGCTTCCTGGGTCCGTCCGGCTGCGGCAAGACGACGTTGCTGCGGGCCATCGCCGGGCTCGATATCCAGACCAGCGGACGCATCGAACAGGGCGACCGCGACATTTCCGCTCTGCCGCCGGCGCAGCGCGACTTCGGCATCGTGTTCCAATCCTATGCGCTGTTTCCCAATCTGTCGGTCGTCGACAATGTCAGTTACGGCTTGCGCAACACGGGCGCGCGCAAGGCCGATATCGCGGAGCGGGTGCAGACCCTGCTCGCCATGGTCGGCCTCAGCGGACAGGACCGCAAATTCCCCGCGCAGCTCTCCGGCGGGCAGCAGCAGCGCGTGGCCCTGGCGCGCGCCATCGCCATGTCGCCCGGCCTGCTGCTGCTGGATGAACCGCTTTCGGCCCTGGATGCGCGCGTGCGGCTGCATCTCAGGGGCGAGCTGAAGCAATTGCAGCGGCGGCTCGGCCTCACCACCATTATGGTGACCCATGACCAGGAGGAGGCGCTGGCCATCGCCGATCGTATCGTCGTCATGAATGACGGGCGGATCGAGCAGATCGGTACGCCGGCGGAAATCTACCGGGCGCCCGCGACACCTTTCGTGGCCGGCTTTGTCGGCCACATGAACATTTTGCCGGCCGAGCAGGTTGCCGCCGGACGCTTGCGCCTGGGCGCCATGGATCTCGCGGTCGCCGTGGAAACCGGCCTTGTGCCCGGCAGCCGGGTCAGCATCTGCCTGCGCCCGGAAGATGTGCAGGTGAGGGGCATCCAGGCCGGGCAGTCGAACAGCCTGCAGGTGCGGATCGATGCGCTGGAGTTCCTCGGCTCCTTCTGCCGCGCGGAACTGACATCCACGCAGGACGAGACGATCCGCTTCAAAGCCGATTTCTCCATCAATGCCTTGCGCGATCTGTCGCTTGATCTGGGAACCCGCTGCGCGGTGGCGCTGCCAAAAGACCGGCTCCGCATCTTCGCGGCGCAGGCCTAATCGTCGCGGCGTGATCCCGGCGGAAAGACAAGCAGGATGGCCAATCTTCTCACCGCACCCGCCAATGTCGTCATCTCGCCCGCCGCGCAGGATGAGACGCCGAAGACCGTCCGGCCGCAGCTCAGCGGCGAGGACTATATCATGCGGCTCGGCCTCGCTTTGGCGGCCGTCTTCTTTCTTATTGCCGTGATCCTGCCGCTCTATGCGCTGCTGAAGAAGTCGGTCGAGAACGCCGACGGCACCTTCATCGGCCTGTCCAACTTCGCCGCCTATTTCCATGATGCGGGCCTGATGCGGTCATTGCGCAACACAGTTACCGTCTCCCTGGTCAGCACGGTCATCACGTTGCTGCTGGCCTTCGGCTTTGCCTATGCCTTGACGCGCTCATGCATGAAGGCGCGCGGCCTGTTCAAGGCAATCGCCCTCATTCCCTTGCTGGCGCCCTCGCTGCTGCCGGGGCTCGCACTGGTCTATCTGTTCGGCAATCAGGGGATCTTCAAAGCGGCGTTGTTCGGCCACAGCATCTATGGGCAGATCGGCATCGTGATCGGGGAGATCTTTTTTGCCTTTCCCCATGCCCTGATGATTCTGGTCACCTCGCTGTCGACCGCCGATCAGCGGCTTTACGAGGCGGCCGAGGCCCTGCGCGCGCGGCCCGGGAAGATCTTCTGGACCGTGACATTGCCGGGCTGCCGCTATGGATTGATCAGCGCGGCCTTCGTGGTCTTCACGTTGGTTTTCACGGATTTCGGCGTGCCGAAAGTGATCGGCGGCGACTACAACGTCCTGGCCACGGATGTCTACAAGCAGGTCATCGGCCAGTTCAATTTCCAGATGGGCGCCGTGGTCGGCCTGATGCTGACCCTGCCGGCGATCATCTCTTTCGCGGTCGATCGGCTGGTGCAGCGCAAGCAGGTCGCGTTGCTGACGGCGCGCGCCGTGCCGCTGCAGCCGAAGCTCCGCCCGCTGATCGACAATGCCTGCCTGCTGCTATGCCTCGCCGTCTCGGCCTTTCTGCTGACGGTTCTCGGCATGGCGGCGTTTGGCAGCGTCATCAAATACTGGCCCTATAACCTGACGCTTACCCTGTCGAAATACAATTTCGCGGCCCTGGGAACCGGGGGATGGAGCGACTATTTCAACAGCTTGCGCATGGCGTCCCTGGTTGCCGTCATTGGGACCAGCATCGTCTTTGCCAGCGCCTATCTGGTCGAGAAGAGCCGCGGCTTCCGCTGGGGCCGCAACCTCATCCATTTCTGCGCCATGATGCCGCTGGCGGTACCGGGGATCGTTCTCGGCCTTGGCTATATCTTCTTCTTCAATGCGCCGGGCAATCCGCTGAACATCCTTTACACGACCATGACCATCCTGGTCGTGAACACGATCGCCCATTATTACACCGTCTGCCATCTGACGGCGATCACCGCGCTGAAACAGGTCGACGCGGAATTCGAAGCCGTTTCCGCCTCGCTGAAAGTCCCGTTCTATAAAACCTTCTGGCGGGTCACCGTGCCGGTCTGCCTGCCTGCCATCATCGATATTGCGATCTATTATTTCGTCAACGCCATGACCACGGTTTCCGCCGTCGTCTTCCTCTATTCGAGCGAGACCAAGTTGATGTCGATCGCCGCGTTGAATACGGACGATGCCGGCAATACCGCGCAGGCCTGTGCCATGGGCATGACCATCGTCGTCACCTCGGCCGTGGTGAAGGGGCTGGAGGTCATCATTGCCCACGGGGTGCGCCGCCGCAGCCAAGCCTGGCGCCGGCTCTCTCAATAAACAGATGCCATCCGCCACCTGAGGGGGCGACGGCGGCTGAACTGCCGGCGCGTGCTTTGGCACGGGCCTGACCCGGACGGTTGCCGCCCGCCGGGTTCAGCAGGGCGATCTGGTACGAGACGTCTGGAAATGGCGCAAAAGCGATGCCAAATGACGACTTAGCGCCTTTATGTTAATGTTTAATGACATAAAGTAGCGAATCTGTGGTGTTTCGTGGCGATATACCCGAGATGTCCTTTCCGGTGGAGATCAAGGCCAACCGCCTTCCGAGGTTAGAATGAATTTCCTGCTAAACCTATTTGGCGCGGCGGCCCTGTTGCTTTGGGGCCTCCGCATGGTCCGTACCGGCATCCTCCGCGCCTATGGCAGCCAGCTGCGCCACTATCTGAGCAATGCCATGACCAACCGGTTCAGCGCCATGCTGACCGGTCTGCTGGTCTCGCTGCTGCTGCAGTCGAGCAGCGCCACCGGTCTCGTTGCCTCGTCTTTCGCCTCGCGCGGGCTTTTCACCACCTCGGCGGCCCTCGCCATCATGCTGGGGGCCGATATCGGCACCAGCCTGGTCGCCCAGGCCTATTCCCTGCCGCTGCAATGGCTGTCGCCGCTGGCCATTCTGGTCGGCTGGATCATGTTCACGAAAATTCAGAGCACCCAGCTGAAGGATCTGGGGCGCGCCATTGTCGGGCTCGGCATTGCCCTCCTGGGGTTGCGCCTGTTGACCGAGGCGGCGGCGCCGATCCGCAGTTCGCAGATTCTCGACGACATCATGCAGCAGATGGCCAGTGCGCCGTATTTCGGCATCGTCGTCGGCGCCATCCTCACCGTCGCCTCGACATCGAGCTTGGCCGTGGTGCTGCTGATCGCCTCTTTCGTCTCGACCGGCCTGGTGCCGATCAACCTTGCCCTGGCGCTCGTCCTCGGTGCCAATCTGGGCTCGGATATCATGCCGATCATCGCCAATTGGGCGCAGCCGCCCGAGGCGCGCCGCGTGCCCTTCGGCAATATGACCTTCCGTCTGATTTCGGTGATCATCGCCTTCCTCCTGATTCCGTTCGTTCAGCCGCATCTGCAGGCATTTCAGGCGGATGGCATGCGCCAGATCCTGAACTTCCATCTCGCCTTCAACCTGGCGATGGCGCTGGTGGGAATCTGGTTCGTCGGACCGGTGGCGCGCCAATGGACGAAATTGCTGCCGGAACAAGCGCGCACCGACGATCCGTCGACGCCGCGCTATCTCAATCCGGCCAGCCTGGAATCGCCTTCCGATGCCTTGGCCAATGCCGGCCGCGAGGCGCTGCGGATGGGCGACCTGCTGGGACAGATGCTGCGCGCCTCCTTGACGGCATTCCGCGCCGGCGACCGCAAGCTGATCAAAAGCGTTACCGATCTCGACAATTACATCGACCGGCTCAATGAGGCGATCAAGCTCTACCTGACGCGGATCAGCCGTGAGACGATGAATGAAAACGATCAGCGCCGGGTCATCGACCTGATCTCCTTCATCACCAATCTTGAGCATATCGGCGATATTCTCGATAAGAGCCTGATGGAACTGGCGGCCAAGAAGGTCAAATACGGGCTGACTTTTTCACCTGAAGGCGCCCTGGAGATCGAGGCCATCCATCAGCGCCTCAACGAGAATCTCGATCTCGCCATGAACGTCTTCATGTCCAGCGATCTCGGCATGGCACGGCGTCTGTTTGCCGAGAAGCAGGCCTTCCGCGAGCTGGAAAAGACGGCGGCGGAAAATCATCTAGAGCGCCTGCGCAGCGGGCGTATCGAAAGCATTGCCACCAGCGGCCTGCATCTCGACATCCTGCGCGATCTCAAGCGGATCAACAGCCACCTGGCCTTGGTGGCGCAGCCTATCCTCGAAGCGGCCGGGGAGCTCAGCGCGTCACGCCTGCGCTGAATTGGCGTCGGCCGCTACTGGCCGCAGCCGTCCATCAGGCCGGAGAGCACCTGGTCAGCGGCTGCCAAAGGCAGATCGCCGCGCCAGCCGAGGCTCGAAATCGCCAGCTGCGCATGATCCGCGCCGGTTTGCGCCGCGCTCATCAGTTGCTGGACAAAGCCCTGGAACATGTCCCTCTGGTTGAAGTCCTGGGCCTCGAAGAACAGCGAACCGCTTTGCGCCTTCATGGCGAAATCGGCCCGATAGTCGTTGACGACGATGCGCAGGTTGTAGCGCACCCGTTCGTCATAGGCCATTTGCAGGACCTGGACATGGACCATCAGGCGCGGTTGTGCTTCCGGCAGGGTGGCGGGGCAGGTGATGGCGAGGAGGTCACTGACGCCGAATTGCACGCTGCCGCTTTTGATGCCCTTCTTGTCCAAGCGCTGCCAGACCGGCGCCGTATCGGCTGCGGCCGTTCCCGCCAGCAAGGCAAGGAGCAGCGCAAGCCCGAGCCTGGCTAACACCGATGTCGAGATCGTTTTCGCAGGCTGCAGCATTTCGCGAATCACGGTGACCCCCATTTAGTCGTCGGCCCGCATAGTCTAACTTCTATGTTTTCCATCGGCGAGCCCTTCGCGGACGATGTCCAGAAAGGCTTTCACCAGCGGCGTCGTTCGGCGGTCCTGCAGACAGACGACATATTCGACGGAGCGCATCCGCTCACCCGAAAATTCGATTGCTTTGAGGCGTACGTCATCGCCGAATTCGGATTGGGCGACGATGCCGATGCCGAGGCCGGCGGCCACCGCTTCCCGGATCGCTTCGCGGCTGCCGATCTCCAGCACTTCACCGACCGCAATGCCGGCCGCGGCGATGGCGGTTTCGAAGGTGCGACGGGTAGTGGAGGAGGTCTCGCGCAGCACCAGCCGCTTGCCGCTGAGATCGGCCAGGCTGATCTGCTTGCGGCTGGCCCAGGGATGGGCGCGATCGACAAAGGCGATCAGGTAATCCTCGCGGAAAGGCAGGCTGAACAGGCGGGAATCGGCGCCGACATTGGCGGCGATGGCGACGTCGCAATGCTGATCCAAAAGATCGCCGAGCAGCTTTTCCGAATTGCCGATCGACATCGAGAGACGCAGGCTGGGATAGCGGTGATGAAATGCCGCCAGAAACGGCACCGAATGATAGGGCGCGTCGGCGCCGACCCGGAGATGGCCGCGCTTCAGACCGCGGGCCGAGGTCAAGACCTGCTCGGCTTCACGCTCCAGGCTGAACAGGCGAAAGGTGATATCGAACAGGTTGCGGCCGATATCGGTCAACTCGATGCGCCGCTTTCGCCGGTCGAACAAGCGGACGCCGAACTGATCTTCCAGGGCTTTGACCTGCCCCGAAAGGGTCGGTTGCGTCACATTTAAGCTATTGGCCGCCTTGGTAAAACTCCCCTCGGTGGCGACCGCGTGGAAGGAACGGAGCTGGCTGTGATTTATAGACATGGCCTATATTTCATATAGCAATTAGCGATTTGAATTATGCTACCGCCTGCCGCCATACTGCAAGCCAGTCGATTCACCGATCCAAGATCGCGACCGACAACGTTGTAATTCCAGACGAAAGGCGTTGCCCCATGGCATCTTCCCCAGCCCAGGACCCCTGGCTTCTGACCCCCGGTCCGCTGACCACCTCGATGACCGTGAAGGAGGCCATGCTGCATGACTGGGGCTCGCGTGATGCCGGCTTCATTCGCCTCAATGGCGAGATGCGGTCACGGCTGGTCGAGCTGATCGGTGGCGAAGGTGTCTTCACCACCGTGCCGATGCAGGGCAGCGGCACTTTCGCGGTCGAGGCCATGCTGGCGACCTTCGTCGGACCGGGGGACAAATCGCTGATCCTGATCAACGGCGCCTATGGCAAGCGGATGGCGAAGATCTGCGATTATGCCAAGCGCGCCTATAGCGTCCTGGAATGGCCGGAAGACAAGCCGGTCAATCCGCAGCAGGTGGCCGACGCCCTCGCCAAGGATGCCTCCGTCACCCATGTCGCGATCGTGCAATGCGAGACGACGTCAGGCGTTCTCAATCCGGTCGCCGAAGTGGCGGATGTCGTTGCCAAAGCCGGCCGCCGCCTGCTGGTCGACGCGATGAGTGCTTTTGGCGCGCTGCCGCTCGACAGCCGCACCATCCGGTTCGATGCTGTCGCGGCCTCGTCGAACAAATGCATCGAAGGCGTCCCGGGGCTTGGTTTCGTGCTGTGCCGCGAGACGGCGCTGCAGGCGACCAAGGGCAATGCGCATGCTCTGGTTCTCGATCTCTACGACCAGTGGCAGGTGATCGAAGCGACCAAGCAATATCGCTTCACCCCGCCGATCCACTGCATCGCCGCCTTCCATCAAGCGCTGGCGGAACACGCGGCTGAGGGTGGCGTTGCCGGTCGCGGCGCGCGCTATCGCGCCAATTGCAAGATCCTGGTCGACGGCATGCGGGCATTGGGCTTCGAGACCTTGCTGCCGGATCACCTGCAGGCGCCGATCATCGTCACCTT
>DATLIX010000140.1:0-12567 GCA_035539215.1 Dongiaceae bacterium | reverse complement strand
ACCGTACGACCTTGCCGCGCGGAGATGCGGACTTATGAGCATTTGCCGTCCGGTGTCAACTTGAAAACACACGAAAAACTCCCTCTCGCGCCGATTTCTTTAACGGCACGAAGGGAGCTTGCGGTAATACCCAGTCTCCATAAGATAATAGGCACCATCATGAGCCAACGCAAGTCCAAGTCCGGCAAGTCCGGCAGCCGCTCCGGTCGCGACAGACAAGATACTGATCGACCTGGGCAATTTTCACAAAAACGCAACCCCAAGGGAGGCCCCCAGGGGCCCCGCCAGGCGTCCTCCGGCGAGCGCCGCGGAAGCATCGGCGCGACGGCCGTCCGGGGTGCCGAACGCGACCCCGAACGCGGCATCGAGCGACGGGGGAGCCGTCCTTCCGCGGCCGCCGAGCCGCGAGACTCGCGTGGCGCCCGCGACGCGGCCGGATACCGCGGGGAATCGCCCCGTCGGGACCTGCCTGAGGGAGATTTTCCTAGAAACCGGCCGCAGCGGGATCGCGACCAGCAGCGCGGGACCGGACCCTATTGGCTCTTTGGACAGCATCCTGTCACAGAAGCCATCCGCAACCCCCTGCGCAAGATCCAGCGCCTGGTCCGCATTACCGGGGCGGAAGGCGAAGCGCTGGACACCCGCTCGGTCGAGCGTCCCCTGCCGCCCTGGGAGCCGATGGATCGTTACCAGCTGGAGCAATTGCTGCCGGAAGGTGCCGTCCATCAGGGTATCGCCGCCCGGGTCGCCCCCTTGGAAGAGCCGGACCTGCTGGATATCTGCGAGCAGGCCCAGGGGCGCGAGGAGGCAGTCGTCGTCATCCTCGACCAGGTGACCGATCCTCACAATGTCGGCGCCATCCTGCGGTCGGCGGCCGCCTTCGGTGCCTTGGCGGTGATCCTCACCGAACGCCATGCGGCACCGGAAAGCGGCACCCTGGCGAAATCCGCCTCCGGCGCCCTGGAGCATGTGCCGCTGGTCCGGGTCGGCAACCTCGCCCGCGCCATGGGGCAGATGAAGGAGGCCGGCTTCTGGCTGGCGGGACTGGCGGCCGAGGGCAAGACCAGCCTGGCCGGCGCCAAGCTCAGCGGCAAAGTCGGCCTGGTCATGGGGGCCGAGGGGTCGGGATTGCGGCGCCTGACACGCGATCACTGCGATCTCCTGGTCCGCCTGCCAACCGGCGGCGCCATCGGTCACCTCAACGTTTCGAACGCTGCCGCCGTTGCCCTGTACGAACTGGCGCGCCTCCGCCCGTGATCGCCAGGCCGTGATCGCCAGGCCGTGATTGCCTGCACCTGTGACCGCCGCGCACGCCGCTGCGCGGCGGCTTGCGACAGGATCGGCACGACAGAAAGAGTGACCGGGCAGGCAAGAGCCTGATATGGTCCACATCCCGCGTCTCAACAGATCGGCCATCATGATCTCACGTCACCGTCTTGCCCCTGCCCTTCTCGCCGCCTCTCTCATCTTCCTGACAGTTGCCGCCACCGCCTCCGCGCAGAGCGTCAGCGATGCCCAGTCGGCACAGGCCTATTTCGATCGCCTGGATCAGCAAAAGAAGGGCAGCTTCACGCTGGCCGACATGCAGCGGATCGAAGGCAAGGAGTTCAAGCGCATCGACGCCGACCACGACGGCAAGCTGAGCCTGGCGGAATACGTATATGGCATTCCGGCCGAGCGGCCAGACGTGTTGCGGCGCTATACCCGCAAATTCCAGCTATCCGACAAGAACCAGGACGGTTTCGTCAGTTATGACGAATACATGGCGTTCTGCGCCCGGGTGGTCGAACTGGCGGACAGCAACAAGGACGGCGTCGTGACCGAGGCCGAATTCATGTCGATCACCGGCGGCGACGGACAATAAGCCACAGCCACACGGTTTCGCCGTCATAACCCGGCGGCGTCGCCGCCTGATCATGCCGCCGGCTCCAGTTGAGATTGACGATGCGCAGCTGGCTATCCGGCAGATCCTGATCGAAATTCCCCTGATGGCCAAGAAAGACCCGATATCCCGCCGAGGGGAAACGCGGCAGCGTCGCGGCCGCACGGGTATCGGACACTGGCGGGGCTGCCGCGCCGCTGCGCGTGCGATCGCCGATCTCCTCGATCAGATCGCCGATCGCCGCCCGATCCGCTTCCGGCAATGACCAGACAAGAAAGCTTGCAGCAAGGTCGCGGGCGAAACGGCTATCGACCGCCCCGTCGACGCTGCCGCGATCCAGGCACAGGGTCAGCTGATCCACACCGCCTTCCGCATCGATTTCCAGATTCAAGGTCGCGCCATCGGCAAGGTGCGGAGCGCAGGGACGATAGCCCCGCCAGGTCCGGCCGGCGCCGATTGCCTGCGCCGACTCATATTCGACAAACCGAAACGCGGTAAAGAACGGCGAGTGCAGCAGCGTCTCGGGCCTGGCCCCGAAAATGGCCCCACCGCTTCCGCCCTTACCGCTTTCTTCGCTCGGCGGCGCCGACATCCTGCCCCTTCCCTCCCTGCCAATCCCTCGGCCCGGTTGCAACCGCAGGGGGCGGATTGTCGCCGCTCACCGCCTGGCCTATAAACCGGGGTCGAGGCCGCATAGCCAGCGTCACTCGTGCCCGTGACACCGGCGCCCGTGTCACCCGTGAAACCGCCGCCTGTCGGCCATCTTATGCCACCTTGGAAGGTTTAACATGCGTTGTCCCCGTCGCATCCTGGCCCTTGGCGGCTTTGCGCTGCTGGCGTTTTTCGCGACTATTCAGCCGCTGCGCCCGAGCCGCGCGGATAGCGATCACATCCTCAATATTTATTCTGCGCGGCGCACGCCGGTAGATGCGCAACTCTACCAGCTCTTCACCGAGAAAACCGGTATCACGATCAACGTCGTGCAGAGCAAGCCCAGCGAATTGCTGCAGCGAATCAAGCTCGAAGGCGACAACAGCGACGCCGATATCTTCGTCACGGTCGATGCCAATGACCTCTGGCGTGCGGCAGATTACAAATTGTTACAGCCGGTAAGCTCGACGGAACTGGCGGCGCAGGTGCCTGCCAAGATGCGCGATCCGCAGAACCGCTGGTTCGCCTTTTCCTCACGCGCCCGCGTGATCGTCTATGACAAAAGCAAAGTGAAGCTCAGCAAGCTCTCGACCTACGAGGCCCTCGCAGATCCCAAGTGGCAGAGCGAGATTCTGACCCGCTCGGCCACCGCCGACGATATCCAGGCGATGGTTGCCACCATGATCGACGCCATCGGCGCAGACCGGACCCAGGCCTGGGCGCGCGGCATGGCGCAGAATTTCGGTCGCCAGCCGGAGGGTTCCGATGGCGACCAGGTGGTGGCGATGCTCGCCGGCAACGGCTCCATCGCCCTGTGCAGCAGCGATAAGATCGCCCGCCTGTTCACCACCCAGGACCCCACCCTGAAACAGTCGCTGCAACATATCGGCATCTTCTTCCCGAACCAGCAGGATCGCGGCGTCCATATCGATCTTGCCGGCGGCGGCGTCGCGGCCCATGCGCCGCACCTTGCAAATGCCGTCAAGTTTCTGGAATTCATGGTCAGTCCGGAAGCGCAACGCCTGATCGCGGATGTCGGTTTCCAGTATCCGGTGCGGGCCGATGTAGCGCCAAATCCGGTGGTTGCCGGCTGGGGCAGTTTCAAAGCCGATGACCCACGCGTCGAAGCCCTGGCCCGGAACAACGGTGCCGCCATTCTCCTGATGAGCCGGGCCGGCTGGCAGTAGGTCGCGGTGATCAGGCCCGCGCGGCGCGATTGCCTTTCTCCTGTGGCAAAGACGTGGCACGCTGCATGGGGGTTGGGGTACCCGATTCGGCAAAGGGACTTTCCGGGATAACAAGTGCCAAGCGTGCCGTCCGGGAAGTTTTAGCCGCGGCGGCGTCAGGGATGTCGCCATCCAGGGGGCTTCATCATTGACTCAGATGGCGATCGTTTTAAATCCATGTATGACGGATCGGCGCGATCCGCCCTAAGGATACCAAATCATGTTGCAATCAGAGCGCACGCGGCTTGGACGGACTGCCAGGCAGGGCGGCGAAGAGGGTACCCTTGGGTCGGCACCGACCACCGGCAGGCGCCGGGTTCTGCTGCTCATCGCGCTGGTTCTGATCATGTTGATCGGGCTGCCGCTGGCGGTCTGGCTCGACATCAGCAACCTGTCGCGCAACATCCTTGGCCGGCAAGCGCACGATCTCAGCTCCGTCATCACCAGCATCCGCGGTTATTACGCCAGCAATGTAGTGGGCCGGGTGCTGGCCGCCCATGGCGTGCCAACACAGGTCGTACATAATTACGAGACCATCCCCGGCGCCATCCCCATTCCGGCAACCTTGTCGCTGGAGCTCGGCCGCGTCATCAATGAAAAGCAGGCCAATATCACCTATCGCTTCGTGTCCGACCTGCCGTTCAGGGGCCGGGCGCCCCATCCGATGGATCAGTTCGAAACGACAGCCCTTTCCAGGCTGCGGCAGGACCCGGAGCAGACCATCACGGATATTTCCTGGTCCGGCTTCAGCAACAGCTATCGGCTGGTGACGCCCATCATCATGGGACAGACCTGTGTCGCCTGCCACAACACGCATCCCGACAGTCCGAAGACCGACTGGAAAGTCGGCGACGTGCGCGGCATTCAGGAAGTGGTGATCTCGCAGCCATTTGCCGCAAACATTCTCTCGTTCAAATACCTGCTTGCCTATTTCATTTTCGTCGCCTGCCTCGGCATCGGCTTCATCCTGCTGCAGCGCCGTCAGACCGCCGTCATTCACGGCATCAATCAGGAACTGGAATCGACCAACGAGTTCCTCGCCAGCATTTCGCTGAAGATCTCGCGTTATCTCTCGCCGCAAATCTACAAGAGCATTTTCAGCGGCCAGAAGGATGTCGTGGTTCATACCGAACGCAAGCGGCTGACCATCTTCTTCTCGGATATCAAGGATTTCACGGCGACCACCGAGCGGCTGCAGCCGGAAGCCTTGACCAGCATGCTGAACGAATATCTGACGGAGATGTCGACCATCGCACTGCGGCACGGCGGCACCATCGATAAATTCATCGGCGATGCCATCCTGGTGTTTTTCGGCGACCCGGAAACCAAGGGCGCCACGGAAGACGCCAAGGCCTGTCTGCGCGTGGCCATGGAGATGCGGCGGCGGCTGGCCGAACTGAAGATCAAATGGCGCCAGGAAGGAACCGAGGAACCCTTCGTGGTGCGCATGGGCATCAATACCGGCTTCTGCAATGTCGGCAATTTCGGCAGCAATGACCGCATGGACTACACCATCATCGGCGCCGAGGCCAATCTGGCCGCCCGGCTGCAATCAATCGCCGAGGCCGGCAAGATCGTCATCAGTTACGAGACCTATGCCCTGGTCCAGGACATGGTGGCGGCGCATCCCCTGCCGCCCATCACCATGAAAGGGATCAGCCGGGAGATCATCCCCTATGCCGTGGAGGGGGTCGTTACCCGCGGCGACCGGCAGTCCCGCATCCTGAGCGAGCACATTGCCGGGCTCGACCTCGATCTCGACCTGGAACAGGTGCGCGGCGATGAGGCGGAACGGGCACGCGCCGCTTTGCTGGAAGCCCTGCAGGCTTTGGACCGGCAAAGCCACGTGGCGCCGGTCAAGCCGGCCGCCAGCTGAGACCGCTCGCGGGGACGGCAGCCGCGCCAATAAAGACGCCCGGACAAAGATACCGGCACAAACAAAAACAGCGGACCCTATGGCTCCGCTGTTCATCGAAAGTACCCGACCGCGCCCGGCAGCGGCCCTTCCGGGCCGGAGAGTTCTCAGACGAGAACGTTGAGCTGATGAGTCTTGTTCTTGCTGACCGAGGCCTCGTTGGTCCCGGCAACGACATCGGTGTTCTTCAGATCGAGTTCGCTCTGCTGTTTCTTGCTGTCGCGCTTCACCTGATCGCTGCTCGCCGAAGTGCTCGCCTGCTGAATCCCAGCATTGCGGGCCCCTTCGACACTGGCGGCGACGCTGATAACGGATGAGACATCCATGATCATGTTTCCCTCGGATGTGTAGGTTACTTAAAATTGGCCTTTCCGGGGATTTCCGCAAGTGTCTTTTCTGAGTTTTAGATACACTTTTAGCGGTATAGGTTAACGCCGATTTAAGCTTTAAATCCTAGAAACTCGGCGGCGAATTAGCCGACACGACCTCGCATTCATCCTCGCCGACATTGCGGAAACGATGCGGCAGCCGGCTGTCGAAATAATAGGCGTCGCCGGGGCCCAGTACCTTCGCCTGATCACCGACCGTGACCTCCAGTCGGCCGCGGATAATGACGCCACCCTCTTCGGCGTCATGGGTCAGCATCTGCTCGCCGGTATCCGCCCCCGGCTTATAGATCTCGTGCAGCATCTGGATCGCCTTGCCCGTCATGTCCTGCCCCACCTGGCGATAGGAGATCTGACCGCCGGCCAGTTCCACCAAATCCTTGGCGGCATAGAAGATCTGCGGCCGGGGTGGCGCTTCCATGGCGAAAAACTCGGCAAGCTGGATGGGAAAGCCGTCCAGCAGCTTCTTGAGCAAGCCGACCGAGGGAGAGGAACGGTTCTGTTCGATCATCGAAATGATCGCGTTGGAAACCCCGGCCCGTTTGGCCAGTTCGCGCTGCGAGAGGTTATGCGCCTCGCGCAGGCCCTTCAGGCGCGAGCCAAGATCGAAGCCGTCAGTGGAATCCGAAGCCATTGATCAGTTCTCCATGTTAGCGCTTAATATACTGATCACCCACCTTCACTGCAACGCGTGATGGCGCCTATTTTTTGCGCATCTGGCCCCATTTCCGCTTTAACGTGATCCGTCTTGTTTACTTTACTGAACATTGGTAGTCTCACCTCGTGTCATCAACCGCGGTGCCACCAAGCCTGAGCAGGGGCCTGACAAAGCCAGCCTCAGACCCGGGCGAGCCCGTGCCATCAGCCGAGTGGGGAAATCATGTCATCATCCGCCGCTTCCTTCGAACCGACCCCGAATAACCTCGAATCCTTCTGGATGCCGTTCACGGCAAACCGGCAGTTCAAATCCAAGCCGCGCCTGTTCGTCAGCGCCGAGAACATGCATTACACGACCATCGAGGGTCGCAAGGTGCTGGATTCGACCGCCGGCCTGTGGTGTTGCAATGCCGGCCACGGCCGCAAGAAGATCGTCGAAGCGGTGTCGAAGCAGATCGCCAATCTCGACTACGCCCCGGCTTTCCAGATGGGCCATCCGATGGCCTTCCAGCTGGCCTCGCGCCTGACGCAGCTGATACCCGGCGATCTCGACCATGTCTTCTTCACCAATTCCGGTTCTGAATCGGTCGATACGGCCCTGAAGATCGCCATCGCCTATCAGCGGGCCAGGGGCCAGGGTACCCGCCAGCGCCTGATCGGTCGCGAGCGCGGCTATCACGGCGTCGGCTTCGGCGGCATCTCGGTCGGCGGCATCGTCTCCAACCGCAAGGTCTTCGGCTCGCTCCTCAACGGCGTCGACCACCTGCCCCATACCTTCAACCTGAAGGAACAGGCTTTCAGCCGCGGCCTGCCCGTTTGGGGCGCCCATCTCGCCGACGAGTTGGAACGCCTGGTCACCCTGCATGACGCCAGCAATATCGCCGCCGTCATCGTCGAGCCCGTCGCCGGTTCCACCGGCGTGCTGTTGCCGCCGCAGGATTACCTGCAGCGTCTGCGCAAGATCTGCGACAAGCACGGCATCCTGCTGATTTTCGACGAAGTCATCACCGGCTTCGGCCGCCTCGGCAAGGGTTTCGCCACGGAATATTTCGGCGTGCAGCCGGACATGGTCACCGCCGCCAAGGGCCTGACCAGCGGCACCATCCCGATGGGCTGCGTCTTCGTCCGCAAAGGCATCTATGACGCCTTCATGGACAGCGCCGCGGAAAACATGATCGAGCTGTTCCACGGCTATACCTATTCCGCCCATCCGGTCGCCTGCGCCGCCGCCCTGGCAACCCTCGACATCTACAAGGAAGAGGACCTCTTCAACCGGGCCAATGAGCTCGCCCCCTATTGGGAGAATGCCCTGCATGCGTTGAAGGGGATCAAGAACGTCATCGATCTCCGCAACCTCGGCATGATCGGCGCGGTCGAACTGGAATCGATCCCCGGCAAGCCGACGGCGCGCGCCTTCGACGCTTTCCTGAAATGCTACGAGAAGGGGCTGCTGATCCGCACCACCGGCGACATCATTGCCATGTCGCCGCCGCTGATCGCCGAGAAGAGCCATATCGATCAGATCTTCGACATCCTGTCCGGCGTGCTGAAAACGCTCGACTGAGAGGTTTACAAATCGGTTCCCTTGAACCGTATCTGCGGGCCGGTGGGCCCGCAGATGTTTTATGTGCGGGAGTGATTAGCATGCTCATTGGTGTTCCCAAGGAGATCAAGAACCACGAATACCGGGTCGGCCTGGTGCCTTCGTCTGTGCGTGAGCTGGTGCATAACGGCCACAAGGTGATCGTCGAAGCCTCGGCCGGTGCCGGTATCGGTTTCAGCGACAAGGACTACAAGGCGGCCGGCGCCTCGATCGTGCAATCGGCCGAGCAGGTCTTTGCCAAAGCGGAGATGATCGTCAAGGTCAAGGAACCGCAGGCAAAGGAATGCAAGATGCTGCACAAGGGCCAGCTCCTGTACACCTATCTGCATCTGGCGCCGGACCCGGCGCAGACCGAAGGTTTGATCAAGTCGGGCTGCACCGCCATTGCCTATGAAACCGTGACCAGCGCCAAGGGCGGGCTGCCGCTGCTGGCGCCGATGTCGGAAGTCGCCGGCCGCATGTCGGTGCAGGTCGGCGCGCATTACCTGGAAAAGGAACCGGGCGGCGCGGGCATTCTGCTGGGCGGTGTCCCGGGCGTGCGCGCGGCTGATGTGGTCGTTCTGGGCGGTGGCGTCTCCGGCACCCATGCGATCCGCATGGCGATGGGCATGGAAGCGCAGGTGACGGTGATCGACCGTTCGATCGACCGCCTGCGTCAGCTCGACGAAATTTTCGGCTCCAAGCTCAATACGATTTTTTCGACCGTGGACTCGATCGAGCACTATGTCACGAACTCGGATCTGGTCATCGGCGCGGTGCTGATCCCCGGCGCGGCGGCGCCGAAGCTGGTCACCCGCAAGATGATAAAGGCGATGCGTCCCGGTTCGGTTGTGGTCGATATCGCCATCGACCAGGGCGGCTGCTTCGAGACCAGCCATGCCACGACCCATGCCGATCCCGTCTATGTGGTCGACGGCGTCACCCATTATTGCGTCGCCAACATGCCGGGGGCGGTTGCCCGCACCTCGACCTTCGCCCTCAACAACGCCACCCTGCCCTTCGCGGTCGCCCTGGCGAACAAGGGCTACAAGCGGGCCCTGGCCGAGGACGCGCATCTGATGAATGGCCTCAACATTCATGAGGGCAAGGTGACTTACAAGGCGGTGGCTCAGGCGCTGAAGCTGAAATATACCCCGGCGCAGGAAGCGCTCGGCCTGTAAGCTACACGTATCCTTTCGGCGAATGAACGGCGGGGCCTTGGCTCCGCCGTTTTGTTTTTGCGGCACAGCCGACAGTCACAGTTGCAATTGCCGCACGAAGTCCGGAAAATCAAGTCATCCTGGTTACAACGGATTCTTCATGAAAGCGATTTTAGCCGCCTGCCTTGCCCTGGCCTGCCTGAGCCTGATGGGATGCTCGCACGAAGCCCCGCCCGACCCGGAGGAAGGTGTGACCGATATCGGGCCCGCCCCGGCCGACCTGACGGGTGGCACGCTGAAGGGTACACGCTGGCGCCTCGTCAGCATGGGGCCCGCCGCAGCCGAGCAGGCGATCGTCGGCAACCCGCAGCGCCCTGCCTTCATCGAATTCGACAAGACCGATCAGCGCCTGGCCGGTTCGACCGGCTGCAACCGCTTCTTCGGCAAATATCGGCTGATCGGCACGGCCGGCTTCACCATCGGCCAGGTCGGCATGACCCGGGCCGCCTGTTCTGGTCCGCTGGCGGAGCAGGAACGTAAGATCATCAAGCAGATCGGCCAGGCGCGTTTCTTCGGCATCGGCAACCAGAAGCTGACGATCGCTTCCACTGGTGACCAGCGTTTGGTTTTCACGCCCATGGCGGCCGATACGGCAATGGCCTTCCGCTGCGATCAGGGCCGGCTGCTGAATACGACTCTATCCGCCTTGACCGGTCATTTGACCCTGCAATTGCCCGATGGATCGCTCGAGGATCTCGCCCCCGAACCGAATGCCGCGACGACGTCCTATGCCAGTGGTCTCTATCGCTTGCAAATCAGTGGCGACCGGGCGCTGCTCGATGATCTGACGCAGTTTCAGCAACTGCATTGCCTCAAGCAGAATTAACGATTGCGGCACGGACAAGTCGCTGCGAGGCCACGGGAATTCCCGATAAACCGGCCTTTTGCCGCATATCGTGTCGTCGCTTTGCCCTTGCCGCTTAGACAAATGGCGCCGGCTCGGCTAGTCTGGCGCTGCAATTCGCGGGCAGGTAGCCCGTGAAGAGAAACTACTCTCGTGAGTGTCATGAAGTATCTCGACGAATGGATTGCCGAGCGCAACGTCGATGAGGTTGAGTGTCTGGTGCCGGATATGAACGGCATTCCCCGTGGCAAGATCCTGCCGGCGGGCAAGTTTATGAAAGGCGTCAAGGATCACAGCCTGCGCCTGCCGATGAGCATCTTCCTGCAGACCGTCACCGGGGAATATCCCGATCTGGACGATGGAGATATCGGCTCGGACGAAGATCCCGATATCTATTTGAAGCCGGATCCCGATACGATCCGCCTGGTGCCCTGGTATAAGAGCCCGACCGCGCAGGTCATTCACGATGCCTATTACGAAGATGGGCGTCCGGTGGAGATTGCCGCGCGTGAGGTTCTGAAGAAGGTTCTGAAGCTCTACGAGGACAAGGGCTGGAAGGCGGTGATCGCGCCGGAACTGGAATTCTTCCTGGTGCAGGTCAATACCGATCCCGACCTGCCGTTGCTGCCGCCGATCGGCCGTTCCGGCCGCCCGGAAAGCGGCAGCCAGGCCTATGGCATCGATGCCGTCAACGAGTTCGATCATATTTTCGAGGATGTCTACAAGTTCTGCGAATTGTCGGATATCGACGTCGATACGCTGACCCATGAATCGGGGGCGGCACAGATGGAGATCAACTTCAATCACGGCGATCCGCTGGAGCTTGCCGACCAGACCTTCCTGTTCAAGCGCACAGTCCGGCAGGCGGCGCTGAAGCACAATGTCTACGCCACTTTCATGGCAAAGCCGTTGTCCAATCAGCCCGGCAGCTCGATGCATATCCACCAATCGGTGGTCGACCGGCGCACCAACAAGAACCTGTTTGCCGATACCAAGGGGCGCGATACGGCGCTGTTCCGGCATTTCGTGGCCGGTTTGCAGCGCTATCTGCCGCAATGCATTCCCATGCTGGCGCCGAACGTCAATTCCTATCGGCGCCTGCGGCCCCGCTTCGACGCCCCGATCAACGTGCAATGGGGGATCGACAACCGCTCCTGCGGCTTACGCGTGCCGGTCTCCAGTTCCAGCAGCCGACGCATCGAGAACCGCCTGGCGGGCGCGGACGCCAATCCGTATCTCGCCATCGCCGCGTCGCTCGTCTGCGGCTATCTCGGCATGACCGAACGGCTGAAGCCGACCAATCAGATCGAGGGATCGGCCTACCGCATGGCGCATACCTTGCCGAAGACGGCAAACGAGGCGCTGCAGAAATTCCAGTCCTGCAGGCCGGTCAAGCAATTGCTCGGCGAACGCTTCGTGAAAGCGCTGTCAATCGTCAAGTTCGCCGAGTTGGAAGCCTATACCAACGTCATCAGTTCCTGGGAACGCGAGCATCTGCTGCTCAATGTCTGACCGGTGACGCGTTATTCCCCTGTTAAAGGCTGTGATGTTGCGGCCTGTCGGTAGCCCTGCTAGGTTCATTGCATGGTTATCGATACCGCCCATCATGGCGTTGCAGGAACGCCGATCGATCGCCCGTGGCTCAATATCAGCCGCGTCGTGTTCGATCGGCTTTCGCTTTGTGGGCCCGCGCGCGGTCGCCGCGCCGAATTGCTGATCCTGACGGCGCGGATCAATTTTAATCCCTGATTGTCGCTGAGCCGGTTTGCACCGATGAAGCGGGCGTGCCCAGGTTGCGTCCGCATTGTTCCCTTTTTCTGAATTACATCTGTTTGTCGAGGACAAGATCCATGACCGCACAACCCAAGCGCAACAGCACCGTCGACTGGCAGGCGCAGGACCGCCACCATATCCACCCGTTCAGCGATAACGCCCAGCTGCACGAGATCGGTTCGCGCGTCATCGCCAAGGCCGAAGGCACCTATCTCTGGGATTCCGAGGGCGAGCGTCTGCTCGACGCCTTCGCCGGGCTGTGGTGCGTCAATGTCGGCTATGGCCGCAAGTCGATCGCCGATGTCGCCTATAAGCAGCTGCTCGAGCTGCCCTATTACAACACCTTCTTCAAGACCACCCATCCGCCGGTGGCGGAGCTCTCGAAGCTGCTGGTCGATATGACGCCGAAGCAGTTCAATCAGGTCTTCTAC